>DGBN01000054.1 GCA_002384815.1 Oxalobacteraceae bacterium UBA4003 | reverse complement strand
TGGCAACCTTCATGCGAATATTCATCCTAGGAGACAAAGACATTGCAACGGTATGTTCAATGTCAAAAATAGAAATACGCCAATTTCTCTCTAAAGACCAACAACCGATTCACAATCGCCAATGCGCAGCATCTCTACGAGTTAAAGAATTGGCCGAAATTTACGCAGTAGAGATTAGACCTACTTTTTTGAGGTCGAATACTCGCTCTTCCTGGTTTCTCTCTAGATTTGGAATGCCCCTTAAGGAACATTCCATTAGGCGTCGACTAACAAGAATGATGGGGTCAAATTTTGGAAGAGATCTATGGAAAAGTGCCGATGTCTTTAGGCGTGTGAGTATTCGCATTAAAGTAGCCACTTAGCCGCATTTGAAAATAGCCATCTATTTGCAAAGCACTGAAGGAGCAAGAAGCTTATGTCGTTCAAAATTTTCATCGATACCGAATTTACTGATTTTATCGATATTCACCTCATAAGCATCGCTATGGTCGCGCAGTCGGGTGAAGAATTCTATGCCGAGGTGCCGTACCCTGATAGTAGCTGTAACGCATTCGTGCGCGAAACAGTAATTCCATTACTTGGACGCATCCAAGATACGTCTTGTGCCGTTGAGGATCTGTGCGTCAAAATGACAACTTGGCTCAGAATTGTCAGGCCCCTCGAAGAAGACGTTGAAATTTGCTTTGACTATCAGTCAGACTGGGATCTATTTTCCAGCGCATTGGACTATCGCGTACCACCATGGTGTCAAGCACGTATGATTAATCGCAACATCAACGAATTGCTGCGCTATAAATTTCATAAGGATAACAATCTGCCTGAACATCACGCGCTATACGATGCACAGGCCAATCGATATGCTTTTCGAGAGCGCCCGTCCGCTTCAGCTTGAATAAGCTGTCGTGGCTACTTTGAAATACGAATGACCAGCTACTTTCGTGCGCGGATGCGTGGCTACTTTAATGCGAATATTCAGTCAGTCCTCACATTTATGACGATGACACAAGAATATATTAGTCAAAACCATGTTTTTTCAAAATACTTTGTGCTCGCGTTTGCATAACGAAACGCACGAAATCTTTACCTGCAGCTGAATTGATATCTGCCGCAATTCCATATTCGCTACGTACATTGAGAGCATCGGGAATCCGGAGTACATTTAAATACGGCAGAGCCTTTTTGGTAATCACGGCATTCGTGCAATACATGATGTAAGCATCCGCCTTGTTATCTTCAAAAGCTCTTATATAGGGTAATTTTTCACCCGCAACTGGCACCGTTGCACCGGATAGTTTGAGCGCCTTTGCATCCATAACCTGATAGAAGTCACTCCGCTTCATATCTGCATTTCTGAAAAACTGCCACGTGTAATCGCCCATTGGATCGCTCAATGGGGTAGATGTCGCTACACGAACCGAAGTCTGACTTAATACTTCCAACATGTTGGCTGCAGTCAGAGCCAATTCAGCTCGCGCGATTACGCAAAGATCGTTGTGTGTAAATACTTCGGAAGGTCCCAGCAGCTTTTGTTGAGCCAGCGCCTGCGTATGTTCCGTTGAGGCCGAAGCAAACACGTCAACTTTTGCACCCGCTTCTATTTCTTGCCTCAGCTTGCCGGAGGGACCGTACTTTGCACTGAACCTATTACTGCTTTGTGCGGTGTAAGCCTCAATGATTTCATCCATCGCTGCGCGCAAGCTGCCCGCAGCAAAGATCGCTGATGAAGTATTACTTTTTGCTTGAGCTTGATCTTGTGCCATAGCCGAAAATCCGTGAGTCGCCACAATGATTCCTGCCATAAGTATTTTGATTGACGATTTTTTCATGTTTAGTGCGGTCTCATAGATCAATAAAAATTTTGGGTAGTAGGCGCTATTTCATCCCGGTCCAGTTGCGAACGTTATACGCAGAATCTGGCACGATCAGAAAAGTTTCTGTTAACCTGCATCGCCTCCAGAGACAAAATTCTTCTCTCCACGCAAAAATCGCGATAACCATTGCAGGAGCGCGATCGCATCTCCGAATTCCAGAAATCCTTCATTTGCACCTTCACCAAATAATAATGTGCCATTAAGTTTGTCATCAATAACCAAACCGTCAAAGGTGGCGATGGGTAAATAACCCGGCTCAATATCGAATTTATTCTCGTTAAGAATAGCGTTAAAGATATGCCCCAAGAATTGCACTTCGGGCGTACGCATCTCGGCCATATTATTCTGGCGAAAGTACGCACCGACAGTTAGCAAAACGTTGCTAATTACGACACGAAGATAACGGTTTTTTTGCGATGGATCCGCACGCAAATTCTGTGTAACTGCACGTAAATCCCATTGCGGGTCAATCGCCGCATAAGACGCCGCAATATTTCCACCTGAACCCGTTTTTTGAAGCCGTGGTTTTCGGCGCAGAACGTCAAGTAGCACGGCCTCTTCTAAATCATCGGCATCAGCCAGCTGTCCAACCATCGCAATCGATAACTGCAGTATATGTAGCTGCTCCTGGATCAAGTTAATGGCTAATTGCGATGCTTTTTCACCGCTCATTTTAGTCATGGCAATTCCTTTGCTGAGGTTTTTGAACCTGGATATAAAGCTTTGAAAGTCGTCCAACCTTAAATGCGGAATCACCTCCAGATTCAAACTGGAAGCGCGTTCTGTTATGTTGAATCATGGTAGTGCAATTTCTGGTCGCAGCATGCGAAAAAAATCCGCATTCCAGCGGCTTTTTTAAACATATCTGAACCTAGAAATGCCGCTTAGAGCGATCGCTCGACGGTACCGTGCTGAGAAGGGGCTACAACGTATGTGTGGAACGTCATATCGACATCTCTTTCGTCACTTTGTGTATCGCAGAAAGAATTGGAGTGTCCAATTCTGGCCGGTAGCGGACACGCCTCAGCAACCCTGACGCGAACGAAGACTCCCCATTACGGGTGATAGTTATCCCAGCTAGCCGAGGCTGGCAGTATCCCCACCTTGTCACTTATAGCTGTGAAAATATTTTTCGATGAGTGATATTATTCACACCTATGAAAAGGCTGCTTCTCATTTTGTTGCTGACAATACTGCCGTTCCAGGCCTCTTGGGCGGCGGTCGCAGTCTATTGTCAGCATGAACAAGTGACGGCACCGCACTTTGGACATCACGAGCATCAACATGAGCAGGCACATGCCGATGATGAACAGAATGGCGGTTCAATGACATTGCATGCTGACTGCGTGGCTTGTCATGGTTTAGCTGCAGCGTTCGTCATTCCTATGGCTGATACATCGACTTTTCCATCGTTGGCTCAAGCTTATCTTTCCAGTACATCCTATCTAAAATCAATTCTTCCTACCCGGCCGGAAAAGCCGCAATGGTCGCTTGCCGTCTAGTCCGGCGAGTCGCTCATTTCTAACTACCATCACCGTTAATCTCTAGCGTATTCGCCGGATTCCCCTGTTTTTTAACTAAGGAGAATTTGATGCGAAGTTTTCGTTCGCCCTGCATTTTGGTGTCCAAAATGTTAGCGGCGGTTTTATTGGGCTATACAAGCCTGTCCTTCGGTGCCCAACCGACGCTTAAAGCGGCCGTTGAGGCCGCTTGGACTAAACAACCTGAAGGTATCGCACTGGCAGCTCGTCAGGAAGAAATGACGGCCAGACGCGATGCCGCGGCGTCCCTGTTTCCTGCACCGCCGAGCGTCGCCCTGGCGCAGCGCACTGACCGGTATAACCAAAACCGTGGAGAGCGTGAAATTGAAGCCGAGATAACAGTGCCACTTTGGACCCCGGGAACCAAAAGTTCAGCGCAGCGCCTGGCGGCAGCCGAATCAAGCTTGCTGGACGTGAAGAACCACGCTGACAAGTTGAAAGTAGCTGGCGAAGTTCGTGACGCCTACTGGCAAGCACGTTTTGCACAGAACGACTATGACTTGGCCGTTAGGAAAGCTGCGGAAGCTGCGATTCTGATGCAAGACGTTGAACGTCGCGTCAAAGCAGGAGACTTGGCACGGACCGATTTAAACCAAGCTCAAGGCGCAGAGCGACTTGCTCGGTCAACCCTCATCGATGCAAAATCCCGAGCGTCTAAGGCACTCAGGATTTTCACGATGCTGACCGGGATGGCGGAGCTACCGCTATCGGGTGAAGTCTTGACGCAGAACGACGCGCAGTCTCATGAACTTCCCCAGTTAGCTGCATTGGCTGGCACCGTTCAGGTCAATCAGGCGCGCCTTGCGCAGGCAAGCGCAACGCGACGGGAGCCACCTGAAATCGCTGTCGGGGTTGTACGCGAGAGGCCGGCATTTGCCAACAGCTATGAAAATTCTGTACGGTTTTCTGTTCGCATTCCGCTGGCATCCCAATCACGCAATGCGCCCCGTATCACAACCGCCAATGCCGACCTGATTGAAGCCCAGGCCGCATTGGGATTCGCGCGCGACCGCATTCATTCCGAAATTGACACAGCCAGAGATGAGCTTGAACAGGCGTACATCATAGAAGCGCTTGCCAAGGAGCGCTATCAACTCACAACCGATACCCAAGTTTTGTATGCCAAGTCTTTTCGTCTTGGAGAGCTTGACCTGTCGGTCCGTTTACGTAGCGAGAACGAACGTTTTGAAGCTGAACTAGCATTGTCGCGTGCCAGCCTCGAAATCGGTCATGCTATTTCCCGTGTCAACCAAGCATTAGGGTTTTTGCCATGAACCGTTTCTTTTCATTATTTGCCGTGCCTCTACTTTGCATGGCTCTCACATCAAATCTTGTAATAGCAGGTCCGGGTCATGACCACGGTGATGAGGCGCCACTAACCACTACCGGAACCGCATCCCCTCGCTTTGAGGCGCATTCAGACCTGTTTGAAGTAGTGGGTGTACTGGGTGGAAGCGAACTATCTATCTTCGTAGACCGTTTTGCTGACAACGCGCCCATCCTGAAAGCCAAGGTCGAACTGGAAAGCGGTATTGCTAAAGCGGTCGGACAGTTTCATGAGGAGCATGGTGACTATAGTTTTGCTGCAGCTTCTTTCCAAAAGCCTGGAAGCTATCCAATCACATTGACTATTACTGTCGGCGATGAAATCGATGTACTTGCCGGAAACCTGGTCGTACCGGAAGAATCTGCCAGCCACGATGACGAATCATCACATGCTTTAGAACGAGCCGGCATATGGGCACTGGTCTTTTTTGTATTAGCGGCCCTTATATGGGCAGCACGGTGGTTGCAAAAGCGCCGTAATTCAGGAGCACTAAAGTGATGCATACAATTCTTTATAAAACAATCTTAGCAAGCGTCCTTTTGGTGCTGATAAATGGTCGAGTGACGGCGGGCCCGGGTCACGACCATGGTGAAGATACAGCGCCCAGTATGAATTCAAATGGGCCAAAGCGTTTGCCGGATGGTAGCGTTTTTCTGCCTAAGCTCACGCAACGTCAGCTAGGCGTTCGCACCATCATCACGGAACGCAAGGAACTGCCGCAAGCCTTCGAGTTGGTTGGCAAGGTCGTCATGGACCCCAACGCAGGAGGCATGGTGCAGCCGACTGTCGCTGGGCGAATTGAACCGGGACCACGGGGGCTGCCTTCGTTAGGACAAGCGGTTCAGAAGGGAGAGATTCTGGCCTATGTGCGGCCATCGATTGATACGTTCGAACGTGCCAACCAGACGGCTCAGGCCGCTGAACTTCGCTCAACCAAAACCCTGGCAGAGAAGCGTTTTATGCGACTTAAACAGCTTGAAGGAAGCGTCCCGCAGAAAGATATTGACGCTGCTCAATCAGAACTGCAAAGTGCAAACGAACGCTTAGCCGCTATAGGAGGCAGTCTTTCATCGAGGGAAGCCTTGACGGCACCAGCTTCTGGAGTCATTGCGTCTGCTAGCGTTGTCGCTGGTCAGGTAGTCGACGCAAGGACGATTTTATTTGAGATAGTCGACCTGAATCGTTTGCGCATTGAGGCAGTCGCGCACGATGCAGAAGTAGCGATAAATATTGCATCAGCTACGGCTCGCACTAACTCTGGTGAATCGTTGCCGCTTGAGTTTATTGGCGCTGGCAGCACACTACGCGAGCAGACCGTACCAATTCAGTTTCACATTCGCCGCCCTAAAGATGGCAAGGTCACACCACTTACGGTTGAGCAGGCAGTGAAAGTTTTCGCCCAGTCTAAGTCAACTATTCCCGGTGTAGCAGTACCCGCCGGCGCCATCGTCAAAAGCGCCAGCAACCAGGATATCGTCTGGGTCCACACTAGTGCTGAGCAGTTTGTGCAAAGGCCGGTACGTTTTACGCCTTTGGATGCGTCTACGGTCGCCGTTATCAATGGCTTGCAGGGCGGTGAACGCGTCGTTGTGCAAGGTGCACCTTTAGTCAATCAGGTGAGGTAACGCATGTTCAATTACCTCGTCAGTGCAGGCCTGAAGAATCGCCTGTTCGTATTGGCAATGGCTGTCGTGCTCATGATATACGGCGGCATTACGCTGGGAAAAATTCCAGTGGACGTGTTTCCCGACTTGAACAGGCCAACGGTTACCTTGATGACTGAAGCTGGCGGCATGGCGCCTGAAGAAGTCGAGCAACTAATCACATTCCCGCTTGAAACGACAATGAACGGGATGCCGGGTGTGACATCAGTACGCTCTGTTTCGTCCGCAGGCTTGTCGTTCGTGTACGTACAGTTCGATTGGGATATTGATATTTACCGCGCTCGCCAAATGGTTTCTGAAAGACTCAATCTGGTGCGTGAGCAAATGCCGGAAGGAATCATGCCTTCGATGGGGCCGATTTCCTCCATTATGGGTGAAATTATGCTCATCGCGATTCCCATCGACCCGCAAAAAATCACTCCGATGGCAACACGTGAATATGCAGATTTTGTATTGCGGCCACGCTTGCTGACAATCCCTGGCGTTGCGCAAGTCATTCCAATCGGCGGCGAAGTGCGCCAGTACCAGGTGCAGCCGGACACTGCCAGGATGGCAAATCTGGGCATTTCCCTCGAGCAGGTAGAAACCGCGCTGCGCGGCTTTTCAGCCAACACGAGCGGTGGCTTTCTTGAATTGAATTCACGCGAATATTTAATCCGAAATATCGGGCGCACCGCTCGGTTGGAAGACTTGCAACGTCTGCCTCTCGTGGCAAGGGATGGGCAATCCATTCTCCTCAAACAGGTGGCAGATGTGACCTTTGCACCTGCAATCAAACGGGGCGATGCAGGGTATAACGGGCAACCTGCCGTGATTTTAGGAGTGCAGAAGCAGCCGGATGCGGATACCGTCAAGCTCACGGGTCAGATTGAAGCTGCGCTGACAGAGATGAAAAAAAGCCTGCCTCCAGGCATGGAGACTCCACAGGTCACATTCCGGCAAGCGAACTTCATTGAATCGTCCATTGGCAATCTTCAAGTCAAATTAATGACGGCCGCCGTGCTGGTCGCAGTCATTCTTTACTTCTTCCTTGGAAATTTTCGCACGACGCTCATTTCCCTCACCGCCATCCCGGTCTCCATTTTGATTACGGTACTTGTATTCAAGTACTTCGGCTTGTCGATAAATACCATGACTCTTGGCGGGCTAGCCATCGCGATTGGTGAGCTAGTAGACGATGCAGTCGTCGGCGTAGAAAACGTGTTGCGTCGGTTAAAACTGGAACGTGGGAATGCCGCCAGGATTAGTCCTCTTGAGTTGATTGCGAGAGCAACGCTGGAAGTGCGCTCTGCCATTGTGGTGGCAACTATCATCATCGTGCTAGTGTTCGTGCCGCTCTTCTTCTTGCCCGGTATGGAAGGCCGCTTGTTTGTGCCGTTAGGTATTGCCTACATTGTCTCGATTCTCGCTTCGATGCTGGTGTCAGTCACGTTGACACCGGTCATGGCGTATTACCTTTTGCCTGGCATGAAGCAGCTGGACCATGGTGAGCCTGCTTCAGTCCGGTGGCTGAAAGAACGATATGCTCGGGGCCTTCAGTGGGCGCTGTCCCATGCCCGCCCATTGCTGCTAGCCGCAGGTGCGGCTGTCCTGTTGGCGGCTGCCGCTATCCCCTTCTTTCCAACGACGTTCCTCCCTCCGTTTAATGAGGGGTCGGTACTCATTGGGCTGCGGCTAAATCCAGGTACAACGCTAGCCGAAACGGTTCGGCTGGCAAGTCAGGCCGAAATATTAATAAAACAGGTCCCGGAAGTTGAGTATGTCGGGCGCCGTTCAGGCCGCGCCGAACTGGACGAACATGCCGAGGGTGTCCATGTATCCGAACTAGACTTGAACCTGAGGCCGTCAGAGCGCTCCAGGGATGAGATTTATACCGATATCAGGAGCCGGCTTTCTTCGCTGCCTGCTGCAATCAACATCGGCCAGCCAATTTCTCATCGAATTGACCACATGCTGTCCGGTGTGCGTGCGCAAATTGCCATCAAAGTCTTCGGCGACGACCTCGATACCTTGCGCGGCCAGGCTGAGGCTTTACGAGCAGCACTGTCTCGCATACAGGGCATCGCCGACCTTGAAGTCGAAAAGCAGGTCTTGACGCCTGAAATCAAAATACGGGTGGATTATGACCGTGCAGAACAGTATGGGATAGCGCCTTCTATATTGACTGCGCAGTTGCAAACGCTCATTGACGGAGAGCGTATTGCCCAAGTCATCGAGGGCAACCGGCGATTCAACCTAGTGCTCCGTTTACCCGAAACCGCACGTTCAATGGACGGATTGCGTCAGCTGCTTATTGATACGCCCAACGGGCAAGTGCCGCTCGGGAAACTGGCAACTATCGAAGAGTCAGACGGACCGAACCAGATTTCACGAGACGATGGACGGCGGCGCATTGTTTTGTCAGCTAATGCACAAGGCCGTCCATTGTCCGAGGTGGTTGCGGACATTCGTAGCGTAGTCGCGCAAACCAAAATGCCAGAGGGATATTTTGTCACCATGGATGGACAATTCGAGGCGCAGGAGCAAGCCAGTCGCCTAATTGGATTGCTTTCCCTCGTTTCCGCTGCAATGGTCTTTCTAGTCCTGTACAGCCGATATCGTTCAAGTGCACTGACGCTCATGATTATGGCGAATATCCCATTGGCACTTGTGGGGTCAGTCATCGGGCTTTGGCTATCCGGGCAGCCACTGTCTATTGCCGCGCTCATCGGTTTCATCACATTGGCAGGTATATCAACTAGAAACGGCATTTTAAAGGTGAGTCATTACATCAACCTTTGCGCGTTTGAGGGGGAAAGCTTCAACCAGAAGATGATAGTTCGCGGTTCGCTAGAGCGGCTTACACCGGTCTTGATGACAGCCTTGGTGGCAGCCTTTGCGCTTGCTCCTCTGCTCTTTGAAGCCGAAACGCCGGGCACTGAGGTCCTGCATCCAGTGGCTGTCGTGATTTTCTCGGGGCTCATCAGTTCAACCATCCTCGATACGTTTCTGACGCCGGCTATGTTCTGGTTATTTGGAAGAAAGCCGCTGGAAAGACTCGCCGCCGAAAGCAGTAAAGAAGCTTTTTAATCAAAGGTTGTGGCGAATACCACTTTCGCCACAACTCTTATCTAAACGTTCATCAAATAAGGAAAACCATGAAAAAAACGCTTGTAGTAACCCTTGCATCACTTGCCCTGCTCGCGGGTTCACCTGCCTTTGGTCACGGTGGTCATCAGGCGAATGAGGTGCATACACCTAAACACGGGGGTATAGTTGTCGAACAAGGCACGCTCCAATACGAGCTTGTGGCGAAGCCAGAGAGCGTTTCCATATATGTGGAAGACCATGGGAAAAAAGTCGATACGGCAGGCGCCACCGCAAAGCTAACGCTGCTAAACGGTAACGAAAAGACGGAAGCTGTGCTGAGCTCCGCCGGTGAGAACAAATTGGAGGCAACGGGGCTTTTTAGGATAGACATAGGAACTAGGGCTGTCGCGGTAATCACTCTTGCGGGAAAACCCCAAAAAAGCGTGCGCTTTGCGCTGAAGTAATCAGGAGATGCCTCGAAATTATAGGTGTCGTCGAAATAGAACGTATGCATACCTAATATTGCCCAGCGCAACAACGGCGTTCTAGTTTCGATACTACGAGTTCTAGCCAAAATATTAGGTTAGTCTCGTGGAGTGATGGCCAATAGGTCGAATCCGAGTCGTCTAGTCAGCGCACGGTACGTAATCGGCGGTTGCATGCGGGCACCAGTCTCGTTCTCTAACCAGTGGGCCCATGCGCGATTGGTATGGGTCGTAGACCAACTTGAACATTGCCACAGGTACCCAAACACGGCAAGGTCCTAATCGAGGTTGATTACTACTAAACACTGGGCGGTGAATACATACACATCACCTAGGCACGCTTTACGTACTTTCGTGTGTGCTGCTCAATTCGCCCGTGCTCGTCTCTGATGACGGCAAGGTTGCCAAAGGCGGATGGGCACTCACGCTCAATGGTAGCTTCACTGTGTTGCAACTGCCTTCGCGAGGATACCATCGCGTGGGCGGCACGCATTGCCGAAGCTTGTCGCTGCAACCAAGAATTGCGGATTTTCGGTTTCGACCCCCAGTCTTAAAGGAGCGGTTCAAATTAACGTCTGTTTCCCCAATGTCCGCTTTGGGTGGCGGTTTCAACCGGTGGATGCAACAGATTGATAAAACCGTTGAGCCGGTGTTTCGTAGTTTAGTGTTTTTCTTGGTCGTTCATTCAATCGTCTTGCTACAGCATTGAGTTGTGCCTGCGAATAGCCAGAGAGATTCAACCCTTTAGGGAAGTACTGCCGTAACAGTCCGTTGGTATTTTCGTTTGATCCTCGTTGCCACGGGCTTCTTGGATCACAGAAATAGACCTGGATATCAGTCGCTAGTGTGAAGCGCTTGTGGTCAGCGAGTTCTTTGCCACGATCCCATGTCAGTGACTTATACAGTTCTTGCGGTAGTTTCCCTGCATGCTTGATGAGCGCATTGACCACCGTCTGCGTATCTTTCCTATCGATCTTCACCAGCATGACATAGCGCGTATGGCGCTCCACTAGCGTCGCAATCTGACTGTTCGCACTTCCGCATAGCAAATCGCCTTCCCAGTGACCCGGCACAGCACGATCTTCAACCATCGCAGGCCGCTCGCTGATCGATACGGCATCGCTGATCTTGCCGTGATTGTCTGTCTTCTGGGTGTGATGAAGGGAGCGAGGCATGACTCGAGTGCGTCTCAGGTGCTCTGTCAGTTCCTTCTTCAAGGCACCGCGTGTCTGTATGAATAAGGTTCTGTAGATGGTTTCGTGAGACACCTGAAACTCCTCATCATCGGGATGGATGTGTTTGAGCCAGCCGGCCACTTGCTGTGGAGACCATTGCTGGCGCAGCTTGTCGGCAACCATACTGGCTAGCGGTCGATTCTGCAGGAGCTTACAAGGTTTAGGGCGATGCGCTCGTTCCCACGTGGCCTTGTCTGCATCAGCTGCTCGGTAGCTTTCAACACCGCCGTTGCGGTTGAGTTCGCGACTGATTGTCGATGGTGATCTGCCTATACTTCTGGCGATGGTATGCATAGAGTGACCTGCAACGATGGATCGAGAGATCTCTTCGCGTTCAGCTAGCGTTAGTGATCTTATAGAGCGGGTACGGTGCGGCGGCTTGATGCCGCCACTTTCTGCAAGTATCCGCTGCACGGAGGAATGATTGCGGTCAAAGAGCTGTGCGATCTGCTGAAGAGATTCTCCCTTCTTCCAGCGTTCCCACATTACAGCCTTCTGACTATCGGTATAGATGATCCTTGTGCGACGCTCCATGACACACTCCCGCTATCTGCATAGCCTTTAGTGTGTTGCATCCACCGGTTGAAACCGCCGCCAAAAGCGGACGGTTAATGATGCCGGCCGTCAGCGCCAGTATATCGCCTCGAAAGAGCCGTGAAATAAGAAACGTGGTCGCGGACACGAAAAAATCGCGAAACTTAGCATGGCGCGGAAAAGAATGCGTACTACGCCGCCGGTCACTCGGAATTTGATTTCTTCCGCATTTCCTTAGCCATAGGCAGTAAACGCGGTAGGTAAATATACCGCTCATCAAACATGCTTGTGAAAGATAGAGGCCACGCCACTTCCAACGTGGCCTCTATCAATTTGGCCCTGAGAAATTGAACCAATTAAATAATTAAAAAATATTTACTCGCTAATCCCAGCAACATTTCATTCAAGCGCACAACAAATCCGGCGGGATCTTTGAGTTTGCCAACCGTCAGCTATGGTAAGAGCAGTGTCTTTAAACTTTCATACCTGATATCCATACAACTCTATATACGCGCGAAAGTTTGGCTGCAAAACTATGCTCAGTCAGTCGCTATGCATTTCATATAGGCACGCAATTTCTGTAATGAACTCGTAACAATCGAGCATTAACATTGCCTCATTCGAATTCGTAATCAATCAACTTGATTGATTACAAATAGAAATCAGAGGGGTGCAAGCCATGATTCAACTTAATGATGTATCGGTACGCTACGGCGATACCTATGCTTTACGTTCTACCTCGCTCAAACTCCACAAGGGACAGTTCACCGTTCTCCTTGGGGCGTCTGGCGCGGGCAAGTCGACGCTGCTTCGATGCATCAACATGATGTGCCAACCCAGCGCTGGCACGATTGATGTCGTTGGATTGGGGCTGTTGCAAAACAGACGTGTATTGCAGGCACATCGTCGTCAGACCGGTATGGTCTTTCAACAGCATCAACTCATCGCTCGTCGCACTGCTTTGCAGAACGTGCTGATGGGCCGCCTAGGTTATCACACCACACTTCGCAGTCTTTTCCCTTTATCGCAAGAAGAACAACGAATCGGATTGCGAGCGCTGGATCGTGTCGGTCTATTGCATAAAGCACTTACGCGTGTCGATCAATTAAGCGGCGGGCAACAACAGCGCGTTGGGATTGCCAGGGCATTGACGCAGCAACCAAAACTGATACTCGCCGACGAACCCGTCGCCAGTCTTGACCCGGCAACCTCAGAGAAGGTGCTGGAAATCCTTCGTCAAATCTGCAAAGAAGATGGCATCTCTGCAGTGGTCAGTCTCCATCAAGTCGATCTTGCACTCAAATATTCAGACCGAATCGTTGGACTTGCCCACGGCAAGGTGATGTTCGACGCGGTTCCGACCGATTTGAATGAGAACGTGTTGGCAGCACTGTATGACGCCAAACCATCTACCGTTTCGGAAGTACCGACCATGCCGTTCGCTTCAATCTTAAACTTATCAATGTAAGGAATGACAATGAAATCAATATTTACGGCTTTGCTGCTCTCGGCAATCACGTTGTTGAGCGGTGCCGCGACTGCGGCTCCCAATCCTGATCCAGAGACCTTAAAGGTAGCTTTGCTGCCGGATGAAAACGCATCTACTGTCATCAAAAACAATAAGCCTTTGGAGTTGTATCTTGAAAAGGCACTAGGCAAGAAAATCGAGTTGATTGTAACGACTGATTATTCTTCGATGATAGAAGCTATGCGTCACGGTCGTATCGACCTGGCTTACTTCGGCCCCTTGTCTTATGTGCTGGCACGTCAGAAAAGCGAGATTGAACCTTTTGCTGCGATCAAGCAAAAAGGCAGCACAACCTATCAGGCTGTGTTGATCGTCAATACTGGCGCCGGTATCAACAGTATTGCGGATATTGCCAACAAGGACGTGGCCTATGGTGACAAAGCTTCGACATCAAGTCACTTGATTCCGAAGTCCATGCTTGCTGAAGGTGGGCTTTTGGCCGGCACACAATATCGCGAACATTTTGTCGGTGCGCACGACGCCGTGGCGTTGGCAGTGCAAAACGGTCATGCCCAGGCAGGTGGTCTCAGCAAACCGATTTTCGAGGTGTTGGTTCAACGCGGCATGATTGATCCCAACAAGGTCAAGGTACTCGCGGAATCCAAGCCATTTCCACAATATCCGTGGACGATGCGTTCCAATTTGAAGCCTGAATTGAAAGCCAAAATTCGCACGGTGTTTCTTGAGATGAAAGATCCGGAAGTGTTGAAGCCTTTCAAAGCTGAAGGCTTTGGCCCGGCGTCTGACAAGGACTACGACGTCGTTCGCAACCTAGGCAGTCTGCTCAAACTAGACCTCTCAAAGTTTTAATCATTTGAAAGCACTCAATGCAAGCTGAATTCAACGTTGTGCTGGCGCAGCATCGACAGGGCTGGAATCGCTCATTCATATTTGTCGCGGCTACTTTTGCAATCATCTTTTTTTGCTGGTACTACGTTGATTTATTCAACTCCGAACGTTTGGGTGAGGGCATTCCCAGCCTGATCAGTCTGATGGGAGAAATGTTTCCCCCAAACTTCGCGCAGCTGCGTAGCTGGATCAGTCCATTAGCGGATACGCTTGCCATGAGTGTCGCCGGTACGTCAATCGCAGTGCTGCTATCTCTTCCATTGGGCTTTCTTGCAGCGCACAATACTACCCCTCATCCGCTGGTGTACCACTTTGCACGGACCTTGCTGAATGGACTGCGCTCAATTCCAGAGCTGATCATGGGAATTATTTTTGTCGCGGCAGTCGGTTTTGGTGCCTTGCCTGGCGTATTGGCCTTGGCGCTGCATTCAGTTGGCATGATCGCAAAATTCTTTGCCGAGGCAATCGAACATACCGATCAGGCACCAATTGAAGCCGCTCGAGCGGCAGGCTGCAGTCCGCTTCAAGTAATCTTCCATGGCGTTCTACCGCAGGTACTCCCGCAAATGGCTGATACCGCCATCTATCGCTGGGAATATAACTTCCGCGCTTCGACGGTAATGGGGATGGTTGGAGCAGGCGGCATCGGGTTTGAACTGATGGGTTCATTGCGCATCATGCAGTATCAGGAAGTATCGGCCATTCTTATCGTCATTCTAGCCATGGTGACGCTGGTCGATGGATTCAGCGGTTTTCTTCGTAAACACTTCAAATAACTTTAAACATGAAACCTAAAATTGTAATCACGCATTGGGTACACCCTGAAATCGTCGAAATGCTGTCGTCTGTTGCGGAAGTCGTGACTAACGACACGCTTGAAACATTACCGCGCGAAGAATTGCTGCGTCGATCAAAGGATGCAGATGCCGTCATGGCATTCATGCCTGACAGTGTTGACGACAGCTTCCTCGCCGCTTGTCCGAAATTGAAGATCGTTTTTGCAGCGCTGAAAGGCTATGACAATTTCGATGTCGATGCATGTACAAAGCGCGGTGTCTGGTTCGGTATCGTGCCGGACTTGTTGACGGTGCCAACCGCAGAGTTAACCGTAGGCCTTTTGCTTGGATTAACGCGCCATGTCATGGCTGGTGACGATCATGTCCGAAGCGGGACGTTTCATGGCTGGCGACCGAAGCTTTATGGTGCTGGCCTGGCTGGCAGCACCATAGGAATAATCGGAATGGGACGCGTAGGAAAGGCCATTGCCAAACGACTGTCCGGATTTGAAATGAACGCCGTTTACTGCGACAGCGTTCCGCTCAATCCTGTCGATGAACAAGCATGGAATGCACGGCAAGTATCATTCGATGAATTGCTGACTTGCAGTGATTTTGTTGTTCCCATGCTTCCCATGACGTCTGACACTTTCCATTTGATCGATGCTCATGCAATTTCTAAAATGAGGCGTGGAAGCTATCTTCTTAATACATCGCGTGGCTCCGTTGTTGATGAAAATGCGGTGGTAGAGGCTTTGAACCAAGGTCATTTGGCAGGATATGCTGCCGATGTATTTGAAATGGAAGAATGGGCACGCCCAGACCGCCCATTGACGGTGCCACAAGCCTTGCTCAACAATCGGACGCAAACACTTTTTACCCCTCATGTGGGCTCTGGCGTAAAAAAAGTACGGCTGGAAATCGAGCGATATTCTGCTCACAGCATTCTGCAGGCTCTTGCCGGGCAACGGCCTGACGGTGCTCTCAATGAACCACTTAAGGCATCAGTCGCGGCGTGATCGATTTAGAAAAGCTGGAGACATTCCTGACAGTCGCGAAGCATGGCGGATTTCGCGGAGCCGCCATGCATCGTGGACTTTCACAATCGACATTAACGCAACATATCAAACAGCTGGAGCGATCTTTAAATGCCGTATTGATAGACAGAAGCAATGCCGTAAGCAAACTCACAACCGAGGGGCAAGCGTTACTGCCTTACGCGCAGATGCTGATCGATATTTCTAAAAAGGCCAGCGATCTGTTCCGCAGGTCATCGCTGACAATCGGAGCAAGCTCTAACGTCGGAATTTATTTGTTACAGCCCTATTTGAAGGAATTTCAGCGGCGTTCCGGTGTCAAGCTGGATATTGTCATTGCCGACAACACAAGTATTGCTGATAAATTGCAAAGACTGGAGATTGACGTCGCCGTCATGGAATGGTGGGACAGCCGGTCGGGATTTACTGCAAGCATTTGGCGGTCCGAAGAACTGGTGTTGATCGTTCCCACATCCCATCCGTGGGCAGGCCGATCTACTATCCAACTCGAAGAGTTGGATGGCATTGAACTGATCGGTGGAGAGAAAGGGACGGGAACCGGCCGCATCATTGAGAGAATGTTGGGTGCTAGAGATTTGCGTATTAATGTAGCGATGCAACTTGGCAGTACCGAAGCCGTAAAACATGCGGTTAAGGCAGGTCTTGGCGTCTCAGTGGTATTGGCGGGTGCAGTCACGGATGAAGTTTTGAGTCGCCAGTTTAATGTCTTGCGTATCGACGGAGACACTCTACAAAAAGATATTTACGTCATACATCGCAATTGCACTTCGGCTGATTCCGTCGAAAGCAAATTCGTAGACTTCCTGCGACAGTAGCAGTGCGCTTTGCGAAGCATAAGCCGCGCAGCATTTTGATATCCTCTTCTGAAAAAATTCAGTCCACGTTATTGCTAGGGAGACACGGATTTAATCACTGAGTCTCCCAACCGATTTGCACGCGTAAATGTAGTATCAAAATAATCATCAAGATTGCCCTGAAATGATGCCCACGCCGCGAGCCGAGCCAGCTTTTCGTAAGCCGAATACTGGAAGAAGAAAAAACGCACGCGCCGCTAGATCTTCCCAGGGAAGATGTAACAGGTGGTGCCGTTCGCGGGCTGCTCCAATACAAGGGCAATTACGGGCAGTCCATTGAAATACTATAGTGCGATAGTGGCGATATCGACATCCAATCAAGTTTATAAATACACCCAACTCAGAGATATGAACTTCCATAGAATTTATAGAAAAATATTTATTCTTCAACGTCCACTTTGGGTGGCGGTTTCAACCGGTGGATGCAACAGATTGATAAAACCGTTGAGCCGGTGTTTCGTAGTTTAAGGTTTTTCTCGGTCGTTCATTGAGTTGTCTGGCAACAGCATTCAATTGAGCCTGCGAGTAACCCGAGATATCCATTCCTTTTGGGAAGTATTGACGCAGCAGGCCATTGGTATTTTCGTTTGAGCCGCGCTGCCAGGGACTGCGTGGATCGCAGAAATACACCTGGATATCTGTAGCCAGTGTGAAGCGCTTGTGGTCAGCTAGTTCTTTGCCTCGATCCCATGTCAGCGATTTATATAATTCCTGCGGTAGCTTGCCCGCATGCTTGATCAGCGCATCAATCACCGTCTGCGTATCTTTGCGAGCGATTTTTACCAACATCACATAGCGCGTATGGCGCTCCACCAATGTCGCGATGTGGCTGTTGCCACTTCCAAATAATAAATCACCTTCCCAATGGCCTGGGACCGCACGATCCTCTACCGTAGCCGGTCTTTCGCTGATCGAAACAGCATCAATGATCTGGCCGTGATTGTCTGTCTTCTGCGTGTGATGACGTGAACGACGCATGACACGTGTGCGCCTCAGATGCTCGGTCAGCTCTTTCTTCAGGGCACCGCGTGTCTGGATGAACAAGGTCTTGTAGATAGTTTCGTGAGACACATGCAATTCCTCATTGCCTGGATGAGTGTATTTGAGCCATCCGGCCACTTGTTGTGGTGACCATCGTTGGCGAAGTTTGGTCGCAACGGCGCTGGCTAGCTGCCGGTTCTGTAAAAGCTTACAGGGTTTAGGCCGATGCGCGCGGTTCCAGGTGGCTGCATCTGCCTCTGCAGCACGATAGGCTTCAATGCCGCCGTTGCGTTTGATCTCCCGACTGATTGTCGATGTTGCCCGTTCCAGGTTCTTGGCGATGGTGCGCATCGAGTCACCAGCGACAATCGAACGGGAGATTTCTTCACGCTCGGCCAGTGTCAATGCCGTACTGGATCGAATGCGTGGCGGTGGTCGAATCCCACCGCTCTTGGCCAGAATGCGCTGGACAGAGGAATGGTTTCGATCGAAGAGCTGGGCAATCTGCTGGAGAGATTCTCCCTTCTTCCAGCGATCCCACATCAAAGCCTTTTGGCTATCGGTATAGATGATCCTTGTTCGGCGAACCATGACACACTCCCGCTATCTGCATAGCCTTTAGTGTGTTGCATTCACCGGTTGAAACCGCCGTCGAAACCGGACATTCATCAATGATGAAAATTCATGCACTCAAATGGTTACTTTAGATGCACCAAAATCAGAAGCGCAGCTTTGTTTTTCCGAATTTATGTCTAACTAAGACGATCTCATACAATTTTAGGATGAGCAGTAACTGACCAAGACTTTGATTATTAAACACATTTAAGTGAGCTTAATTAAGACGATGTGCACTACCAAGGAAAAATTTCCGGCCCCTTGCTGGATCGCATCGACATGCAAATTCAAGTCGGTGCATTGGCGCACGAGGATTTGCTCCAGCGATCTGACGGCGAACCGTCAGCGCATGTCGCCGCTCGCGTGGCACAAGCATCCGACCGACAGTTGGCACGGCAGGGCAAGCACAATAATTTACTGTCCGGCAGCGAGATGGAAAACCACTGCAAGCCAGACACAGCCGGCGAACAGATGTTGCGCACCGCAATGATCCGTCTGAACTGGTCGGCGCGTGCCTATCATCGCGTACTGAAGGTCGCACGCACGATTGCCGACCTCGCTGACTCGCCTGTCATCAAGCAGACGCATGTGGCGGAAGCGATACAATACAGACGTGCCTTGCGCGAACAGTAACACAGGATGTGCAGTGATTGCGCACGCAACATGCCTGAAAAAACTAAGGTGCATCGACGATTTCAGCTGCACCGTCCGGATACGGATGCAGGCAGTAGACTTTGCCGGTTTTACCCTTCATGTGCGGTTGCGACCAAGTGCCTTTGATCCGGTACAGGACGGCGCCGGAAAACAGCACCGGCCCTTCCACGATTTTCGGTTTTTTCAAAGCGCTTTTTCTCAGGCAGGCATCGGCCGTTTTACTGTGCAAGGCTTGCCATGCATCGGGAGAAGAAGCCAAAGCGGATGTCAGCGGCATGCACGCCGCCGCGGAAAAAAGACCCAATAGAAAAATACCGCGCATACGTTTTTCCTTTCAAAGTCGCTTGAGTCTCAGGCCACCACTACATCAGGATAATGCCGGAAGAATGCTGGTTTCATACAGGCCGGCCAATGGTTTTTTCTTCCTCGCCCAGGCAACGGCTTGCTGCGCCTCGGCCAGCGTCATCAGCGAGGCTTTGTCCCGGTTGCGGATGAAAGAGACGCCTTCAAAGACGCCGTCCTTGCTTCTCATCGCCTTTGCATAGACCGGCAGATCTTTCTCGCCAGCCTTCGTTTTGCGTTGCTGGATGATATAAAGTTGTTCGACATCAGTCATAAGAATTCAGTTTTAAAACAGAAAAAGGTTTGCGTGCTCAGCCTGCCTGTGCAGCATCGCATGCCAGCATATTCCAGCTCACGCCCAGCCGCACATCGGTTTTCAATTCGACCAGTTTGCGCGAAAGATCGAGTTGCGCACTATCCTTGCGCAGTCTTTCACCCAGGCCATCCTTGAGTATGCCCGCACCCGTCATGATGCGTTCGATATTGCCGTAACTTTGCAGCAGCTTGGCAGCGGTCTTGACGCCCACCTTGGAAACACCGGGAATACTGTCCGATACATCGCCCATCAAGGCCAGCAAATCGGCCAGCATTTCCGGCGGCACGCCGAATTTTTCCTCTACCCATTTGCTATCATGCCATTCGCTTTTAAAGTGATCCCAGATTACCGCACCGTGTGCAATCAGTACATGCAGATCCTTGTCGGTGGAAGCGATGACGGCCTCACCACGGCCTTCGCCCAGCCAGCGCATGACGCCCGTTGCAATCACGTCGTCGGCTTCCACTTCCGGCACGGAGACAACCTTGAGTCCGAGCGCAGACAGTTGCACATAAAAATCCGGCAGGCGCTCCTTCAAGACTTCCGGCATCGGTTCGCGCTTTTCGCGATATTGCGGATACAGATCATGGCGCCATGTATGACCACCAAAATCGAAGGCCGGCAGTACATGCGTGGGCTGATGCGTCGCCAGCAACTTTCTGAACGAAGCCAGCGAATGACGCAAGGCAGCGTCCGCCTTGGCCGCCGTATCCGGTTCCACATTGGCTTCGTACACACGCCGTACGATATTCAAGCCGTCGATCGCCAGCAATTTTTCCATCGATATGCGCCTTATGACACCTTGCAAATGAATTGTTCACCTTCAGAATCCGGCAGATTCTACGCGCCTGGCAACGCAGCAGACATTCCGCCCACCGGCAATTTTAAATCGATGCGAAAAATAACGACAGCCGCGGTGTACCATACTCGCATTGCATTCGATTTCCATCCACATGAAACTTCCCATCGCATTGTTCCGCCATACCATCCTTATTGGAACGATTCTATTCCTGTCTGCCTGCTCGCCAAAATACGACTGGCGCGAAGTGCACAGCGATAACGCAAACTATGTCATCGCCCTGCCGACCAAGCCGACCACATTGTCACGCAAGATCGATTTGAATGGCATCCCCGTCTCGATGACGATGGTCGCATCGGAAGTCGACGGCGTGACATTTGCCGTCGGCACTGCCGAATTGAGCGATGCCATGCAAGCACAGGTTTCCGTCGCCGCGATGAAAAATGCACTGGTCAACAACATCAGCGGCAAGATCAGGCATGAAAAAGTAATGACGATGCCGCAATCCATGCAGGCGCCGGGCACCGTGGCAGTCACTGAAATAGAAGCGACCGGACCCGCCGCGAACGGTCAGACACGTATTCTGTTTGCACGTTTCATTGCCAAGGAAAAGCGCGTGTATCAACTGGTTGTGACCGGCCCGGAGAAAACCGTCGGACGCGATATTGTCGACACATTTTTCCAGTCCTTCAAATTGAATTAACGGCGATTTATCGCTGTCCCGATCTGCATGACCAACTTGAAACTGCGCTTGCATCGCAACGCTAGAGCACATACTGAAATCGTGCTATCGTTTTGTCATAGTCCACTTGAAGGAGGCTGCACATGTTAATTACGTTCAAATCCAAAGCTTCCGCCGAGGTCATGATGTACGAAGAACATGCCAGACGCATTCTCGATCTTCTGCATAAAGACCATAAACGCGGTGTCATCACCGCAGCAGAAACGGACAATGCCATCAAATTGCTGGAAGGCGAAATCATCGAAAGCAAGGCGCATTTTGCGTCCGAAGCGGTAAAGCGTGATGTAGTTGCCCATCATGGCGACGACGGTGACGATAACGAGCACGAACAGCCGGAAGCAGTGCATTTTTCAACCCGTGCCTATCCGTTACTGGAAATGCTGCGTGCCGCACGGGCAGAAAACAGGGATGTGATGTGGGGCGTCTAGACGACACCAGATATGCATCCTGAGGCAGGACCGGCATAAAACGACAGGAGCGGAGCAGTTGCCATTTCAAAACTGACTCCGCTTGCACCTTCCTGCTATCGGCACCACAAATCACATCCGTTGCGATCCGGCACCGCCGGCATGCATTCTTCGCACAAAAACAGGAAACTTCTGCAATTTATCCCGCCGCGATGCGCGCGCACCGGCTGGCGCCGTTACAATCACATCATTGAAAATTCAGAACCCATGCGTCGCGGCAGCGACGGTCTTGCATGGCATTCCCCCGGCTCCAACCAGCATCCAACGTGACAACCATACATTTAAAACCGGATTCACTTTCCTTTACCTTGCACGGAGCAGCCCAGGCGGTGGCCGATGTCGGCCGCGGCATCGCACTGCCGCAGGCCCTGGCGCGGATTTTTGCGCAAACCAATGCAACGCCGCAGGCGCGCGGCGCGATTCAGGATATTTCCTATCACTGCATGCGTCACATCGGTCGCGCAGAAGCTTTGCTCAACGCGATGACGACCAAACAGACCGAGCCGCCTGTCCTGCACGGTTTGCTATGCTGTGCGCTGGCCTTGATTTCCGACCCCGAAGAAGCGGTCTCTGGCGCACGCTACAGCGCATTTACGGTAGTCGATCAAGCCGTCACGGCAGCAGCAGCCGATAGCGACATGGCACACGCCAAAGGCATGGTCAACGCAATCCTGCGTCGCTTTTTGCGCGAACGGGATGCCCTGATGAAAAGCGCAGCCGGCACACAATTCGCACGCTGGAATTATCCGGATTGGTGGATAGATCGCATGCGCTCCGCATATCCGCATGATTGGCAGGAGATACTCGAAGCCGGCAATGCCTCGCCGCCGCTGACTCTGCGCGTCAATCAACGCAAAATCAGCGTTGCCGATTACCTTGCAATGCTGTCACAGCAAGACATCGCTGCCAGCCGCATCGGCCCATTTGCCGTGCGACTGGCACAACCCACGCCGGTGAATCAAATTCCCGGCTTCAATGACGGCCTGGTCTCGGTACAGGATGCAGCAGCTCAACTTGCCGCGCCGCTGCTCGATCTGCGCGACGGCATGCGCGTGCTGGATGCATGCGCCGCACCAGGCGGCAAAAGCGGTCACATTCTGGAAACTGCAGCAGTCGAGCTTGTCGCACTCGATAGCGATGAACGCCGTCTGCCGCACATCAGCGAAAATTTGCAGCGCCTGCAATTGAACGCCTCTTTACTGACCGGCGATGCCAGCAGTAATCGCTGGTGGGATGGCAAACCCTTCGAGCGCATACTGGCCGACGTTCCCTGTACTGCATCCGGCATCGTTCGGCGGCATCCGGATATACGCTGGCTGCGACGTAAAAGCGATGCAACACAATTGGCGGCGATTTCTGCACAAATTCTCGACAACCTTTGGCAGATGCTGCAAGCCGATGGTAAATTGCTGTTTGTGACTTGTTCGCTGTGGCCGCAGGAATCGGAAGCGCAGGCAGCGGCATTCGCGGTCCGTAATCGTGCAATCCGATTGCCGGCGCCCGGTCAGTTGCTGCCGACGGCCAATGCAGAACATGATCACGACGGCCTGTTTTACGCCCTGTTTCAAAAATCCGGAGCTTGACCTTTTCACTTAATTTTTTCAACCTGCCAGGCGATTGTTCTGCTCTCACGCGTGAAACAAAAACTTTTCATTCCCTTCTACTGGTTATGCACCGTCCTGTTGCTGGCGTTCTCGCTGCAGCTGGCCACTGCACATGCTGCCGATGACATTGAAATAGAACAGGCGCATCTGGAAAACAGCGCCGAAGGCTACCGGCTGTCTGCCACCTTCGCCTTCGATTTGAGCCGCGGACTGGAAGACGCACTGACGCGCGGCATCCCGCTGTACTTCACGACGCAGATTGAAATCACCAGGCCGCGCTGGTACTGGTTTGATGCAAGGGAAATCGTCGATTCGCAAACCATCCGCATTTCGTACAACGTATTAACGCGCCAGTATCACGCGGCCATTACCGGCCGCCTGCAGCAAAGCTTCCAGACGCTGGACGATGCGCTGTCGCTGGTGCGCCGCCCCAATCGCTGGTTAGTGGCAGACAAAAATACATTAAGCCCCGGACAATCCTATGAAGTTGCGGTACGCATGCAGCTCGACGTCGCCCTGTTGCCGAAGCCGTTCCAGGTGCATGCACTCAATAGCAGCGACTGGCGCCTGTCCTCGAACTGGAAGCACTTCACCTATACGGCGGAACCATAGTGACACGGCTGCTGCGTTATTTACTGGTTGTTGGCGGTGCCGTCATCAGTATCCTGCTGTTCCTGCTCGCTTCCGCATCTGAAAACTCCAATCTGTTTGAACGGAACTATCCGTGGCTGCTGATTCTCAATGCAGTCGTCGCCGCCGCATTGCTGGCTCTGATCATCCTGTTGCTGATACGTCTGTACAAACGTTACAAGCGCGGCAAGTTCGGCTCCAAACTCATGGCGCGGCTGGTGCTCTTATTCGCCATAATAGGTATTTTGCCGGGCGCCGTGATTTATACGGTGTCCGTGCAATTCGTTTCGCGCTCGATCGAATCATGGTTTGACGTACGCGTAGAATCCGCGCTGGAATCCGGCCTCAATCTCGGCCGCTCCGCGCTCGATTCATCGCTCGATGAATTGCGGATCAAGGCACGCAGCATGGCGCTGGAATTATCCGACGCATCGGACGCGACCCAGATCACGCAACTGTCGCGCCTGCGCGATCAGAATTCGACGCTGGAAGCGGTCATAGTCAGCGGCAACGGCCAGATGATTGCCAGTTCAGGTTCACAGCTCAGTGCGCTGCTGCCCGATCTTCCGACCGCTGTGATGTTGCGCCAGGCTCGTCTGACACGCGCTTACGCCGTCATCGAAGGCAATACCGATTTCCAGGACAACAGTCCCTCCGCCAGCAACGCCAAAACCAATACGATTACCTCCCCTGCCGCCAATCCGGCGAACAGCCTGTACCTGCGCGTGGTCATTGCGATTCCAAATTCCAGCAAGGAATTATCGCTGCAATCCGAATCGCGTTATCTGCAATTACTGCAACCTGTACCGGAACAACTCGCCGCGAATGCAGAAGCATTGCGCGTGGCTTATAGCGAATACCAGGAACGTTATCTCGCACGTACCGGCTTGCGCAAGATCTATATCGTGACGCTGACGCTGACCTTGCTGCTGGCAATTTTCGGCGCCATTGCCGGTGCCTTCCTGATCGCCAGCGACCTGGCCAAACCACTGTTGCTGCTGGCAGAGGGAACCAAGGCGGTAGCGGAAGGCAATCTGTCTCCACGTCCTATCGTTGCGACCTCGGATGAGCTCGGTACCTTGACGCAATCCTTCAACACGATGACGCGCCAACTGTCCGATGCGCGCGCTTCGGTGGAGAAAAATCGCGCCGAACTGGAAAATGCCAAAGGCTATCTGGAGTCAGTGCTGGCCAATATGTCGGCCGGTGTGATGGTGCTGGATCGCAACTTCAAACTGGTGACCTGCAACGAATCGGTCGAGCGTATTCTGCAGCATGATTTTGCCCAGCATCTCGGCAAGCCTCTGGGAGAGATCGACGGCCTGAGTGCATTTGCGCAAGTCATCACGCAATCCTTCTCGGAACAAAGTGCACAATCGGCAGCTGGCGGGAGCGGAACGGAGAATTTGCATTGGCAGCATCAGATCGATGTGCCGCGTCGCATGGGTGGCACCGAAGCGGAAAACGATATCTCATTGCTGGCGCGCGGTTCGCGCCTGCCGGCGGCCAGGGATAGCGGCTATGTGGTGGTATTCGATGATATTTCCGACGTCATTTCAGCGCAACGTTCGATCGCCTGGGGTGAAGTCGCGCGGCGTCTGGCACATGAAATCAAGAATCCGTTGACGCCTATCCAGCTGTCGGCCGAACGTCTGCAGATGAAACTGGAAGGCAAGCTGAACGAACCGGATGCGCAAATACTGGAACGCAGCACTGCCACCATTGTCAACCAGGTATCGGCAATGAAGCGCATGGTCGACGATTTCCGCGACTATGCAAAGACACCACCCGCCATATTGTCGCCACTGGATCTGAATGCCCTGATTGAAGAAATTCTGCATCTCTATCTGGCGGGCGACGAGCGCGACATCATTCACGCCAAGCTGGCGGAAGGATTGCCGCTGATCATGGGCGACGCGACACAACTGCGCCAGGTCATACACAATCTGTTGCAAAATGCGCAGGATGCAGTGATCGATCACATCAAGCAGGAATCGACTGCACGTATTGATATTATTACGGAAGAAATCCATTATAGAAGTTCGGACGGCACCGTAAACAATGCGGTACAACTGTCGATTGCCGATAACGGTCCCGGCTTCTCGCCGAAAATCCTCGCGCATGCATTTGAACCCTACATCACATCCAAACCGCGCGGTACGGGCTTGGGCCTTGCAATGGTGAAAAAGATTATTGAAGAGCACGGTGGACGCATCGACATCAAAAACAGAACCAGTACAAACGGTGCAAAAGTGGCAATTTTGCTGTTAAAGTTATCCTCTTGACAAAATCTGGACTACAGGACTTGCAAAAAGAGGAGACGATCATGATGAGGGAGATGAACAGATGGCCAATATTCTAGTTGTTGATGACGAAATGGGAATACGGGAGTTGCTGTCGGAAATCCTGGGGGATGAAGGACATGTTGTGGCAACCGCCGAAAATGCACAGCAGGCGCGGGAACTGCGTGCAGCAGCCAAGCCTGATCTGGTGTTGCTGGATATCTGGATGCCCGATACCGACGGCGTCACACTGCTCAAGGAATGGCAACGCGATGGCTTGCTGACTATGCCGGTCATCATGATGTCCGGTCACGCGACGATAGATACCGCAGTCGAAGCAACCCGCATAGGCGCGCTCAACTTCCTGGAAAAACCGATCTCGCTGCAAAAACTCCTGAAGGCCGTGCAACAAGGCATTTCGCGCGGACAGGAAGTAACCCGCGTGGCCTCGATTCCGATACGCGCACCGATCACTCCCAGCGATACGCATCCATCCGCAGACAGGAATTACCAGCCTCTGGCCGGCATCAGTTACCCGACCAGTACGCAGGTGTCGCTGATGTCTGCCGACACGCAATTCTTTACCGCTTCGTTTGAACTTCCGTTGCGCGAAGCGCGCGATGCGTTCGAGCGCGCCTACTTCGAGCATCATCTGGGGCAGGAGGGTGGCAGCATGACGCGCGTGGCAGAAAAAACCGGCCTTGAACGCACGCACCTGTATCGCAAGCTCAAGCAACTCGGCGTCGAGCCAGGCAAGATTGCAAAAAAAGGACTATGACTCTGACGTCGCTGGTGACGGGTCGCGACGCCCGCAAGCGCGAAGCTTTCATACTCAGCCACCTCGCTGCAAACCAGCAGACTGCCATCATTCTGGAAGGCCTGCCAGACGGCAACAGCGAACTGGATGTTCTGCCAGACAATCCCCTCCTGACTATCGTGCGTATTGCTCCCGGCTGCATGTGCTGCATCGGCAATATGATCATGCGCGTACACCTGAACCGCATCCTGCGCAGCAAACCTGCACGCTTGTATATCAGCGTCGCCAACAGCGAGCACATCGGACAATTACGCCTCTTCCTCACGCAGGCACCGTATGACACGCTGCTGACACTCACAGACGACATTGCCTGTGCTGCATAAAAAGACAATAATGACATTTCGATCACATTGTCTGTCATCGTGAGTGCAATTCAATATTCTCCGTAACAAACCGTTACCAAGTTATGAACCGGCAGTTCGGTTCCGCTCTTGAAATTATCCCGATCTGCGCCATGTCTCTATCGGTGCGATGATTTTCATTGCTGGGCAACAGGAGGGTATATGAACGTGATCTACAACAGCGAGCAGTACAGCGTGGTGGAATTCGGCATCGATGACGATTGCGATGCATTGCGCTTCGGCGGCTATGAAATCATGGACAAACCGGCAAAACGCGAAATATTCATTGCCGGTGCACTGGCGGAATTATTCCGCCGGGATGTAAAGGACTTGATTGTGACCGAACCCAGCGTAGAGGAAATCGACGATTTTCTCGGCAACTACGACTCCTACATGAGTCAGCCGGTCGTCTTCCACTAAACATTTTTCTCTTCGGCGGAAGAGGTCGTATTCTTGCGCGCTTGCATTATCATGCTGAATGATTGCAAGCGCATTGTTTCATTCCTTCTCCACTCATTCCTGACCACTCAATCGCGATGCACGCGAACTCTCACCTCATCATCAGCCGCCAGCATGAAGTCCACCAGCAATTGAGCACGCGGCTGGAAAAACATTCAGCACACGCATTCCAAAAACCGATCACTGATTACAATCGCGCCGCCTTCCAGCACAGCATGGCCGTATGGCAGCAGGCTGGCGCAAAACCATTGATCCTCGATGCTGCGTGTGGCGTCGGATTATCCAGCCTGCATCTGGCCGCGCAATTCCCGGGGCACTTTGTCATCGGCGTCGATCAATCAGCGGACAGGATTGCGCGCAACACGCACTGGCCGCATGCAATGCCGACTAATGTTCTACGCCTGCGCGCCGATCTGGTGGATTACTGGCGACTGCTGCTGCAAAACGAGGTAGCGCTGGCACGGCATTACATTCTGTATCCGAATCCGTGGCCGAAGATCGGACATCTGGCGCGCCGCTGGCACGGCCATCCGGTATTTCCCACCATCGTTGCACTGGGCGGCCTACTGGAATGTCGCAGCAACTGGCGTATTTACGTGGAAGAATTTGCCACCGGTCTGACGCAGTTGACACAGCAGGTCGTTGCCTGCGAAGCCTATGCGCCCACGCAGACCATCACGCCATTTGAACAAAAATATCAGGCCTCGGGACATCCGCTATGGCGTTGCCGGATTGAACTTGCCTCCGGACATGGCACCGAAGAAATCGCGCCAGCGCGGCTTTAACTGTGCAACATTTTCAGCAGATGAGGGGAGCATCGGGAAATGCCTGAGACAATTGCATGCGTACAGTCGGCACAGCAGTCGTGCTACTGTAACGACAATCCTGCCAACAGAATAATTACAGCCTCAACGGAAATACATGTGCCAGCTCCTCGGAATGAATTGCAATGTTCCCACTGATATCGTGTTCAGTTTCACCGGCTTTGCAACACGCAGTGGCGGTACCGATGCCCACAATGACGGCTGGGGCATCGCATTTTTCGAAGGTGCGGGCGTACGCCACTTTGTCGATTATCAGGCCGCGATCGCATCGCCGGTTGCCGAACTGATACGGCGCTTTCCCATCAAGTCAAAGCATGTCATCGCTCACATCCGCAAGGCCACGCAAGGGCGCGTCGCACTGGAAAACTGTCATCCCTTCGTGCGTGAATTATGGGGGCACTATTTCGTTTTCGCGCACAACGGCGATCTGAAAAATTTCAATCCTGAATTGAATGGTTCGTATCAACCGGTCGGCAACACCGATAGCGAAGCTGCATTCTGTTACATCCTGCAGGAATTGCGTCGCCAGTTCGGCAATACCTTGCCGGCGCTACTGCAACTGCGCGCTGCGATTGAAAAACTGTGTGTGGAGATCGCGACGCACGGCACCTTCAACATGATGCTATCGGATGGCTCGATGTTGTTTGCGCATTGCTCGACCAATCTGCATTACATCGTGCGGCAGTATCCATTCGCCGAAGCAGTATTGTGCGACGAAGACATGAAAGTGGATTTTTCCGAAGTGACAACGCCGAACGACCGTGTCGCGATCATCGTCACCGAACCGCTGACCACTAATGAAACATGGACGCAATTCAAGCTCGGTGAATTGAAGGTCTTCATCGACGGCATGCCCTTGCCCTAAACCTGCTCACTCGAACTCGATCCACATAAAAAAAGCTGCGGGAAAATTCCCGCAGCTTTTTTATTGATGCGGCGATATTGCATGTGAAATCCCGCCGCTCATCGCTGGATCAAGACAGGTTAGGCGCCAGCCAGCGTTCGAT
The DNA here is from genome assembly GCA_002384815.1 of Oxalobacteraceae bacterium UBA4003. Taxonomy (GTDB): domain Bacteria; phylum Pseudomonadota; class Gammaproteobacteria; order Burkholderiales; family Burkholderiaceae_D; genus Oxalicibacterium. The sequence continues at coordinate 11,154 of DGBN01000054.1, read as the reverse complement.
ATCTTGCTGCGAAACGCCGCGCCGCGTCGCCATGTCCTTGACCTGATCGTCGCCTATCTTGCCGACCACGAAGTATTTTGCTTCCGGATGGGAAAAGTAGAAACCCGATACCGCCGCACCCGGGAACATCGCAAACGAATCAGTCAGCATCATGCCGATTTCTTCCGCCTGCAAGGTCTTGAACATCTCTGCCTTGACCGTATGTTCCGGGCACGCCGGATAGCCGGGAGCAGGACGTATGCCCAGGTATTCTTCCTTGATCAAGGCCTCATTGCTCAGGTGCTCATCGCTGGCGTAGCCCCACAGATCTTTACGCACACGTTCATGCAAATGTTCAGCGAATGCTTCTGCCAGACGATCCGCCAGCGACTTCAGCATGATGGAAGAATAATCGTCGTAAGCCTCTTCAAAGCGCTTCTCGTATTTTTCGATACCGAGTCCTGTAGTCACTGCAAACAGGCCGATGTAATCGGCAATACCGGATGATTTCGGCGCAATGAAATCGGCCAGGCATTGATTGGGGCGCTGCACGCCATCGATGATAGGCTTGATCGTTTGCTGCCGCACGCCGTAATAGGTGAACGCAACCTGGGTGCGCGTTTCATCGGTGTACACCTCGATATCATCGTCATTGACGGCATTTGCCGGCAACAACGCAATCACGCCGTTGGCTGTCAGCCAGCGACCGTCGATGATTTTCTTCAGCAAGGCCTGACCTTCGGCAAACACCTTGGTCGCGGCATCTCCCACCACTTCATCCGTCAAAATCGCAGGGTAGGGGCCGGCCAGATCCCAGGTCTGGAAGAACGGGCCCCAATCGATGTATTGCGCAATGGTCGCCAGATCGACATTCTTGAACACACGACGGCCAATGAACTTCGGCTTGACCGGCGCGTTCCTGTCGGTGAAATCCAGCTTCATTTTATTGGCACGCGCCTCTGCCAATGTCAGCATAGGCACAGCCTTTTTGTTCGCATGCTGTACGCGTATGCGTTCGTAATCAGTCGCCATCTCGGCGATGTATTGATCGCGGCTTTCCGGCGTCAGCAGTGATTGTGCAACCGATACCGAACGCGAGGCATCCGGCACATACACGACAGGGCCGTCGTAGTTGTGTGCGATCTTGACTGCGGTATGCGCACGGCTGGTGGTCGCGCCGCCGATCAGCAGCGGTGTTTTCAAGCCGCGGAAGTATTCGTCGCGCTGCATTTCTTTCGCGACGTAAGCCATTTCCTCCAGTGAAGGCGTAATCAAACCCGAGAGGCCGATGATGTCGGCGTTTTCTTCCTTCGCCTTCGCGAGGATTTCCGAGCACGGCACCATCACGCCCATGTTGACGACTTCAAAGTTGTTGCATTGCAGGACCACCGATACGATGTTCTTGCCGATGTCATGCACATCACCCTTGACGGTAGCGATGACGATCTTGCCTTTCGGCTTGCTGACAATGCCGGTCTGCTCTTGCAGCAAGCGTTTTTCTTCTTCAATGAATGGAATCAGATGCGCAACGGCCTGCTTCATCACGCGCGCGGATTTGACCACCTGCGGCAAAAACATTTTGCCCTGACCGAACAGATCGCCGACGATATTCATGCCATCCATCAGCGGACCTTCGATCACATGGATCGGCCGCCCGCCTTTGCCATCCTTCAGCAATTCCTGACGCGCTTCTTCAGTGTCTTCGACTATCCATTGCGTGATGCCTTGCACCAGTGCATGCGCAAGGCGCTGCTGCACGGTGCCGCTGCGCCATTCCAGCGTGGCTTCTTCCTTCTTGTCTCCGGCCTTCAGGGTCGATGCGATTTCAATCATGCGTTCGGTCGCATCTTCGCGACGATTCAGCACCACGTCTTCAACGCGTTCCTTCAACTCTGTCGGCAAGTTGTCATAGACGCCAACCATGCCTGCATTGACGATACCCATCGTCATGCCGGCCTTGATCGCGTGGTACAGGAACACCGTGTGGATGGCTTCACGCGCCGGATCGTTACCACGGAAACTGAAGCTGACGTTCGATACACCGCCGCTGATTTTCGCGCGCGGCAAATTCTCTTTGATCCAGCGCACCGAGTTGATGAAATCGACAGCGTAGTTATTATGTTCTTCGATGCCGGTCGCGATCGCGAAAATGTTCGGATCAAAAATGATGTCTTCCGGCGGGAAGTCAACTTCCTTGATCAGCAGCTTGTACGCGCGTTCGCAGATTTCGATCTTGCGCTCGAAGGTATCGGCCTGTCCTTTTTCATCGAAGGCCATCACGATCACGGCTGCGCCATAGCGACGGCAAAGCTTCGCTTCATGCAGGAATTTTTCTTCGCCTTCCTTCATCGAGATCGAATTGACGATGGCCTTGCCCTGCACGCATTTCAAACCCGCTTCGATCACCGACCACTTCGACGAATCGATCATGATAGGCACGCGCGCGATGTCCGGCTCGGATGCAACCAGATTCAAAAAGCGCGACATCGCAGCCTGCGAATCCAGCATCGCTTCATCCATGTTGATGTCAATGACTTGCGCACCGTTCTCGACCTGCTGACGGGCGACGGCCAGTGCTTCATCGTATTGCTCGTTGACGATCAGCCTCGCAAACGCTTTCGAGCCGGTGACGTTGGTACGTTCGCCGACGTTGACAAACAGCGATTGATCGTCAATGACAAACGGTTCCAGGCCGGACAGTTTCAATGTCGGCTCCACCGCTGGCACCAGACGCGGCTCTATGGTTTTGATGGTCTCGGCAATTGCACGAATATGGTCCGGCGTGGTGCCGCAGCAACCGCCGGCGATGTTCACGAAACCACTCTCGGCAAAATCTTTCAGCAGTGAAGACGTTACATCCGGCGTTTCATCGAAGCCGGTATCGCTCATCGGATTAGGCAAACCCGCATTCGGATAAATACAGACGTAGGTGTCGGCTATCTTTGATAATTCTTCCGCATACGGGCGCATCAGTGCCGCGCCAAGTGCGCAGTTCAGGCCTACCGTCAGCGGTTTCGCATGACGGATCGAATGCCAGAAAGCAGGGACAGTCTGGCCGGACAGGATGCGACCCGATGCATCGGTAACGGTGCCGGAAATCATGATAGGTAAACGCTGGCCCGACTCTTCGAAAAACTGATCGATCGCAAACAATGCTGCCTTGCAGTTGAGCGTATCGAAAATGGTTTCGACCAGCAGAACATCCGCGCCGCCTTCAACCAATCCGCGCGTCTGATCCAGATAGGCAGCCACCAGTTGATCGAAGGTGACGTTGCGCGCCGCCGGATCATTGACGTCCGGCGAGATCGATGCAGTCTTTGGTGTGGGACCAAGCGCGCCGGCAACAAAGCGCGGCTTGTCCGGCGTCGAATACTTGTCACAGGCAGCGCGCGCCAGGCGCGCCGAGGCCACGTTCATTTCATAGGCTAGATGACCCATGTTGTAATCGTCCTGCGCCACGGTGGTCGCGCCGAAAGTATTGCTCTCGATCAGATCGGCGCCGGCCGCCAGATATTCCTCGTGGATGGCGCTGATGACATCGGGACGCGTCAGGGACAGCAACTCGTTATTGCCCTTGACGAACAACTCTCTACCCGCCGGCACCGTAATCCCGGCTGCCGCCAGATCCGCAAAACGCGTGCCGCGATAATCCTCTTCGGTCAGCTTGTATTGCTGAATCATCGTCCCCATCGCGCCATCCAGAATCAGGATGCGGCGCGCCATCAGGTCGCGCAGGAGAACTTCAGTTGGGGAAAGTGCGTCGCGTTTCATCGTCAATTCTTTACTTTTTAGTTATTCGTTCAGCTACATCAATACAACAGTACCGGCATGTCTTATGCCGGATCAGGCAAATACGAGGGAAATTATACGTGACCCCTGCCCTGGAGAGCGCAGCACTCTCTCCGTCACTTACTTGGCTGGCGGCGAGGTTCTACGCTACTCGGGCAAGCGGCCGCGTTCGCCGCAACCCTGCAGTTTTTTTCCGGCGTGGACGACTTCAGCCGTCCATGCATACTCCGCACCCGACATCGCATTGATGCATGTCTTGTGCGTCATTCTGATCCGGATCGATGTCGATGCATTTTTCGCATCGAAGATACGCGTCGCATCCTCTGCTCCGAAGACGCGATAGGGAAAATCTTGCATTGGCTCACCCATATTTTCAAAGTTCACACCATCGGCATCGGCGGTGAACTTCCAGAACGGCTCGGTACCATGCGCCCACCAGATGACCACGCCGGCCATTCGATCATTTCTTTCCGGCGCTGGCTCCGCTGTTTTCTGCGTTTGCGATTCCACGCCTTGACAGGCAGAAAGAAGCAAGGCCAGCAGAACAAATATACATTTCATCACGTCTCCTGTTGAACGCAACCAGCACATCGCACTTGCCGGAAAAGCGGACATCTATCCTTCTCATTCAAAACTCTGTCCTTCCAGCGCAAACCCTTTGAGGAATTCTGCCGCCGGCAAACGTTTGCCGCCCGGCTTTTGCAATTCCGTCACACGCAAGGCACCGTCGCCGCAGGCAACCACCACGCCATCATGCGCATTGGCAGAAATGACCTGGCCGGCTTGCCACTGGCTGGAAGACTCCAGTGCCTCCGCCTGCCAGAATTTGACCGGCGTGCCATTGCATATTCCCATCGCACCCGGAAAGGGATTAAACGCACGTATCTTGCGCGCCAGCTCCTGTGCCGATTGCCTCAGATCCAGCGTCGCTTCTTCCTTCGCGATTTTCGCCGCATAATTGGCGCCGGCTTCCGGTTGCGGCCTTGCGGTCAGGCCGCCTTGTTCCAGTTTGCGCAAGGCATCGACAATCATTTCGCCGCCCAGTCTGGCCAGCTTGTCGTGCAAACTCGCCGTCGTATCGTCGGCTGTAATCGGCAGACTTTCCATGAGTAGCATAGGCCCGGTATCCAGACCCAGTTCCATCTGCATGATGGTGACGCCGGTTTTCTCGTCGCCGACTTCAATCGCCCTGTGAATCGGTGCCGCACCGCGCCAGCGCGGCAGCAATGAGGCGTGAATATTCAGGCAGCCAAGCGGCGGAATATCCAGCACGGATTGCGGCAGGATCAAGCCATATGCCGCCACTACCATCACATCGTGCGGCGTTGCACGCAGCAGCGCATGCGCGTCTTGTGCCACCTCAGGATATTTTCCATCCAGCCGCAAGGAAATCGGTTGCGCCACCGGGATGTCATGCGCCAGTGCAAACTGTTTGACGGCCGATGCATGCAATTGCATACCGCGTCCAGCCGGACGATCGGGCTGCGTCAGAACAAGCGGGATCTCGAAACCCGCCGCGTGCAGGGCCGCCAGGGCAACCGCCGCAAATTCCGGCGTACCGGCAAAAATGATTTTCATGGGGGGATTGTAGTACGGCAGGCGCAGAATGAGAAACCATGCAGCCACCAATTTACCAGATGCCGTCCTGTGCGAACGAGCCGCGGTTACCTCATCAGCGCTGCGCCACCTTGTTCTGACGGTTCAGCTCGCGTTCTTCTTTCAGCATCTTGGTCTTGATGCGATTACGCTTCAGCGGCGACAGGTATTCAACGAATACCTTGCCTTTCAGATGATCCATTTCGTGCTGGATGCATACGGCCAGCAAGCCCTCAGCTTCCAGCTCGAACTGCTTGCCATCCGCATCATGGGCGCGCACCTTGACCCTGGCATGCCGCTCGACGCCATCGTAGATGCCAGGAACGGACAGACAACCTTCATCATAAATCTGCTTTTCCGGACTGACCCAGATCAGTTCGGGATTAATGTAGGCACGCAGTTCGGAATGGGTTTCCGAGGTGTCGATCACGATCACCTGCTCATGCACATCGACTTGTGAGGCGGCCAGACCGACGCCGGGAGCGTCGTACATGGTTTCGGCCATGTCGGCGACCAGGGTCTTGATGCGCGCATCGAATACGGTGACCGGCTTGGCAATTTTATGCAGCCGTGGATCGGGATAACGCAGGATATTTAATATGGACATACGGCTTTTGCGCAACAAGGCGGCAGGTTAACAGCGTGGTTTTCTTGCTACTTCAAGGATTTATGTGCAGAATTTGATTCAATTTAGCAAGTTTTTTCACGAATGTGTTATTTCACTCATAACATGCTGCAGCACAGTAATGGCGTCACAATTGGTCAAGCTCACCGGACAAACCATGAAAAATTTTAGCACAGCTGCACTCCTTCTCGCTTTTACCTCAGTCGTCTTACCCGCAACAAGCTTCGCCGAAGCCCCTGCCAAAACGGTGGCCGGCAAGACGCGTTGCGCGTTTTTGCCGAATGCTCCCGATCGGCACGTGGTCGTGCGCGGCGATACGCTATGGGGAATTTCAGGAAAATTTCTGCAGCATCCATGGTGCTGGCCGCAAGTATGGGACATGAATCGCGAACAAATCCGTAACCCGCACTGGATTTATCCAGGCCAAATCGTCTATTTCGATCGCGTTGCCGGTAAATTACGCCTCGGAAAAGGCGCGGGCGGCAACAGCGGTCTGGCTACCGTACGCCTGTCGCCACAAGTACGTTCGACAGAGGCGGGATCAGATGCCATTGCCACCATACCGCTGTCGGCGATTGAACAATTCCTGACAAAACCCCTGATCGTCGGCGAAACCGAATTGAACAAGGCACCGCGCATCGTGGCCACGCAGGAAGGCCATGTGTTCCTCGCCAACGGGGATAAAGCCTATGTCCGTGGCGACCTCAACGGCCGCACTGAATTCGAGGCATTCCGGCCCGGCAAACCGCTGACCGATCCTGCCAGCAAAAAAATCATCGGCTATGAAGCCGTGTATCTGGGCACTCTGAAACTGCAGCGCCTGAGCAAGCTCGACAACGAACCGCATACGATGATCGTGACCAATGCCAAGGAAGAAATGGGCGAACACGATCGCTTGCTTCCGGTAGAACCGGCACCCTTCATGAATTACGTGCCGCATGCACCGGAACAAGAGCTGAATGCGCAAATCGTATCGGTGTATGGTGGCGTCTCGCAAGCAGGGCAGAACCAGATCGTCTCCATCAATCGCGGCAGCAAGGATGGTGTCGATATCGGTGCCGTGCTGGAACTGCAGCGCCTGGGAAAACTGGTGCCGGATCGCACCGAAGGCAATGGCCGCGGCTTGATCAAACTGCCGGATGAAGCCTACGGCAATCTGTTGATCTTCCGCGTCTTCGACAACATTTCCTACGGCCTCGTGATGCAGGTAACCGATACCGTACAAATTGCCGACGTCGCCAAATCGCCCGAATAAACCGGCGCACTTACCCTCTCCATCCTGACGCGTCACATCATGCACTTGCCAGATGCGCGCCAGGAGCTGCATCCTTCTCTGTTGCCATTCTCTGGCAGGGCAGGATAAATGCCCGTCCCGGACGATCTTGCAAGCTGGTTGCGGCTGGAACAAACGTCCGGCGTCGGCCCCGATAGCGCCCGCAAATTACTGGCGGCCTTCGGCATGCCGGAAAACATCTTCACAGCAAAGCTCTCGGCACTGCAACAAGTCGTACCTCAGCGTATCGCGCATGCCTTGCTCGCACCGCCACCTGAAAACGTGCGCGCATTAATCGAAGCCACGCATGGATGGGCAGCACAAGCCGGCAATCATGTGTTGACGCTGGCTGACACCGACTATCCGCCGGCCCTGCTGGAAATTTCCGATCCACCCATCCTGCTCTACGCAAAAGGCCGCCTCGATTTATTATCGCGCCCTGCGCTGGCAATGGTCGGCAGCCGCAACGCCACAGTGCAAGGCATCACCAATGCCGAGAAATTTTCCGAAGCATTGAGCCTGGCCGGCTTGAGTATCGTCTCCGGCATGGCGCTGGGCATAGACGCAGCCGCGCATCGCGGCGCTTTGCTCGCGGCCAAACAGGCGCCGCATGCCGGTTCCACAATCGCCGTCATCGGCACCGGCGCCGATATCGTCTATCCGGCACGCAATCGTACGCTCGCCCATCAGATCGCCGAAACTGGTTGCATCCTCAGCGAATATCCGCTCGGCATGCCGGCCATCGCCTCCAACTTCCCGCGCCGCAATCGCATCATCAGCGGTTTGGCGCGTGGCGTACTGGTAGTCGAAGCAGCATTGCAATCCGGATCTCTGATCACTGCATGCATGGCTGCAGAACAGGGGCGCGATATGTTTGCGATTCCCGGCTCTATCCATTCGCCACTATCGAAAGGTTGCCATCAGTTGATCAAGCAAGGCGCCAAGCTGGTGGAAACGGCACAGGATATTCTGGAAGAACTGCAATACGCATCGCCGGCGGCAAACGCAGCAAGCAAATCCGCCGCACCTGCGCTGGATGCGCAAGCCCGGCAGATACTGCAGGCGCTAGGCTTCGACCCGGTGGATGCAGATACGCTGGCTGCACGTTGCCAACTCGACATGGCAACACTGCATGCGCAATTGCTGCTGCTGGAGTTAAGCGACCAGCTTGAGATATTGCCCGGTGCCTTATACCGGCGCCTGAATTGAATCTGTCAGGACGGTGACCGCAACGCGTACATAACATTCCAGTTTGACATCCCGCGGCTACAACAAAATTTCCTTCCTCTGTTGACCTCATCATTTTTAGGGTATCCTAGAAACAAGTAAGCGCTGTCTTTGATCTGCCGCTGTCGTAACACCTCTTTGTAATATGTTTGTTTAAAGAGCGTGATTCATACGCATCCGATCCTGACGATACTCGCAAGATATCGTCTTAACCCAAGCGCTACGGTGATGCCATGTTTGATGTCCTAGTCTATCTTTATGAAACCTATTACCGGCCCGACGCCTGCCCGGACTCGGATGCGCTGGTAAAGAAATTATCCGCCGTCGGCTTTGAGGAAGAAGAAATCGCCAGGGCACTCGGCTGGCTGACTGCGCTGGCTGAAACCACCAACGAATTTTCCGACTCCTACCCGCACCAGACCGCATTCTCTTTCGGCACGCGCATCTACGTATCGCAAGAAATGGACGTGCTCGGCACGCCGGCCGTCGGCTTCATCCAGTTCCTCGAAGCAGCCAAGCTGATCAACCCCATCCAGCGTGAAATCGTAATCGAACGCGCACTGGCCGCCGGCGAGACGCCTATTTCGCTCGACAAGCTCAAGGTCATCGTGCTGATGGTGCTATGGAGCCAGGGCAAGGAACCGGACGGTTTGATCTTCGACGAGCTGTTTCTCGACGAAGATGATGCCGCGCCGCGGATGTTGCACTAATATAAGCAAGTCTCACAGCATGCCCACCCGCAGCGGGCATGCTTGTTCAACAACACTTCCCGTTTTCTTTTTTCATATCTGTTTGTCTGCTGCTTGCGGATTTCGCCGCAACGCGCTTATCATTGGCCGCTTGACGCCTATGCAACTCTTATATTAGCGCGGGTCTTGCTTGAAAAAGCCGCCTGCGCCATAAGCTGTATGCCTCAACCTGCACCCAGCCATGCGTGCCGGCACCTTCTTTAGAGATTAGAAACCATGACAAAAACACTCATCATTGCCGAGAAGCCATCCGTCGCGAACGATATCGCGAAGACGCTCGGCGGCTTTACCAAGCATGATGATTACTTTGAATCCGACGAATACGTGCTGTCCTCCGCAGTCGGTCACCTGGTCGAAATCTCGGTTCCGGAAGAACATGACATCAAACGCGGCAAATGGTCATTTGCCCATTTGCCGATGATCCCGCCGTACTTTGCGCTGAACCCTATCGCCAAAACCGAATCGCGCCTGAAAGTATTGAATAAGCTGATCAAGCGCAAGGATGTCACCGGCCTGATCAATGCATGCGATGCCGGGCGCGAAGGCGAATTGATTTTCCGTTTGATCGCGCAATACGCGAAAGCCAGGCAACCGATCAAACGCCTGTGGCTGCAATCGATGACGCCAGGCGCCATTCGCGAGGCATTCAAGAATCTGCGCAGCGACGAGGAAATGCTGTCGCTGGCCGATGCTGCCCGCAGCCGCAGTGAAGCCGACTGGCTGATCGGCATCAACGGTACGCGCGCGATGACCGCCTTCAACTCGAAGGAAGGTGGCTTCTATCTGACCACAGTCGGCCGTGTGCAAACACCGACGCTGTCCATCGTGGTGGAACGCGAAGAAAAAATCAAAAAATTCGTGCCGCGCGACTACTGGGAAGTACGCGCGGAATTCATCTGCGCCGCCGGCATCTATCAGGGTCGCTGGCTTGACACGACGTTCAAGAAAGACGAAACCGATCCCGAGCGTCGTCCCGAACGCCTGTGGAGCAAGGCTGCTGCAGAATCCATCGTTGCCGCCTGCCGTGGCGGCAAACCCGGCAATGTCAGCGAGGAATCGAAACCGACCACCTCGATGGCGCCAGCATTATTCGATCTGACCAGCCTGCAACGCGAAGCGAATGCGCGCTTCGGCTTTTCGGCGAAGAACACACTGGGGCTGGCGCAGGCATTGTACGAACGCCACAAAGTGCTGACCTATCCGCGTACCGATTCGCGCCACCTGCCGGAAGACTATCTGCCTACCGTGCTGGAAACGCTGGAAGTCATTGCGGAAAACAATAACTATCACCAGTTCGCCAAGCAGATCACAAACAACAAATGGGTCAAGCCGAACAAGCGGGTTTTCGACAACACGAAAATCAGCGATCACTTTGCAATCATCCCGACCACCCAGGCACCGAAAAATCTGTCCGAGCCTGAACAGAAGCTGTACGACCTGGTGACACGCCGCTTCATGGCGATCTTCTTCCCGGCGGCAGAATTCCAGGTCACCACGCGCTTCACCGAAGTCTCCGGTCATCAGTTCAAGACTGAAGGCAAGGTCATGACCAATCCGGGCTGGCTCGCGGTGTACGGCAAGGAAGTCATAGACGAAAAAGATCCGGAAAACAACGGCACGCTGGTACCGGTCGCCAAGGGCGAGAAGGTGCAAACCGAATCGGTGGTTGCCAATGGCCTCGTTACCAAACCGCCCGCACGCTACACGGAAGCCACGCTGCTGTCGGCGATGGAAGGTGCCGGCAAGTTGATAGACGACAGCGACCTGCGCGACGCCATGACCGGCAAAGGGCTGGGCACACCAGCCACGCGCGCGGCCATCATCGAAGGTCTGCTGACCGAGAAATACATGTTCCGCGAAGGCCGCGAGATCATCCCCACGGCCAAGGCCTTCCAGCTCATGACGCTGCTGCGTGG
>DGBN01000042.1 GCA_002384815.1 Oxalobacteraceae bacterium UBA4003 | reverse complement strand
ATTAAGTAATTATCAAAGTTTAACTTTTTTAATTTTCTCCGGTATAATCAAGCATCGTTGAGATTCGAGTTAGTAGTGCAGTATTAGTCTGTCATTCCTGTCTTGGTTGAAACGATCTAACGGGCAACTGCCCAACTTAACTGAAATTAGGAATTGNNTGTTCGCTCACTTCTCGGCTATCCAGTCGAGCGGCTTCAAATCACTGCAAGAGAACCAACGTGTTTCTTTTGAAGTGACTGCTGGCCCTAAAGGCAAGCAAGCTTCGAACATTCAGCCTATCTAAGCTGAATCAAGCGAAATAGAAAATCCTCGGTTCGCCGGGGATTTTTTTTGTCTGGAAATTCGCGAGCAGAGAAATAAATGCGAAGTGCTGCAGCGACAAGACTCAGGCTTGAGTCAGGGCTTTGCGAAGATTTCGTTCCAGCTGCCATTCTTTATATTCAGCGCTGCTTTGTGTCTGCAGCTTTAATTCAGATTCAGTTTTATCCGCATGCGATGTGATCAAGCGATGAGCGATGCGCTGATCGGGCATCGCTGTTCCATAGAACATCACATCGTCGCCGCGTTGAATTAAAAGGGTGGGGAAATTTTCAACATCGAAGTCGCCGATCAGATCGGCACTGTCTTCAATATCGATCCAGATAAAAAGCTTCTCCGGATGTTGCGCTGCCAGTTCATCGAAACCCGGTCGGTAGCTTGTACATACATCGCACCACGCCGCGCACAGGCAGGCAACTACCCATACGTCGTCTTGCATGCGTTGCGCTAACTGCTGCTGGTTTTCCGGTTCTAGTGTAATGCTGGACATGGTGGTATTTTACCGGTTTCTATCCTCGTTTGAGCGGGCGTCTGTTACGGCAACCAGGCAGGCAGCAAATTTTACAAAGTGTGCATACGATCCAGACGCCTCGCGGCACGCGCGGTAAAATACCGCCATGTCTACCATCCTTGCCATTGAAACATCCTCTGAACTTGCTTCGGCTGCATTGCTGCATGGCGGTGTCGTGACGTCTGCAGAAGCGGCTGGCGTGACTACGCATTCGCAAAGCATTCTACCCATGGTGCAGGATTTGCTCGCCAAGGCCGGTCTTGCATTGGCGGATTGCGATGCGATTGCATTCGGCTCCGGCCCCGGTTCCTTTACCGGCGTGCGTACTGCTTGCGGGATTGCGCAAGGCCTGGGGTATGGTGCGAACCTGCCATTGCTGCCGACGGTAACCTTGCTGGCGCTGGCGCAGGCTTGCCATGAACAAACCGGCGCATCCGATGTGCTGGCAATAGTGGATGCGCGCATGGGTGAAGTCTATTGGGCGCAATATCATTTCGATCGCGAATGGCAGATTGTGATCGCGCCAAGTTTGTCCGCCGCATCAGATGTGATGCCGAATGGGGAGGTTGTCGCCTGCGGCAATGGATTGAAGGCATATGAGAAGGATTTTGCAGCACGCTCTTTTTTTCACGCTGAAATGAAAGAATGGGTACCGCATGCCGCGCAGATTGCAACGCTGGGTGCGCGGGCATTTGCGCACGGGCAGGAAGTGGCTGCCCGTCTTGCTGAGCCTCTGTATTTGCGCAACAAGGTGGCATTGACGACGAACGAACGTCTGGAAAAGGCCGCAAAGGGAATCGCATGAGTTCTGTGCAAAGTCCGATTCCACAGCCGGCTCCGGTAGCGTCTCGGCTCAAGTTGTATTTTTACCGGATGCAACCGTCCGATGTCAGCGATGTATTGGCGATTGAAAATGATGTGTATCCGTTTCCATGGACACGCGGGAATTTCCTCGATTCGATCAGTAGTGGTTATGAAACATGGATATTGCGCGATGCTGCAGGCACATTGAATGGTTATTTCCTGTTAATGCCGTCGGTGGATGATGCGCATTTATTGAATATCACTGTGCATCGCGATTTGCATGGCTGCGGTATCGGGCTCCTGTTGCTCAACAAAGCCAAAGCCATCGTGGTGGAAAGAAAACTGCAGGCGCTGTTGCTGGAAGTGCGCCCCTCGAACACGCGAGCGGAAAAAATCTATGAACGTTACGGCTTTGCGCGCATCGGCATACGCAAGGGATATTATCCTGCGCCGAATAATCAGCGTGAAGACGCCATTGTGATGAAACTGGCTCTATGAGCAATCAATATCGGCGCACAGCCTTCCTGCATGAAATGGGTCTGGGACCGATCTGGTCGCAACGTGGTGCCGCTACGCCACAAGCTGACACAGAGATCGCGATGGATGCAGCGCCTGCAGATGTTCCTGCCAGGCAGCCGACAGTTGTTGCTGACACTGCATCTGCATGGGCGGAACAAACCCCGACAGCGGCAGTGTCTATGCATGTACCTGTCGCGTCTGAAGTGGTGACGATCACATCGCTTGCCGATATTGCATGCATGGATTGGACGCAGCTCAAATCCGTCGTCGCGGGTTGTACGCAATGCGGCTTATGTAAGAACCGGACGCAAACCGTATTTGGCGTCGGCGATCAGAAGGCGAAATGGCTGTTTGTCGGCGAAGGCCCGGGACGTAATGAGGATTTCCAGGGAGAGCCCTTCGTCGGCCCGGCCGGGAAATTGCTCGACAATATGTTCGGCGCGATGGGCTTGAAGCGCGGTGAAAATACCTATATCGCGAATATCGTGAAATGTCGGCCGACCGATGCCAGCAAACACGATCGTCCTCCTGCAGCAGAAGAAGTCGCAGCCTGTATTTCGTATCTGGAGCGGCAGATCGCCTTGATCAAGCCGACTGTCATCGTCGCGCTGGGTAAAACGGCGGCAATATCGCTATTGAAACTGGATCCGGCGACGCCAGTCGGAAAACTGCGCGGCACTGTGCATCGCTATGCCGATCTACCTTTGATCGTCACGTATCACCCGGCTTATCTATTGCGCAATCTTAAAGACAAGAGCAAGGCATGGGCCGATTTGTGCCTGGCCATGCAAACGTATGCCGACAGCCCAAGCGCATAAACCTGCGGATAATTTTCAGGCGAAATTTCACCGGCGTTGCGGACATCTGGGCGATCCGCATGTGCGCGCATTGGCGTGGTTGCTGGTTGCGCCTGATTTGCTTGATCCGCATGCGCCGCAATGGCAGGGAAAAATTGCAGCACTGCCAACCGGCATGCTGACGGGCATCGATGCATGGCTGAGCGCAATCGATAGCGCACCTGCGGAGTTGCATCGTTACCTGGATTTGCAGCCGTTTGCGCGACTGGGACGTTATGCAGAGAAGTTGATGGCGTTTTATCTGGAACGTCAGCACGTGCTTTTTGCATACGGCGTGCAGGTGCGCGCCGGGAAAAACAGCACCATAGGCGAATTTGATTTCCTTCTGCGTCTGGATGGTCAGCTGGTGCACTGGGAATTCGCTACCAAATTCTATCTGCTGGAATCCAGCGGCGCAGGCGACGATGCCGATTACTTCGTCGGTCCCAATCTGGCGGATACACTGAGCGCCAAAATGCACAAGATACTGGATCGACAGTTGCTGCTTTCCGCGCATCCGGCTGCGCAAGTACATTTGCCGGAACCTGTCAGCAAGGCACAGGCCTTGGTGAAAGGCTGGCTTTTTTATCCGGATGCCGAGATGCATGTGAATACCTTCGGCACCGCGCACGAACATTGCCGCGGTTTTTGGTGTGCATGTTCCGATTTTGCGCATTTGCATGCGGAACGTTACGCGATTTTGCCGCGCCTGCAATGGCTGGCGCCCGCCAGTTTGCCGCTAGCGCAGACGATGGATAAGCAGGTGCTGCAGGAGTATCTGGAAGAGTATTTCGTGCACGATACGATGCCCGTGCTGGTCGCATTGCTGGAAGTGAAGGATGGTGTGGGGCGGGAGACGAACCGTGGATTTGTCGTGCCGGATGACTGGCGCACGCGTGCCGGGCAAAGAATAAAACTGGCGCATCCGCCCTCCTGAAGGTTGCTGCGACTAATGCTTGTGTTCGCCGATAAGAGATAGTGAATCGTGCTCGCGCTGATTGGCTGCATGCCTGCGCATGATCAGCAGCATGATGCCGGAAACGAAGAGTCCGAACAGCACGATGACAATATTGATATTCAGATCCAGTTTGATCATCAGTGCGTACAACAGCAACATAGTCAGCACAGACAGATTTTCGTTGAAGTTTTGTACGGCAATCGAATGACCTGCGCTCATCAAGACGTGGCCGCGATGCTGCAGCAATGCATTCATCGGAACGACGAAATAGCCGGACAGGGCGCCCACCAGCACCAGCAGCGGATAGGCCAGCCAGACTGTGTGTACCATGGCCATGGCGATGACGACGATACCCATGATGACACCCAGCGGCATCACGGATAAGGATTTTTTCAAGGGCACGAAGCGGGCCGCGGCAATGGCACCTATCGCTACACCCACTGCCACCACACCTTGCAGAATCGCAGCCTTGTCCAGAGGCATGCCCAATGAGTTGCCGGCCCATTTCAGTACGATGAATTGCAGGGTTGCTCCGGCGCCCCAGAACAGGGTAGTGACGGCCAGTGAAATCTGTCCAAGTCTGTCATTCCACAAGGTAGTGACGCAATGGGCAAAATCGCCAATCAGCTTGATGGGATTGCGTTCCTGGTGCGCATAGCGAGCGCCGGTGTCTGGAATTTTCAGGTTGAACAAGGCTGCCAGAAGATAGACGATTGCAATAATGCAGAGCGCAGTTTCTGCTGGTGTATCAATACCAAAATCAAAGAATGGAAAATCGAAGGCCAGCAGTTTGGCAGCGATGCCGGGATTAATCAGGGCGCCGCCCATTACCGTGCCAAGAATGATGGAGGAAACAGTGAGCCCTTCGATCCAGCCGTTGGCCGCGACCAGTTTTTCCGCGGGCAACAGTTCGGTCAGAATGCCGTACTTGGCAGGTGAATAGGCGGCCGCACCGAAACCAACGACGGCATAGGCGATCAGCGGATGCACGTCGAAAAACATCATGCCGCAACCAAGTATCTTGATCAGATTGGTAACGAACATTACGCGCCCTTTGGGCAGAGAATCCGCAAATGCGCCGACGAAGGCTGCTAGTAGAACGTAAGAGAGAACGAAGAACAGTTTTAGTAATGGGGTCATCCAGTCAGGTGACTTCATGACTGTCAATAAAGCGATGGCCGCAATGAGGAGGGCGTTGTCGGCGAGCGAAGAAAAAAACTGCGCCGCCATGATGGTGTAAAAACCGCGATTCATCCGTATTGATCTGTTCGACTTTGTATCTCCGGCCTGCTTTATACCATGAAAATATGCGGCTTCATATGAATTGCCTGCCATTCCCCAGAGTGCGTCCGGTAAAATAAGATTGCCGGGTCGCGCCATGTCGCAACCCTTCGATTGCTTTGCATCGCGTCCAGCATGCGATTTAACTTTCTTTCATTTTTGTATGCCCAGACCTTTACTTGCCACTATTGATATTGCAGCCATGCGCCATAACTTGCGGGTGGCAAAAAATTGCGCGCCGAATTCCCGCACTCTGGCTGTGCTCAAGGCAAACGCATATGGACATGGTCTGGAACGCGGCATGCGTGGTTTTGCAGAAGCGGATGGGCTGGGCCTGATTGAAGTGGATAATGCGGTACATTTGCGGCAACTTGGTTGGCAAAAACGCATCTTGTTGCTGGAAGGTTTTTTCGATAACGTTGATTTGCAGGCCATTTCTGTTCATCAGATCGATACGGCCGTGCATTGTGTCGAACAACTGCAGATGCTGGAAAAAGCCAGTCTGGATGCAAAACTGGATGTGCACCTTAAAATCAATAGCGGCATGAATCGTCTCGGCTTCATGCCTGCCGTCTGCCATGACATCTATCAACGCCTGCGCGCCATACCGTCAGTGCGCAATATTTCCTTCATTACGCATTTTGCGAACGCAGAAAATTCAAGCAATGCCAACTTGCCGCTAAGCGAGCAGCTGCGACGTTTCCAAGCGGCGACGCAGGGCTTGCCCGGCGATCGCTGCCTGTCCAATTCTGCAGCAGATTTGATGCACCCGGAATGTGCCGCCGATTGGGTGCGTCCCGGCGTGATGCTGTACGGCGGTACGCCGGCCGACACGACAGCAGAAGCTTTCGGTTTGCAGCCAGTGATGACCTTGAGTAGTGAAATCATTGGTGTACAGCACATCGCGGCCGGCGATGCTGTCGGTTACGGCAGCAGTTTTGTCGCCAGCGGGCCGATGACGATAGGTGTGGTTGCATGTGGTTATGCAGACGGTTATCCGCGTCATGCGCCTAGTGGTACGCCGGTCATTGTCGATGGTGTCAAGACAAAGATAGCCGGACGCGTTTCGATGGATATGATTACTGTCGATCTGACACCAGTTGCCAATGCCGGTGTCGGCAGTCAGGTCGTCTTGTGGGGGCGGGGCTTGCCGGTGGATGAAGTCGCCAACGCGGCTGGTACCGTGGGCTATGAATTGATGTGCGCTATCGCGCCGCGCGTGCGTATCGCAGAAACCGATAACGTTTAACTTGATCAGCAAGACGGAAACCAACACAGATGGCCAAAGCCAAAACCAATTACACCTGCAGCGAATGCGGCGGAATCAGCAACAAATGGGGCGGTCAATGTCCATCCTGCGGCGCGTGGAATACGCTGGTTGAGACGGTAGTCGAAACCGGTACTAATCGTTTCTCGGTACAACACCAGGGACTGGCGCAATCGGCGCCCGTATTAAGTCTGGCCGATATTGAGGCGATAGACGTTCCGCGTTTCGGCACCGGGATAGAGGAATTCGATCGCGTGCTGGGTGGCGGTCTGGTAGCCGGCGGTGTAGTGCTGATAGGTGGTGATCCGGGCATCGGCAAGTCGACCTTGCTGCTACAGGCGCTGGCTAATCTGTCGAAGATTAAAAGGGTTCTGTATGTCAGCGGCGAAGAGTCGGGTGCGCAGATTGCCTTGCGTGCCCGGCGTCTTGCAGTCGATGCAAAAGACTTGAAGCTGCAGGCTGAAATCCAGCTGGAAAAAATTCTGAACACTTTGGCCGAACACAGACCGGATGTGGCAGTGATCGATTCGATACAAACCGTGTATTCGGATGCGCTCAGTTCGGCCCCGGGATCAGTGGCACAGGTACGAGAATGCGCTGCGCAGTTGACGCGTATTGCCAAGCAAACCGGTGTGACCATCATCATGGTTGGTCACGTCACGAAGGAGGGCGCGCTGGCCGGACCGCGCGTACTCGAACATATCGTTGATACGGTTTTGTATTTTGAAGGTGATACACATTCCAGTTTTCGCCTGGTGCGCGCAATCAAGAATCGTTTTGGCGCAGTGAATGAACTGGGCGTATTTGCGATGACGGAAAAAGGTTTGAAGGGCGTATCCAATCCTTCCGCATTGTTTTTGTCGCAGCACGACAATCCGGTGCCCGGTGCCTGCGTGATGGTGACGCAGGAAGGTACGCGTCCCTTGCTGGTTGAAATTCAGGCGCTGGTCGATACTTCGCATCTGCCGAATGCGCGTCGTCTCTCCGTAGGGCTGGAGCAAAACCGGCTGGCGATGCTGCTGGCGGTATTGCACCGGCATGCAGGTATTGCCGCTTTCGATCAGGATGTTTTCATCAATGCGGTTGGCGGCGTGAAAATTACCGAACCGGCAGCCGACCTTGCCGTGTTACTGGCGATACATTCATCCATGCGCAGTCGGCCATTGCCGCGTGGTTTGGTGGTGTTCGGCGAAGTCGGTCTGGCTGGTGAAATCCGTCCGGCACCGCGCGGACAGGAGCGTTTGCGCGAAGCCGCAAAACTAGGATTTTCGCTGGCCTTGATTCCCAAGTCGAATGCGCCGAAACAGAAAATAGAGGGCTTGACCATCATCGCGGTGGAGCGCATCGATGAAGCACTCAATCGTGTGCGCGAGCACGAATAAGATCTACGATTTATTTTGCAGGACTAAAATGCTGGCGCAGCAAGGCCGCGGCTTTCACGCCACTGCGCACTGCTGACTCCAGCGTTGCCGGATAGTCACTGGCCAGGTAGTCGCCGGCGATGGCAAGATGAGGAAATTCGGTTTTTTCTTGCGGACGTTGCAGCGCAGGTGTACAGGAAAACGTTGCGCGTTTCTCCGAAATGATCCGGCTCCATTCAGGATGCGCCAACTGCGGCATTTGCAAGGCATGTGCAAGTTGCGCCGCAATCGCTGCAGACAAGGCCTCATGCCCCATTTCAATTGCGGATGTCGAGGTGCTGACGACGACGGCAAACAAGCCGCTTTGCGTGGAGCCCAACTGCCCGCGATCAAACACAAACTGGCCCCAGCATCCGCTATCAGCGTCATCGGTCAATGCATAGAACGGCAGGGCGAGATGCGTATTCGCCGGATATTGCAGATAACAGGTGGTGATCGCTTCATATTCAAATGCAGGAATGGCGGTATTCATCGCCACATCTGCCAGCAGGATCGCCGCTTGTGCCGCCGGTGTGGCGACGACCACAGCGTCATATATTGCATCTTCTGCTTTATCCAGAATCAGTGACCACTTGCCCTGGCAGCCGCTTATTTTCTGTACCATCGTGCCGGTTTCGATCGTGCCGCCATGCTGTCTTACAAGGCTTGCAACTTGTTGCGGAAACAGTGTAGTCAGATCGATGCGCGGAATCAGCATGTCGGATGCGGCGCGTCGTGCGCCCAGACTGTCGCGCAATACATTGAGGAAGATTTGGGCCGATGCGCGTTCCGGTGGGGTATTGAGAGCGGCGATGCATAGCGGTTGCCACATCAGTTTGATCAAGCGCCCGGTTTGATCGAAGCGATGCAATAACTCGCTGACGCTGCAATCGGTATTCAATTGCCAATCCATCCAGCGTGCTGCCGATGAGAAACGCGCCAGCGCCATTTTGTCCTTGCCTGTCAAACCTTTTGCGCGCAGCAAAGCGGCGATCAAATGCAGAGGCGCAGGCAGTCGCGGCGCGACGAAATCCATACCGTCGCATCCTGCCGGAAAGCGGATCTGCAAGGGCAGACGCAACAGTGCCTGGTCGAGATCGATGCCAACGGTTTTGAATAAGCGCAAACTTTCTGTATAGGCGCCTAGCAGGATGTGCTGTCCGTTATCCAGCAATTTTCCCTGCATTTCGACTGCGCGCGCGCGGCCGCCCAGCGTGCGGGATGATTCGTAAAGAGTGACCTGATGTCCGGTGCGAGCCAGTTCCACTGCTGCGGCGCAGCCGGCCCAGCCGGCCCCGACGACGGCAATTGCCTGTTTCATGCGGGATGCGGTTTCAGACATTAACCGCGTACATAGGTAATCCACGCCAGCCACAATTTGCGGATAGGCGTGAGGGAAATACGCTGCGTCAGGACATGGAAGCCGTCGCGCTCAACTTCATTCAGCACGGCGCGGTAAATTGCCGCCATGATCAAACCAGGGCGCTGGGCGCGCCTGTCTTCCTTGGGAAGCAAGGCAAATGCCTCGTCATAATATTTTTGCGCACGTGCGGCCTGGAACTGCATCAGTTTTTCAAAATTATCGCTATGCCGTGCATTCAATATATCGGCGGCTGTGATGTTGAATTGCTGCAGTTCGTTGACCGGCAGATAGATGCGACCCTTGCGTGCGTCTTCGCCGACATCGCGAATGATGTTGGTCAGCTGGAAGGCCAGGCCAAGTTTTTCTGCGTATTGCAGCGTTTGCGGATTACTCACACCGAAAATATTCGCTGACAGAATGCCGACCACGCTGGCCACGTGCCAGCAGTATTTTTGCAAACCCGGGAAATCGAGATAGCGCGTCTGATCGAGATCCATTTCCATGCCGTCGATGATGGCCAGCAGATGCTGGCTGTCGAGAGAAAATGGCGTTAAATGCGGCTGCAAGGCCTTGCTGACCGGATGCGTCGGTGTGCCGGATATCATGGTAGCGATTTCCTGACGCCACCATGCCAGCTTGGTGCGCGCAATGCCGACATCGGTGCATTCATCGACGGTATCGTCAACTTCGCGACAGAAGGCGTAGAGGGCAGTAATCGCACGGCGGCGCTCCGCTGGCAGAAACAGGAAGCTGTAATAAAAACTGGAACCGCTTTGAGCGGCTTTTTGCTGGCAATAATCGTCGGGTGACATAAAAGTAGGGCGCCTAGCGCTGAATGAAGCCGCTATGCTAGCCGACTAAGGCAATCGGGACAAATAAGTCCTTGCCTTTTGTTAGTTATTTGAGAACTTGTATATGACTGTGACCTCATTTTTCATGCAAGCCTGGCGGTGCCGCTTTCATGCGCAGAGCGCGCCAGAACAGGAGTATCCAGTCTTTCTTGCCCAACTTGGGGCGGTGCCGGAAGACATCGTAATCGACTGCCTCTATGCATTCCAGAATCCGCAAGCCGCCTTGCACGACCAGGCGCAATTCCCAACCTATGCGTCCCGGCAATCGTAATGCCAGCGACGCACCCGAGATGAGCATGCTGCGTGCGCGGGAGATTTCAAATTGCATCAGATTGCGCCAAGCCTGATCGATACGCTGTTTGGCGATATGATCTTCTCCTACCTGGAATTTTTGCATATCCTCCAGCGGCAGGTAGATGCGCGCTTTCCGGATATCGATTGCCACGTCTTGCCAGAAATTGATCAATTGCAGTGCGGAACAGATGGCATTCGAATCGCGCAGATTTTCTGCACTTGCAGCGCCGTACAAATGCAGCATCAGCGTACCTACCGGATTGGCCGAACGACGACAGTAGTCACGCAGCAGGTTAAAGTTTGCATAGCGTGTGGTGATGACATCCTGCTTGAAGGCTGATAGCAAGTCGCGAAACGGCTGCAGAGGCAGTTGATAGTCGGCGATGACCTTTGCCAATTCACGGAACAAGGCAGTGTCCGGTATCTGTGCGGCAGCAATCTGATCCAGCCCGTTTTCGTAGACGGCCAGCGCCGCCAGTCGTTCCTCTACGCCAGCATCGCCTTCGTCTGCCAGATCGTCGGCGCTGCGGGCGAAGGCATAAATGATTTCGACCGCAGGGCGCAAGCGTGCAGGCAGGAGGATGGACGCGACAGGGAAATTTTCGTAATGATCGACAGCCATGAGTGGAGTGTGGTGCGTGCACAGAGATGATCCGTGCTTAAAAGAGTACAGCGATAACAAGGCCAGCCCGCATAGTAAATGAAAATACCGGTTCCTCAGGCAAATATGCAAACCATGCCGAGTCGCAGACGGGATTGCAAATCGCTGCTGTCACAGTGTGCGATCTTGCCGGGAAGTAAAGTAATTGTGCATTTCGACGCCGGGATGATCGGGCCGTTAGTGTAAGCAAATTGTCAAAATCTGCGCAGGCGATGCAAAATCCAGTAAAATCCCGGGTTGAAGTTGAACGGCCGATACAAAAGGCAGTGCAGGGCGACCCACAGTTTCACTTCCAGGTCGCCCTTTGCTTTTGTATTTGCGCACTTAGTGCACATTCCCGCGAGGATGGCGAAATTGGTAGACGCACCAGGTTTAGGTCCTGACGCCAGCAATGGTGTGGGGGTTCGAGTCCCCCTCCTCGCACCACAGAATTCTTTATTTTTTGGACGATTCACATGGCAACTGCAGTCGAAACTCTGGACAAACTTGAACGCCGTATCACGATCACCGTGCCGGTCGCAGAAGTACAAACTGAAGTCGAAAAACGTCTGAAGATCCGTGCTCGCACGGTCAAGGCGCCAGGCTTCCGTGCCGGTAAAGTACCGATGAAAATGGTCGCGCAACAATACGGTTATCAAATCGAAAACGAAGTGCTTAATGACAAGGTCGGCCAGGCATTCGGTGAAGCAACCAGCGAAAACAAGTTGCGTGTAGCCGGCTATCCAAAGATCGAAGCCAAGAATGACGATGTCGCGGAAGGCACGCTTGCTTTCAACGCAACGTTCGAAGTCTACCCGGAAATCAAGGTGGGTGATCTGGCATCGGCTGAAGTAGAAAAAACCACGGTTGAAGTCACGGAAGCTGAAATCGACAAAACCATCGACATTCTGCGCAAGCAACGTGTTCATTACCACGTCAAGGGTGAGCAAAGCGCGCACGGCGACGGCGGCTCCGATCTGACTGCTAAAAACGGCGACCGCGTGACCATCGATTTCGTCGGCACCATCGACGGCGTTGAATTTCAGGGTGGCAAAGCAGAAGGCTACGCATTCGTACTCGGCGAAGGTCGCATGCTGGCTGAATTTGAAGCCGGTACCATTGGCTTGAAAGTCGGCGAATCCAAAACTTTCCCATTGTCGTTCCCAGCCGATTATCACGGTGCCGACGTTGCCGGAAAAACTGCCGAGTTCACGATCACACTGAAACAAATCGAATGGGCGCACATGCCTGAAGTCGATGCGGAATTTGCAAAATCGCTGGGTATAGAAGACGGCGATCTGACAAAAATGCGTGCAGACGTCAAACAAAACCTGGAACGTGAAGTCAGCAACCGCGTAAAAGCGCGTACCAAAGACAGCGTCATGGATGCGTTGATCAAAATCAGCGAATTCGATGTGCCTAAAGTGCTGATTGATCAGGAAACCCAGCGTTTAATGGAATCGACCCGTCAAGACATGACACAACGCGGAATGAAAGTCAGCGACTTGCCTTTCCCTGCCGAGCTGTTCACGGAACAAGCAGAACGTCGCGTACGTTTGGGCCTGATCCTGGCGGAAGTCGTCAAAGCGAACGACCTGCAGGCAAAACCAGAACAAGTCAAAGCGCAAGTTGAAGAGTTTGCACAGAGCTACGAAGACCCAACCCAGGTTCTGAAGTATTATTTCAGCGACCGTAATCGCTTGGGCGAAGTAGAAGCTCTTGTATTGGAAGAAAACGTCGTCAATTACGTGTTGGGTAAATCCAAAGTAACCGACAAGTCGGTTGCGTTCGATGAATTGATGGGCAATAACGCACAAGGCTGATCGCTTTGTGCGCTCCATAAGGAAAGCACATGACCACTAGCATGACTCGTACTTCCGCTCTCGATACCGACATGCTCGGTATGGTCCCAATGGTGATCGAGCAGAGCGGTCGCGGCGAACGCGCGTACGACATTTATTCGCGTTTGCTGAAAGAGCGCGTGATCTTTCTGGTCGGCCCGGTCAATGACCATGCTGCCAATCTGATCGTTGCGCAATTGCTGTTCCTGGAAAGCGAAAATCCGGACAAGGACATTTCGTTGTATATCAACTCGCCTGGCGGTTCTGTTTCGGCCGGCATGGCGATTTTCGATACGATGCAATTCATCAAGCCGAATGTATCGACACTGTGTACCGGTCTGGCTGCGTCCATGGGGGCTTTCCTGCTGGCGGCGGGTGAGAAGGGCAAACGGTTCTCGCTGCCGAATTCGCGCATCATGATTCACCAGCCTTTGGGCGGTGCGCAAGGCCAGGCATCGGATATCGAAATCCAGGCGCGCGAAATCCTGTATCTGCGTGAACGTTTGAATCAGATTCTTGCCGATAGAACCGGCAAGACGCTGGAAGAAATCAGCCGTGATACCGATCGCGACAATTTCATGTCGGCTGATGCTGCAGTTGAATACGGCATGATCGATAAAGTTTTGACAACACGCGCCTGATAGTTGTTTATTATGCAAACAACGCCCGGGCGCCCCAGCGTTCGGGCGTTTTACTTTACGCTTTGCTGTCCGAACACCGGTTTCTTTACGCTGCGTGACGAATCTGTAATTCGCAGGTAATATCAAGCATCAATCCGTAGCCAAGATCAATCTGTACCAACCATAGATAACGCGCACCATGTCAGAGAAAAAATCCGCAAGCGGCGAAAAACTGCTCTATTGCTCGTTCTGTGGCAAGAGCCAACACGAGGTGAAAAAACTCATCGCCGGACCGTCCGTATTCATTTGCGACGAGTGCATCGATTTGTGCAACGACATCATTCGGGATGAGGCCGCCAGCGTAGAAACATTGGGCAGCGGCCCACGTACTGATCTGCCTACACCGCAGGAATTGTGCGAGTTGCTGGATCAATATGTGATCGGTCAAAATTCAGCCAAGCGCATTTTGTCGGTAGCGGTTTACAACCACTACAAACGCCTGAAGCATCTGGGCAAAAAAGACGATGTTGAACTGGCAAAGAGTAATATTTTGCTGGTCGGCCCGACCGGTTCCGGTAAAACGCTGCTGGCGCAAACATTGGCACGCACACTGGATGTACCGTTCGTGATCGCCGATGCAACCACGCTGACTGAAGCTGGTTATGTGGGTGAAGACGTAGAAAACATTATCCAAAAATTGCTGCAGAACTGTAATTACGAAGTCGAGCGCGCGCAAAAGGGTATCGTTTACATCGATGAAATCGACAAGATTTCACGCAAGTCTGATAATCCATCGATCACGCGCGATGTATCCGGCGAAGGTGTACAACAGGCTTTGCTGAAATTGATAGAAGGCACGATGGCGTCGGTGCCACCGCAAGGCGGCCGCAAGCATCCCAATCAGGATTTTGTGCAAATCGATACCACCAACATCATGTTCATTTGCGGTGGTGCATTCGATGGTCTGGCGAAGATCATTTCCGAACGTTCGGAAAAGAGCGGTATCGGCTTCTCGGCAACCGTGAAGAGTCGTGAAGAGCGGTCGGCAAGCCAGGTCATGCTGGATACCGAACCGGAAGATCTGATCAAGTTCGGTCTGATTCCTGAATTGGTCGGTCGTCTGCCTGTCGTCGCAACCCTGCGTGAGCTGGATGAAGAAGCGCTGATACAGATTTTGCTCGAACCGAAAAATGCGCTGATCAAGCAATATTCCAAATTGCTGGAAATGGAAGGCGCAGAGTTGGAGATTCGTCCAGCCGCCTTGCAGGCAATTGCGAAGAAAGCGATTGCACGCAAGACAGGTGCACGCGGTTTGCGTTCGATTCTGGAGCATGCCTTGCTCGACGTGATGTACGAATTGCCAAACGAGCAAAACGTTTCCAAAGTCGTCATCGACGAAGGTACGATTACCAATGGTGCAAAACCATTGCTGATCTATCATGAGCAAGCCAAGGTATCGGGTGCAAAACAGTAAATATCTGCAAAAAACAGCAGAAAACATCAAAAAACAGGCTCTTTTGAGCCTGTTTTTCATTTGAAACGCAGTACAATAAAGTCAGCAGAGATCATTCAGGCTTACATCGTAAAGCCACTTCGAAGACAACTTCGCAGGTGGCTTTTTTTGTTTTCCGGTCTGATTTTTGTTGCTGTCCGGGCTTGTGTTTTGGCCGTTAGCGCCAACATCATTAACACGTTTATCGATAAGGCTCGCCATGACGACTACTATTTCCACTGAACAAACCCAATTGCCGCTGTTACCGTTGCGCGATGTTGTTGTTTTCCCGCATATGGTGATCCCACTGTTCGTCGGTCGTCCAAAATCGATCAAGGCACTTGAAGCCGCGATGGAGCAAGGCAAGAGCATCATGCTTGCCGCGCAAAAAGCCGCAGCCAAGGACGAACCGTCCGCCGACGACATTTATGAAATCGGCTGTGTCGCCAATATTTTGCAAATGCTGAAGCTGCCTGATGGCACCGTCAAGGTACTCGTTGAAGGTGCGCAGCGCGCTCGTATCCATCACATCAGCGAACTCGATACGCATTTCATGGCCGATCTGACGCCGATTGAATCCGAAGCTGGCGATGAATCTGAAGTTGAGGCGATGCGTCGCGCGATCGTGCAGCAGTTCGATCAGTACGTCAAACTGAACAAAAAAATTCCGCCAGAAATTCTGACCTCACTGGCCGGAATCGATGATGCCGGTCGTCTGGCGGATACCATTGCTGCGCATCTGCCGCTGAAGCTCGAACAGAAGCAAGTCATTCTGGAAATCTTCAACGTTGCCAAACGCTACGAACATCTGCTGGGCCAACTCGAAGGCGAGCTCGACATCCTGCAAGTCGAGAAGCGTATTCGTGGCCGTGTTAAACGCCAGATGGAAAAATCGCAGCGCGAATATTATTTGAACGAGCAGGTCAAAGCGATTCAAAAAGAATTGGGCGAAGGCGAAGAGGGGGCCGATCTCGAAGACCTCGAGAAAAAAATCATTGCTGCCAAAATGCCCAAGGAAGCACTGGCCAAGGCTCAGAATGAGTTGAAAAAGCTCAAACTGATGTCGCCAATGTCGGCTGAAGCGACTGTCGTGCGTAATTACATCGACACCTTGCTCGGCTTGCCCTGGAAGAAAAAATCGAAAGTGAATAACGATCTGGCCAATGCGGAAAAAGTATTGGAAGACGATCACTACGGTCTCGACAAGGTGAAAGAACGCATATTGGAATACCTCGCCGTGCAGCAACGCGTCGACAAGTTGAAAGCGCCGATTTTGTGCTTTGTCGGGCCTCCAGGCGTGGGTAAAACGTCGCTCGGCCAATCGATTGCACGTGCGACGAACCGCAAGTTCATTCGCATGGCCCTGGGTGGCGTGCGTGACGAGGCTGAAATACGTGGCCATCGTCGGACTTATATCGGGTCAATGCCGGGCAAGATTTTGCAGAGTATGTCCAAGGCGGGAGTACGCAATCCATTGTTCCTGCTCGATGAAATCGACAAGATGGGTGCAGATTTCCGTGGCGATCCTTCATCTGCATTGCTGGAAGTGCTGGATCCCGAGCAGAACCATACGTTCTCGGATCACTACGTTGAAGTTGATTTCGATTTGTCGGACGTGATGTTTGTTGCGACGTCGAATTCGTACAACATTCCACCTGCCTTGCTTGATCGTATGGAAGTCATTCGTCTGTCGGGTTATACCGAAGACGAGAAAACCAGCATTGCACAACGCTATTTACTGCCGAAACAGATCAAGAACAATGGTCTGAAAGAAGGTGAAATCAGTGTGGCGGAATCGGCAATACGCGACATCATTCGTTATTACACCCGTGAAGCAGGCGTGCGTTCGCTGGAGCGTGAAATTTCAAAAATATGCCGCAAGGTTGTGAAGATGCTGCTGTTGAAAAAACAGGATCGCAAAATCACGGTCATGAGCAAGAACATCGATAAATTCCTCGGTGTGCGCCAGTTCGATTTTGGTGTGGCAGAAAAAGAAAACCAGATCGGCCAGGTAGTTGGTTTGGCATGGACTGAAGTCGGTGGCGATTTGCTGACGATAGAAGCGATGACGATGCCGGGCAAGGGTAATATCATTCGTACCGGTACCCTGGGCGATGTGATGAAGGAGTCGATCGAAGCGGCGCGCACCGTGGTGCGCAGTCGTGCGAAGAAACTAGGCATCAAAGCCGATATTTTCGAGAAGAGCGATATCCATATTCACGTTCCTGAAGGCGCTACGCCGAAAGATGGCCCATCAGCCGGCGCGGCAATGACCTTGGCGATGGTGTCGGTGTTTACGGGTATTCCGGTGCGAGCCGATGTGGCGATGACTGGTGAGATCACTTTGCGTGGCGAGGTATTGCCGATCGGTGGTTTGAAGGAAAAATTGCTGGCGGCGCATCGCGGTGGTATCAAGACGGTTTTGATACCTGAACAAAACGTGAAAGATCTGACAGAGATTCCCGACAATGTGAAAAACAAGCTGGAAATCGTGCCGGTACGCTGGATCGACAAGGTGCTGGAAATTGCACTGGAACGGGCACCAGTTCCTTTGACTGATGAAGAGGCAGCAGTGGTCGAGGCGGCAGTTGCCAAGCCATCTGAACCGACGGATTCTGGTGTCGTGAAGCACTAATTGCCTGTATTTAAAAACGCTCTTCGGAGCGTTTTTTTTTGCGTACAGCGATTGCTTCATGAGAACACACCTGAATTCCATCGTTAAATGTTAATTTTCAGAGGGTAAAACGGGCAAAGCGCTTGACACATGGCTGTGCGACTTGTTTAATAGCTGCTGCAGATTTTTCTGCGTGTCGTATCGTCGTCTTACGGATATTCAAGTAAAAGCGACTTTGCGGCATTCAACCTTTGTGAGGGGACGTAAGTGAACAAAACCGAATTGATTGACCACATTGCTGGTTCCGCCGACATTTCCAAAGCTGCTGCAACGCGCGCGCTTGACGCGGTAATCGTCGCAGTCAAAACCACATTGAAGAAAAATGGCACTGTTACCCTGGTTGGTTTCGGTACATTTTCCGTTGGCAAACGCGCAGCACGTACCGGCAGAAATCCGCGTACCGGCGAAGCAATCAAAATCAAGGCTGCCAAAGTACCTAAATTCAAACCAGGTAAAGCTCTGAAAGACGCAGTTAATTAATGTATATGCTGGCGCAATTGCGTAGTGCAAATTGCGCCAACATGCTGTAAAATAATTTCTTTGCGGCGTGGTGACAACGCTGTATGTTTGGCTGGGATTAAGCAAGTGCGCGCAATATGCGTAATGGGGTGCTTAGCTCAGTTGGTAG
>DGBN01000001.1:4263-5081 GCA_002384815.1 Oxalobacteraceae bacterium UBA4003 | reverse complement strand
CACCCCATCGTTAATGGTAACCACGCGACGTCGATTGACGCCCCATGGCACTTCATTTTCGTTCTTGCAGGCGGTCACGCAACCATTGCATTCGATACAGCGCTCTGCGTCGCAGATGAATTTCATTCGTGCCATTTTGGTATCTCCTTAGCTGTTCTTATCCGTGTTCAACGCCGCATCTAGCGCTTGCTTATTCGCCTTCGTACAGATAATCACGCTGTCGCTTTCTCGATATTGCAAATAGTCGTCTTCGTTTCCTGCATCATCGTGACCGAGTCATAACCGTAAGTCGTCGCTGTATTGACAGCTTCGCCGCGCACGACCGGATATGCACCCTCAGGATATGAATCGATCATGTCCTTGCCCTGCCACCAGCCGGAGAAATGGAAGGGGATGAATGCCGTGTCCTCACCAACACGCGGGGTCACCAATGCCTTGACCTTGATCCGCGCACCGGTTGGTGTGCTGACGATTACATACTCGCCGTTGCGTATACCGCGATCGGAGGCCGCTTTCGGATTGATCTCGACAAAGGCATCCTGCTGCAGTTCGGCCAGCCATGGATTGGAACGCGTTTCTTCGCCACCACCTTCGTATTCGACCAGGCGTCCCGACGTAAGAATAATAGGAAACTTCTCATACATCTTGGTTTCCACATTCTTGTCT
Organism: Oxalobacteraceae bacterium UBA4003; assembly: GCA_002384815.1. GTDB lineage: Bacteria > Pseudomonadota > Gammaproteobacteria > Burkholderiales > Burkholderiaceae_D > Oxalicibacterium. The sequence goes on along the minus strand of DGBN01000001.1, from coordinate 4,415 downwards.
TGCAGCGACTTGTACAAAGTCGGCATGCGCCAGAAACCTTTTTTATCGTCATGCGTCGGATACTTGGCGACCAGATCCGGACGGGTGCCGTAGATAGGTTCGCGATGCAGCGGCACGGCATCCGGGAAATTCCAGACCACAGCCCGTGCTTT
>DGBN01000001.1:0-4172 GCA_002384815.1 Oxalobacteraceae bacterium UBA4003 | reverse complement strand
AAGTTGGCGCGGAAGTTACCGCCGCCCTCCATCATGCTCTTGGAAGTGTCGTACAGATTAGGTGTGCCGGGATGCTTCAGTTCCGGCGTACCGTAACAAGGCCATGGCAGGCCGAAATAATCACCGCTTATATCGTAACCCGTGGCCGCATCCTTGCCGCTGGTGCACTTCAATGTTTTCACATCGAACAGATGCATATTGCGCATATGCGCTTTCAGGCGCATAGGAGACTGACCGGTATAACCGATGGTCCATGAACCGCGATTGATTTCTTCCAGCATCGACTCCGGTTCCGGCTCCATCATGCCGCCCTTGCCTGGAACCAGCTTGATCTTGGCGACCAGCTCTTTGCCAAAGCCGAGCTTTTGCGCCATTTGATACATGATCATGTGATCGGTACGTGATTCAAACAGCGGCTCGATCACTTTTTCGCGCCATTGCAAGGAACGATTCGATGCGGTCACAGATCCTGATGTTTCAAATTGAGTCGCCGCCGGCAGCAGATATACAGCGCGATTCGGATTGAGCTCCTGACCATCGACTTTCATCGCGGCCATCGCAGCCGTGGCAGACGGATAAGGATCGACCACGACAAGCAAATCCAGTTTATCAAAGGCTTTTTTCATATCAAGGCCACGCGTCTGCGAGTTTGGTGCATGGCCCCAGAACAGCACACCCTTGACATTGTTGTCCTGATCTATATTTTCGCTTTTCTCGAGTACGGCATCCACCCAGCGCGATACCGTAGTGCCCGATTTTTCCATCATTGCCTGCGAGACGTACTGGCTTTTCACCCATTCGTAATCAACGCCCCACACTGTGCACCAGTGTTTCCACGAGCCGGTTGCCAGACCGTAGTAACCCGGCAGCGAATCAGGATTAGGACCGATGTCCGTCGCGCCTTGCACGTTATCGTGACCGCGGAAAATATTTGCACCGCCGCCCGAAACGCCGATATTCCCCAGCGCCAGCTGGACGATGCACGAAGCGCGCACCATCGCGTTGCCGATCGAGTGCTGCGTCTGCCCCATACACCAGACCAGTGTCGAAGGGCGGTTTTTCGCCATCGTTTCGGCAGCCTTGTACATTTCAGCTTCCGTCACGCCGCAGGCTTCTTCCACCTTTTCCGGCGTCCAGGTCATGACTTCAGCCTTGACCTTCTCCATGCCGTAGACGCGATCATTGATGTACTTCTTGTCTTCCCAGCCGTTTTTGAAAATGTGATACAGCAAGCCATACAGGAATGGAATATCAGTACCTGAGCGGATACGCACGTATTGATCGGCTTTCGCAGCGGTGCGCGTAAAACGCGGGTCCACCACGATCATCTTGGTACCGTTCTCTTTTGCATGCAGCATGTGCAGCATCGATACCGGATGTGCTTCAGCCGCATTCGAGCCGATATACAACGCAGCTTTGGAATTCTGCATGTCGTTGTAGCTGTTCGTCATCGCACCATAACCCCAGGTATTGGCAACGCCGGCGACCGTAGTCGAGTGGCAGATGCGCGCCTGGTGATCGGTATTATTCGTGCCGAAGAAGGAAACGAACTTGCGCAGCAACGCAGATTGCTCGTTATTGTGCTTGGACGAGCCAACGAAAAATACAGAGTCCGGGCCACTGACTTTTTTGATGTCCAGCATCTTGGCTGAAATCTCATTCAGCGCCTGATCCCAGCTGATACGCTGGTATTTGCCGTTGACCAGCTTCATCGGATATTTCAGACGGTATTCACCGTGACCATGCTCGCGCAAGGCGGCACCTTTGGCGCAATGCGCGCCAAGATTGATAGGCGAATCGAAGACCGGTTCCTGCCGCACCCACACGCCATTTTCGACGATGGCATCAGATGCACAGCCAACCGAACAATGGGTGCACACGGTACGTTTGACTTCAATTTTTCCGCCCGTCGCCGCAGCTTTTCCACCCTCGGCTGCCCTGGCTTTTTGAATCAAGCTCAATTGCGCAACGGCGATACCGGCGCCAATGCCGATCCCGGAACGTTTGAGGAAACCCCGCCTGTCCATTGTCGGCAAAGCGCGCGACAGGCTATCGGCAAGACTGGATGTAAAGCGGGCAGGCGAACGCTCTGCAGCGTTGCTTTTGCGAGTTAACAGCATGACGTCACCTCGTAATTAAATTGTGGTGGTACGGTAGTATTTTTTGACGTGTTCGGTGAGGCGATAACTGTCGCCTTCCGGTTCTTGCGGGGAGACGTTAGTCAGGATGGATGTTGCGGATTCAGGGGCCAGCTTGGCAGCAACGCCAGCGGCTGCGACAAGCCCCAAGCCTGCAAAAAAACTGCGACGGGGGATTTTGTTTTGCTCTGCCATGATCGTCTCCTGTAAATGAGTCAGGACGTAATATGCTTTTTAGTACCTAATGCAACCTATGCACAAGTTAGCATACCTTTTAGCAACTTGCACGATTAAAAAATATAAAAATGCACTTCTTTAGGGCAAGAAAAGGCGAAATTGAAAAGAAATCATGAAAAATCTACATTTAAAAACAACTGACATGGCTGAGCCATACTAATTCGCCATATCGAAAGCCTGCATTTCCACCTCAAAAAATGTACGCGCCAGACAGGCAACAGGCTTGTAAAAATGGGCATTGGCACTGGCCTCCATTGCATTGCAGCAATCCAATACCCAGGCACGCATATGCGCATTGAAAAACTTCTCTTGTGCAGCCAAATTGGCATGCACAACATCATCGGATGCAATCAGATAGCGCATCACTTCGCACAGGGATGCCAGATGATCTTCGCTTTCCATTACATTGTCCGAGCGCTGCAAACCAAGTGCAGCCAGATCGGTACGCAACTCCGCCAATGGCTTTTCCATCAGAAAACCGGACAGGTAAAACGAGCCGTACAACATCACTTCCGGCCTGCCGACCCCGACAAAGAGCTGCTCATATTCTTCCCGCACCTTTTCCTGTTGCGNNTACAGCAGCGTCGCCAATAAGCCATACACATCGGCACGCGCAGTTTCCTCACCCTGATCCTGCGATTCAAACTTGATTGATTGAGTGCTTGTCATGTCGTCCTGTCAGATCTTTCCATTCAATTTAAAACCACAGATCAAAATCGTTTTTTAGCTATTCATTTAATTTCGGAGATCGACGATTCCTGCTTGTTCGCCATCATGTCGACCACGCGACAGTCCGGACACATCTTGAGTCTTTCGATATTGCCGGAGAACGCGCCATGCAGCGATAGCTTGCTCACCATGTTCTCTATCATCTTTGCGGTGCCGAACGGTTTCTGACAGCTGACGCAGTGAAACGGTTGCGCTTCGTTCAATACCTGCAACTCTTTTGCTGCAGCAGTGAATAATAAGCGCGGCGCCAGGGTGATGGCGTTTTCCGGACAGGTTTTTTCACACAAGCCGCACTGCACACAATTTTTTTCAATGAAACGCAGTTGCGGTGCATTGGCATTGTCTGTGAGCGCCGATTCCGGACAGGCTCCCACACAGGACATGCATAAGGTGCAGGCATCCTGGTTCACCACCACCGCGCCATACAGTGCACCGGCCGGCAATGCGATCTGCTCGACTTTAATCGGTGCCTGGCGATGCAAATGGTCTAGCGCGAAGTCCAGCGTGGTGCGCTTGTCGGCGGCTACATTGAAGGTCGCGCACACTGCTGCCGTTTCGGCTGGCTTCAGCGCATTGACGTAGCTAGCCAGTTCTGCTGCAGTCTTGATGTGAACCAGTTGCAGATGCACGCCGGCATAGCCGAGGCCCGACAGTATGGTTTGCGCCAGTTCGATTTGCTGCTGCAAGGCGTCGAGATATTGCGGCGCCTCTTCATCGGTCACCATGACACTCACATTCGCCGCGCCATATGCAAAAGCCGCCAACCAGATATCGATACCGACCGCTGCTGTGTGATGCAATTCCACCGGAATAATACGCGCCGGGATTCCGCTCCAGCCGGCCTTGGCCAAACGTCCTGTCTGTAATATCAAGTCGCTACCCTGCCCCTTGCTATGGAACAGCAGACCAGCCTGGCGACCACCGGCTTTGGCATAGGTCGTCAGCAGAGTCTTGACGCGCAAGCCCATGTCTTCCACGCGCGGATAGGCATAGGCCATCGCACCCGACGGACAGACTGTAGTACAGGCACCGCAGCCGGCGCACAGATTCGGATTGACCTTGACGTGA
>DGBN01000009.1:32612-35149 GCA_002384815.1 Oxalobacteraceae bacterium UBA4003 | reverse complement strand
GGCAAGATGGACAAGTGCACGTTCTGTGCCGGTGGCCCGGAAGAAAACGGTTCCAAGGCAGAGTTCGAAAAATACGGACGCAACCGTCTGGCCGAAGGCAAGTTGCCAGCCTGTGCAGAAATGTGCTCGACCAAAGCCTTGTTGGCCGGCGATGGCGATGTCATTGCTGATATCTTGCGTGCACGTGTGCTGCGTCGTGGCAAAGGCAGTGAAGTCTGGGGTTGGGGTACTGCTTACGGCAAGTCACATAATCCAGAGGCAAAAGCACCGTCAGTGGAGAAAAAATCATGATGCGCGCACTGTTTATCTCATTAATGGCGCTGGCGATGTTCGGCTGCGGCGAACAAAGTCAGTCTCAGGAGGATGCGCGCGTATCCGGTGACGTGCCGCCATACAAGGGAGCGGTGAACGACCCCTATGTAATCAAAGGCTGGACGGCCGGTAATAAAACCGAGTGGGACAAGCAAATGCACGAACGTGCTCAGACGCAGAACGAGTACGTGAAGATCAATTGATGCATTTGCGAGGAGAATGATCATGCAAACATGGTTCGCAAAACTCGCTATCGGTTTGTCGCTGCTTGTCGCGACCGCCGGTATAGCGTCGGCTCAAACGAATGAACCTGCTGCCACAGCCGAAACGCCGCCGATGGCACAGAATATGTCCAATATCGAGTCGGACGATATTTTATACATGAAACAGAATCAGGCTGAACGTAGCAAAGTACAGCCCGGTAATCTGGCGCCTGTATATCGCCAGATCAAGGAAGGTGAAGAGCATTACTCCAGTTTTCCGGCCCTGGAATCGGGTGTGCTGATCCAGCCGAAAGCGCAGTTTCCGGGCCAGGCACGCGCGACGACTGCCGGTGAAGCGTGGCGCCAGTATCGTAACGGGCCGCTGACGACTTATGGCGGTTGGCTGATCATCGTAGCAGTGGTCGGGATCGCAGCATTTTATTTTGCGGTGGGAACCATCAAATTGAAAAATCCGCGTACCGGCCGCCTGATCGAACGCTTTACTTCGATCGAACGCTTGGCACACTGGACCGTGGCCATCAGTTTCCTGGTGCTGGCATTGACCGGGTTGATCATGCTGTTCGGTAAATATGTGGTGCTGCCGGTATTCGGCCATACCGTCTTCGGTTATCTGGCCTACATAGGCAAGAACATACACAACTTCGTCGGACCGATTTTCACGGTTGGGCTGATCGTGATGTTCGTGATCTTTGTCAAGGATAATTTCCCTGCGCCATCGGATTGGCAATGGCTGAAAAATCTTGGTGGCGCACGCGGCCATGCCAGCGCCGGCCGTTTCAATGCCGGTGAAAAATTGTGGTTCTGGGGTGGTCTTGTGTTTCTCGGATTGATCGTCAGTGCATCCGGTTTCGTACTGGATATGCTGGTGCCAGGCATGCTCTATACACGCGAAAATATGCAGATTGCCAACGTGATCCATCTGATTGCTGCGGTATTGGTATTCAGCGCATCGCTGGCGCACATTTATATCGGTACTCTGGGTATGGAAGGCGCCTATGAAGCGATGTCCACCGGCTATGTAGACGATGCATGGGCCAAGGAGCATCATGACATCTGGTATGCGGAAATCGAAAGCGGAAAAGTGCCACGCGTACGTACTGACAAGGGTGCGGAAAAACTCGGTGTGCCAGCCAAGGCTGTCTAAGGAGACCTGCAAATGAAAAAGTCATTGATTGCACTGATGGGTTGGATAGTCGTGGGTATGGCTTCGGCAGCACTGCCGCCTTTGAGTGATGAGGCGAAAGCAAAAGCCGCTGAAGCCAAAAACAAGACAGGCTGGAGCACCAAGGTCGCGGCGTATCAGCTATGCCAGGCACAGGATCGCGTGGCTGCCAATTATCTGAAAAGCAAGGGCAAGCCAAAACCTGCTGGCGAGTTTCCTGCATGTGCGAATCCGGGACCTTATGTTGCCTTGCAGGTAGCTACCTCGACGGTAGGGGTGGCCGATGCCAAGCCGGTTCCCGCAGCTGACGAAAAAAAATAACAGTATCTGCAGTGGTCGCCCGCATCTTGTATGCGGGCGCACGTCTGAGCAGGCGTACTCTATGCCTGCCTTCCCGCTATAATCCAGCTGTAACAAGAAAATATGCGGCACCGTCATAGGTGCCGGTATTCATTGCCTGTCCCGCATCATGTTGAAACATGAATCCGATAATGAACAGAGGCCTGCCATTTGTGCTGCCCGAGATGAGTTGCCATGCCGTATCGCCCAGAATTTACCAGCACGCCTATCAAGCTGACGCATGATGTCCAGGCGATCGATGAAACTGCGCAGACTTCAATCATAGCGATACCGGCGGAACGGCCGTTGACCGTCTATGTCGATGGTCGGGAATTGATTACCCTGATGACACTGGGCGCGGCGCCGGAAGCGCTCACGCTGGGCTATTTGCGCAATCAGCGCTTGGTGCAGGCTATTGAAGAAATCGTTGCTGTGCATGTGGATTGGGACAAGCATGCGGTTTCAGTGACCACGCGCGGCGGCATAGCGAATATTGAGGA
>DGBN01000009.1:4972-32560 GCA_002384815.1 Oxalobacteraceae bacterium UBA4003 | reverse complement strand
ATACGCACGCAGGATTCGGTATATGCAAAGGCAGGTTCGGTACATGGCTGCGGTCTGTTTTCATCTGAAGGCGACTTGCAATATTTCATTGAAGACGTCGGCCGTCACAATGCAGTCGACTCCATTGCCGGCATCATGTGGCTGGAAAATATCAGTGGCGCCGACAAGGTGTTCTACACCACCGGCCGCCTGACTTCCGAAATGGTGATCAAGGGTGCGCAGATGGGAATGCCATTCCTGATCTCGCGTTCCGGCACCACGCAAATGGGCCATCTGGTAGCGGAAAAGGTCAATATGACTTTGCTGGCACGTTGTACCGGCAAACACTTTTTGCTGGTGACTGGCAAGGAACGCATGGTGTACGAACCGCATTTGCTGGATGCTTCCCTGCACGTAGCCTGAGTCGTACGCAAGTACCTTTTGCCGGCATGTTTTTAGAGTGGGCTAGAATTGCCTTTGCACAATAAATAGTCGACAGTATTCGTCGTCACTTACTTCATCATTTTCCATGCCATTAATTGATGCCACCCAGGCTGCTTTCGGTTTGCTCTTTTCGGGCGATCCGGTGCTATGGAGAATTGTCTGGATCTCGCTCAAGACATCGATTGTCGGTCTGTTCATTGCCACGCCGATTGCGGTACTGTTTGGTTACCTGATTGCGACACACGAATTTGTCGGGCGTCGTATCGTGATCTGGATTGCGCAAGCGGCCTTGTCCCTGCCGACCGTATTGATAGGGCTATTGCTGTATCTGATGCTGTCGCGCCAGGGGCCTTTAGGATCTCTGCAATGGCTGTTTACACAGTCGGGCGTCATTCTCGGACAAGTATTGATTGTGCTGCCGGTGTTGATTGCCTTTTCCTTGTCTGCAGTGCAGGCAGCCGATCCGCGGCTGGCTGAGACTGCCATCGTGCATGGTGCTTCCAGATGGCGCGTGATGCTGACGGTTTTGCATGAAGTTCGTTTCGGAGTGATGGCTGCAGTGATCAATGGTTTCGGTCGCGTCATTTCCGAAGTTGGTTGCGCGATGATGGTAGGTGGAAATATCGCAGGGGAAACACGTACGATTACTACTGCGATCGCACTGGAAACCAGCAAAGGCGAGTTTGCGCAAGGTATTGCGCTCGGTATCGTGCTGGTTGCCTTTGCGCTATTGATCAATGCGGGGATGATGTTGCTGCAAGGCGATACGCGTCCTGCGAGGAAAACGTGATGGATGCCTTGTTATCGATTCAGCATCTGCAGAAAAATTTTCATCAACGCCGTTTGCTGGATATCAAAAATCTGTCGATCGCACCGGCGCAGGCTTATGTCCTGACCGGAGCCAACGGCTCCGGGAAAAGCACGCTGATGCGTATTCTGGCGGGTCTGGAATCGGCCGATGCCGCCGAGGTTCAATTTCAGGGAAAATCCGCGAACCTGTCGCCTTATCCGCGCGCGATGCGCGATGCCATCGTCTATGTGCACCAGCACCCGGTGATGTTTTCCACCAGCGTGGCAGAAAATGTCGGCTACGGTTTGTTGGTGCGCGGCGTAGCGAAAAATATCATCGCTGAAAAAGTGGAAGAAGCGATAGAGTGGGCCGGCATTGCGCATTTACGCAAGAGCGCCCCGAATTTCCTGTCCGGCGGCGAGAAGCAGCGCGTTGCACTTGCGCGCGCGCGCGCGCTTGCGCCCAAGCTGCTCCTGCTGGATGAGCCGACGGCGAATCTGGATGGTGCGGCACGTGAACAAGTGATTGCCCTGATTCCAGCTTTGGTAAGCGAAGGCAACAGCGTCATCATGGCATGTCATGACCGCGACCTGATTGCCTTGCCTGGCGTACAGCGCTTGAAAATACGCGATGGAAAGCTGGAAGTAAGACAGATCAATACGCACAGTGAATAAGTCTGCTCACCGAGCTCGAAGAATAGAAATGCTCAGCTTGCGGTAAACGTATTATAAAAAGGGCAGCGCCATCTATTGGCGTATTCAAGTCCACCCTGCCATCCTGTACATGCCGTTTCACCGGATACTCCGCTGATCACTGAAGACTGCATTCAGTGGTCAAACTTGATGGTGATAGCGATACTCTTGCGTATATCCGCCATAGCCATACGATGCAGCTTTTACGTCCTGAACATGGATGTAGCTTTCTTCGTGCAGATTCCCCAGAATACGGGCGAATCCGGCAAACGCTTCCTTGATGTAAAGCGCCTTTTCATCCTTGATATTGGTTTCATCGGTAATCTTGATGTCGAAGTAAAAGCTGTTCTTCTTTTGTTCGCTGAGAAAATAACCTCCTACGATCCAGCTGTCGTGCTCGACAAAGTCGATGACGATCGCTGTTACTTCGCGTTTCTTTTTCAGGATGCGCGTCGTCAAATCAAGTAACAGTTCAGATATCTGTTTGGTCAATTCAGGCGATTTTTTTGCACTTACTTTCACGTTAAGTATGGGCATTTTGGACTCCTATTAATTTGCTATGCAACTATATAATTAAAAAATACTCAACCCATGGCTGAGCGAACGGTTCTCACTTTGCTTACTGTGTCGTCAAAATGAGCGATGCCTAATTCCTTTTTCAAACGTTTCGTTACTTCTCCGCTGGCAGCATCAAGCTGTTCCTGCATTGCGATTCCCGAAGGAGTCGGCTGGATAGCAGACTCCCGGCCATCATTCTCTGTCGCCTGACGTTTGAGCAAGCCCAGCTGTTGCAAGCCATCCAGCGTGCGTGTAGCGGTTGAGCGTGAAATTGCCAGTTCCTTTGCCAACTCGCTTTGCAGCAAACCCGGTTTCTTCAAAACAACCCTCAGCATGAATACCTGCGATGGCGTCAGTCCGAAAGGCTTGAATGCCTTGCTCCATTCGCGTTCCAGAGCGCGGGCCAGGGCAGTTGTATTGAAATAGAGGCAGTGATCAAACATGGAAGGATAATAGGTCAATTTAATTTGCTATGCAACTATAATTTTTGTTTTCCAAGCCTGAGTGGCGCATAATGTGTGACGCAATTTGCGCTTACGTTTCAGAAAACTCAACGATGCTTTTAGAACCCCCTCATGCTCAGGCAGGCTTTAGCAACGCATTGCAATCGAAGATTTGCAATGATCTGGAAACACAGGGCTGGTTGCAGCAGGATTTTTTTCTCCCGGATGAGCTGACAAGCTCATTGGCTGCTGAGTGCAGGGAGATGCGCACGGTCGGTTTGCTGAAGTCGGCCGGGATTGGCCGTGCCGACGGGCAGGTGTTGCGGTCAGACATTCGTGGCGATCAGATTGCCTGGCTGAAAGTCGGACAGTCGATTGCATGCGATCGTTATTTGCAGATCATGGAAGATGTGCGGCTGGTGCTGAATCAGTCGCTTTATCTGGGTCTGGATGAGTACGAGAGCCACTTCGCTATTTATGCGCCCGGTACGTATTACCGCAAGCATCTGGATCGTTTTCGGGACGATGACTGCCGTACTGTTTCAGCAGTGGTTTATCTCAATCCGGATTGGTTGCCAGAACAGGGTGGTGCCCTGCGGCTGCATACTGAGGAAAAGGAGAAGGAAGACATTGCGCCACTGGGCGGCCGGCTCGTGTTGTTCATGTCTGCCGATATGCCGCATGAAGTGCTACCGGCGACGCGTGATCGGATGTCGCTGGCGGGATGGTTCAGGCGTCGCGTCTGATACGTCGATTGTAATAAAACAAGCATAGTCGGGATAAGTGCAGTTCAAAGTCTTGGGATCCTGAAGCATCCTATCCATTGCCGGTCTTGATTTCTACGGCACCCCCTTTATTTTTTACGTCGCCACATGGAAAATTTCCCGTATCGTGCATCCCGGAATTTAATATCGTATAATTGCGATATTAAATTCAGAATAAGGCGATATTTATTTCGTCTTCTGACGAAAAGAATATAAAACAGGAAATACATCATGGACATAGATGCAATCCACAAGGCTTTGGCAAATCCGGTACGCAGGCAAATCCTGGCTTGGCTGAAGTCGCCTGAAGAGAACTTTTCCGAGCAGGAACATCCGCTCGATTTCGGTGTGTGTTGCGGCATGATCGACAAGCGCAGCGGTTTGTCGCAATCAACTATTTCCGCTCACTTGGCGACCTTGCAGGCAGCCGAACTCATCGTCCCGCGACGCGTCGGCCAGTGGGTTTTCTTCAAACGTAACGAAGCCACGATTCAGGCCTTCCTGGATTCGATACACGGCGATCTGTAATCCATTCCTTAAAAGAAAGACCGTATGCCCTTAGCATTACTCATACTGGCGCTGAGCGCTTTTGCCATTGGCACCACCGAATTTGTCATCATGGGCTTGCTGCCTGATGTGGCGCGCAGTTTGTCGGTGTCAATTCCCAGTGCCGGCTGGCTGATCAGCGGTTATGCGCTGGGCGTTGCGATCGGTGCGCCGATCATGGCGGTGGCGACAGCTTCCTTGCCGCGCAAACGTGCGTTGCTGCTGTTGATGGGGATTTTCATCGTCGGTAATGTGTTGTGCGCAGTGGCGACCGATTACAACTTCCTGATGGTGGCACGCATTATCACCGCGCTGTGCCACGGTGCTTTCTTTGGTATCGGTTCCGTGGTTGCCGCAAGCCTGGTGCCAGAGAATAAAAAAGCATCAGCAGTGGCATTGATGTTTACCGGTTTGACCCTGGCGAATGTACTTGGCGTACCGCTGGGTACCGCACTCGGTCAAGTCGCCGGCTGGCAGATGCCGTTCTGGGTAGTCGCTGTGCTTGGCGTGTTCTCGTTGATCGGTTTGTGGCGTGTAATGCCGAGCGGTCACGATGAAGAAAAAACCGATTTGCGTGCCGAAATTGGTCAATTGCGCAATGCCGGTTTGTGGGCATCCTTGTCAACCACGATGCTGTTCTCTGCCGCCACCTTCGCCTTGTTTACTTATGTCGCTCCTTTGCTGGAAGACGTGACGCATCTGTCGCCGCAGGGAATTACCTGGACATTGTTCCTGATCGGCCTTGGTTTAACGATCGGTAATTACATCGGCGGCCGTTTGGCTGACTGGAGCCTGGGCACCGCATTGACGGGAATTTTCCTGGTGCTGGCCGTTGTCAGTTCCATCGTGCGCTGGACCAGCCCAAGTTTGATTCCGGTAGAAATCAATCTCTTCCTGTGGGCAATGGTGTCCTTCGCTGCAGTTCCCGGTTTGCAGGTCAACGTGATGGTATTCGGCAAGGCCGCACCTAACCTGGCAGCGACCTTGAATATCGGCGCATTCAATTTGGGTAATGCACTTGGTGCATGGGTTGGCGGTTCTGTGATCAGCGCCGGCTTTGGATTGCAAGCAGTACCGTTGGCAGCAGGCGCACTCGCGCTGACGGCAGTTTTGGCAATGCGCGTGACACTGCGTCTTGCTCGCGATGAAGTGCCGGCATGTGCCGCTGCTGTCGCCTGATTTAAACCATTTTTCTGGAAAGTACATCATGACGAATCATTTATTTACTCCTGTCAAAGTCGGTGACTTGACTCTTCCTAACCGCGTAATCATGGCACCTTTGACGCGTTCGCGTGCAGTTGGAGGCGGCCGTGTGCCGAACGACCTTATGGTTGAATACTATGTGCAGCGCGCATCCGCAGGCCTGATCCTGAGTGAAGCCACCGCAGTCACGCCGCAAGGCGTCGGTTATGCGGATACGCCTGGCATCTGGTCGGATGAACAGGTCGCAGGCTGGAAGAAAGTGACCGATGCAGTGCATCAGGCCGGCGGGTTGATCTCCCTGCAGCTGTGGCATGTAGGCCGTATTTCGCATCCGATGTTCCTGAATGGAGAGTTGCCGGTTGCGCCTAGCGCGATCAAGCCAGCAGGCCACGTCAGCATCGTGCGTCCGCAAGTGGAATATGTAATGCCGCGGGCATTGGAACTGGACGAGATCCCAGCTGTCGTCGCTGCGTATCGCAAAGGGGCGGAAAATGCCAAGCTTGCAGGTTTTGACGGCGTGGAAGTACACGGTGCCAATGGCTATCTGCTCGATCAATTCCTGCAAAGCAGCACCAACCAGCGTACCGATGTCTACGGCGGTTCGATAGAAAATCGCGCACGCCTGATGCTGGAAGTAATCGATGCATGCATCGATGTATGGGGTGCAGGACGTGTGGGCTTGCATCTGGCGCCGCGCGGTGATTCGCACGATTTGAGTGATGCGGATCCGGCGGAAACTTTCGGCCATGTTGCCGCCGAAATGGGTAAGCGCGGCATCGCTTTCATTTGCGCACGTGAATCACTCGGGGACAATCGCCTCGGTCCGCAATTGAAAAAAGCTTTCGGCGGCGTCTATATCGCCAATGAACAAATGATCAAGGAAACGGCAGAGAGTGTGATTGCAACTGGTGAGGCTGATGCGGTCGCGTTCGGCAAACTCTTCATCTCGAATCCGGATTTGCCGCGTCGCTTGAAAGACGATGCCCCCCTCAATCCGCCGCGTCCGGAAACATTCTATAGTCCGACTGCAGAAGGTTATACCGATTATCCGGCACTGGCCTGATTGGTGTATTCCATCGTACAGGCGATCGATCGTCTGTACGGTGGAATATTGTCTCTTCGCATCAAATGCCTCAAGCGGTCATGAAAACCTGTTTGCCGAGCGCGATGATGCAGGCAAATGCGGCAAGGAAGGCATGCAATCGCCTTGACCTGGTTTTTCCGCGTTTCAATGCGATTGTTCCCGCTCCAAGGTTCCTTGCAGGAAAAACTGATGCTCAACGCAGCACAAGTGATGTGCAGATGCTTGCGTGCGGTATAACTGATTATTCAATATTCCCAATATTGAAAATGCGTTGGCTTTCAGGTGTAAGCAGATCAAGGTGTTGTGGATTCTTGCGCAGATAATTCACCATGAAGCCGCAGATTGGAACCACCTGTCTACCCTGGCTGCGCACATATTCCATCGTCTGAGCGGCAACTTTTGATGCATATCCCTGACCGGCAAGGGCAGGAGGCACTTCCGTATGCGTAATCATGCAGATCCTGCCGAACACGTAGTACTCGACAAAGCCGAACAGCTGCTCTTCATCCCGCCATTCGTAACGCTCGGCGCCTGCCTCGTTTTCCTGCTGCTTCATGCGCCAGTGGTGAGTAAATTTTTCTGCTTTGATGGAAATGGGTAAAACCTCATGAGATGATACATTGATTCAAGCAGAATTTACTGGAGGACAGGCATGACAAATGAAGATATGAATGTTCAATTGAACAGGCTGACACGCCAGCCGGACGATTGCAGTCGCGTGCTGGTGGCCGCGCTGGAGTCCGGCGACATTGAAACATCGGTTGCCTTGTATGAATCCGGTGCAGTCCTGTTCAGGAAGTCGGGGGAAACCATGACGGGCCTGGATGCGATACGCGAGAATAATGCCGGTGTGATTGCCTTGAAACCAAAATTCACGATCGAGTTCATCACATGCACGCTCAGCGGCGACGGCACCTTGGCGACCAATCGGATGAAGGCGAATCTGGCGTTTACCAAACCGGATGGAACGCCGGTGAATACCAATGTGGATACGCTGGAAGTGTTGCGCAAGCAGGAGGATGGATCGTGGCGCTACATCATCGACGATCCCTACGGCAGTATGCGTGCAGGCATGCAGCAGCGCTAGGACGCTGTCATGCCTGCTGTGGTGCGGCGATTATTTGGTTTTTTCTCTGCGATTCAGGAACTGCTCCAGGGCTGCCGTGCGCTGTACGGCATGCAGACGCATGCAACTGAAGGATTCGACATCCTGCAAAACGCTGCCCGTATTGTAGATGTTGATGGTTTTGCAATCCTGCTCAACGAATCCGTTCCAGGACTGCTGTGCAAGCTGCAGTTGTTTTTTGACGGCCGAATAAGGAATGCCGGCCACGTCCTTGGCTGGCATTTGCGCTTGTAGCGCCTGATAAGTACGATCGAGTTTGGCGCTGGCTTTTTTATATTCTTCTTTGGCGCATACACTCATTTCCTGCGCGGTACCCTTGCCGATGCAGGGATCGACCTGCTGGGAAAAGGCTGAAAAAGGAAGCAGGGCCAAAAAGAGCAAAGTGATTTTTTTCATCGTATCCCTGGCGAAAAAATTAATAAAGATAGGTGGCTGGATAAAAACAGCGTACCGCGACAGCTTGCGTCATATTTTGATCGAGGTCAATAAACTGCAGGAGAGGGAGGGCGATAGTTCGCAGTCCTTTTCTACATTTTGAGCCGATAGCCAGTTTTGAATATCCACCACACTGCAGCCATGCACAAGCTCAGAAATATCAGCGTCATGCCGGCACTGATCGCCACGTTCACATCCGAAGTGCCGTAAAAACTCCAGCGAAAACCGCTGATCAGATAGACCACCGGATTGATCAGTGCAATCTTCTGCCATACGGGCGGCAGCATGCTGATCGAATAGAAGCTGCCGCCGAGGAAGGCCAGTGGCGTCACGATCAGCATCGGAATGATCTGCAATTTTTCAAAACCGGTAGCCCAGATGCCGATAATGAAACCGAACAGGCTGAAGGTCACCGCGGTCAGAATCAGGAAGGCGATCATCAGGATCGGGTGTGCGATATCGAAGGAAACGAAGAGCCGTGCCGTGGCGAGTATCAGCACACCGAGAATGATCGATTTGGTTGCTGCCGCACCGACATAGCCGATCACAATTTCCACATAGGAGACAGGCGCTGACAGCACTTCGTATATCGTGCCAGCATATTTGGGCATGAAGATGCCGAATGAGGCATTGGAAATACTTTCCGTCATCAACGCCATCATGATCAAGCCGGGCACGATGAATGCGCCGTAGCTGATGCCGTTGACTTCCACCATGCGCGAACCAATGGCGGCACCGAATACGACGAAATAAAGTGAGGTTGAGATGACCGGCGCGGCAATGCTTTGCATCAGCGTGCGCCAGGTGCGTGCCAGTTCAAAATGATAGATGGCGCGAATTGCGTAAAAGTTCATGGTTGTCTTCTTAATCGTTGCTGTGCACTAAACTGACGAAGATCTCTTCCAGCGAGCTTTGGCTGGACTGCAGATCCTTGAAGTCGATACCGTGTTCGCCCAGTTTCTTCAGTAGTTCGGCGATGCCGGTCTGTTCGCTTTGTGCATCGAAGGTATAAATCAATTCGTTGCCGTCCGGAGCAAGTTCCAGTTGCGAGCTTGTTAGTTCTGCTGGGATCGCAGTCAGTGGGCGTTGCAGATGCAGACGCAATTGCTTCTTGCCGAGCTTGGCCATCAAGGCCGTTTTTTCCTCCACCAGAATGATTTCACCTTTGCGGATGACACCTATGCGATCCGCCATTTCTTCCGCTTCTTCAATGTAATGGGTGGTGAGGATGATGGTGACGCCGTTTTCGCGCAGGCCGCGTACCATTTCCCACATATCGCGGCGCAGTTCTACATCAACCCCGGCAGTCGGTTCATCGAGAAAAAGAATGTGCGGCTCATGCGATAAAGCCTTGGCAATCATTACGCGTCGCTTCATGCCGCCGGACAGGGAAAATATTTTGGCATCTTTCTTGTCCCACAAAGACAGCGAACGCAGCACTTTTTCCACGTGTGCATGATTGCGCGGTTTGCCGAAAATGCCACGACTGAAATTGACGGTGGCCCAAACGGTTTCAAACGCATCAGTCGACAATTCCTGCGGCACCAGCCCGATCTTGCTGCGCGCAGCGCGATAGTCATGCACGATGTCATGCCCATCGGCCAGCACAGTGCCGGTGCTGGGATTGACGATGCCGCAGATGATGTTGATCAGCGTGGTCTTGCCGGCGCCATTGGGCCCGAGCAGAGCGAAAATTTCGCCGCGACGTATGTCGAGGTCGATTCCCTTCAGCGCCTGAAAACCGGATGAATATTGCTTGGTCAAATTCTTGACCGAAATGATGGATTGCAAATTAACTCCGCATAAAATGCCATGGCATAGATTGTAGTGCGTATGCTGTTCGGATGTTTTTTGTTGATTGATTCAATTAAACAATATTCGTGATTGTCCCTGTCAGGACGTCGTCAGTCATATCAAGTATCCTTCGGGGCTGAATCTTGTCCACTTTGCGTGATTACCTTCTTGTTTGTGATCGCTTATTTTTAATCGTCTCCTGTAATGAATCAAAAAATAACGCCATCGACCGCACTGCTACTCACAATTGCTCCATTGATGTGGGCCGGTAATGCGATAGTCGGCAGGTCGGTCAACGAACTGGTGCCCCCGATTACCCTGAATTTTTTCCGCTGGTCGATTGCGGCATTGATTTTGTTGCCGTTTGCAACCTGGATCTTTCGTCGCAATAGCGGGATGTGGACGCATTGGCGTCGTTTTTCCTTGCTCGGCTTGCTTGGCATCGGGCTGTATAACTCCTTGCAGTATCTGGCGCTGAAAACCTCATCGCCGATCAATGTCACCTTGGTTGCGGCCAGCATGCCGGTCTGGATGCTGATGATAGGCTCGCTGTTTTTCGGTGTGGGGGTATCTTTCAAACAGTTTATCGGTGCGCTCATGTCTATTGCCGGCGTCGTGCTGGTGCTCAGTCGTGGCGAACTGCACCAGTTGCTCGCCTTGCGTCTGGTACCCGGTGATATCCTGATGATACTGGCCGCTATCGTCTGGTCTTTTTACAGTTGGTTATTAACCCTGCCGAAAGATCCACTCGAAATACGTGCCAACTGGATCGCCTTCCTGCTGGCACAAGTGGCGTTCGGGGCAGTGTGGTCAGGCGCGTTTGCTGCGGGCGAATGGGTTATTGCCGATCCACACATAAGCTGGGGCTGGCCACTTATTGCCGCGCTGGCTTTCGTCGCCATCGGTCCGGCCATCATCGCCTTGCGTTGCTGGGGATTGGGTGTGCAACGCGTCGGACCAACCATTGCCGGCTTTTTCAGCAATCTGACGCCGCTATTTACTGCGCTCATGTCATCGGCTTTTCTTGGTGAAGTACCACATGTTTATCACGCCTGTGCTTTCGTCCTGATCGTGGGCGGGATAGTGGTTTCCTCACGCCGTTGATCGCTATTGCTTGCGGGCTTGCAGTTGCAGCTCGGAGATGAAGATATCGCATAGAGATCGATTAATTAGCGATGACATCATAAGGTGTCTGTTCGCGTGCAGTCTTCAATGCGGCTGCCCACCAGTGCAATTGCGCCAGCATCATGTCCATGGCTTTCTCCGGCCGTTCCGGTGCGTACAGTCTGCCGTGCTCATCGAACTGTTCCCACACATTGGCAAAGCTGACGGTGTTGCGCATGGACGCAATATGCAATTCGGCAAACACTTGGCGCAATTGTTCGACGGCGCGCAGGCCACCTGATGCTGCGCCATAAGAGACGAAGGCAACCGGTTTGGCTTGCCATTCGCCATAGACCGAATCGATAAGATGCTTAAGTGCTGCCGGATAGCCGTGATTGTATTCAGGCGTGACAATTACGAATGCATCTGCATTACCTATGCGGTTCTTCAATTGATCCAGATCCCCGTTTTCATTGCGCGTCATTTTGACCGGAAGTGTGAGTTCGGCCGGATCGACTATTTCCAGTGAAAATCCCTTATGTGCGTCGATTTGCGTGCGTGCCCATTTCGCTACCGTGTCGCAGTAACGCCCATCGCGCACGCTGCCATAGATCAAGACCACATTGATTTTGTCGACCATTGTTGTTGCTCTCCATCGAAAATAAATCGGGTTGATGACGCGGCTTGAATGCACAGTGTTATTGCGTCACATTAAAAGGCAGTGTAAAACCTCACCTTAAGTTAAGGTCAAGAGGAATTTTATGGCGATTGATGTCGGGCAGGCACACAAGGAGTTGACGGTCGGCGAAGTTGCCAGTCGCAGCGGTTTGGCGGTGTCGGCGATTCACTTTTATGAAGCGAAGGGCTTGATAATCAGTCGACGCAATTCGGGAAATCAGCGACGTTATAGGCGAGATGTACTGCGTCGC
Organism: Oxalobacteraceae bacterium UBA4003; assembly: GCA_002384815.1. Lineage (GTDB taxonomy): Bacteria > Pseudomonadota > Gammaproteobacteria > Burkholderiales > Burkholderiaceae_D > Oxalicibacterium. The sequence continues at coordinate 20,669 of DGBN01000009.1, read as the reverse complement.
GTGGCGATCATCAAGGTTGCACAGCGCCTGGGTATTCCGTTGGCGTCGGTAGGTGCAGCGTTGGCGACTTTGCCGGAGTCACGCACGCCGACGGCGAAGGACTGGGCGCGCCTTTCCGCCAAATGGAAAATGGAGTTGGATGAGCGAATAGAAAAGATGCTGCAACTACGCGATCAATTGAATGAATGTATAGGTTGCGGTTGCCTGTCGATAGAAAGCTGCAAGCTGCGCAATCCTATGGATACGCTAGCCGATCAGGGCGTCGGCCCGCGTTTGCTTGATCCGGAATAGATACCTGTTCTGCTCGATTCCACATATCGCAGTCCAGGCTATTGGATCGTCAGACTTAATGCTGACTTATGCGCGTTAATTGTGCTTGCAATGCCTCTATGCGTTCCAGCAAATCCAGCACCAGTGCAACACCTGGCGTGTTGATCTCCAATTCTTCGGCTAGGTGCTGTGCCAGTTTTGCACGTCGTAGCGAAGGACCGCTGAATTGCCATTCCTGTGCTTGCTGACCGCTAGGTTCCAGCACGCCCTCCAGCACCAGCGACGTAATCGTTTCTTCAGAAGCATGCGATGCCTGGCACAGTTCACACAAGGTCAGATGAATGTCTTCTTCGACGACCTGGCACTCGAGATAGTTGATCACTGTTTTGCTCATGATGAACGTCCTTATAAAACGGCGCGAGGGTTGAAGGGAAGGTCTTCCTGCAGCTTGCGATAGACTTGTTTTGCCTGTTCGGTATCGGCTGGCGGCAACACAATGGTCGGTACCACATACAGGTCGCCGGCCTCCTTGCCGGGTATTCCTTTTCCCTTCAAGCGCAGCTTGCGGCCGTTAACGGAATTGGGTGGAATGGTCAGCTCTACCGAGCCATCCGGCATCGGCACCGTGATGCTGGCACCCAGTGCCGCTTCCCACGGTGCGAGCGGCAGATCCACGTACACATCGCGCCCGTCTACGCGATAGCGTGGATGCGGACGGAACATGATTTCCAGATACAGGTCGCCCGCTTTGCCCTCGCCGATGCCGGCAGAGCCCTGGCCAGCGAGGCGCAAGGTTTGGCCGGCCCGCACGCCTTTCGGAATCTTCACGCTGAGGGTGCGATCCATCGTCACGACGCGACCATGCTCATCGATGATGGGCATGCGCAGGGAAATATTGCGTTCGGCGCCGTGATACGCATCTTCCAGATTGATGGATACCTTGGCGTGATGATCTTCGCCTTTGGCGTGCATGCCGCGCTGCTGTCCGCGTCCCCATTCGCTTTGGCGAGTGAACATTTGTTCAAAGTACTCACCGAAATCACTATTGCCAAAATCGGCATGTGCGCCGCGACCGCTGAATTCGAAACCTGCATCGCGATCAGGCGGAGGCTGGAAATCCTGTCCGTTGCGCCAGTTGGCGCCTAGCGCATCGTAAGAAGCGCGCGTCTCGGGATCTTTCAAAACCTTGTAGGCTTCGCCGACTTCCTTAAAGCGTTCTTCTGCATCGGCTACCTTGCTGACATCCGGATGATATTTGCGCGCCAGCTTGCGATAGGCACGCTTGATATCTTCTTCAGTGGCGTCGCGTTTGAGCCCCAGCGCTTCGTAATAGTCCTTGAATTTCATCTGTCGCTCCAAGCCGGTTGCAAGAGTAGATTAGCCATCCTGACCTCCTTTGTATTGCCTGTTTTATGCCACGATACCGAATAATGTGCCGACCAGCGTAGTCACCGCCATCGCCAGCGCCCCCCAAAATCCGACGCGCATTGCCGCCTGCAACAAGGGCGCACGACCTACACGCGCCGCCAGCAAGCCGAGCCCGATCAAAAACAGTAATGAAGTGGCTGCGAGTATCGGCACCAGATAAGCGGCTGGCGCAAGCATGGCCGTCACCAGCGGCAGCGCCGAACCGCCGGAAAAAGTCAGGGCGGAAGTTACCGCCGCCTGTACCGGTTGCGCTGCGGTCTCCGCATTAATCCCCAGTTCATCCCGCGTATGTGCGCTCAAGGCATCGTGCGACATCATCTGATCGGCAACCTGCGCTGCCAGTTCAGGCGTCACGCCGCGCGCAATATAGATTGCTGCCAGTTCACGATGTTCGGCAACAGGGTTGGCATGGAGTTCCTCACGCTCGCGATCTATCTCTGCCTGCTCGGTGTCGGCTTGCGAACTGACCGATACATATTCGCCAGCAGCCATCGACATCGCACCGGCGACCAGTGCCGCCACGCCAGTGATCAGCAACTCGTCATGCGTGGCATTGGCGGACGCTACGCCGAGTAACAGACAGGCAGTGGAAATGATGCCGTCGTTGGCGCCGAGAACTGCGGCGCGCAACCATCCTACGCGGCCGTTGCGATGCAGTTCGGTATGAAAGTGATGCGTCATAAACCTTTCCCGCTGAAAGTCGTGTAGATAGCAGCTTCAGCCATGCGCAAGATTGCCGAACTGGCATTGCGAACAAGCTTCACTGTATCACCGCTGCAAGTTGGCTAAACACCCGCATGCCAGAGTGAAATATGCCATTCCAGTCTGGCCGGTTTTTGATCCATGTCAATTTTCTGGCGAGCTTGCTTGTTACAGTCACTGATCTGAATTGCAAACGAGGTTGGCTGTGCTGGATACCGATATACCGAAAATGAAACTCAAGAACAAGCTGCTCTTGCCTATAGTGCAAGGTGGCATGGGCGTGGGCGTGTCTGCGCATCGCCTGGCCGGCAATGTGGCGAGACTGGGTGCAATGGGCACGATTTCCAGTGTGGATTTGCGGCGCCACCATTCCGATTTGATGGTGCAAACTGAAAAATCACGCAACAAGGAATTGATCAACGCAGCCAATCTGATTGCGCTGGATAGAGAAATTCGCGCCGCCAGGAAAATCGCGGATGGCAATGGCATGATTGCTGTCAATATCATGCGTGCGGTGGCCGAGTATGCTGCTTACGCAAGACAATCCTGCGAAAGCGGTGCCGATGCGATTGTGGTTGGCGCCGGACTGCCTATGGATTTGCCGGAGCTGACGGCGGATTTTCCGGATGTCGCCTTGATTCCTATCTTGTCGGATGTACGCGGCATCTCGCTGATTCTGAAAAAGTGGATGCGCAAGAATCGCCTGCCGGATGCGATCGTGATTGAAAATCCGAATTTTGCAGCAGGTCATCTGGGTGCCGCCAGTCTGGATACAGTCAACGATCCACATTTTGCCTTTTCGGTCGTGCTGGAAGGCACGCGCGAATTGTTAAAACAACTAGGCGTCGAGCACATACCCTTGATTGTGGCAGGCGGTATTAATAATCCGGAACAGATGTGCGAACTGCTGGCGCTGGGTGCATCTGCAGTGCAACTCGGTACCCCGTTTGCCGTCACAGTGGAAGGCGATGCGCACATCAACTTCAAACGGGTGCTGACGCAAGCCCGGCCGGAAGATATAGTCACTTTCATGAGCTGTGCAGGTTTGCCGGCGCGGGCGGTCAAGACGCAATGGCTGAGTAATTATCTCGACAAGGAAGCCAAGCTGCAGCGCAAGGCAGGGGCCAGGGATTGTACGGTCGGCTTCGATTGCCTGCATCAATGCGGTTTGCGTGATGGCATCGCGAAAGCAGGACAATTCTGCATTGATACGCAATTGGGCTTTGCATTGGAAGGCGACGTCAAGCGCGGCTTGTTCTTTCGCGGCTCAGAGCCCTTGCCATTCGGTTCCGAGATCCGGCCTGTGCGCGAACTGGTCGATTATCTGTTGAATGGCATCCGGTCGCTAACGAAGAGCGTACCGAGTGTATCGTGATGTGGGTGTAGTCGGCGCAAGCGGTATTGCAATGTAAGTCTTCTCCTCCTGTATGCGTATGCATATCATGCATGATGTCTTGCCGCATCTGTTATATCCTCGCTGCTGCCTCGGTATGGGATGGCGCCAATCCTGAGCCATCCATGGCAGACGCTCTTTTCCCGCAGGGCAAAAGCTTCTGCCGGCAAAGCAAAATGCACATCTGCCAACTGAAAAAAGCTATGATGTCGGCAGTTTTTGTTTTGGATGGGATGCAGATGGCCTTGCTGGAAGATATTGTCAATAAGCAAAAAGATGGTGCACAGTTTGTTATTTCTGCGCAGATGTTGCATCTCGACCCAGAAGAGTTCGATACGCTGGTGCATATGTGGCTGGAAGAGGATGGATTGGGTTTTGAATTATCAGGCGTACCGCATCGCAAATGCGTAGACGGCGAATTTTTTATCGACCGGATTACTGTCAGGCGCATCATCGCACCGACGTAAGCTCAAAGACCCGCTACAATCACGCATCTTTTTTCATCTAATTCATTGTGCCCAATCGCCTGCCTGTCCTTCCGCAATACCTGCTGCCCAAAAAGGCATTGACCATCTTCGCCGGCAAAGTCGCGGGCGCGAAAGCAGGGCGCGTGACGACCAGCCTGATTCGCTGGTTTATCGGCAAATACGGCGTCAACATGACGGAAGCGGCGAATCCGGATATCCGCAGCTACGCCAGTTTCAATGAATTCTTCACTCGTGCATTACGCAGCGGTGCGCGTCCGCTGGCCGACGATCCATATATCTGCCCGGTCGATGGCGCGATCAGCCAGTGCGGCACGATACAAACAGATCAGATATTCCAGGCCAAAGGGCACAGTTATTCCACTACTGCGCTGGTGGGTGGCGATCACGAATTGGCGGCGCAGTTCGAGAACGGCAACTTTGCTACCGTGTACCTGAGCCCGCGCGACTATCACCGCATCCACATGCCTTGCGATGGCCGCCTGATGCGCATGATTTATGTGCCGGGCACCTTGTTTTCGGTCAATCCGACGACTGTACGCGGCGTACCGAATCTGTTTGCACGTAACGAGCGTGTAGTGTGCGTGTTCGAGGGTGCTGCGGGGCCGTTCGTGCTGGTGCTGGTGGGCGCGACCATTGTCGGCAGCATGCAGACGACGTGGCACGGTGTCGTCAATGCAACGCGCAATGGAAACATACGCGAATGGCATTACGACAAACAGTATCTCGGCTTGAAGAAGGGCGAAGAGATGGGGCGCTTTTTACTCGGTTCCACTGTGGTCATGCTGTTTCCGCACGATACCTTGTCCTTCAATTCGTCATGGGCGGCAGAACGTTCCGTCCGTCTGGGGGAAAGCATGGCTAACGCCCTTGGCACTTCCTATGCAGTACAGGCTGACGCCAGCTAGTTTCCCTTGAGCGGGAAGGAACGGCCTTCATCGATCAGACCTTTACGTTTTTCAATACTCTTGATTTTTTCCGTCCGAAAAATTTATCTGGCTTGATGTTGCCGATTTCACGGTCGTTCTCCACTCGCCTGCATTTTTTGCCACTACCTGTGCCGGATTTTCGATCAATCCTCATGAACTTGCGCGGAGAAGCTGTTTTTCATCCATACTTTTACCGTCGTCATGCCATCTGAAAATACCTCATGCTGATTCTGTTCCTCAAGGCTGCGATTCTGGTGCCGATTACCTTGCTGCCTATCCTCAATCCCTTCGGCAATGCGCCGGTATTTGCCAGTCTTGCGGGCAGTATTGGTCGCAACGCAGAGAAGCGGCTGGCGCGTCAGGTTGCGATCAACTGTTTTTTCATGCTGCTGGGAGCGATGTTCATCGGCTCGCACGTGCTGATGTTCTTTGGCATTTCCCTGCCCATCGTGCGCATCGGCGGCGGCATACTGGTGGCGGCTACCGGCTGGCGCCTGTTGAACGATAACGGCCAGGACGCCATCCGTACGCAAGTGGCAAGCAAGCCGGGCGAAGTCTGGTCCGAGGAGGATTTCAAGGTACGCAGCTTTTATCCAATCAGCTTCCCGCTGACGGTAGGTCCTGGTGCAATCGCGGCGTCGATTACGCTGGGTGCAAGTGGGCCGTCCCGTTTGTCGGATCTGGTTATTTCAATCGGTAGTGCGGCTCTGGGCGCTGCAATGACGGCGCTGGTGATTTTCCTCTGCTATCGCTATGCGAACAAGATGGTCGGCCTGTTGGGACGCCTGGGCACGATGGTCGTGCTGCGGCTGTCGGCTTTCATCCTGCTGTGCATAGGCATAGAAATTTTCTGGCAGGGCATGCTTGGCCTGTTGGCTGAAGCAAATATTCTGACGACCTGATGCTACTGCGGGCTTTGTCAGCCGCCAGCGGCGGTTGCGCGCGCTGTTCAATCCAGCGCCAGCGCAACCGTTGCTAACGTAATGCCTAGTGCAATGCAGATGCACAGCCATTTTTTCAGCCTTGTCCCTTTTTCGACCAATCGTATGGCTGTCGCGCGTTTGGCTGCGGACAGATCCTTGTTTTTCATGAGTGCGCGAGCTCGCCCACCGCCGAGTCCAGTGGCGTGACATCAAGAATCTTGATTTTCTCACTGCGATTGGATGGCAGCGCGACTTCGACCGTGCTCGACACTTTTCTTCCTATCAGAGCCAGACCAATGGGCGTCAAGGTGGAAATCAGCGCGAGTTGCGGATTGGCATCGTGCGGACAGACGATGGTGATGCTGCGTTTTTCATCGCTATTGAGCGGTGAATACGAAACGGTCGAGTAGAGCGAAACGCAATCCTTGCGCGGTGCATTGATCGGCAGGATCACCGAGGTCGAAATGATATCGATCAATTCTTCACCAGCATTGAGTTCGACTTCGCCCATGCGCAACAGCTGTTCGGCCAGCTTGCTCAGAATGGAAGCATCATTTTGGGTCAGGTAACGTTGATTTTTCATGGCAATAAAACTCCACGGCCGGCCATGTCAGACCAGCCAAAAATGGCAATGCGTATCGATGCATATCAATGCAAAAAGCATCAATACATCTGTCAGGTTTTGAATGTGGGTGGCTCGGGAGTGATGTTGCGGAACGAAGTCTCGTTCCCGTGGACACTCACCGAGCCTAAGGGAGGCAGGCGAGGTCTCTTACGAAAGTTGTCTGCGAGTAGATCCCGGCAACGGCGCGCGTAATGACCGGAATGCTCACAATACGTGCGCGCGACTCTTCCTTGTTCGGCGCAGAACGTATGCGTTTCGACAGGAAGGTTGGCGTAGTCATTGCAGGCAGCTTATGCAAGTGGGTGAAAGAGCTTCAGTATAGCCATTTAGATGTTTCCGTCAACCATGCTCAAAATTGCATGTGAACGGAAGCCTTATTCGGGGTGGCTATCTTCCAGATGGCGATGTTTGTCTGTAATTCAAGCCAGAGCCGCGCATGGCAGTGATATGCCGACCAACAGGCCGGCACGCTGAGCGAGGCGGCAGACACAATACGCCGATGAGAAAACCGATGGCGCCCTCCGGCCTGCGGCAGGCGCCATAAGCGTGTCTTTAAATGTTGAATGGAACCGTCTGAGTGCAGATTGCCGCGCAGACCGTTACACTGCTGTTATGAATAGAGAGCACCATGACCATAGTCGATAACAGAAAAGCATTCCACGATTACTTCATTGAAGACCGCTACGAAGCAGGCATTGTATTGCAAGGCTGGGAAGTCAAGGCGATACGCGCCGGTCGCGTGCAGCTCAGGGAAGCATATGTAATTGCGCGTGATAACGAGATTTACCTGTTCGGGGCGCATGTCAGCGCCTTGAACAGCACCTCATCCTTCGATCACCCGGAAGCAATACGCACGCGCAAGCTCCTGTTGCATGCAGCGCAAATCAAAAAACTCGTCAGCAAGGTCGATCAATCCGGCTTTACGATGGTGCCTGTCAACCTGCATTGGGTAGGGGGCAGGGTGAAATGCGACATCGCCCTGGCTAAAGGCAAGAAGGACTACGACAAGCGTAATACGGAAAAAGAGCGCGACTGGCAGCGTGAACACCAAAAGATCATGAAAATCCATCGTCGCTAGACGTGTGGATGACTGGAATGGAGAAAGTAAAATTTCAGAAGCCAAATTGAGCCCGCAGGAACTGGGGCATATCAGCGCCGCGACGCTGCATCATTACAATCAGGGCGCAAGCGCGTTCCGTGAAGGGACGCGCTTGCATGACGTCAGTCAGAACATCCAGTCGCTGTTGAAATATATCGAGGCGGATGTGCCATTCAGTGTTCTGGATCTGGGTTGCGGTCCGGGGCGCGATTTGAAAACCTTGCGGGAGCTTGGTCACAATCCGATCGGTCTGGACGGCTCGGCCGAGTTTGTGCGCATGGCGCGGGACGATGCTCAATGCGAAGTATGGCAGCAGGATTTCCTGCAGCTTGCCTTGCCTGAACAGTGGTTCGATGGCGTGTTTGCCAATGCATCGCTATTTCATGTGCCTAGTCAGGAATTGCCGCGCGTGCTGCGCCAGCTGCATGCAAGTCTGAAGGCGGGTGGCGTACTTTTTACCTCCAATCCACGCGGCGAAAATCGGGAGGGCTGGAGCGGCGATCGTTATGGTGCCTATTACGAATGGCCAGCCTGGAAGCGCTTCGTGACGGATGCCGGTTTTGCCGAACTCGAACATTATTACCGACCGCAAGGATTGCCGCGTGAGCAGCAACCGTGGCTGGCTTCGGTCTGGCGCAAGCCTCGATAAGGGAATCTGAAATTCAGATCTTAAATCCTGCTCCGGTTACACCGGTTTGTGCGGTTTGCGTATCATGAAAATAATCATCGCAGCAAACAGGCATGCTGCGCCAGCTGTGTATAAAGCCGGCGTATAAGTCAGCAGCATGGTGCGCGACAAGCCTGCACCGTAAGCGGCAATCGCGCTGCCGATCTGATGCGCGGCAAATATCCAGCCAAACACCATTCCTGCACGTTCCTTGCCAAATGCTGTACCAGCCAGCTTGACGGTAGGCGGTACCGTCGCGATCCAGTCCAGTCCGTAAAACATGGCGAAGATGGACAAGCCGTACAGCGTGAAATCGGAATGCGGCAACCAAAATAAGGACAAGCCGCGCAAGCCGTAGTACCAGAACAGCAGTTTCCGATTGTCGTAGCGATCGGACAACCAGCCAGACAGTATGGTCCCGACAAAATCAAAGGCACCCATCATCGCCAGCATGCCGGCAGCCGGAATGGCAGCCATTCCATAATCACCGCACAGCGAGATGAAGTGGGTCTGAATCAGGCCGCTGGTACTCAAGCCGCAGATAAAGAAAGTGCCTGCCAGAACCAAAAAAGTGCGATTGCGTGAAACGCTGGCTAGTACTTTCAATGGCTCGAGCAAGGTCATGTGCGCTGTTGAAACTGGCACAGGCGGCACCACACTTGGATCGGCACCGTAAGCGACGATACCCATATCATTAGGGCGATTACGGATCAGGACAAAGGCGAGTATCGCAACCAAAGCGCAACAGAAAAATACCGGCAATACGGCCATGCGCCAACCGTGATGCTCGATCAACCACGCTGCGACTGGCAGAAAGATCAATTGTCCGGTGGCCGAGCTGGCAGTCAGCAAGCCAATCACCAAGCCTTTGCGTTTCTCAAACCAGCGATTGGCAACAACCGCACCCAGTACAAGCGCCGTCATACCAGTCGCAATTCCAAGGACCAAGCCCCACAGCATGAACATGTGCCAGAGCTGTGTCATTTGCGTGGACAAGGCGAGGCAAAGGGCAACCAGCATCAATGCAGTCGAAATCACATTCCGCAAGCCAAAGCGTTCCATGAAGATCGCAGCGAAAGGACCGATCAGGCCAAACAGGATGAAGCGCAATGCGATCGCTGATGAAATCTCATCCGTTGTCCAACCGAATTCCTTGCTGAGTGGTTGCAGCAGCACACCCGGCAATCCCAGCGCGGCGGCGGACGTCAGCATGGTCAAAAAGGTGATGGCGACGATCACCCACGAAAAATGTATTCCTTTGCGATCCAGCCAGTTTGACAGCGCTTGAACGTACATAAAAATCCTGTGGTGGAGCTGGATAAAAAAGACCGGTGTCAGACAGCGGGATGTGCTGTCAGATGCAAGCGTGCAGCCTCCAGGATTTCATCGGCAAGCGGATCGCCGCGGGTGGCGCGTGCCAGCATCATGGCGCCGACCATGGTGCTCCACTGCGCCAGTGCAGTTTGTCGGCGTGTGCCGGCATCACTGGCCGGGCACAGCGATGCCAGTACTTCCAGCAGCTCTCTGGTGCCGTCCAGATAGGCGGCGTGCACCGGCTTATCGAGCGGCTCCCGTGCCACATCGACTGCAAGTGAGGGACCGGGGCAGGTGTTGCCGATATCCGTAATATTTTTGTGCGCCAGATAATTGTCGACGATTGCTTGCAGTGCGCTGCGTTCATCTTCGGCATCCGCTACTCTTTTTTCCCAGCGCTCGGAAGCATGACTGAAAGCCTGCGCACAGGCGGCTGCGGCCAATTCATCCTTCGAGGAAAAATGGCCGTAAAAGCCGCCATGCGTCAGCCCGGCGGCCGCCATCAAATCTGCGACACTGACGCCATTGAAACCCTTTTCACGGAATAGCCTGGCGGAAGCATTCTCGATGGCGGTGCGATTGAGATCGGTTTGTTCCCTGGAGACGCGTGGCATGGCTTGCCTTTCAAAAAACAGCTTGCCGCGATAATAGATGACGTTCATCATAAATGCAATAGATGTTTATTATCATCTATGCAATCCACATGGCTCTGCTTGGCCAGCAGAGCCCGCTGCGCAAAACTCCTAGTGCTTTCCTGATAAAAGTGCGCCTGCGTTCGGCGCTATTGTTTTCAGGCCGAGCTTTTCCAGCATCTGGTAGGCAGTACATGCCGCCGCAGACAGAACAGGCAAGCCTATCCGATCCTGGGCTGGCTGGATGGATGCCAGAGAAGGCATTTGAACGCATGCAGACAGGACTACTGCATCGCAGTTTGCAACATTCAGTCGTTTTGATATTTCGATCAGCGCATTCGGATCGCGTGCGCCGACCTGGAGGTTGTCGGCGATTTCAAGCGAAATGCAATCGAGTACTTCAATACCTTCATGCTGGATGTAATCCACCACCAGTTCGGTAAGAGGTTTCATGTAAGGGGTGATGATCGCAATTTTTTTTGCCCCGATTTTACCCAGGCCATGTACCAGCGCGCCCGCGCTGGTAACGACTGGAGCAGGGCCGTTATTCTCAATTGTACGTTGATGCAAACGGGCTTCAGAAACGCGATGATAGCCGCGCCCCATGCTCATGATTGCAACCAGACATGCATAGCCGAGGACATCGACGCGGGCATCCGATAACTCCAGCGCGCAGCGGTCGGAATCGGCATCCATGGCGGCGAGTTCTTCCTTGGTGACACGCTTCATGCGCATGCGGCTGGAATGAAAGGTAAAGCGTTCCGGCATCATGGATTCTCGTGCGCGCAGTATCGCGGGAATTTCGGTTTCCATTGTGGTATTGCTGCTGGGGACTATCTGTCCGATGCGGAAGGTTTTCATGAAACATCCTTTTCAATGCGGCACTCGCGGGGTCGAGCGCCAGTCTGGGGAAACTGAACTCTAACGATGATTGCAGGATGCGTCATTTCGTCATGCGCGAGGCCCAGCCTTCGCAAAGGACGAAGGCTGGGATAATATGAATAACGATGAATGACTCTAAAACAGAAATTTTCCTGCCTGTTTTTCAACTGGGGATGGGAACACCTTGAACGTTGCACGCTTTGATTTGATTACCCTTAGCCTGTTTGTGGATGTTGCGCGAACCGGCAGCATTACGCGCGGCGCGCAACAGGCCAATCTTGCATTGGCAGCCGCAAGTAAACGCATTTCGGATCTGGAGGCGCATCTTGGCACGGCTTTACTGTACCGGCATGCAAGCGGCGTCACGCTGACGGATGCAGGCAATGCATGTTTTCAGCATGCGCTCGGGATTATTCAGGACGTGGACAGGATGTCCGGTGTGATGTCGGATTACGCTTCAGGCATTCGCGGTCAGGTACGTATCTGGGCCAATACCTCGGCGATTACCCAATTCCTTCCGGATGATTTGCATGCGTTCATGCACGCGTATGCAGGAGTCCGAATTGATATTGAAGAGCGAAACAGCGGTGATGTCGTGGCAGGGGTACGCGAGAACCGTACGGATATAGGAATTTTTGCCGATCCGACACCTGCGGAAGGCATTGCTGTGTTTAGCTACCGCAAACAGAAGCTGGGGCTGGTTGTATCGAAAAATCACCCCTTGGCCGTACACAAGCGAGTGTCACTGTCGGATGTGCTTGATTACAATTTCGTCAGCCTGGCAGAAGCAACCTCGTTGACTGAAAGATTGCACGCTGCGTGCAGTCGACTGCAGAAGCCGCTCAAACTGCGGGCACAAGTACGCAGTTTTGACGCTGTGTGCAGAATGGTGAAGGCAGGAATGGGCGTAGGCGTGGTGCCATTTCTGACGCAGGCAGAAGCGCGATCCCTGGGCCTGCATTTTTTGCGTGTGGATGATGCATGGGCCGAGCGAACTCTGCTTCTTGCAGTAAGAGATGTACGCGCGTTGCCGGTGCCGGTTCGTCTGCTTGCTTCCAGCCTGAGCGCTACCGCCGCCAAGGCGCTTGTCGTACCCGCTTGAAACAGGCGCTGTATTACATGGTTTTTCCAGCTGGTTTGGGTAAAGAAGCAATCAGATCGGTAAAGCGCTGTCCCTGGATCATGATGTGCTGACGCAGCAATTCAGCTGCAAGTTCGCCTTTGCCTTCGATGATGGCATCGACTACCGCGCCATGTTCATCGAATGACGCTTTCACGCGGTTACGCACACGAAGTTGCAGGCGACGGTAGGGGCGCAGACGGCGTTGCAGCACACATGCCTGTTCTTCCAGGAAGGTATTCTGGCTGCCTATATATATCTGCCGGTGGAATTCTTCGTTCTTGTAAAAGTAAACGTCGGAATCCGCGTTATCTCGCGCTTCCTTGCAGGCCAGGTGCGAAGCTTTCAGTATCGCCTGTTCTGGCGGGCTCATGCGTCGCGCCGCCAGGCGTGCACACATGGCTTCGAGCTCTGCCATGACTTCGAACATCTCTATCAACTGCTGTGGGCCGATCTCCGCCACGATGGCGCCGCGTCTGGGACGTATCACGATGATTCCCATGGAGGCCAACTGGATCAGCGCTTCCCTGATCGGCGTGCGCGATACGCCAAACTCGGTTGCTAGTTCAGTTTCATCGAGATGATGTCCGGGAGGGAGCTTTCCGACGGCAATCATTTCTTCGATTGCTTCGCGTAATACTTCAGAGCGGTTTTTCATTTTTAAAGAAAAATGGTTATGTTTTTTAAGGAAAAATATCAAAAAAACATTATATAAAGTATTTAATTCTTGACTGTGTATTCTTTAAATGTATTCTTGTATACATAAAAAGAAAAGCCCCCATGAGTATTTATTTGCCGATCGCACAAGGATTGCGCATGCAAATTCAGTGGGAGGTGAGGGTGATCGTCAGTTTGCACGCGTGGATGTGCGTTTCAAATAAACGCTTGCTACTGATGCTTTGACGCAGTTGAATTCTCAAAAAAGAAGTTTATACAGGAGACAAAAATGATTAGTAACAAGTTTCTGAAGTCCACCCTATCCACGGTGCTTATAAGTGCATTTGCCTTTGGATTCTCGGCCTCGTCCATGGCCGCAACCAAGATTATCAAGATTTCCCACCAGTTCCCGGGTGGCGATGGTGCGGATGTCGATTTCCGTCATCGTCTGGCTGTCAAGTTTGCACAGGATGTGGAAAAACGCACTAATGGCGAACTGAAATTCCAGATTTATCCATCCGCATCCTTGGTCAAGCCGACCAGCCAGTTTTCAGCGATGCAGACCGGCGCCCTTGATATGACTGTACTGCCTTTGGCGTATGAAGGCGGCAAGATTCCAGAGACCAATCTTGGCCTGATGCCTGCTCTGGTGACCAGTTACGAGCAAGGTTTGCGCTGGAAGACCGCGCCTATCGGCAAAGCCTTGAACGACGTGGTGGAGAGCAAGGGCGTCAAGATCATTACCTGGGTGTGGCAAGCTGGTGGCGTTGCATCGAAGAGTAAAGCCATTGTGCAGCCTGGCGACGCCAAGGACGTCAAGATTCGCGGTGGCAGCAAGGATATGGACATGATGCTGAAAGGTGCGGGTGCTTCGATCACGAACGTCCCCTCATCGGAAATCTATAACGCCATGCAAACCGGCGTGCTGGATGCAGCCGTGACATCAAGCACATCCTTGCTGAGTTTCCGCCTGTATGAAGTGGCGAAACACGTGACGACCGCACGGAAAAATACCTTCTGGTTCATGTTCGAACCGCTTTTGATGGCGAAAAGCACCTATGACAGCCTGACACCGGCACAGCAAAAAATCGTGATGGAAGTCGGTGCCGGTCTGGAAAAATTCGCGATGGAAGAGTCAAAGAAGGATGACGTTCGTCTGGGCGAGGTTTATGCCAAAAATAGTGCGACCGTATCGGATATGGATGATGCCGCTTTTGCAAAATGGCGTGAACTGGCCAAGCAGACCGCATGGAAAGGTTTTGCTGAAAACGTGAAGAACGGGCAGCAATTGCTCGACATGGCGCAGGACGTCAAGTAAATCTCGTAGAAGCAAAAATGCCTGCAATCGCGATTGCAGGCATTTTTTTCAGGAAATCCATATGACTAATTTGATTCGACTTGCAGGCAACGGTTTGCGTGCCTTGAACCGCTGGATGGCCATACTCTCTGCCATGTTGATCGTGACGGCGACGCTGGCATTGGTGTACGAGGTTCTGACCCGTTATTATTTTCGCATCGCCAATGACTGGATGATCGAGTTTTGTATTTATCTTCTGATTGCAGCGACTTTTCTGGCCGCTGCCTATACCCAGGCCGAGCGCGGTCATGTGGGTATCGAAGTACTGGATGAAGTGATGTCGCCGAAATGGAACCGTTACCGGCTTCTATTGGGTGATTTTCTGTCTCTCATTGTGGTGGTTTTTATCGCGCGCAATGCATGGCATTACGCATGGAATGCTTATCAGCAGGGCTGGACTACAAGTTCGACGTGGGCTCCCGCCTTATGGATACCGTTCTTTTTCATGGCGTTTGGTTTAAGCACGACGGGTTTGCAGATGCTGCTGCAGATTATCGAAACACTTGCCAATCGTGCTTCGCATGAAAAGCATCAAAAACAAAACTTGCTGGGAGCCTGAATGGGTACCTTGGAACTTGGTTTACTTTATCTTGGCGTCACCCTGATTCTGCTGTTTTCCGGCATGCCGATTGCATTTGCCCTCGGCGCCAGTGCGCTCGGTTTCATGTACTTTTTCATGCCGCCCATGAATCTGGAATTGCTGGCGGAAACCTTGTATGGCGAGCTGGACAACTTCACGCTGTTGACTATTCCGCTGTTTATCATCATGGGAGCGGCCATAGGCAAGACGAGGGCCGCAGTCGATCTGTATGAGTCGGCTTATCGGTGGATGCATAAAATGCCTGGCTCGCTGGGTGTTGCGAATGTCATCGGCTGTACCGTCTTTGCGGCACTGTGCGGATCGAGTCCGGCGACGTGCGCGGCGATCGGCGGCATGGGTATTCCAGAAATGCGCAAGCGCGGTTATTCGGATGCCCTGGCAACCGGATTGATTGCGGCGGGTGGCACACTGGGCATTCTGATTCCTCCATCGATCACCTTGATTATTTACGGCTTGATCACCGAGCAATCGATAGGCAAGCTGTTTTTGGCCGGCATCATTCCTGGCCTGTTGCTGGCGTTTTTCTTTGCGGTCTATGTCGTGTATCGCGCATCCAGGGACATTCGCCTGGCGAATGAGGCTTTGGCTGCAGGTACCACCAGTGTGCACATGG
>DGBN01000009.1:0-4961 GCA_002384815.1 Oxalobacteraceae bacterium UBA4003 | reverse complement strand
GTGGTGCTGGTGTACAAATGCTATCGCTGGATGGATGTACGTGCGATCTTCCTCGGTGCGGCCAAAGAGTCCTGCATGATCATGATGATCATTGCGATGGCCTTTTTGTTTACCTATGTGATGAGTTACCTGCGCATCACGCAGAGTGCAGCTGAATGGCTGGCGGCGCTGGAAATGTCCAAATGGGCTTATCTGTTCTGGGTCAATGTGCTGTTGCTGGTGCTCGGTTGCTTCTTGCCGCCGGTCGCCATCATCCTGATGGTGACGCCGGTCATCCTACCGGGCATTATCGCTAACGGTTTTGATCCGATCTGGTTCGCTATCGTGTTGACTATCAACATGGAGCTCGGACTGATTACACCTCCGGTCGGACTGAATCTGTTTGTCATCAAGGGCATCTCACCCGACATCAAGAACCGCGAAATTATCAGAGGCGTGATCCCGTTCATTCTTATCATGATGGCGTTCATTGTCCTGCTGGCAGTGTTCCCGGAAATTGTCACATATTTACCTAATAAAGTTGGATCGTGATGAAACAGTGGAATCTGCTTTCCGAGAATCGACGGAAGAGAATGGCGAGGGGACTGGCGGTGACCGGTCGCATCGCCGACCCCGATAAAATAGTTGCGCTTCTGGAAGCCCTGATTGAGTCGGGAGATCGTGTCTGCCTCGAAGGTAACAACCAGAAGCAAGCCGATTTTCTGGCCGGAGCCTTGTGCGCAGTCGATCCGGCGCATGTGCATGATTTGCACATGCTGCTGTCGGTTCTTGCCTTGCCTGAACATCTGGATATTTTCGATAAAGGGATTGCATCCAAACTTGATTTTTCCTTTTCCGGGCCGCAGGCAGTGCGTCTTGCGCGGCTGGTCGCAGAGGGAAAATTGAATATCGGAGCGATCCATACTTACCTCGAACTGTTCGGTCGCTACTTCATCGATCTGACGCCGCGTGTTGCGCTGATTGCAGCACAATCAGCGGATCGACAAGGCAATCTTTACACCGGACCGAACACGGAGGACACTCCAGCCATCGTCGAAGCGACCGCTTTCAAAAGCGGTATCGTCATTGCACAGGTAAATGAAATCGTTGATGTGTTACCACGCGTCGATGTACCGGCAGACTGGGTGGATTTTGTAGTGCAGGCACCAACGCCGCAATACATCGAACCACTGTTCACACGCGATCCGGCATTGATTTCTGAAGTCCAGGTATTGATGGCGATGATGGCTATCAAGGGTATCTATGCCGAATACGGTGTGGAACGCATCAATCACGGCATCGGTTTTGATACTGCCGCGATTGAATTGATTCTGCCTACTTATGCCGAATCGCTGGGCCTGAAAGGAAAAATCGGACGGCACTGGGCATTGAATCCGCATCCAGCCCTTATTCCCGCCATCGAGGCCGGTTTTGTCGAGTCGGTTCACTCCTTTGGTTCCGAGCTGGGAATGGAGCGTTATATCGAATCGCGCCCGGACGTTTTCTTTGTCGGACACGATGGGTCGATGCGCAGCAATCGTGCGATGTCGCAAACGGCGGGCTTGTATGCCTGCGACATGTTCATCGGCTCAACCCTGCAAATCGATCTGCAGGGTAATTCATCGACTGCCACATTGGGACGTATATCCGGTTTTGGCGGAGCACCGAACATGGGGTCGGATGCACGTGGCAGACGGCATTCGAGTGCTGCGTGGCTGAAGGCTGGCGAGCAGGCGCGTCAGGGTAGAAACATGATTCCGCGTGGTCAGAAACTGGTCGTGCAAATTGTCGAAACCTTCCGCGAACACATGCAACCCGCCTTCGTCGAACGGCTGGATGCATGGCAACTTGCCGAACAGGCCAACTTGCCTATTCCACCGGTCATGATTTACGGCGACGACGTCACACATATCCTGACGGAAGAGGGCATCGCCAATCTGCTCTTGTGTCGCACCGACGAAGAGCGTGAGCAGGCGATACGCGGCGTCGCCGGTTACACACCGGTGGGCATGGCACGCGATAAAAAAATGGTGGAAAACCTGCGCGATCGCGGCATCATTTTGCGCACCGGGGATTTGGGGATAGACAAACGCATGGCGACCAGAGATTTGCTGGCAGCGAAAAACATGAAAGACCTAGTGCGCGCATCGGGCGGTTTGTATGTACCGCCCAAGCGTTTCAGGAACTGGTGAGGCAAGATATGGAAACCTTGAATTTTCGTTTTGAAAACGGCACGCGACGTGTAATGCCCCATGTGGAGCTGGTCGGCGTAGTGAGCTCGGGTAACCTCGAGGTGTTGATCGAAACGGCTGCCTTGAACGGCGGCTGCGAAGTGGAAGTGAAAACTGCTGCGGTTGGATTCGCTGCAATCTGGCAGGCAGTGATAGCTGATTTTCATCTGCGCTGGTCGCTGTCAGACGTTCGCATCTCGATCAACGATGTAGGTGCCACACCTGCAGTCGTCAGCCTGCGTCTGGATCAGGCAGTGGAGTCAGCGATGGGGGCGACAGCATGAGCAGTTATCTTGAAGCCAATGCACGCCAGCGTATCCATCAGTTGCTCGACGAGGGTTCGTTCAAGGAATATCTGCCGCCCGCACAGCGCATAGTCAGTCCGCATCTTGCACAACTGGATACGCCGGTATCGTTCGATGATGGAGTGGTGATCGGCAGCGGCACCTTGCTGGGAACGAGAGTGCTGGCAGCATCGCAGGAAGGCGGCTTCATGGGCGGCGCGGTGGGCGAGGTACATGGCGCCAAACTTGTGGGCTTGCTGAAACGCGCAATCCAGGATCGCGTGGATGGCGTGGTGATGTTGCTGGAAACCGGCGGCGTGCGCCTGCACGAAGCGAATGCCGGTTTGATTGCAGTATCGGAAGTAATGCGCGCAGTACTCGATACGCGCGCCGCCAACATCCCGGTCATCGCTTTGATCGGCGGCTCCAACGGCTGCTTTGGCGGCATGGGCATCGTGGCTTGTTGCGCCAACGCGATCCTGATGTCGGAAGAAGCGCGGCTGGCGATGTCAGGCCCGGAGGTGATTGAAACGACGCATGGCGTTGAAGAATTCGATTCCCGCGATCGCGCTCTCGTGTGGCGCACGACAGGAGGCAAGCACCGTTACCTGCTGGGCGATTGCGACGCAGTGCTGGCAGATGATATTGATGTTTTTCGCCATGCTGCATGCACAGCGCTGCAACGTTGCAGGCAAAGTTCGGCCGAACTCACGCTGCAGGCGCTTGAATCCGAACATGCATTGCTGAGCAAGCGTTTGACGGATTTCGGTCAGTTGTCCGAACCTATGGATATTTGGTCCGGCCTGGGAATTGCGGACCCCGCTGCATTGCCGATGCTGGAAGCCGAAGCTTTCATGCAGCAGGCATCCTCCTTCCGCCTGGGAGAACGATAATGGAATGGCAGAAACTTGCTTTGGAGTTGTTCCCGGAAGGGCATGACATCATTGAGCGCGATTTTTTCCTGTGCGGTAACGCGACGATCGCCGGCCGTGTCGCCACCGTCATAGGCACCACCGGCCATACGCCCATAGGAGTGGAAATTGCCCTGGCGCAGGCCAATGCCATTCTCGAAACGATGCGCGAATTTCCCGGACGCCCGCTGATCATACTGGTCGACACGCAAGGCCAGCGCCTGCGGCATCGAGATGAGATGCTGGGCATCAATCGCTATATGGCGCATCTGGGAAAATGCATCGATCGTGCGCGCCGCAATGGACATCCGGTGATCGGCCTGGTGTACGATCAGGCACTGTCCGGCGGCTTCATCACGAGCGGGCTGATGGCAGATGCCTGCTATGCGCTGCCCGAGGCTGAAATTCGTGTGATGGGCTTGCCTGCCATGGCGCGCATTACCAAAGTGCCGGAAGAAACATTGCAGGAGCTGGCCAAGTCGAATCCGGTGTTTGCTCCCGGGGCAGAAAATTATTTGAATATGGGCGGTGTCGAAGCCATCTGGCACGATGATCTGGCATCCTGTTTATCCCGTGCTCTGCAACAGACGGATGCCAGCGATCGTCGCAGTGAACGCGGGCTGGAAAGAGGAGGACGCAAAATGGCGCGTCCGGTTATCCAGGCTGTGCTGGCCAGCCACGATGTTTTACCGTCATAACCGCGTCTGGCTATCCGCAAATGGATGGCAGGCTGCATGTGCAACGATGCAAGCTGCGCATGCAAAAGAATTGATGCGATGGGCTGAAAATGACTGGCCGGCCATCGTGCGCCGGAACGATGCCGGCATCCGCCCGGATGCGCTTTGCCTCGGGCTGGCGCTTCCGCCTGAACCGTACACCGGCGTGAAGACACGAATTCCCTTTTTAGCCGACACGGCAGATATCGTGCATCACGAAGCGCCGTTGACTCTCATTGCTGCAGAATCCACATTGCCGTCAGCATGGCGCTCTGCATTTTCTGCATTGACAGAAGCGGCAGGCAGCAAGGAACTGGAATTTCGCATCTATGGTTCAGTCGCACTGCAGGCAATAACGAGGCTGCCTTACCTTAGCGCTTCTTCCGACATAGACGTCATTTTTTATCCGCGTACGGATGCACAGCTTCAGGAAGGCATGACTCTTCTGGGTCTGTATGCAAAACAATTGCCGCTGGATGGGGAAATCGTTTTTCCTTCCGGACGGGCAGTGGCATGGAAGGAATGGGCGCAAGCATTGGAAAACCCGGATCGGCTGCGGGTGCTGGCGAAAGGTGTGTCGAGTCTGAATCTTGTGCCGACCACAGACTTGCTGGCTGAACTGGAAAAATCATGATGAAGCAATCAGCCTGTTCATTTCCTGTTCGTTCCCGGGAAGTTCCTGGCAGTGTCGCTGCCCAGGCGTCTGGGGCAAACATGCGGCTGCGCAATGCATGTCTGGAAACGGCCGGCATCGCCATAGGAAGCCTGCACGCAGAACTGGTGCTGTATCCGAAGCCTGGCCTGGTTTCTCCTATCGACAATGGCAGTCATGCCGACATG
>DGBN01000077.1:14867-15915 GCA_002384815.1 Oxalobacteraceae bacterium UBA4003 | reverse complement strand
GATGTCCTCTGCCGCGTTCTCTGCAGAAGAAGCCAACACCATCGTCATCGGGCAAGCCATTGATCTCTCCAGCCCCAACGCCGCTATCGGCCGCGATTATGTTGCCGGCATTAAAACCTATTTCGATGCACTGAACTCGGCCGGTGGCATAGGCGGCAAAAAAGTGCGTTATGTCGTGCGTGACGATCAGGCCAAGCCAGCCGTGGCAGTCAAGGCCGTGACCGAACTGATAGAGCGTGACCAGGTGGATTTTTTACTCGGCGGCGTAGGCGACAACGTAACGCAAGCCGTACTGAATGCCCCTGCGTTCAAACGCAGCAATCTGGTTTTATTTGCACCCTTAGTGGATGCCATCGAGTTGAACAACAATAGAATTCTGTTCTGGCGGCCGGGCTATCTGCAGGAAGTGCAGCATATTCTTTCGCATTTCGCGCCGCTGGGAATCAAGAACGTCGGCATCGTTTATCAAGATGGTCCGACTACCCAGGAGGCATTTCGCAGTCTATCGACCGAGTTACGCGGGCGTGGCTTGAACCTGACCGGCACGGTACGTTTGGGTAGCAACGAGAAGTTGAATGCGCAAGAAGCCAGTCGTCTCGCATCGACTCAACCAGATTTCGTTATCGTGATTGCCGATACGATAGGCACTGCCCTCTTCCTGAAAGAGTTCCGCAAGTTCGCATCGCAAACCTACGTTGCCGGTACTTCTCTCATCAATCTGGAAACCTTGCGTGAACTAGCCGGTGCGCGCGCTGTGGAATGGACGGTATTTTCGCAGGTCGTGCCGAATCCGAATACCGGCAAGACACCGATCCAGCTCGAACACCTGACGATGATGAAGAAATATCGTGATGAGCCGCCATCTTCATTGACGCTGGAAGGATTTGTCGTGGCCAAGGCCCTGAGCAAGAGCATACAGCGATCGAAACGTTCTACCCGCATGGCACTACAGGACTTGATGGCACAGGATACGAATATCGAATTGGGCGGCCTGTCAGTGAATGTATCCGGCAAGAGCAATCATCTGTCCAGTTATGTCGATATCGCA
>DGBN01000077.1:6187-14862 GCA_002384815.1 Oxalobacteraceae bacterium UBA4003 | reverse complement strand
CCGATAGTCGAATACGCCAGAAACGGCAACATCGGCATGCGCACAATACCGGCCGGCACCGAAATCAGAGTGCGTATCGCCGGAATCAGGCGACCGAAAAATACCGCCGCCGCACCATGTCGCGCAAACCAGTCAGAAGCCACATCAATATCGCGTGGCGACAAGGTGAGCCACCGACCATGCTTGCTGGCGATGCGCTTGAGCCTGTCCTTGCCGAATATCGCGCCGGCGTAATACCAGGGCAAGGCGCCCACGACCGAACCCGCAGTACCGGCCAATATGACCAGCACGATATTCAATTCGCCACGCGCAGAAACAAAACCGGCCAGCGGCATGATCAGTTCGGATGGGATAGGCGGAAATACGTTTTCTGCCAGCATCAGCAGAAAAATACCCAGATAGCCGCTTTGCGACACGATATCGACGATGTTGTTGAACAAGACAAACTCCAGAACAAGTAAACAGAACTGCTGATTATAGAAACGCTCTACATCATGCAGGTGCGGCGTCTACTCAGAAAACGTAGCAGGCAAATGGTTCAATTCCGGTTTTTGCCCAAACATGCATGACTCATCCATGCAGCCTGATCGAAAAATCGATGCCCACTTCGTTCCAGGCCTCTTTTTCCTTTTCCATCCAGTAGGCAACCGTCGGGTGCTCGCTCACCCATTCCCTGCGACATTCGAGTTCGATGCGATTTTTCATTTTCAGCCGCACTTCTTCCATCTCGATATCGATGCGCGCATGCAGGAACATCACTGCCAGTCGCAAGGCCAGTACCGCCTTGGAAAAATCAGCGTCATGCAAGGCATCACCGACTTTACGCAAGTTACCCTTCTGCGCCAGCACCAGGGAACTCATCGCACGCTGCTCACGCGTCGTGAAGCCGGACAGGTCTGCGTTTTCAATCATGTAAGCAGCATGCTTGTGATAACTGCTATGCGATACCGCCAGACCGATTTCGTGCAGTAGTGCCGCCCAGTTCAGCAGCTTGACATAGTGGTCCTCTGCCGGCTTGAGCAAGGCAAACATGGCACTGGCCGTTTTCGCAACACGATGGGCGCGTGTTTCATCAGCCTGAAATCGCCGCCTGAAATCGCGTACCGATTGTTCGCGGCGATCGCGTTTGGTGGCGCGCAGTTGCAAATCCCACAGCACACCCATGCGCAAACCTGCATCAACCGGCTTCATCAACTTGATACCGAGTTCCTGCATGACGGCGATCAGAATCGCCAGACCAGCGGCCATGCTGGTGGCACGATCGGCTTTCATGCCGATCAACTCGATTTTTCCTGCGTGACCGAACTGGATCAGGCGGCGCTTGAGCGCCTCCATACTCTTGAGAGATAAGGAGCCATCGCCAAGACCATTCTTGCTGATGGCATCGGCAATCGCTCGTATCGTGCCGGACGAACCATAGGCAGCAGACCAGTGTTCGGATGCGTACATGGATGCCGCATCTTCAAAACGCGAACGTGCCGACAGCACGGCAGCGTCGAAAGCCGCTGCCTCTATATGCCCATCGGGAAAAAACGACATGGTTTGCGGTACCGTGCCTATGCTGAATGATTCAACCTGTTCAATTTCCTGTCCCTTGCCCAGGATCAGCTCGGTAGAGCCGCCACCGATATCCAGCACCAGGCGACGTTCGGTCAGTGACGGCAAAGCGCTGGCGACACCCATGTAAATCAGGCGTCCTTCTTCTTCACCGGAAATAATTTCTATCGGATAACCGATCGCGGCTTCTGCTGCCGGCAGGAACACGGCCGAATTTTTTGCCATTCGCATCGCATTGGTAGCGACTACACGTACGGCATTCAATGGATAAGTACTTAATATGGAGTTAAAACGTGTCAGGGATTCGATCGCACTTTGCATGGCTGCAGCTGTCAGATTTCCCTTGCTGTCAAAACCGGCTCCCAATCGCACAGGGTCGCGTGCGCTCTTGACGATGCGCATAACTTCGCCATCATGCCGTCCGATATGCAATCTGAAACTATTGGAACCCAAATCTACTGCAGCAAACATCCTGTCTCCTCAAACACCTGCCTGTTTCATGCCGGCACATCGCCGGAGAGCAGATAGTCCGCGTGAAAAGCTCGTGACCATAAACCTGCATTATTACGCTGTCATGACAATCCGGCGCACAGCAATTTGTGTCGGCGCCATCAACATCCGGCTTCGTATTTCAGTGCGCATGAAAAATTGCGCATTAATACGTAAATTGTTTATACCATTTTAAAATACCTGATGCCAGCCATCTCTTCATGTCCGGCATCACTGAATTCTCTTGTGGTATCAACCAAATTTTCTGACGGCATCGAGCGCCAGGCCCGCGCCTATGCTGCCGAACAGATCGCCTTCGACACGGCGTGCGCTCGGCAACAGCGCGCCGATTTTTTCACGCAGCAAATGGACGCCGCTGGAACCGCCGGTGAATACCACCGTATCCACCTCGTCGGCAGCGATACCTGCATCGCGCAACAGGTTGGCTACCGTGTTCTCCACCGTCGCCACCATTTTGTATATCGCGTCTTCAAATTCATCACGCCGTAATGTCAGTGTGTGCACCGGTGCCAGCCTGTCCAGCACCAATTGCGTTTCCAGTTCTGCCGACAGCGCTATTTTTCCTTCTTCCGCCTTCAGCGCCAGCCAGTGGCCGGAGCGATGTTCAATCAGGTGCAGCAGGCTATCCAGCTTGCCCTTTTCCATTGCATCGCGATAAATGTCCTTGATCTGCAACCAGGTTTTTTGCGTGTACGCCAGATTGATTGTGTGCCAGGTCGCCAGGTTGAAGTAATAGCTGGACGGTACTTCATTGTTATTGTTCAGTCGGCTGCCCAGCCCCAGCAGCGGCATGATGCGGGTCAGGCTCAGATATTTGTCGAAATCGGTACCGCCGATATGCACACCGCCGGTTGCGAGAATATCGTCGCGTCGATCGACCTTCCTGGCACGCTTCGGCGACAGACGCACGATAGAGAAGTCTGAGGTACCGCCGCCAATATCGGCGATCAGCACCAGCTCTTCCTTCTCAATTTGCGACTCGTAATCGAAAGCCGCTGCGATAGGCTCATATTGAAAATCGATATCCCTGAAGCCCACAGATTGCGCGATTTCATACAAGGTATCTTCGGCCAGAATGTCCGCTTCTTCATCACCATCGACGAAATGCACAGGCCTGCCCATGACAACACTGGTGAATTCGCGCCCGGCTGCTGTTTCAGCCCTATGTTTCAACTCGCCTATGAATTGCGTCAGCAAGGTACGGAAAGGTAAAGCCTTGCCCATCACCTCGGTCTGATCGTCGATCAGGCTGGTCCCGAGCAAGCTCTTCAGCGAGCGCATCAGGCGGCCTTCATAACCTTGCAGATAATTGGCCAGAGCAGCGCGACCGTAATACACCTGCTCCTCATCGGCATTGAAGAAAATGACAGATGGCAATGTCACTTTGCCATCCTCCAGTTGCAACAATGCTGAAGTGCCGGGACGGCTCCAGCCGACTGTCGAGTTCGACGTGCCGAAGTCGACACCGCATGCGTTTGCCATGAATTTCTCTATCGATCAAAAGGGCCATGATGATAAGTCATTATCAGCAGGGAGAATAGTTTTGTATGGCTATTATGCGTTCAACAAACATTACACTCCTGCCTGAACTCGGAAAACATCATGTTTCCAAACCACTCGCTTGATTTTTGGGCAGGCTCCAATAAAAACGGGCCGCGACCGGTTTCCCGGCAGCCGCCCATAAATAACAACAGTCATCCACTACTTTGACTGCTGCAAACAACAATAATCAGGTTTCGCAAATGCTACAGCTATGTCCTTTGCAATTGTGCAAAACACTATTGCGCACTGGACGTGTGCTGGTACCAGGCCCTGCGACACCGGCACCGGCCAACATTTCGGCCTTGCTGCCCGGCCGCCAGCTATCGACGATTTTCATTCCGACGCGCGCTGCGTTGAGTGTGGGCGCGGCGGCAGTCTGCTGTTGGCAATAAGGACATTGCGTCGGCTTGTGCAACGATGTGACGGCCATCATTTTTTCAAATATGCCGGCACAGTGACTGCATTCGATATCGTAAAACGGCATGGCAATTCCTTTGCTTGTTTTTTGTTCGGCTACACGCAGCTTCCTCGATCAGCGCAGCATCACCACTACGCATGTATCCGCAACGCTGATCCCTACTTCGCCAACTATTGCTTGCGTCCCCAATACGCTTTGTCATTCAGCATGCCCTTGGGGGTAATGTCCTGATCGAAGATCGATGTCGGCACGGACACCGTACAGGCGCAGTTCGGGATATCAACAATACCGCCGATACGTCCTTCCACCGGCGCTGCGGTCAACAGCATGTATGCCTGGCTGCCGGTATAACCGAAATGCGTCAGATAATCGATTGCTTTCAGACACGCCTGGCGGTATGCAACGGTCGCATCGAGATAATAATTAACGCCGTTTTCTACACTGATGCCTTCGAAAGTCAGGAATTGTTCGTAATGCGGCTTGACGATGCTAGGCATGAAAATCGGCGCAGTGATGTTGTACTTCGCCATGCCACCCTTGATCAGATCGAAGCCAACGTGGCTGACGCCGTCCATCTCGATCGCACCGCAGAAACCGATTTCGCCGTCGCCCTGCGAGAAGTGCAAATCGCCCATCGAGAAGCCTGCGCCCTTCACATACACCGGGAAGAAAATACGCGTGCCGGCGGACAAGTCTTTAATGTCGGTGTTGCCGCCGTGTTCGCGCGGTGGCACGGTACGCGCCGCGATCGCCGCCATTTCATCAAACTTGGCACCGGTCAAGCCACGCAGCACAGCGGTGCTTGGATCTGGTGGTTTAGCCAGACCTTTGGCAGCCAGCGGCGCTTCGCGGCGGTTCCACTCCTTCAGCAGATCCATCGATGGCAAACAGCCCATCAGACCAGGATGAGTCAGACCGGCAATGCGTACACCTGGAATATGGCGCGAGGTTGCATACAATCCCTTGAGGTCCCAGATTGCTTTGTCGGCATCCGGGAAATGGTCGGCCAGAAAACCGCCGCCGTTCTCTTTCGAGAATACGCCCGAAAAACCAACCGGGGTAATTGGTTTGATATCCAGCAGGTCAATCACCAGCAAGTCGCCCGGCTCGGCACCTTCGACGTGGAATGGTCCGGTCAACGGATGCGCACGGGTCAGGTCGACATTCTTGACGTCGGAGACATCATCGTTGTCCTTGATTTGCGCATCAAGAAAATCCAGCGATTCGATCATTATCGATTCACCCGGCTTGACCGACGACAAAAACGGCAGGTCAGGATGCCAGCGGTTGTGTCCCAATTCGGCCTGCTCTGCCAACGGTACGCCGGGCTTGATCTTGAAATGTTGCATGCGACTTCTCCTTATCGTTTAGTTAGTCACTATTTAAAATCACTGCAATGAATCCACTACGTAAAAAATGACTATGTGTTCGGGATGCCGTCAATCGGACATTCCGGTGTGCCCGGCATCGGACGCGTCAGCGCTTCGACCTGGGCTTTCGCCGCTTTCGGAGCGTTGACCCATGTCTTGTAAAAATCGAATGGACAATCAGGTACGCCATCGACGCTATCGCCGGAGTTGTTGGTGCCGGTGTAGCCGCGATGCAGCAACTTGTACAAATGGTTCTGCGATTGCCAGTTCTTGCGCGCGTCGCGAATCATGCTGCTTGAAAGCTCGGCGTATTGAATGCCCATTTCTTCGGTTTCACATTCGCCCAAGGTACGACCGTCGTAACCGATGATGGCGGAGTGACCAAAGTACGAATACACACCGTCGAAACCGGATGCGTTGGCAACCGCGACATAGACGTTGTTCATCCACGCCATGGCCTTGGAAACCATGACCTGCTGATCTTTCGCCGGATACATATAGCCCTGGCAGCGCACGATCAGTTCAGCACCCTTCATCGAACAGTCACGCCAGATTTCCGGATAGTTGCCGTCGTCGCAGATGATCAGGCTGATCTTCAAACCTTTCGGGCCTTCGGACACGTAGGTCGTGTCGCCGGGATACCAGCCTTCGATCGGGGTCCACGGCATGATCTTGCGGTACTTCTGCACGATCTCGCCCTTGTTGTTCATCAGAATCAACGTGTTGTACGGAACCTTGTCCGGATGCTCTTCATGACGCTCGCCGGTCAGCGAGAACACACCCCACACATTGGCCTTGCGGCAAGCCTCGGCGAAGATATCGGTTTCCTCACCAGGAATTGTGGCGGCGGTATCGAACATTTCCTGACGGTCGTACATGATGCCGTGCGTCGAATACTCGGGAAAAATCACCAGGTCCATGCCCGGCAAACCCTGCTTCATACCGACCAGCATCTTGCCGATGTTGCGTGCGTTTTCCAGCACTTCGGCCTTGGTATGCAGACGNNACGAACTTGCCTTTTTCAATCACCAGAAAGCGATCAGCCAATTCCAGCGTGAAGCTCAATACCTGTTCGGAAACAACGATGGTCAGATCGCGCATCGTGCGGATTTCCTTCAGGCTTTTTGCGATGTCCTTGATGATCGATGGCTGGATACCTTCGGTCGGTTCATCCAGCAACAGCACTTTCGGATTGGTTGCCAGCGCACGGGCGATTGCCAACTGTTGCTGCTGGCCGCCGGATAGATTACCGCCCTTGCGGCTGCGCATGTCGTACAGCACAGGAAACAATGCGTAGAACTCTTCCGGCACCTTGCCACTGGCGCTGGCCGGCAATCCGGTCTGTATGTTTTCCAGCACCGTCATGTGCGAAAAAATCATGCGGCCTTGCGGCACATAGGCAATACCGTTTTCGACACGCTGATAACTTTCCATCGCGGATATTTCCTTGCCGTCGACCGTGACGCTACCGCCGCGTGTCGGCAGGATGCCCATCAGGGTTTTGAACAGCGTGGTTTTACCCATGCCGTTGCGGCCCATGACGGCGACGATTTCCTGCCTGGCGACGTTCAGACTGACGTCGTGTATGACCTGGCTTTGGCCGTAACCGGATGCGAGATTGGTGATGTTGAACATGGAAAATCCTTATCTCAATGACCCAGATAAACTTCGATGACTTTTGGATTGGACTGCACGGACTCCATGCTGCCGGCGGCAAGAATTTTTCCCTGATGCAGCACGGTGACCGTATGGGCAATCGTCTTGACGAATTCCATGTCATGCTCGATCACCAGCACCGAGCGGCCCTTGCTGATGCGATTCAGCAAGTCGGCGGTTTTTTCGCGTTCCGACACGCTCATGCCGGCAACCGGTTCGTCCAGCATCAACAGCTCCGGGTCCTGCATCAGCAGCATGCCGATTTCCAGCCATTGTTTTTGACCGTGCGATAACAGATCGGCCTGTTGATACAGGTTTTCGCTGAGGAAAATTTCTGCGGCGACTGCTTCCACTCGTTGGATAACGTCAGACGAACGCTGGAACGTCAATGCACCGAAGACTTTGCGACCGCGTGGAAACGACATCTCCAGGTTTTCAAACACGGATAGATTTTCGTAAATCGACGGCGTCTGAAACTTGCGGCCGACGCCGGCGCGCACGATGTCGTATTCCTTCAGTTTGGTCAGTTCCATGTTGTTGAACTGTATGCTGCCGGAGGTCGACTTCGTTTTGCCGCAAATCAGATCAAGTACGGTCGTTTTTCCGGCGCCGTTCGGCCCGATCACGACATGGACCTGATTGCGATCCACATATAGATTCAAATCATCGACTGCCTTGAAGCCGTCGAACGACACCGTCAATCCCTCGATCGCCAGCACCGGACGATTTGGATTTTTCATGCCTATCGGTTCGCTCATTTCGATACCTCCAGCTTGTTCGGCGCTGCCACGACAGGTGCTCTCGCCGTCGGCGACGATGGCGCAAGCGGCTTGGCAGATTTAGTAGCGGGCTTCAAACGTGCCAGCCATTTTTTGCCGTGGCTTTCATACAGACCAGCCAGACCGTTCGGGAAGTACATGACGACCGTGATGAACAAACCTCCCATCAGGAACAACCACAGCTCAGGGAAGGATTCGGAGAAATACGTTTTTCCGAAGTTGACCAGCAAGGTGCCCCACACTGCGCCGAGCAGCGACATGCGACCACCGACTGCGGCGTAGATCACCATTTCGATCGACGGCACGATACCGACGAACGACGGCGACATGAAGCCGACCTGCAGCGTGAACATCGCACCACCGATTGCCGAGAACGCCGCGGCAACGCAGAACACGAATATCTTGAAGCTGGCGACGTCATAGCCGGAGAAGCGCACACGTTCTTCCTTGTCGCGCATCGCCATCAGCAGACGGCCGAGTTTGGAAGTGAGAATGTAGCGACCGAAGAGGATGCAGGCAAAGAGCAAACCGGCATTGACGAAGTACAGAATCAATTTGGCAGAGTCAGTACGGATGTCCCATCCAAGCATGGTTTTCAGATCGGTGATGCCGTTGACACCACCGGTCAAACCCTGCTGACCGATGATCAGGATCGACAGGATTGCTGCAACCGCCTGCGTCACGATCGAGAAGTACACATCGCCGACTCGGCGTTTGAACATTGCCACGCCGAGAACGAATGCCACCAATACCGGCACCGCAATTACAGCGATCACCGTCAGGCTCAAGCTGTGAAACGGCTGCCACATCATCGGCAGTTCGGTGATCTGGTTCCAGTCCATG
>DGBN01000077.1:4538-6157 GCA_002384815.1 Oxalobacteraceae bacterium UBA4003 | reverse complement strand
AATGCGTCGAATATCAGAGGGAACACCACCAGTATCACCGCACCCAGCACCAGCAAGCCGATGAAACCCTGCTTGCCACCCAATAACTTCTCATATGCGCTGTTCATTTACGATCCTTAATCATTTGCTTAATCCTCATTTGCCTGATATCGGCTCCTGCACTTACTTGCGAACGCGAGCGGAGAACAAGCCTTGCGGACGCAGCATCAGGATGATGATCACTGCCGACAGCGTCAGCACCTTGGCCATCGAACCGGTCAGGAAAAATTCCGCAGTGGACTGCGTCTGTGCAATCGAGAAAGCTGAAGCAATCGTGCCAAGCAAACTTTGCGCACCGCCAAACACCACCACCAGGAAGGTGTCGACGATATACAGCGAGCCAGCGGTAGGACCGGTCGAACCGATCGTGGTGAACACTGCGCCGGCCACACCTGCCACACCGCAACCCAATGCGAAGGTGGTGCGATCGACTTTGCGGGTATTGATACCGACTGCGCCACTCATCAAACGGTTCTGCATCGTGGCACGCACCTGCAGGCCCCAGCGCGAGCGGAACAGCAACAGGAAGATGCCGCCGGTCATCAATACAGCGACACACATTGTGAAAACGCCGTTGATCGGGATATCGATGTTTTCAGTTGGTTTGAACGAACCGAGCAACCATTCAGGCAATTCGGCGCTGACTTCCTTGGCGCCGAAGATCGAGCGGAACGCCTGCTGCATCACGAGGCTCAAACCCCAGGTTGCGAGCAAGGTATCGAGCGGACGCTTGTACAGCTTGCTGATCATCACCCGTTCGACCAGATAGCCGAAGGCGTAAGCAGCCACGAACGCGATCACCAGCGCTGCAAAAAAATAATACGGCTGCATAGCAGGTGCATACCGCGTAGTTAAACTGGACATCAGGTAGGTGGTATATGCCCCCATAGTCAGGAACTCGCCGTGCGCCATGTTGATCACGCCCATCTGCCCGAAAATAATTGCGAGGCCCAAGGCCATCAGCAATAACACGCAAAAAACGGACAGTCCGTTGAAACCCTGCATCGCGAAAATGGCGCCGAATTCGGATAAGTTCATGATGACTCCTGTGGATACAAACGAGATTCTGAAACCGGCAGCACAGCGACCACGTTCGGATCGTCGTACCACCGTTGCTACTCAACTAGCGTTCACGATGTGCCGTGAACAAACTGCCAGTTCAAATCCACCAATGATTACTGGTAGCCTTTAGGGAACGGATTCGGCTCGATCAAACCCGACTCAAAGACCACTTTGAACTGGCCGTCCCGGGTTGCCTGGCCGATGCGGGTTTTGCTCCACAGGTGATGGTTAGGGTGAACCTTGACGTAAGCTTCAGGTGCGGTTTTCAGTTCGATGCCAGGCGAAGCGGCAACCACCTTGTCGACGTCGAAGCTGCCGGCTTTTTCAACCGCTGCTTTCCACAACCATGGACCGAGGTATGCGGCCTGAGTCACGTCACCGATCACAGCATTCGGACCGTATTTGGCTTTGAAATCAGCAACAAATTTCTTGTTGTTAGCATTGTCCAGCGACTGGAAGTACTTCATCGATGCGTAAAATCCTTCCACGTTTTCACCGCCGATACCGAGTAACTCATC
>DGBN01000077.1:0-4480 GCA_002384815.1 Oxalobacteraceae bacterium UBA4003 | reverse complement strand
AGCGAGCCGAACTGCGTGTTACCCAGCGGGTAGTATTCTTCGCCAACAACAGAACCCTTCAACACGTTTTCAATGTGTTTGCGCGCGATCTTGTTGGAGGTACGTGGCCAGATGTAGTCGGAACCAACGAGGAAGAAAGTCTTGGCTTTCTTCTCTTTGGCAATCCAGTCCAGACCTGCCAGAACTTGCTGTGTGGCTTCCTGACCGGTGTAGATCACGTTTTTCGACTGTTCCAGACCTTCATAAAACGTTGGGTAGTAGAGCAGGCCGTTTTCTTTTTCAAACACCGGCAACACCGCTTTGCGCGATGCCGAGGTCCAGCAGCCGAACACGGTTGCTACTTTGTCGCTGATGAGAAGTTTCTTCGCTTTTTCAGCAAAGGTTGGCCAGTCGGAAGCACCGTCTTCCTGAATAATCTTGATCTTGCGACCCAGCACGCCGCCCATGGCATTGATCTGGTCAATGGCCAGACGTTCTGCCTGAATCGAACCGGTTTCGCTGATCGCCATGGTGCCGGTTGCGGAGTGCAATTGACCAACGGTAACTTCAGTATCGGTAACCGCCAGCCTGGTCGTATTGACCGATGCTGTTGATGGATTTGCTGCAAAGCCCAAACCCGGCAGTGCCATTGCTGTGGCGGCTGCAAGACCGATCAAAACCTTGCGCCGTGACAGTTTGAGGTCGGCAGGTGAACGTGATGACATGCGGTACTCCTTTCAGACAGTGATGTTGCGAAAATTCGAGAGAACGCATACCGTGCAGCGACCACTTCCGGCCGTGTTTCATCTGCCCTGCAGACTTTCCTTCATTCGAAAGTCTTGCGCTCTGGTTGGGAGATTAGGCCCATGTTTCCTGTGCGCCAATACGTCGTTTGACGTAATCGGTGTACGCATCTCATCCCGCGCATGCATCTGTCTTGCAAGCCATATTCGCCAGGCTTTGCCATTCTTTTCACTATTTTCATTTCCAGAAAATACGTGTCATCGCACGATTTACTCTCGCAACAATTTGGTGCAAGCCACGATTTTCCCTCCCCCTGACTGCTCGCTGTGGTGCAAAAAACGTTTGTTCCACGTTTTACCGTTTGCACATGAAAATCATCGGACATATTCACGCGCCGCCGCTCGATGGCTCGGAATTTGCTTTTAAGGAGCATGCACAGCCATTCGACTTCACGTCTCCCGGAGAACAATTTGAACGCAGCACCCACTCAGCGGGTGGCCTCCCAGCGCATCATCAAAGTTCGCCGCGACTACAACACGTGGGTTGCTGACGAGACGCTGGAAGATTACGCGCTGCGTTTTACGCCACGTTCGTTTCGGAAATGGAGCGAGTTCAGCATCGCCAATACGGCATTGGGCGCAACATCCTTCCTCGCGCTGGAAGCGATAGGTGGCGCAATCACGCTGAGTTACGGCTTTACCAATGCACTGTGGGCCATCCTGTGCGTCGCGGTATTGATCTTTTTAACCGGTCTGCCTATCAGTTATTACGCTGCACGACATGGCGTAGACATGGATTTGCTGACACGCGGTGCAGGATTTGGCTACATCGGCTCAACCATCACGTCGCTGATCTATGCCTCATTCACCTTCCTCTTTTTTGCACTGGAAGCGTCGATCATGGCGCAGGCTCTGGAGCTTTATTTCGGCATGCCGCTAGCATGGGCATATATCGTCTGCTCGATAGTCGTCATTCCACTGGTGATGTATGGCGTGACGTGGATCAGTCGCTTGCAGATGTGGACACAACCGCTGTGGTTGGTGCTGCTGGTACTGCCTTATATCTTCGTGCTGTACAAGAAACCGGACGCATTCGATGGCCTGCTGAATTTTGGCGGACGCCTCGGCGAAGGGGGTGAGTTCGACGTCCTGATGTTTGGCGCAGCAGTGGCGGTGTCATTTTCATTGATCGCGCAAATCGGCGAGCAAGTCGACTTTCTGCGTTTTTTGCCGGAGAAAACAGCGGCCAATCGCAAACGCTGGTGGTCGGCAATGCTGCTGGCCGGTCCGGGATGGATTATTCCGGGTGCGTTGAAAATGCTGGGTGGCGCAATGCTCGCTTATCTCGCGACCCAGCATGAAGTGCCGCTAGACAAGGCTGCCGAACCGACGCAGATGTATCTGGTTGGATATGGCTATGTGTTTTCCAATCCGGCCTGGGCGCTAGCTGCGATGACATTATTCGTGGTGATTTCGCAAATCAAGATCAATGTGACCAATGCGTATGCCGGCTCGCTCGCCTGGTCGAATTTTTTCGCACGTTTAACGCATAGCCATCCGGGCCGCGTCGTATGGCTGGTATTCAATGTACTGATCGCGCTGCTGCTAATGGAACTCGGCGTCTTCAAGGCACTGGAACATGTGCTGACCGTCTATTCGCTGATAGCGATTTCGTGGATAGGTGCTGTCGTTGCCGATCTGGTCGTCAACAAACCGCTGGGACTGAGTCCCGCATATATTGAATTCAAGCGTGCGCATTTGCACGCAATCAATCCCGTCGGCGTCGGTGCAATGGCCGGCGCGTCGCTGCTGTCCGGTCTGGCCCTGTTCGGCGTCGCCGGAGAACTGGCGCAAGCAATGGCACCGTTCATCGCGCTCGGCAGCGCATTCATCATTGCGCCGCTGATCGCGTACGGTACCAAAGGCCGCTATTACCTTGCACGTTTCGATACGCTGGAACGCAGCGCAGGCCGGCAGCTCAATTGTGTGATCTGCTCGAACAAGTTCGAGGGCGAGGACATGGCGCATTGCCCTGCCTATCAGGGAGCCATCTGTTCGCTATGCTGCTCGCTGGACGCGCGTTGTCATGATCGATGCAAAGAGTCGCTCGGATTCGCCGATCAAGTCGCTGCTTATCTGCGCCGCTTCATTCCCGGCTTTGTATCGTTCCGCGCACATAGTCGCATCGGTCATTACCTGCTGGTGCATGGTTCGATTACAGGTGGCCTGGCGATCATTTTCTGGCTGCTGTATTACCAGGAACTGATGGGCATTGCATCAATGACAGCCTACGCACCGGAAACCTTGCGTAACCTGTTTATCAAGATGTTTTGTACGCTCTTGCTGTTGACCGGTGTCGGTTCGTGGTGGCTGGTGCTGACCAACGAAAGTCGACGCGTCGCGCAGGAAGAATCAGATCGTCAGACCCATCTGCTGTTGCAGGAAATCGACGCGCACAAACAGACCGACGCTGAACTGCAACGTGCAAAAGAAGCGGCAGAAGCCGCCAACCTCGCCAAGAGCCGCTTCGTCGCCGGCATGAGTCACGAATTGCGCACGCCGCTGAACAGCATTCTCGGTTACGCGCAAATCCTGCAACTCGACCCCAGCATTCCGGCTGGAAGACGTGATGCAATCGACGTGATCCGTCGCAGCGGCGATCACCTGCAAAGCCTGATCGATGGACTGCTCGATATCGCCAAGATCGAAGCCGGCAAGATGCGGCTGGAATCGGGTGAACTCGTATTGCCGGAACTGATGGAGCAAATCATCGGCATGTTCGAACCACAAGCCGTCAGCAAAGGATTGTCGTTTGAATTCATCACCAGCGGGCGCATTCCGGAAGTCGTGCACACCGATGCCAAACGCCTGCGTCAAATCCTGATCAACCTGATCGGCAACGCTGTCAAATTCACCGACTACGGCACGGTGAAAGTGCGTATGCGCTATGCCCGCGAGATGGCGTATTTCGAAATAGAAGATACCGGCATCGGAATAGCCGAAGCGGATATCGAGCGCATCTTCCTGCCATTCGAACGCAGCAGCACTGCCAACCTGCGTGAAGACATCGGTACCGGCCTTGGCCTGACCATCAGCAACATGCTGACGCACATCATGGGCGGCACGCTATCGGTCACAAGCGAAATCGGCAACGGCAGCACCTTCCTGCTGAAAATGTATTTATCGGAAGTCCATGCACCGCGACCGCGCCTGAAATGGGTCGATCAGATGTCCGGCTATGCCGGCGTACGCAAACGCATCCTGATTGCAGACGATCAGGCACAACAACGACAGATATTGAAAGACATGCTGACACCGCTAGGATTCGACATCTCGGAAACCGACAGCGGCGCCAACTGCCTGGCCGCAATCGAACGTGAAGTGCCCGATCTGCTGTTGCTGGACATTTCGATGCCAGGCATGGACGGCTGGACAGTCTCGCGCACGATACGGGAACTTGGCCATAACAAAATGCCCATCATCATCGTCTCTGCAAATGCATTCGATACCGCGACCGGACGCGCAGGCGTTCCGCATCACGATGCGTTCATCGTCAAGCCGGTATCCCTGATCGACTTGCTGTCCGCCATCAAGCAGCATCTGTCTATCGACTGGATAACCAGCATGGCGCCACCGGTCGCCGCACCGCAGCCCATCACGTCGATTCCAGAAGCCATCGAATTGAAAGCGCTGCTGGAACTCGGCGCAATCGGCTACATCAAGGGCATACAGGAAAAACTCGATCAGCTCGAACAGCA
>DGBN01000050.1:7097-10865 GCA_002384815.1 Oxalobacteraceae bacterium UBA4003 | reverse complement strand
GGCATCATCCAGCGTTTTTTGGTAGTCGACAGTCGGCACCTTCAGATAATTCGCCAGCACGAAGTTGTGATAATCGAGATTTTCGCGCAGTTTTTCAGCGAAACGTTTTTCGTTCAGCAGATCGGCCGCACGAATCGCGCGACGCGCAACCTTGTCTTCGTATGCCGGGCCTATGCCCTTGCCTGTCGTACCGATTTTGGCATCGCCTCGCGCCACTTCGCGCGCCACGTCGAGTGCCGTGTGGTACGGCAGAATGATCGGGCACGCCTCGGAAATTTTCAGTCGCGATGGAACTTCAACGCCGATCGCTTGCAGCTTGTCGATTTCGCGCAGTACATCAGGCACTGACAGCACTACGCCATTGCCGATGTAGCACGCCACGCCTTCGCGCATGATGCCGGACGGGATCAGTTGCAATGCAGTTTTATGGCCGCCGATGACCAGTGTATGACCGGCGTTATGACCACCTTGAAAACGCACCACGCCTTGCGAATGATCAGTCAGCCAGTCGACGATCTTGCCCTTGCCTTCATCGCCCCATTGCGTACCGACTACTACGACGTTTTTTGCCATGCTTTTTGTAGACATCACTTAACCTAAATTTTTAATAATCCAGTTACCATCTTCAAGTACGAGTACGCGATCGTACTCGAACTCATCCTGATCGTTTTCGTGGTCGGAGAGACTTTGAATCACAATTTCTCCTGCCTTGCGCAATGCGCCAATTTTTATACGTAATGCCGGTTCGCGGCCCCATGGCGCGCGTATCGCGCACTTGGGTTCTGCATCAGGCAACAAGCGTGCCAATTCGCGCAAATCCATGGAGAAACCGGTAGCCGGACGCGCCCGGCCAAACGCCTCGCCAACGTGATCATAACGGCCGCCACGTGCCACTGCGTTCGGCAGGCCAGGCACATAGATCGCAAACATGACGCCGCTTTCATATTGATAACCGCCGAGGTCGGCCAGATCTATCGTCACGCTCGCCTCACCAGCCAGGCTAACCAGTGCCGCCAATTCATCCAGTGCCGTATCGATGCCCGGCAGTTTCGGCAATATTTCGCGTGCCCGTGCAATCACCGTCACGTCGCCATACAAACCTGGCAAGGCCAGCAAGGCACGCCGCGTATCGACACCGTAGCTCAGAGTGATTTCCTGCAGCGCAGGAACATCTTTCGCCCGCAGGGAAGTGTACAGCGCGCTCTCGTCCTTTTGCGCCTGGACATCGCTTGCAATAATTGCACGCAATACGCCCACGTGGCACAAATCGAGGCGTACCTGCGCAAAGCCCGCCAGTGCCAGCGAAGCCAGCGCCAGCTCCTGGATTTCAGCATCCGCTTCCAGACCGCCATGGCCGTAGACTTCTGCGCCTATCTGCAAAGGCTCGCGCGTGGCATGCAAGCCATTCGGTCGCGTTTGCAACACACTGCCGCAATAGCACAGGCGCGTAATGGAGGCACGATTGAGTAGATGGGCATCAATACGCGCCACCTGCGTCGTCATGTCTGCGCGTACTCCTAGAGTGCGACCGGACAACTGATCGATCAGCTTGAAGGTACGCAAGTCCATATCGTGTCCGGCGCCCGCCAGCAGCGACTCCAGATACTCGAGCATGGGCGGCATCACCAGTTCATAGCCGTACAGGTGGAAATTGTCGATGATGAGACGACGCAGCTCTTCAATCTTGCGCGCCTCGGACGGCAAAACATCGGCAATATTTTCAGGCAACAGCCAATTGGGCATGACAGGAAATGAAATAGGTCAGAAAAAGAAAATAGACACGGCTTATAGGCCAACATAATGGCCAGCGCATGATCCGCAAGCAGAATCATACCTGACCAAATTTATTCGCTTTGTAAAACGCAGCGGCGCCAACAGGAAAAAACTGCCGCCGCGCACAAACCAGGGCTCTCGCCCCCTATGAGCTGCACGGCAGTCGATATTATTTTCGCGGCTACTACTTACCAGTTGTCGGATTTTTGAAGTATTTAAAGAATTCGGAATTCGGATCAATGACGAGCATATCATTGCGCGTCTTGAAGCTGTCACGATAGGCTTCGAGGCTACGATAGAACTTGTAGAACTCCGGACTTTGTCCAAATGCTTGCGCATAAATTTGCGACGCTTTGGCATCGCCTTCACCGCGCACCTGCTCCGCATCACGATAAGCTTCCGCCAGAATCACAGTACGTTGACGATCAGCATCTGCACGAATTTTCTCGGATTCTGCCGCACCTGTCGAACGCAGTTCATTTGCCACACGCGCACGCTCCGACTTCATGCGTTCAAAAACAGACGCGTTGATCTGCTCAACGTAATCAACACGCTTCAAACGCACGTCGACAATCTCGACGCCGATCTGCTTGGCTTCTTCCGACACTTTTTTCTGAATACCGGCCATCACGTTGCCACGTTCACCGGAAATCACTTCACGCACTGTCCGTTTGCTAATCTCTTCACTCAAAGATGCCTTGACACTTTGCGCCATGCGATTTTGAGCGCTGCGCTCGTCACCACTAAAACTAACATAGTAGAGACGTGGATCGACGATGCGCCATTTGACGAATGCATCAACCAGAATATTTTTCTTTTCAACTGTAATGAAACGGTCGGCATCGGGCGTATCCAGCGTCAGGATACGTTTATCCAGAAAAATCACATTCTGAAACGGTGGTGGCAACTTGAAATGCAAACCGGGCTCGCTAATGACGGTTTTCACTTCACCCAGGGCAAACACGATAGCGTACTGACGCTGATCGACCACAAACATGGTCGAGAAGAATACGCCAACCAATATCACAAATGCGATTACAACAGAAATAAGGCGATTCATTATCGAACCTCCCGATCGCGGGAACTACGGCTATCACGGGTACGGGAATCCTGCTGCAATTGCGTCTCCAATGCGACTGAACCAGTTGGTAATGCGGATGTAGTAGATGGTGCGTTTGCTGCGGCTGTCCCCGCAGCAGTTTGCGAAATCAGCTTATCCAATGGCAAGTAAATCAGATTATTACTACCTTTAGAGTCAACCATCACTTTTGTCGTGCTTGAGAATATCTTCTGCATCGTGTCGATATACATACGGTCACGTGTCACAGCTGGCGCTTTTTGATATTCCACCAACACTTGCTTGAAGCGCGAAGCTTCACCTTGTGCATTGGCCGTTACGCTGGAGCGGTACGCTTCTGACTCTTCCATCAAACGGGAAGCTGCACCACTTGCTCGGGGAATTACATCGTTGGCATACGCCTGGCCTTCATTTTTTTGCCGCTCGCGATCCTGACCAGCCTTGACTGCATCATCAAACGCAGCTTGCACTTGTTCCGGCGGCTGTACACCTTGCATCGTTACCTTCGAAATTTGCACGCCCGTCTTGTAGAGATCTGCAATTTGCTGCATCAACAGACTGGTATCCAGCGCAACTTTATCGCGGCCTTCGTACAATACAAAATCCATTTTGCTACGGCCAACTACTTCGCGAATCGCTGTTTCGGCAACCTGCTTCACCATCTCACCCTGCTCACGATTGTTGAATACCCAGTCAGAAGCATTTTTCAATGTGTATTGAACTGCAAACTGAATATCGATGATATTTTCGTCTTCAGTCAGCATCAAGGATTCTTGTAGTTGCTTGTTTTTGACGTTGCCGCGATAACCCACTTCTACCGTACGAACTTGCGAGACATTCACAATCTCGTGACTCTGAATCGGGGTCGGCCAGCGCCAGTTGAAACCCGCTGGCGTCATGTGGCTGTATTTGCCGAA
>DGBN01000050.1:0-7053 GCA_002384815.1 Oxalobacteraceae bacterium UBA4003 | reverse complement strand
GGACGTTTATTATCCTGATTCTTGTTGTTATCAGAACCACGCCCCCAACTAGGGTCATTGAGCGAGTACTTCAAGCCAAATTTTTTGAGTAGGGAAACAAGCATTCTTTTGCGATCCGGGCTGAAAAATAATGGGGTGGTATGCCAAGCAATTTTTTATGCATTGGCGTCGTCAGATGCAACAAGCGAAACATCTTCAAGTCCAGCGGCGTGCTCTTTCGCACGTTCGGCTATCGCATCACGCAATAGATCCAATCCGCTTCCAGTCTGGGCACTAATAAAAACACGACGGATTTTATCATATTCGTCACGCTCCAAAGCAGGTTCCAGCCCTGCAGCGTCAATCTTGTTCCAAACCAGAATCTGCGGGATCCGATCGGCACCGATTTCGCGTAAAACCGCATTGA
This sequence comes from Oxalobacteraceae bacterium UBA4003, assembly GCA_002384815.1. Taxonomy (GTDB): domain Bacteria; phylum Pseudomonadota; class Gammaproteobacteria; order Burkholderiales; family Burkholderiaceae_D; genus Oxalicibacterium. The sequence continues at coordinate 6,647 of DGBN01000050.1, read as the reverse complement.
CTTCTTCTATCTGATCCATCCGTACCGGGCTGGCGCCATCGACTACGTGCAGCAGCAAATCGGCGTGAATGGTTTCCTCCAGTGTGGCACGGAATGCGGCGACCAATTGATGCGGCAACTCGCGTATGAAGCCCACGGTATCGGAAATCACGACATTCCCGGCTTCACCCAGATAAATGCGACGTGAAGTCGTATCCAGCGTGGCGAACAACTGATCCGCTGCCAGCATTTTTGTTTTGGCCAGAGCATTGAACAGGGTCGACTTGCCGGCATTGGTATACCCAACCAGCGACACTGAAAATGCATTGTTGCGTCCCCGTGCACGGCGCTGGGTTACATGCTGTTTGTGCAGCTTTTCCAGCTTCGCACGCAAGGCTTTTACCCGCACGCCGAGCAGGCGGCGATCGGTTTCCAGCTGCGTCTCACCCGGGCCGCGCAGGCCGATACCGCCCTTTTGACGTTCCAGATGGGTCCAGCCGCGTATCAAGCGCGTAGACAAATGTTGCAGTTGCGCCAACTCGACCTGGACTTTACCCACATGGCTTTGAGCCCGCTGTGCAAAAATATCCAGAATCAGGCTGGTACGGTCAAGCACCCGCATCTTCAGGTGGCGCTCCAGATTGCGCTGCTGCGCCGGCGACAGTGCGTGATTGAAAATGACAATATCGATTTCATGATCGACGACGGCGTCGGCTATTTCATTTGCCTTGCCTGAACCGACGAACAAGGCAGCGTCCGGACTGGCACGCCTGCCGGTAATCGTCATGATGGGTTCGGCCCCTGCAGAACGGGCAAGCAGGGAAAGTTCTTCCAGACTTGCTGCGAAATCGCCTTTGCCAAAATCAAGGCCAACGAGTACTGCCCGCATATTAATTCAGCGCCAGCAAGGAAATGATGCAGACCTTATTCAGCGTCAGACTCGGTGCTCAGGTTAACGGCGCGTGCAGGTACGACAGTAGAGATTGCGTGCTTGTAGACCATCTGGGTGACAGTATTGCGCAGCAAAACGACGTATTGGTCGAAGGATTCGATATGCCCCTGGAGCTTGATGCCATTGACGAGATAAATCGAAACGGGAACGTGCTCTTTGCGCAAGGCATTGAGGAATGGGTCTTGTAACAGTTGCCCTTTGTTGGTCATGACAGCTCCATTGTGTTGTTGTGATTAGGAGGTTGAGGCATCTTGCTTATTTTCAAGTGCATCTCTCCGTGGGAATGTAATCGATTTCGAGCTTTTTCGCCGAACCGGTTTATTTTTCCGATCGACTGAAAGGATTTTTTCCGGAACGCAACTCGATACGTAGTGGAGTCCCAACCAGTGAAAAAGTTTCTCGGAAATGTTTTTCCAGGAAGCGTTTGTAATTCGCGTCGATAGCATCCAGCGCATTACCGTGGATGACGACGATAGGCGGATTCATGCCGCCCTGATGTGCATAACGCAGTTTCGGACGAATAGAGCCCTTGCGACGCGGCTGCTGATGTTCAACTGCCTCAATCAGCGCACGCGTCAGTTTGGGCGTAGACAGATTGGACATCGCGGCAGCATAGGCGCTATCGACGGATTTCATCATCGGACCGATTCCACTCGATTTCAGTGCAGAGACGAAGTGTGTTTTCGCGAACGACAGGAAGCCGAGTTTGCGTTCCAGATCGATCTTGATTTCATCGCGCCTGTCGCTGGTCAAACCGTCCCATTTATTCACGCCGACAACCAAGGCACGACCAGATTCCAGAATAAAACCGGCAATGTGCGCGTCCTGCTCGGAAATATCCTGCTGCGCATCCAGCAATAACAGTACGACGTTCGCTTCGGAAATCGATTGCAGGGTTTTAACGACAGAAAACTTCTCAATTGCTTCAAATACCTTGCCGCGCCGACGAATGCCGGCCGTATCGATCAAGGTGTACAACTTGCCATCGCGCTCGAACGGAATTTCAATCGAATCGCGCGTCGTGCCCGGCAAATCGAATGCAATTACGCGCTCTTCGCCCAGCAAGGTATTGACCAGTGTCGATTTACCCACGTTCGGACGACCGACTATCGCCAGCTTGATGCTCCTGTCGTTGGAAGGCGGCAGTTCTTCTTCCGGTGGACGCTGCGCAAAAGCGATATTCAGCGACTCCTCCACCAGATCGGTAACACCGTCGCCATGCGCTGCAGAAATCACATAGGGATCGCCCATCCCGAGCTCGTAGAAATCGGCAGTGACCATGGTGTACTTCATGCCCTCGGCCTTGTTCACCACCAGCATCACGGAACGACCGGATTTGCGCAGGAAGTCGGTAATGGTTTTATCGTGGGGCGTCAGGCCCTGACGACCATCGACGATAAAGATCACGACATCGGCTTCGGCCACCGCCTGCTTCGTCTGCTTTGCCATTTCATGCATGATGCCTTCCTTGGCAACAGGCTCGAAACCGCCGGTATCAATCACCAGAAACGGACGTTCGCCCACACGGCCTTCGCCGTAGTGCCGGTCACGCGTCAAGCCCGGAAGGTCAGCGACCAACGCATCGCGCGACCGGGTTAGTCGATTGAATAGCGTGGATTTGCCGACGTTAGGTCGACCTACAAGTGCAATAACCGGCTTCATCTAATTGTTTTACTCGGCCGCGACAGCGACCAATGTTCCTGATTGAGTTTGAAAAATAAAATTCGCGCCGGCGCTCACCGGGGCGGCAAGAATCGGGCTGCCATCGGTGCTGATACGCGCCGCCAGCAAGCCATCTTCTTTCGAGAAAAAATGAATGTAACCCTGGTAATCGCCCACCGCTACCAGACGGCTGGAGCTGATCGGTGTCGACAGACGGCGATTCGCGAGTTGATTGTTGCGCCAGGCACTGACACCCCCATCGCGCGCAAACGCGTTCAATGCGCCGCGTTCGTCGGCAGCATAGACAAAGCGCTCATCGATGGCCACGCCCACATCGCTGGACAAGGCTTTGGCCCAGCGCGGCGTACCGCTGACTGCATCGAAACAGGCAACACGACCCTGATAGGCAACAGCACACACATCACGACCGGAGACGACAGGCGCACCGGAAATGTCGGCAATGCGCTCCAGTTCCGTCGTACCACGCGGATCACCCACAGCGACTTCCCAGCGCGGTGCGCCGTTATTCAAGGTCACCGCCAACAGACGGCCACCGGCCAAACCGACATAGGCATTTGAATTTGCTATCGTGATGCCGGGCGATGTACGCAAGGTCAAGGCTGGTGCCGTGCGTTGCACGAACCATTTGCGCGCGCCCGTTTCAGCATCCAGCGCCACCACGCGATTATCCAGACTTCGCACAATGACTACGCCTCGCCCTACTGCCGGCGTGGACAATACTTCACTGCTGGCTTGCGCCTTCCAGCGTTGCTTGCCATTGCCGTCGAATGCCAGCACCGCACCTTTTTCACCTGCGACCACGATGGTATCGCCATCGCTACCGACGCCTGCCGTCAGCTTGCTGCCGGCATTGATACTCCATATCGAACGCCCGGTTGCTGCGTCGATGCGCATAATCGTGCCATCTGCTGCGGCCGTGAAGAGATCATTGCCAACTACAGCCGGCGTAAAGACATATTGATCAGCCTTGCCTACGCGCTCCGACCATACCGTACGCACAGTTGCAGTGGCTTTGACTTCAAGCAGCGCGGCAGGCTGATTGCGCGTCGATGGTTTCCTGGCAAACGGATTGAGCGAGGACATGACAGAACATCCTGTCATTGCCACCAGCAATCCGGCACCCAGAATTTTTAATGTGGTATTTGAGGTAATACGCATCGTCTTCCTTAAGCGTGTATGCCAGCTTGTCGAAATAGCTGATTCAAGCAATTTGTTAAGCAGCTTTTTCCGCAGCACTGCCGCCAATTGCATCCAGTTTTATCTGGATCAACTGACGCCCAGGATTGTTTGCATCGATTTTTTCCAGTGCAGTCTGATAAGCGGTACGCGCTTCATCCAGCTTGTTTTGCGCCACCAGGATATCGCCCTTGCGATCCTCAACCACGCCGGCGAATTGCGCCGGGAAGCTGGCTGACAGCAATTTCATGCCTTCGTCGTAGGCCTTCTCATCCAGCAAAATACCGGCCAGACGNNCCCCAACCTGCCCAGGCAGCATAGGAACCCAGCACGATAATCAGCAACCATGTAACCAGATTACCGTATTGATTCCACCAGGATTTAATGCTGGCGAGTTGTTCTTGTTCTGCGTGATCGTATGCCATATTGGTCTGATATTAATGGTGATAGTGAACGTGATCGGCGTGATCATGATCATGATCATCACCAACGATTTGGTCAACCAGATAATCGGCGATGCCCTCGAATGCAACTTCCGATTGCCTGCCTTCTGCATCGCGCATTTCCTTGACGATGGCTGCGCCTTTTGCAATTTCATCTTCGCCGATAATCACGGCATAAGCTGCGCCGCTATTATCCGCGCGCTTCATCTGTGATTTAAAACTGCCGATACCGGCCGACGATGCACAATGCAAGACGACATCCAGGCCCGCATCGCGCAAACGTTCGGCAACGACNNCGGGTCGTAACGACCGCCGCCGCACACCGTACCCTGCGAGCCGAGTTGGTCTGTTACCCATTCGAACACGGTGCGATTGTAATAATCCATGCCGCGCACCAGACGCGGATTGATGGTGAACGGGATGGCATTGTGATTCAGGATTTTTTGCACGCCTTCAAAATGCGCGCGTGAATCTTCACCCAGATAATCAAGCAGTTTGGGCGCCGCATTGACCATATCCTGCATGGTCGGATTCTTGGTATCGAGAATGCGCAATGGATTGCTGTGCAAACGCTTTTGCGCTTCGGCATCCAGCAACTCGACATGCTGCTCAAAGTAGGCAATCAGATCGGCTCTATGCTTGTTACGCTCTTCGGCGTTACCGATCGAATTCAATTCCAGACGCACGTCCTGCAAGCCAAGATCGTCCCACAAGCGCTGGCACATCATGATCAGCTCTGCATCGATATCCGGACCGGAAAAACCGATTGCTTCTGCACCGATCTGATGGAACTGACGATAGCGGCCACGTTGCGGTCTTTCGTGACGGAACATAGGGCCTGAATACCACAGACGTTTTGGGCCGTCGTACGTCAGATTATGTTCCAGCGCAGCGCGCACGACGCTGGCCGTGCATTCCGGACGCAAGGTCAGTTCATCGCCATTCATGGAGTCTGTGAAGGAATACATTTCCTTTTCGACGATATCGGTGACTGCGCCCAGACCGCGTGCGAACAAGGCGGTAGGCTCAACGATAGGTGTGCGGATTTGCTGGAAGCCGTAACTTTTCAAAACCGTGTGCACGGTATTTTCAAACAATTCCCACAAGGGTGCATCGGCAGGGAGAATGTCGTTCATTCCCTTCACACCGACAATTTTTTCTATTTTCTTGGTATCTGACATTTATTTTTAAAAACTTATCTCTTAACTTGTTTGATGCTGCTTGCTTGACTAAGGTCGTCTATTTATCAAACTCAAGTGCTACTAGGCCGCGTTGCTTTCCTTGCCATAATGCGTCTTGACGTAATCCAGCACAATCGCATGAAATTCTGCCGCGATATTATCGCCCCGCAGCGTGACGGTTTTTTCACCATCGACAAATACCGGCGCCGCCGGCGATTCGCCGGTACCCGGCAAACTGATACCGATGTTCGCGTGCTTCGATTCGCCCGGACCGTTGACGATGCAGCCCATTACTGCAACATTCATCGCCTCCACACCCGGATACTGTTTTTTCCAGACCGGCATCTGATCGCGCAGATAAGTCTGGATGCCATCCGCCAATTCCTGGAATACTGTCGACGTCGTGCGCCCGCAACCTGGGCATGCAATCACCATGGGCGTGAATTTACGCAAACCCATGGTTTGCAGAATTTCCTGGCCGACAATGACTTCGCGCGTCCGATCGCCGCCCGGTTCCGGTGTCAACGAAATACGTATCGTGTCGCCTATGCCTTCCTGCAACAACACCGACAATGCAGCAGTCGAGGCAACGATGCCCTTGCTGCCCATGCCAGCCTCGGTCAAACCGAGATGCAATGGGTAATCGCAGCGGCGCGCCAGTTCGCGATACACCGCGATCAAATCCTGCACGCCGGATACCTTGCACGACAGGATGATGCGATCACCGGCCAGGCCCACTTCTTCTGCACGCATTGCGTTTTCGATAGCCGAAGTCACCAACGCTTCATACATGACCGCCTGAGACGTCCACGGATTCGTGCGTGCTGCATTTTCATCCATGATGCGCGCCAGCAGTTCCTGATCCAGACTGCCCCAGTTCACGCCTATGCGTACCGGCTTGTCGAAGCGGCAGGCGGTTTCTATCATCTGCGCGAACTGCGTATCACGCTTGTTTCCCTTGCCNNNTTCACCGTAATGCGCACCAGCTCGGAACCGGCACGCGCCAGATCCTTGATCTGGATCGCCGTACCGATCACATCGGCGGTATCGGTATTGGTCATCGATTGCACGACGACCGGCGCATCGCCACCTATCCGGACTTCACGCCCACCATAGCTGACAACGGCAATACGGCTTTTACGCCGCGAAACAGGGCCTGTGGCAATTGGATCGGATGACGACATACGTAGTAATCTATTTCAAATTCAAGCGGGCAACGTTGCTCGCATTCCC
>DGBN01000023.1 GCA_002384815.1 Oxalobacteraceae bacterium UBA4003 | reverse complement strand
GTCCACCTAGACCGGGACAGACCAAAGGTCTCTGGCCTATTTTTTAGGTCGCCTGAAATTCCAGTTTCGCTGTTCGTCCATCAGCGTCTTTGAACCTGCCGTTGTGCATGGCCGCGCAACCTTCTGCTTGAGTTGCGCGTTTAACCAGCTGGTCTTACCTAGCTAGGGGTGGTCCCTAACTATACCCAAACTGGAACTGCTGAATACAGAGTATCAAACAGGAAAGGTAGCTGGCAATGCTCAGAGAGTACTTGTTAGTACTCAGTTGATACAATGGATTATTCTGGGACAAATTAGGACAAAACTTAATTCTGATTTAAGTTGTCAGGACAATTTAGGACAAACGGGAAGGGTACTGAGAAGGGGTGTGTGAAGTACTTAACCGTACTTTAAGTTCTTGATATGAAATGAAAAACGCACCCGAAGGTGCGTATTCAATTATGGTGCCGAGAGCCGGAATCGAACCGGCACGCCTTGCGGCGCGGGATTTTGAGTCCCGTGCGTCTACCTATTCCGCCATCTCGGCAACGCAAGCTGAGCATTATGCTCGATTTGCGGCAATTGAGCAAGATGCATCGTTCCGGAATATCGGAGGCTGCCGACTGTTTTGATGTTGATGTGCGCCGCAAAGCTCGCTTGATCATTCGCCAAGCGGCAATGATGCGTATCAGATTATTTCTGTCCGGCCTGCGTGGTGTAAATGCGTCGATAAAGCCGGAAGCGTTCGTCGCGCTCGGCGGGGCGCCGGCCGTGCCAGATCAGCTTCCATTGCAATTTGTCGCGCGTGATGCTTGGTGCTGCATCGTCGCCGCGGTGATGATCTTGCAGTAGCAGATAATCGCAATTCTTGTCGCCGAAGCGGGCGAACTGGACGCTTCCGAAATAGGCGAACGAGGCGCGTTGCGAGGCGCCGACATTGCTGGCGACACAGCGTTTCACTTTTGGCAATGCAGCGTTAACTTGTTGCGCAACGCCGGCATAACTCTTGATGTAATTTCCCCATGGCAGCCACAAGGTCATGAGCAGCAACCAGCATAGAATAATTCCACCGGACGACAGCACCACGGCGCGCCACAGCACGGAAGGGCGGCGCGATATGCGCCAGTGCACAATCCAGACCCATCCAGCCGTTGCAGCGGCAGCAATGATAAAAGTGAGCAGATTGAATTCCGGTTTGAAGCCGGGGGCGATCTTGAAGGCATTTTTTGCGATCTGTGCCGGCCAGCCGGTTTGCTTGGCGATCCAGCCCAGCCAGATGAAGCTGGCGCAGGTACTCAGCATCATGACCGAGAACCAGTCTACTGCATTGATGGCACCGCGTTTCATGGTGGGCAAGCCGAATGCGGCGAGGATGGCCAGCATGGGCAGTAGCGGTAATAAAATTGCTTCTTCGCCACGCGGATTCAGCAATGCGAGTATCAGCAGCGTGGCAAAAAAGGTCAGCGGCAGGGTGATATGCAATGCTTCATGCTGACGGCGCCAGGCGTAGATTGCCCAAATCGCAAACGGCCATGCCGGCCATGCAAACCAGATCGTGTTCTTCAGAAAGTATTGCAGGGTGGGCCACGAAGGCAACCCTATCTGATGGTAATTCCATGCCATCCATGCATCGCTGGGGGCATTGCCGAAAGGCTGAACCTGCTGGCTGGCAAATATCCATGCACCTGCCACCAGGGCCGCCAGCGGCAATGTAACCAGTATCAGGCGCAGCAGGATTGCACGTTCGCGCATAGATGCCAGCACGAACACGCCCAACCACAATGCCAGCGGAACAATCCAGCCGCGCGACAGCGCCAGCAAGCCAAGTACCAGCCCGAATGCCATTGCGCTGCGCAGAGAGTGCGATTCAAACAGGCGGGTAACGGTGTAGAGCGAGAATGCGATCAGCGATACCTGCAATGCTTCAGCGGTAGTGCCGTGACTATGCACCAGCAGACCCAGGCAACCGAGGTAAATCAGCAGCGCACCATCGGCCAGTGTGCGACCGAAATCGCGCGGTTCGGGCTGGCCGCCGAAGGCGAGTTTCAGCGGTTGTGCTTCCGGCCTGCGGCCGAGCAGGTAGGTGGTGTACCAGACCGACGTCGAACCGAGCAGGAAAAAACAGATGGGCGCGATGCGCGCAGCCATCGGATCGCCCAGCAGCCAGCCGAACAACTTGATGCAGATGGCGCCCAGCCAGAATGCCAGCGGCCCTTCGTCCGGTATCGCCAGGCCGACGATGTTCGGTGCGAGCCAGTCGAGCAGCGAGCCGTGTGCCATGGTCCACATGATGCCGAAACCGGCGGCATCGTCAGGTTTCCATGGATCGCGTCCGATCAGGCCGGGCAGGATGTACAGCAGACACAGTGCGAACAACGCCCAGCGCGGGAGTGCATGCGTAGCGGAGGCGGGGAGGCGGACTGGCTTCATGAAAGGCGATGACTGTTTTTATTGGGTTCGGCGTATTGTGCCGGAAAAATTCTTTGCTAACAAAAAAGGCAGCCGTAGCTGCCTTTTTGAAGCGCGGTGACGGAATTATTCGGCCACTTGCGTTTTGGAACCGACGGTACCGAACTTCTTGCGGAATTTATCCACGCGACCTGCGGTATCAACGATTTTATGTTTGCCGGTGTAGAACGGATGCGATTCCGACGAAACCTCGATTTTTACCAGTGGGTATTCTGTACCTTCAAATTCAATTTTTTCACGCGTTTGAACGGTCGAACGGGTGATGAATTTGAAATCGTTGGAAACGTCGTGGAACAAAACTTCACGGTAATCCGGGTGAATGCCAGCTTTCATGATTTGCCTTAAGTAGTTTGGTAGCCAATGGGCACTTCGTCGGTCGCACTGCTTCTTGACCCGATTGCCTATCACTTGCCGAGGTTGGAACGAGCCGGGAATTATACATGGAAAATTCAATAAAATCATGGGTTTGCAGCAAGTTTACTGATATCGTCGTGGTAATTGCAGCAACAAGGGGGCGAACGTGGTGATTGATTTGCAGAGCGGCATGAGTACGTTGCTGAAAGTGCTGGAAGTATGCGGGCTTATTTCGTTTGCCTGTTCGGGCTTTATAGAAGCGCGCAGCAAGAAAATGGATCTGATCGGCGTCATTGTTGTGGCATTCGTCACGGCCTTTGGTGGCGGGACTCTGCGCGATTTGTTGCTGGACCGACGGCCACTGTATTGGGTTGAGAATCAGGAATACGCCTTGATGGTGTTCATTCTGGCATTGGTGGCGGTGCCCCTGGTTCCGCATTTACGCTCTGCCGTTGCTGAAAAAGCGATCGTTATTGCCGACGCATTCGGCCTGGGTTTTTTTAGCATTCTTGGCACTACGTTTGCGCTGGAAATGGACATGCCTATCTTTGTTTGCGCGATGATGGGTGTTATTACAGGAATTTTCGGCGGCGTCTTGCGCGATATTTTGTGTAATGAAGTCCCGATGGTATTTCGGGGCGGCCAATTGTATGCAACCTGCTCATTCATAGGTTGCTGGATTTACCTGATTCTGACTATGTTGGATGTGCCGGAAATGCTGACCTTGGGTGTGAGTATCGCGGTGATACCGGCGCTGCGTTTGCTGGCTTTGAGGCTGAATTGGAAATTGCCAGGTTGAGCGAGGCAGGCCTGAAAAGAGCATGGCAATAAAAAAAGCCCGTTTTCATTTGCAGAGCATGCAAGGAAAACGGGCTTTTTGATTTCAGCCTGGTCGGCTGAAAACCTTCAAACAGGATGTCGCGCTTGAATTACGAATTACCGCGACGCATCATGTCGAAGAATTCGGCGTTGTTCTTGGTCGCCTTCATCTTGTCGAGAATGAATTCCATCGCTTCGATTTCGTCCATGCCGTACAAGAGTTTGCGCAAGACCCAGATTTTCTGCAGTTGATCCGGTTTGATCAGCAACTCTTCACGACGTGTGCCGGACTTGTTCAGGTTGATCGCAGGGTAGACGCGCTTCTCGGCCAGGCGGCGTTCGAGGTGCACTTCCATATTGCCGGTACCCTTGAACTCTTCAAAAATCACGTCGTCCATGCGGCTGCCGGTTTCGATCAGCGCGGTTGCGATGATGGTCAGCGAGCCGCCTTCTTCGACGTTACGCGCAGCACCGAAGAAACGCTTGGGACGTTGCAATGCGTTGGCGTCCACACCGCCGGTCAACACTTTGCCGGAGGCCGGGATCACGGTGTTGTAGGCGCGCGCCAGACGGGTGATCGAGTCGAGCAGAATCACCACGTCTTTTTTCATTTCAACCAGGCGCTTGGCTTTTTCCAGCACCATTTCAGCGACCTGCACGTGACGTGTGGCTGGTTCATCGAACGTCGATGCCACCACTTCGCCGCGTACCGAACGCTGCATCTCGGTCACTTCTTCAGGGCGTTCGTCGATCAGCAGCACGATCATCACGACATCCGGATGATTGGTGGTGATTGCATGTGCGATGTGTTGCAGGATGACCGACTTGCCGGATTTGGGCGATGCAACCAGCAGACCGCGCTGGCCTTTGCCGATGGGCGCGATCAGATCGATGATGCGGCCGGTGATATTTTCTTCGCCGCGCATTTCACGTTCAAGCAGCAAGGGCTTGTTCGGGTGCAGCGGTGTCAGATTTTCAAACAGTATGCGGTGCTTCGACGCTTCCGGAGGTTCGCCGTTGACCTTGTCGACCTTGACCAGTGCAAAGTAGCGTTCGCCGTCTTTCGGCGTGCGTACTTCGCCTTCGATCGAGTCGCCAGTGTGCAGATTGAAGCGGCGGATCTGCGACGGGGAAATATAAATGTCGTCGGTGGACGCCATGTAACTGGCGTCGGGCGAGCGCAGGAAGCCAAAGCCGTCAGGCAATACTTCGAGGGCGCCATCGCCAAAAATCTGTTCTCCTGATTTCGCGCGTTTCTTGAGAATCGCGAACATCAGTTCCTGTTTGCGCAAGCGCGCGGCGTTGTCGATGTCCAGGCTGATTGCCATTTCTAGCAGTGCGGAGACGTGTAACGCCTTTAATTCGGATAAATGCATAGTTTTTGAGTTTCCCGGGATGGGATATAAAAAGGTGGGGGAGGGAACTGCGTGGTGGTGTTAGCTTATTCAATAAGGCAGCGATGCGGGCGCATCGCTGCAATCTTTTATTTATATCAGATGTTGCTGTCGATGAAAGCGGTCAATTGACCTTTTGCCAATGCACCGACTTTTTGCGCTGCAGGTTCACCATTCTTGAACAGAATCAAGGTCGGGATGCCGCGGATGCCGAATTTGGCCGGCACTGCCTGGTTGGCATCCACGTCCATTTTGGCGATGCGAATCTTGCCTGCGTATTCCTTGGCGACGTCTTCCAGGATAGGTGCAATCATTTTGCACGGACCGCACCACTCTGCCCAGAAGTCGACCAGAACAGGTGTGTCGGATTTCAATACGTCTGTATCAAAAGACGCGTCGGTAATATGTGTGATGTTTTCGCTCATGTATGCCTCGGTTTGAGGAGAAAAGAATAAATCAGCGCCTTGGTGACAACCGTTCTTGTCGGTGTTTTCCTGCAGCGCCTCCGGGTACTGAAACGAAGATGGAGACGTTGCGATTTAATTCAAGTTTTGAAGGTGCGGCAAGAGGTAATCAGGCGGGGTCTGGACAAATCATAACCTATTTTATAAAAAGTGTGGCATTGCCCATTAAATTTTGCTCCGCCTCGCATAAAATGCCCATTACTCTGCCTGCCATGACTGTTTTTCTTTGCTTCCCACATTTCACATCGAGACCCGATGCCGCATAGCGCTACCATACTGATTCCACCCTCCGCTGTCTTTTGGGACGATGCTGCGCGCGCATTATTGCAAAGCGAGGCGCATGGACGGAATAAGGGTGCAGCGATCAGCGATCTTTCCGCGCTGCGCGTGCTGGTGTCAACCTTCGCGCACATACAGTTGTTGAAAAATGCATTGGCGCGCCAGATAGAGGGTGCCTTCATTCCACCGACGATTACCTCGCTGTCTGAATATATACGCCAGTTGCCGCCAGACGGTGCGACGGCGACGGCGGCAAGCGAGCGCCTCATGTCGCTGTATGCGGACTTGCGCCAGCATGCATGGCTGAAAAAACTGTTCAGCGCGCGGCGCAATACCGATTTGCTGCCGCTGGCGGAAATTCTGCTCGCATTGTCCGATGAGTTGACGCAGGCCATGCTGCCTTCGCTGAAGACGTCGCCGGATGCCGGCCATGCGCGCTGGCAGGCAGCGCTGGAACAATTGTCGCCGGTCGCACGTAATCTGTTGTCGGATGAAACGCAACTGGTGTGGACGATCTGGAAAAGCCAGCTCGACGCCAGCGATGCGAGCGTCATGCGTTATGCGCAGATGATGCGTCTGGTGCAGCAGGTGGAGCACATACGGCAACCGCTGTTCTGGATCAGCCCGGTCGAACCGGATGCAATGGAGCAGGCTTTTCTTGACGCATATAGTGCACGACAGGCCTTGACCGTGGTGACGCTGGATTGGCATGCGCACTTTATTAATAGTACGTATGCCGCTGCCTGGCCGGAAATGCTGGTAGACGAGAGAGGCAGCGATGCATTGCCGATTGCCACTCCAACAGGTTTGCAGTTGCATGCGGCACAAAACATGGAGGCGGAAGCCAGGGCGGGTGCGCAAACCGTGATCGACTGGCTGCAGCAAGGTAAAACGAATAT
>DGBN01000068.1 GCA_002384815.1 Oxalobacteraceae bacterium UBA4003 | reverse complement strand
GCATCACTCACGAATTTCTCCATGCCCGAACACGACATACTTCAAGGACGTCAAGCCATCGAGGCCGACCGGGCCGCGCGCGTGCAGCTTGTCGTTCGAGATGCCGATCTCCGCGCCCAAACCATATTCAAAACCATCGGCAAAACGCGTCGAGGCATTGATCATCACCGAAGCTGAATCGACTTCGCGCAGGAAGCGCATCGCCCGCGTGTAATCCTCGGTGATGATGGAATCGGTGTGCTGCGATGAATAGGTATTGATATGGTCGATCGCTTCATCCATGCCGGTGACTATCCTGATGGACAGAATCGCGTCCAGATATTCGGTGCTCCAGTCTTCCGCACTGGCTGCCGTCAAATGTGCATAGCCTTGCAGAATGGCGCGCGCTTCGTCGTCGCCGCGCAACTCCACTTCCCTGGTCGCATACAGTTTGGCAAGTGCAGGCAGGATGCTCGGTGCAATCGCACGTGCCACCAGCAGGGTTTCCATTGTGTTGCAGGTGCCGTAGCGATGGCATTTGGCATTGAAGGAAATATCCAGCGCCTTGGCAGGATCGGCCTTGTCGTCGATGTAGACGTGGCAGATGCCGTCCAGATGCTTGATCATCGGCACCTTGGATTCCTTCATCAGGCGTTCGATCAGGCCCTTGCCGCCGCGCGGCACGATCACATCGACGTATTCCGGCATCGTGATCAGTTCGCCAACGGCGGCGCGATCGGTGGTTTCGACTATCTGTACCGCATCGGCTGGCAAGCCGGCACCGGCGAGGCCTTCACTGACCAGTTTCGCGAGTGCCTGATTGCAATGGATTGCTTCCGAGCCGCCGCGCAAAATGGTGGCGTTGCCGCTCTTGATGCACAAACCTGCCGCGTCTACCGTTACATTAGGCCGCGCTTCGTAAATGATGCCGATCACGCCCAGCGGTACGCGCATCTGGCCGACCTGGATGCCGGTCGGGCGGTATTTCATGTTCGATATTTCACCGATAGGATCGGGCAGGGCGACGATTTGCTCCAGACCTTCGGCCATGGTGGCGATCGCTTTGTCGGACAGCGTGAGGCGATCCAGCATTGCCGGCGCCAGACCGCTGGTACGCGCAGCTTCCAGATCTTTCTGGTTGGCAGCGCGCAGTGCATCCGCATCACGCCGGATGGCGGCGGCGATCAGCGATAAAGCCTGATTCTTGGCAGCCGTATCGGCTTTGGCCATGGCGCGCGATGCCTTGCGGGCGCGCTGACCGATTTCTTTCATGTATTGCTTGATGTCCATTTTGCTCAGGAATGGTTGGTACTGCGATTGATCAATGGATAAAACCTGAAACGGTGAAACGAATTCTGTTTTGTACTGTTGCAACCAGATTTGTAACTTCTATATGGCAGCATGATGCGTGATCGCAAGTGCGCCTGCCTGTCCTGTTAGCCGCGTGCGATCTTCAATCCCAGTTGCCGCATCGCATCCCAGGCATCGCCGGAAAACTTCTTCGCGCGCAAACCTTTCACCATCTTATCGATTTGTGCGGCTTCCTGCAGTGCGCTTTCCAGCGTAGCCAGTTTCAGACGGCGCAAGGCCGGTTCGATCAGCCGTTCGCGCGGACCCCAGATGCGGTGTTCTTTCGTCAACTGACCCAAGGGACGACCTTGTGCGAGGCCGGATTTCAATTTCAACAGGGTGCGGATTTCTTCGGCCACCGCCCACAACACCAGCGGCAGCGCTTCCCCTTCGCCTTGCAAACCTTCCAGCATGCGCACCAGACGTGCGGTGTCTCCACTCAGCATCGCTTCGTTCAGTTTGAAGACATCGTAACGTGCCACATTCAGCACTGCATCGTGTACCTGCTCGAAACTCAGCGGACCTGCCGGATGCAGCAGTGCGAGCTTCTGGATTTCCTGATGCGCGGCGAGCAGATTACCCTCGACCCGTTCGGCAATGAAATCCAGGCATGCACGGTCGGCGCTTTGTCCCTGCGCTGCCAACCGTACGCCCAGCCATGCCGGCAATTGCGCGCGTTCAACCAGCGGAATATCTATGAACACACTGGCTTGCTGCAGGCTCGCCACCCAGGCGGCTTTTTGCGTCGCCCAATCCAGTTTCGGCAAAGTGATCAGCGTGACGTTATCCGGACTCAGCGAAGCGGCATAATCCTGCAAGGCCTTGCCGCCGTCCTTGCCCGGTTTGCCGGTCGGGATGCGCAGTTCTATCAATTTCTTGTCGCCGAACAGCGATTGCGACTGGTTGGCGGCCAGCAGTTCGCCCCATTTGAAACTGCGATCGACCACCAGCACTTCGCGTTCGGAAAAACCTTGGGCACGCGCTGTCTGGCGTATCTTGTCGGCCGCTTCCAGCGCCAGCAGATGTTCGTCACTCGTGATGACATACAAGCCGGCCAGCGGCTTGGTCAAATGCGTGGCGAGAGCATCAATGCGCAGTTGCATAACTATAGTTGCATTATTGGGCTGTGGCGCCGCCTGCCGGCTTGATGGCCGCGATCCGGCGCAGGATTTGCTGCACCAGATCCGATTGCATGTCGTGATACAGCATGGCTTCCTCGGCTTCTTTTGCCAGTACCTGATTTTCGTTGTAACTCAGGTCGCGTTTCAGCGAGATTTGCGTCAATGGCAGCAGCTCAGCGTTCTTGTTGTCGCGCACGCGTATGCTCACGCGATAGTACAGCACGTATTCACGCACACGACCCTGGCTGTTCAGGGACAGGATGACTTTTTCGCGGATTTCATTCGTGAGGTCGAGAATTGCTTCCGCCTCTTCCGCACTTTTCTTGATCTCCAGTTCGCCGCTACCGCGTATATAGCGGCGCAGTTCGTTACCCAGCGTCGATGTTTCCGGTACTGCGATATAAATCGATTTGAAGGGCAGGTCGTTGCCGAGAATAGTCCCGCGCAGCTTGAAGCCGCATGCGGAAAGCATGACGGTGGAGGCCAGCGCGATACAGAGAAGACGGCGATTTTTTTGCATGGATAATCCTGCCTCTATGAATACTTCAACTCGATACTTTGGACTTTAATACCATCGATCATGCAACGATGTTGACCAGTTTTCCCGGCACCACGATGATTTTCTTCGGTGTGCCCTCGATGAATTTTTGCACCGTTTCATTCGCCAGCGCAGCTGCTTCTATCGTGGCCTTGTCGGCATCCTTGGCGACGATGATGCTGCCGCGCAGTTTGCCATTGACCTGAATCATCATTTCGATCTCTGCTTGTTCCAGTGCGCTTGCATCAACTTGCGGCCACTCTGCGTCGAGTATATCGCCATGCGCTTTGGCAAAACCGAGTTCCTGCCACAGCGCGTGCGTGATATGCGGCGCAACGGGATTCAGGATGCGCAGGAAAATCGATAGCCCTTCAGCTATTACCGCGTTCGACGCCGGGGTATCGTCCAGCTTCGCGCCTTCCAGCGTGTTCAGCATTTTCATGCTGGCGGACACCACGGTGTTGTACTGGATGCGCTTGTAATCGTTGTCGGCCTGCTGCAGGATTTTGTGCAGTTCGCGGCGCAAGGTTTTTTGCGCTTCAGTCAGTTTGCTGAAATCGCCTGTCGTGGCTGCAGCGACGCGGGCAGATTGATTGTATGCGTATGTCCATACGCGGCGCAGGAAACGGTTTGCACCTTCGACACCGGCACCTGACCATTCCAGAGTTTGTTCCGGAGGCGATGCAAACATCGTAAACAGGCGTGCGGTATCGGCACCGTACTGATCAATTTGCGCCTGCGGATCAATGCCGTTGTTTTTCGACTTCGACATTTTTTCCGTGCCGCCGATAGCAACCGGCTGGCGATCTGTAATCAGCGTGGCGGAAACCGGGCGACCTTTTTCATCCAGTTCAAGCTGTACATCGGCCGGGTTGTACCAGGTCTTTTTGCCGCTGGCTTCTTCTCGATAGTAGGTTTCGTTCAGAACCATGCCCTGCGTCAGCAGGTTGGTGAAAGGTTCGTCGAACTTGATCAGGCCGAAGTCGCGCATGACCTTGGTCCAGAAGCGTGCGTACAGCAGATGCAGAACTGCGTGCTCGATGCCGCCGATGTACNNGGCATCCAGTAATCGTTGCGGCTGTCGACCATCGCATCGCTGCTGTTCGGCGAGCAATAACGCATGTAATACCACGATGAATCGACGAAGGTATCCATGGTGTCGGTTTCGCGACGCGCAGCTTTGCCGCATTTCGGGCAATCGCATTTGAGGAAGGCTTCATGCTTGTTCAGTGGATTGCCGCTACCGTCCGGTACGCAATCTTCCGGCAACACGACCGGTAAATCCTTTTCAGGCACCGGTACTGCACCACAATCGGCGCAGTTGATCATCGGGATCGGAGTGCCCCAGTAGCGCTGGCGTGAAATACCCCAGTCGCGCAGACGATAGGTGATTTTCTTTTCGCCCAGACCGGGTTCCTCCAGATCGGCGGCGATCGCATCGACTGCCTGCTGATAATTCAAGCCATCGTATTTTCCGGAGTTGATGCAGCGGCCGTTTTCCTTGTCGGCATACCAGTCGTGCCAAGTTACTTCGGAAAATGTTTTGCCTTCTACATCGATCACCTGATGGATAGGCAGCACGTATTTTTTTGCAAATGCAAAGTCGCGTTCGTCATGTGCCGGTACGCCCATCACGGCGCCATCACCGTAGGTAATCAGTACATAGTTACCGACCCACACTTCAACCAGCTGACCGGTCAGCGGATGCTTGACGAACAAACCGGTCGGCATGCCTTTCTTTTCCATCGTCGCCATATCGGCTTCGATGACGCTGCCGAGCTTGCATTCGGCGATGAACTCGGCCAGTTCGGGATTGGTTTTTGCCGCGAAAGTTGCCAGCGGATGCTCTGCTGCGACTGCACAGAAGGTCACACCCTTGATCGTATCGGCGCGCGTGGTGAAAACCCACAGCTTGCCGTCGTTGATGAGTTTTTCGTTTTCCCTGATCTCGTGCGTGAAGGCAAAACGTACGCCGGTTGATTTGCCTATCCAGTTGGCTTGCATGGTGCGCACGCGTTCCGGCCAGCCGGGCAGTTTGTTGTCGACGTGATCGAGCAATTCTTCCGCGTAATCGGTGATGCGCGCGTAGTACATCGGGATTTCGCGCTTTTCGATCAGTGCGCCGGAACGCCAGCCGCGACCGTCAATCACCTGCTCATTTGCCAGTACGGTTTGATCGACAGGGTCCCAGTTCACGGTACCGGTTTTCTTGTAGATGATGCCTTTCTCTAGCATCTTCAGGAACATCCACTGGTTCCATTTATAGTATTCGGGTTTGCACGCGGTCATTTCACGCGACCAGTCGATGGCCAGGCCCATGGACGCCATCTGCGTTTTCATGTATTCGATATTGGCGTAGGTCCATTGTGCCGGCGGCACATTGTTCGCCATCGCGGCATTCTCTGCTGGCATGCCGAATGCGTCCCAGCCCATGGGCATCAGCACGTTGTAGCCGTTCATGCGCAGGTAGCGGTACATCACGTCATTGATCGTGTAATTGCGCACATGACCCATGTGCAGTTTGCCGGATGGGTAGGGCAGCATCGAGCAGGCGTAGAATTTTTTCTTGTCCTTGCCGTTTTTATCCTTGGCGTGTTCGACTGCCTTGTAAGCGTTGCTTGCCTGCCAATGGTCGTGCGCCGATTTTTCTACGTCGGCGGGGCTGTATTTATCTTGCATGACGGATGGAGCCAAAAGTGAGGGTGAATGTAGATACGAACCCGTGATTATACTGGTTCGCTCACCCGGATGGCGCGTCGGTGGCGGGGCAATGCCGGCAGGAATCCCGTCGAAGTCAGGCTAATTTCAGTTCCAGCGCGGGATTTTCGCCGTAATCGGCATAGCGATCGTTGATTCCTTCGATGCAGAAGGCAATATCTTCGAGAATATGCGGTGCTTTTTTACGCAGAATTTCGGCGTGATCGACGACGATTTGCAGTTTTTCAGCCGGTTTCAGGCGGAACTGCGTCATGCCATCTTCATCGCGCAGATAGCTGAGGCAATCGACCCAGGCATCCATATTGCAGCCGTAGAAATCGGGGAAGCCGAATGCCGTCATGCATGCGGCATGAAAGTCATTCCAGTCGGCGATGGTTTCGCCATTCAAATGTACGACGGCCATGAGCTATTTTTGCGTGGACGGCACGTCTGTGACGAAGCCGAGTTTGGTCAAGCCATTGCCTTGCGCGGCCGCCATCACCTGCGCAATGATTTCGTAGCGAGTGCCCTTGTCGGCACGCAGTTGCAATTGCGGTTGCGGCTGCTGTTTGGCGGCAATGGCAAATCTGTTTGTCAGTTCGCCCTGGGTAATGGCATCGTTGTTCCAGAAAATCGCGCCTTCGCCATTGATGGAGAGCGAAATGGTGGTCGGTTCTGTCGGTGCCGGTGCTGATTGCGCACTTGGCAAATCGAGCTTTATTGCGTGGGTAAACAGCGGTGCGGTGATGATGAAAATCACCANNAGCACCAGCATCACGTCCACCATGGGTGTGACGTTGATATCCGCCATCGGTACCGGCTGTTTGTTATCGCTGAATCCGCCGAATGCCATGTCGCCCCCTTATTTTCCGACCCGCGTACCGGTCGTCAGGTAGGCGTGCAAGTCATGCGCAAACGCATCCAGTTCGGCCAGCGTGATGCGATTGACGCGTGTGAATGCGTTATAGGCCAGCACGGCTGGAATTGCTACTGCCAGGCCGAGCGCCGTCATGATCAGGGCTTCGCCGACCGGGCCGGCAACCTTGTCGATTTGCACGGTGCCGGATGCGGAAACCGCCACCAGTGCATGGTAAATCCCCCACACCGTGCCGAACAGGCCGATGAAGGGTGCAGTGGAACCTACCGAGGCCAGCAGCGTCAGTCCGCTTTCGAGACGGGACGAAACGCGATTGATTTCCTGACGCAAGGTGCGTGTGATCAATTCGCCCGGATCGGTATTGGCATTGAGTGAATTGGCGTGCGGCTTGATATTGGCGGCTTCGACGCTTTGTGCCGCCAGCGGCGTATAGACGTTTTCGCTATCCGTCAGCTTGATGGCAGCGATGGCGTCCGGCAGCGTCGGTGCCTGCCAGAAATTTTCCAGTGCTGCGGCACTGCGGCGTATCCGCCATGCGCTCCAGCCTTTGGAAAGGATGTAATACCAGCTGAGTATCGACATGATCAGCAGCACATAAGCGACAGCGTGCGATACCGCGTCGCCCTGTGCCCAGTAATGCGCCAGTCCCAATCCTTGTTCTGCAGTGGAGTTCATGATGTCGATCTGAATAGACTAGATTGATTGGTTGCAGTTTGCTCTGCCTTTGATCTTGCTGGTGTTTCAACGCAGACCCAAGACGTCCTGCATGTCGTACAAACCGGTTTTCTGATTGAGCAGAAAGCGTGCCGCACGCAGGCTGCCGTGCGCATACGTGACGCGGCTGGATGACTTGTGCGAAATCTCTATGCGTTCGCCGATGCCGGCAAACAGTACCGTGTGATCGCCGACGATATCGCCGCCGCGCACGGTTGCAAATCCGATAGACGACGGATCGCGTTCGCCTGTGACGCCTTCACGCGCCCATACGGCGACGTCGTTCAACTCCTTGCCCAGCGCGCCGGCGATGACTTCGCCCATCTTGATGGCGGTGCCGGATGGTGCATCGACCTTGTGTCTGTGGTGCGCCTCGATGATTTCAATGTCGTAGCCTTCGGAAAAACTCTTGGCGGCCATTTCAAGCAATTTCATCGTGACGTTGACACCTACGCTCATGTTCGGTGCGAACATGATGGCAGTTTTTTTTGCTGCAGCTTCAATCGCGGCCTTGCCTGCGACATCAAATCCTGTCGTGCCTATGATCATCTTGATGCCGTGCGCAGCGCAGTATTCAAGGTGCTTCAGCGTGCCTTCCGGACGCGTAAAGTCGATCAGGAAGTCAGCCTTTGCCAGACCTTTGGCGAGATCGGATTCGATCACCACGCCGGACTGTTTGCCCAGGAATGCCGCGGCGTCGGTGCCGATGGCGGGCGAGGCGGCGATATCCAGCGCGCCGGACAGCGTCGCGTCTGCAGCGTCCAGAATGGCCTCGATCAGCATGTGGCCCATGCGGCCGGATGTGCCGGCAACTGCAATTTTCATTTGATTCATGCTTGAAAGTTTCAGTAAAAAGCGTTTTGTAGAAATTTCAGTGTTTATCCAGTGTCGAATCCGCCTGGCTGGAAGCGCGGGAAGCCTTACTTGCTGCCTTGCTTGGACTTGTTGGAAATGCGTTCCAGGTAATCCTTTTCGGTCGGCAAATCACCGCCTTCGAAATGCGACACCAGTTTGTCCTTGAAGAAAACGGTCACGCGGCTGGTCGTGATCTCGCCGTTGCCCTTTTGCAGGCGGAAGGCGTAATCCCAGCGGTCGGCGTGAAACAGATCGTTCAGCAAGGGTGTGCCAAGCAGGAAAACCACCTGATCCTGCGTCATGCCTTCTTTTAACTGTGTGACCATTTCCTGCGAGACAAAGTTGCCCTGCTGAATGTCCGGACGATACGGGCGGAAAATGCCGAGAAAGCGATTGGGGCGTTTGGTTTGTACGCCGGTTGCACCGCTTGCAGCGGCCTGAACGGCGACTGGAGTTTCAGTCACTGCGGCAGGAGCGGAAGGCTCGGTTGCCTGCGGTGCTTCTGTCGTTACCGGGGTGGCGGGAACTGTTGTTTCTTCTACTGCCTGAATCGGGGCGGGCGCTGCTGGTTGAGCCTTCGCTGCGACTGGGGCAGCGTCGTCGATCAAGGGATTTTTTGATGCACACCCGGTGACGAGCGTTGCCAGTATTAAACAAAATGAACCAGCGACAGCCGGAGCACGATAAAAACGGGATGGCAACTTTTGCATAGGGAATCTCAAGGGATTGAGCAATTGTACGAAAACGCTATATGATAAGGCAGATATCCTTCATATGAACAAGAACATGACCAACAATCCATCTGAATTAAAAGCCAGCGGCCTCAAGGCCACGCTGCCACGCCTGAAAATTCTTGATATTTTTCAGACTGCCGAAGTGCGCCATTTGAGTGCTGAAGATGTCTACAAGATGCTATTGGCGGACAATCTCGACGTCGGCCTGGCCACCGTATATCGCGTGCTGACCCAGTTTGAACAAGCTGGCCTGCTGCAGCGTAATCACTTTGAGACTGGCAAGGCTGTTTTTGAGCTCAACGAAGGTACGCATCATGATCATCTGGTGTGCCTGGATTGTGGCAAGGTGGAAGAATTTTTCGATGCTGAAATCGAAAAACGTCAGGAAAGAATTGCGCAGGAACGCGGATTTGAAATCGCCGATCACGCCCTGGCGCTTTACGGTCATTGCAAGAATTGCCGGAAAACCAAAAAATAGTATCTGCTATCTGCTGCATGGTAAAAAACACGCCTCCGGCAAGGGACGCGTGTTTTTTTGTGTCCGGATGAAGGGGAGTATGCCGGTTTAACCGTGCGTATGGCTGAGTGCGTTCGACAGCAGCTTGGCGGTAATGTCGACAATCGGAATGACCCGTTCGTACGCCATGCGTGTGGGGCCGATCACGCCCAGCGTGCCGACCACCTGGCCGTTGACCGTGTACGGTGCAGTGACCACGCTCATCTGATCCATGGGGGCCAGATTCGATTCGCCGCCGATGAATATCTGCACGCCGGTCGCCTTGTTGGATATGTCCAGCAATTGCATCAGGCTGGTTTTTTGTTCAAACAGGTCGAACAGTTTGCGCAGCGAGACCATGTTCGATGACAGATCGCTGACGCTGAGCAGATTGCGTTCGCCGGAAATCACCACGTCGTCGCTATTGTCATTCATCGCATCACTGCCTGCTTCCACCGCAGCTTGCATCAGACGCGTCATGTCGTCGCGCAAAGCCTTCAATTCGCCTTGTAAACGTATTCTTACGTCGTCGAAACTCAGACCGCCGTAATTCTGGTTGATGTAGTTTGCGGCCTGCACCAGTTGCGCTGGCGAGTAATCGACATCAGTCAGCAAGAGCCGGTTTTGCACGTCGCCGCTTGGACCGACGATGACCAGCAGTATGCGTTTTTCCGATAGTCGCAAGAAGTCGATTTGCTGGAACACCGATTCGCGCCGCGGCGTTATCACGATGCCGGCAAATTCGGATAGTGAGGACAGAATCCCTGCTGCATTGGAAATGATTTTGTGCGAGGAGCCGGTTTGCAACGTGGTTTGCAGCTTGGATTCCAGCGCGCTCTCGTCTATGGCTTGTACGGTCAGTAATGTATCGACAAACACGCGATAGCCGCGTGGCGTTGGCACACGGCCGGCGGAAGTGTGCGGGCTGGCGACGAAGCCCATTTCTTCCAGGTCGGCCATGATGTTGCGTATTGTCGCCGGTGACAGATCGAGGCCGGAAATCCTGGAAAGCTCGCGCGAACCAACCGGCTGGCCGTCCGCTATATAGCGTTCGACCAGGGCTTTCAGTAGTGTTTGTGCGCGGTTATCGAGTTGCATGGTGTGCGTATTGTAATGAGTGGCAATGGCAGGCGGCAAGTTCGCAGCCTACACGATGTAAAAAACTGTTTGCCGGCGATTTACATTTGCGGCCGGCTGGCATGTGCCTGTTGTGCGCGGTGACGCTGCCATTATGCGCGTTTCAGCCATGCATCGAGTTCATGCAGCGTGGTGAAGCTGGCGGCCGGCACGATATGTTCCGGCAGGGTGCGCTGAAAACGATTCATCCATACTGCTTGCAGGCCGGCGTTTTGCGCGCCCTGAATATCCAGTAGAGGATCGTCGCCGACATAGACTGCTTCGTGTGGTGCAATCGAGAGCGCATCGCAGGCGGCGAGAAAAATCTCTGGTTGCGGTTTGGCGCTGCCAAATTGATGGGCGGCGAGCGAAATCTGGAAATGCCGGGAGATGCCAATGGCTGACAGATCGGCAAAGCCGTTGGAAACCGACCCCAGCATAAAGTGTTCGTTCAGGCGCATCAGCCCCGGCACCACATCGTCGAACGGCGTCACTGCATTGCGGGCTTCGGAAAATACCGCCATCGCCTGATCGACCAGTTCATGGTTTTCACTACTCAGACGGCAGGCCTGCGTCAGGGCGGCATGGCGCAGAGCCCAGACATTGAACTGATATTGCGGATCGGTAGGCAGCAATTCCATGCGCAAGGCACGCAATTCCGCATTGCTGAAGCGACGGGTTACGCCGGGAATGTGTAACGCCAACCAGTCGTACAGCACGGCCTCGGCCTTGAGCAGTGTCGGCGCCAGCGGCCACAGCGTATCGTCCAGATCGAAGAGGACAGCTTTGATGGGAGGGAAAGACGCAAGGGTGACCATAAGGGGGCAAAATTATTCGTGCGGATGCTGCACCGCATAGTGCAAGAGAAAGAGGAATTATGGTCTAATCTGCAGCATGTTGCCGACCTCTCACTCCTACACCGCCTCGTCTTTTCAAACTATTGCGATTTTTGCCAAGCAAAAACCCAGCGAAAATGTGCATTCAGTAGACGATATTACACAGTCATTGACGCAGATAGCCGAAGCGCTGGGCAAGACAGGTCGCCGCGTGGTGTTCGGTTCGCAAACTGCCGAGCGCTTTAGTCTCGGCAGCCATGAAGCAATGGATCTGGCGCAGATCGGCGAACTGGCCGATGTGGCAATCATTGTCGGTGGCGACGGCACCATGCTCGGCATTGCACGTCAGTTAGCGCCATACAAGGTGCCGCTGATCGGCATTAATCAGGGGCGCCTCGGTTTCATGACTGATATCTCGCTGGAAGACATGATGCCGGTGCTGGAGGATATGCTCAACGGCAAGGTTGTTGCTGAAACGCGCAGCCTGCTGCAGGGTACGCTGACCCGTAACGGTGCCGTCATGCATCACACGCTGGCTTTCAACGACGTCGTGCTGTCGCGCGGCTCGGGCTCGGGTATGGTCGAACTGTGCGTGCATGTCGATGGCCGCTTCATGTATAACCAGCGTTCGGACGGCTTGATTGTTGCTACGCCTACCGGTTCTACTGCGTATTCCCTCTCTGCTGGCGGTCCTTTGCTGCACCCCAGCCTGTCCGGCATCGTACTGGTGCCGATTGCGCCGCATGCCTTGTCGAATCGTCCTATCGTGGTGCCGGATGCGAGTGAGATCGTGATTGAGGTGGTAGGCGGACGCGATAGTAATGTCAATTTCGATATGCAATCAGTGGCGCGCCTGCTGCACGGCGATCGTATTATCGTAAAAAGATCTGATCACGAGATTACCTTCCTGCACCCTGAAGGCTGGAGTTATTACGATACGCTGCGCGAAAAACTGCACTGGAACGAATATCCATCGGTGCAAGGACAGTTAAAATAAGGCTGCCGATTGAGTATGCCGAGACGAGTACGCTGCTTACACCTTGATGCAAATCTGATTTGTCGCTCGCTGCTGTGCCGGGCCATGCAGCACAGCCGAACCAACGGGAAGATTCCAACCACATGCTGCGCACGCTTTCCATTCGCGATTTCGTGATCGTCGATGCCATCGAACTTGAGTTTTCATCCGGCTTCTCGGTATTTACCGGTGAAACGGGTGCCGGTAAATCGATTTTGATCGATGCACTGGCGCTGGCGCTGGGCGGCCGTGGCGACGCCAGCGTCGTGCGCGAAGGTGCGGCCAAGGCAGATATCACGGCCGACTTTGCCGCCAGCACAGAGCTCGATGCCTGGCTGGAAGATAATGAATTCACCAACGAAGAAGGCGGTGCCTTGCTGCGTCGCGTGATCGACAATGCCGGCCGCTCGAAAGCCTTTATCAATGGTATTGCTGCTACCGCTACCCAACTGCGCGAACTGGGTGAAAAACTGGTCGACATTCATGGTCAGCACGCGCATCAATCTTTGCTCAAGCCGGACGCGCAACGCGTATTACTGGATAACCAGGCCGGTTTGCAGGATGAAGTGAAAGCTGTCGCTACAGCGTATAAAACATGGCGCGGACTCGCCAAACAACGCGAAGAATTCGAAACCAATGCCAAGAATGTTTTGCTGGAACGCGAACGGCTTGAATGGCAGGTCGGCGAACTGGAAAAACTTTCCGTCAAGCCCGGCGAATGGTCGGATATCAGCAATGAACACAGTCGTCTGTCGCATGCCGCCAGTCTGATTGAAGGTGCGCAAGATGCATTGACGCTGATTTCCGAAGCAGAGACGGCGCCTATGCTGTCACAACTGTCCTCGCTTAATATCCGCATCGGCAAGCTGGTCGATCTCGATGCCGGTTTGCAGCCGGTGCTGGATGCGCTGGAACCTGCACGCATTCAATTGCAGGAAGCTGTGTACGCGTTGAATGATTATCTGAGCCGGGTCGAACTCGATCCGGCACGTTTGCGTGAAGTGGAAACACGTCTGGAAAATATCCACTCCGCCTCACGCAAGTTTCACGTCGCAGCCGATGATTTGCCGCAGGAGCTGGAAACCCTGTCCGCGCAATTGAAACAACTGGCCGACGCCAGCGATCTGGATGCCTTGCGTGCGCAGGAAGAAAAATTGAAAGCTGCTTACCTGGCGGCGGCGCAAAAATTATCCAGGGTACGTACCAAGGCAGCTAAAGCCTTGGGCGATGCGGTGACGGCTGCCATGCAGGAACTCAGCATGACCGGTGGCAAATTCGCCATCGCCTTGCAGCCGTGCGAACCGGCGTCCTACGGCCTTGAACAAATCGAATTCATGGTCGCCGCGCATGCCGGCACTACGCCACGGCCGCTGGCCAAAGTGGCATCCGGAGGCGAACTGGCGCGCATTGCACTGGCGATTTCCGTGATCACTTCCAGCGCCACGGCAACGCCCACGCTGATTTTCGATGAGGTCGATAGCGGCATAGGCGGTGGAGTGGCAGAGGTGGTCGGCCGCCTGCTGCGCAAGCTTGGGCAGGACAGACAAGTCTTGTGCGTCACGCATTTACCGCAGGTCGCCAGCCAGGCGAACCGGCATTTTCAAGTCAGCAAACAAAGCACTAACGGCAAAACTTTATCATCCATCGATGCACTCGACGATCATGCACGCGTGGAAGAAATTGCCCGCATGCTGGGCGGGCTGGAAATCACCGCGACCACCCGCACGCACGCACGCGAATTGCTGGCAAGCTGAGCATGCGGACCGAGTAGATACTCGGCCGCTCGTTCGATTGTCAGCACTCCTCACCGATTACTCAAATTCAAAGCGCCATGTCATTTCATACCGAACCACCGTACACCCATGGCAGCCTGCCGAAAACCGCCGTCCTGCTGGTCAATCTCGGTACACCCGATGCGCCAACGACTTCTGCCGTACGTTCCTACCTGAATGAATTCCTGTCTGATCCGCGCGTGGTTGAAATCCCGCGTGTGATCTGGTGGTTCATCCTCAAGCTGATCATCCTGCCGTTTCGATCCGGAAAGTCGGCCAAAAAATATGCTGCTATCTGGAGTAATGACGGTTCGCCCCTGCGTGTGCATACGGAAAAACAGGCCAAATTGCTGACTGGTTATCTGGGCGCGCGCGGACATGAAGTTCGGGTCGAATACGCAATGCGTTATGGCAGCCCGTCGGTGCCGGAAATCTTGCGCAAGCTGAAGGCGGACGGTTGCGACCGCATTCTGGTGCTGCCAGCCTATCCGCAGTATTCGGGTACGACTACTGCTTCGATTTTCGATGCGGTATTCAAGCATTATGCACAGGAACGCAATGTGCCCGAACTGCGCTTTATCAAGCATTATCACGATCACGAAGCTTATATTCTCGCCTTGCAAAAGTCAGTGCTTGCTCACTGGGATATGTCTGGACGTCCGGATAAATTGGTAATGAGTTTTCACGGTGTGCCGAAGCGCAGCTTGTTGTTGGGCGACCCGTATTATTGCGAATGCCACAAAACCGCACGCCTGCTGGCAAAGGAGCTGGGTTTGACTGAAGACCAGTACCTGGTGACTTTCCAGTCGCGTTTCGGCAAGGCGGAATGGCTGCAACCGTACACGGCGCCAAGCTTGCAGAAGCTGGCAAAAAACGGCGTCAAACGAGTAGACGTGCTGTGTCCCGGCTTTACCAGCGATTGCCTGGAAACGCTGGAAGAAATCGGCATTGAAGTGCGTCGCGATTTTCTGCAGGCAGGCGGTCAGGATTTCAACTATATTGCGTGCCTGAATGAAAACGATGCGTGGATCAAGGCGCTGGCGCAGATCGCAGAGTTGCACATGATAGGCTGGCCGACCATTCTGTCGCCATCACTCCATGAAGAGCGGAACGAACAGGCGCGTATTTCTCTGGAGGAAGCACAGCGACTGGGAGCGCAGCAATAAGGAAGGGTGCGGCCGTCCTGGCCGGACGCAGTATCCACGGTTTCAAACGTCACGCAAGGCTCTTCCTGACGCATTTTTTTGCAGGAATGACGGAAATATTAGCCGTGCCGCTTACAGTTCCGTATAACAGATGATGGCAACGGCAAGCGTGACATAGACAACGAGGGAGAGGTAGATAATGGACAGGTTCACGATAAGCTCCTGTGGATGAGGCTGACGGAATCAGGCCGCTGTTTATCTTGTTTATAGCGTAGTCCAAGCGGCGTAAAATACCAACCCATGGAGAGCTGATTTTTGTAACAACGCTCTCGCAGCTGGCGTACAACGACGATATCATGCGCGTTTCGCGTATTCATCAAATTCCACGGCAATACCCCTTGAAATAATGTGGGATAACCCCATGTGGAGTGTCGCATTGACATTTTTTGTCATAACCCATTGATTGTTGGAGATTTTTTCATGCAAGACCAGGACAAATACGCAGAGCAGGCGGCAGCGATGGAAGAGCCGGCGTCAGCCGACGCTCCGGCTATCGTTCCTGCGCTGGAAGAGCAGCTCGCGGCATCCCAGTTGCAGGTGCAGGAATTGCAGGATAGCTTCCTGCGTGCCAAAGCCGAGAACGAGAATTTCCGCCGCCGAGCGCAGGAAGATGTGACCCGAGCGCATAAATTTGCGATTGAGGGCTTCGCTGAAGTGTTGGTGCCGGTAAAAGACAGCCTGGAAATGGCTTTGCAAGTAGAAACGCCAACGATCGAATCCCTGAAAGAAGGTGTGGAAATGACGCTCAAGCAACTGAGCGCCGCGTTTGAAAAGAATCGTCTGCTGGAAATCAAACCGGCGCAAGGCGACAAGCTGGATCCTATGAAACATCAGGCGATTTCCGTGGTTCCTGCCGATCAGGAAGCCAATACCATCGTCAGCACGCTGCAAAAGGGTTATCTGATTGCAGACCGCCTGCTGCGTCCGGCATTGGTGACGGTTGCACAAGAAAAATAACTTGAAAGCATCGTTTCGCGCCACATATTGATTTCATCCAATTTTATTTAACAGTTTTGTTTTACAGACATTTAAGGGAAATACCATCATGGGAAAAATCATCGGTATTGATTTAGGCACGACCAACTCCTGCGTAGCAATCATGGAAGGCGGCAAGCCGAAAGTCATCGAAAATTCAGAGGGTGCGCGTACTACGCCATCCGTTATCGCCTATCAGGAAGACGGCGAAATTCTGGTTGGCGCACCGGCCAAACGTCAGGCTGTCACCAATCCTAAAAACACGCTGTACGCAGTCAAGCGTTTGATCGGCCGCAAATTCGACGAAAAAGAAGTGCAGAAGGATATCGGCATGATGCCGTATCAAATCGTCAAAGCCGACAATGGTGACGCATGGATTTCCGTGCGCGACAAAAAACTGGCCGCACAGCAAATCTCCGCAGAAATCCTGCGCAAGATGAAAAAAACTGCTGAAGACTACCTCGGCGAAGAAGTGACGGAAGCGGTTATTACCGTTCCTGCCTACTTCAACGATGCACAGCGTCAGGCGACCAAAGATGCGGGCCGCATTGCCGGTCTGGACGTCAAGCGCATCATCAACGAACCAACCGCAGCAGCATTGGCGTTCGGCCTCGACAAAGGCGGCAAGGGCGACCGCAAAATCGCCGTGTATGACTTGGGCGGCGGCACTTTCGATATCTCTATCATCGAAATTGCAGACGTCGATGGCGAAATGCAATTCGAAGTGTTGTCGACCAACGGCGATACCTTCCTCGGTGGTGAAGATTTCGATCAACGCGTCATCGATTACATCATCGACGAATTCAAGAAAATCAACGGCCTCGACTTGAGCAAGGATGCGATTGCACTGCAACGTATCAAGGCTTCGGCAGAACGCGCGAAGATCGAACTGTCGTCGTCGCAGCAAACTGAAATCAATGAGCCGTACATCGCCATGGCGAA
This sequence comes from Oxalobacteraceae bacterium UBA4003, assembly GCA_002384815.1. Taxonomy (GTDB): domain Bacteria; phylum Pseudomonadota; class Gammaproteobacteria; order Burkholderiales; family Burkholderiaceae_D; genus Oxalicibacterium. Next base: position 35,172 of record DGBN01000068.1, on the reverse strand, counting down.
CGGCGCACCTGTCCATTTGAACCTGAAAATCACGCGTGCAAAACTGGAATCGCTGGTTGAAGAACTGATCAGCAAAACCATTGCGCCACTCAGCATCGCGATCAAGGATGCAGGTGTCAAAGTGACTGACATTGACGACATCATTCTGGTCGGCGGTATGACCCGTATGCCTAAGGTGCAGGAAAAAGTAAAAGAATTTTTCGGCAAGGAACCACGCAAAGACGTCAACCCGGATGAAGCGGTGGCTGTCGGCGCAGCAATTCAAGGTTCGGTCCTGTCCGGCGATCGCAAGGATCTGTTGTTGCTCGACGTGACCCCATTGTCGCTGGGTATCGAAACCCTGGGCGGTGTGATGACGAAGATGATTCAGAAAAATACCACGATCCCTACCAAGTTCAGCCAGGTGTTCTCGACTGCTGACGACAATCAGCCTGCGGTAACCATCAAGGTTTACCAGGGTGAGCGTGAGATGGCAGTTGGCAATAAAGGTCTGGGCGAATTCAATCTGGAAGGTATTCCACCATCGTCACGTGGCACGCCGCAGATTGAAGTGACCTTCGACATCGATGCCAATGGTATCCTGCACGTCGGCGCGAAAGACAAGGCAACCGGCAAGNNATCACCATCAAGGCCAACTCCGGTTTGACCGAAGAAGAAATTCAAAAGATGGTGCAGGATGCCGAAGCCAATGCGGAAGAAGACAAACGCCTGAAGGAAGTCGCAGAAGCGCACAACCAGGGCGATGCACTGGTGCATTCGACACGCAAATCGCTGGCTGAATACGGCGACAAGCTGGAAGCCGGCGAGAAGGAAAAAATCGAAGCGGCAATCCAGGATCTGGAAGAAGCGTTGAAAGGCAGCGACAAGGCAGCCATCGATGAAAAATCCGCAGCCTTGTCGGCTGCTGCGCAAAAACTCGGCGAAAAGATGTACGCCGACATGCAGGCGCAGCAGGCAGCCGGCGCAGCGTCGGATGACGCACATTCGGCAGGTGCCGATGGCCACGCTGAAGCCAAGCCGCAACAGGACGACGTGGTGGACGCAGACTTCAAGGAAGTGAAAGACAAGTAATTTGTCGGTCAAGCGACTTGGATTATTCGCACACAAGTTGCCTGGCGCTTCGCGAAAATAAAACGAAGCGCGTGGATTTGTAATCGTCTGAAGTCGCAAGACTCGCCGGGTCCAGGGTTGCAAAACCTCGACTCGGCGTTTTTGCATAATAAGCAGAGAAAGAAACAGGGTGCCTACAGATGGCAAAACGTGATTTTTACGAAATTCTTGGTTTGGGAAAGAATGCGTCCGATGAAGAAATCAAGAAGGCGTATCGCAAGCTAGCAATGAAACACCATCCGGATCGCAATCCGGATAGCAAAGGTGCAGAGGATAAATTCAAGGAGGCGAAAGAAGCCTACGAGATGCTGTCCGATCCGCAAAAGCGCGACGCCTATGATCGTTACGGCCATGCCGGTGTAGACCCGAACATGGGCGGTGGCGGGAGCGGGGGCGGTTTTTCCGATGCCTTTGGCGACATTTTCGGCGACATTTTCGGCCAGACCGGTGGTGGCCGTGGCGGTCGCGGCGGTCCGCAGGTTTATCGCGGTGCCGATCTGCGCTACAACCTGGAAATCACGCTGGAACAGGCTGCACACGGTTACGACACGACGATACGCGTGCCTTCGTGGGATAGCTGCGAAACCTGCGATGGCAGCGGTGCCAAACCGGGCACCTCGCCGATTACCTGTACCACTTGCGGCGGGCATGGCCAGGTGCGCATGCAGCAGGGTTTCTTCAGTGTGCTGCAAACCTGTCCGAAATGTCATGGTGTCGGCAAGATCAATCCATCGCCGTGTTCTGCCTGTAGCGGCGCCGGCAAGATCAAGCGCAATAAAACGCTGGAAGTCAAAATTCCATCCGGTATCGACGATGGCATGCGCATACGTTCATCCGGTAACGGCGAACCGGGCATGAATGGTGGGCCACCGGGCGATCTGTATGTCGAGATTCGCATCAAGCAGCATGCGATGTTCCAGCGCGAAGGCGACGATCTGCATTGCGAGATTCCCATCTCGTTTGCAAAGGCCGCCTTGGGTGGTGAAATAGAAGTACCGACCTTGAACGGCAAGGCATCCTTCACTATTCCTGAGGGCACGCAGTCGGGCAAGACTTTCCGTCTGCGCAGCAAGGGTATCAAGGGCGTGCGTTCAGGTTACGCCGGCGATCTGTTTTGCCACGTGGTGGTGGAAACGCCTGTCACGCTGACTGAAAAGCAAAAGGAATTGCTGCGCGAATTCGAATTGCTGACCATAGAAGGCGGCTCCAAACACAGCCCGCAAACCAAGTCGTGGAAAGACAAGGTGAAGGAATTCTTCGAGTAGGAAGACTTCATGTTTGCCGCAGCAATGCCGATGCCGGTCGATTTTTCGACCGGCATTTTTTTCGCTACGGCTCCCGAACTCAGGCAGGGCGATGTATTGCATCTGGACTGGGTGCCCGCTAGCGGCATGGTGCTGCTGTTGAACGACAGAAAAGTTCTCGATCCGATACTGCCTTCTGCAACGCAGTATTGCGCATCTGGCTGGGAACCAGGCCGGTAGACGATAAATTCAAGCGGTAACTGCCGGGCGAGCAATGAGCGACGATACGATCCGTCGGCTGCAGGAAAATCCGGATAAAATGATCGCTTATCGCCGGTACATCGTTTACGTATCGGGTTTGCAGCATGATGGATAGAAATGACAGACAAAAAGAAAGAAATCCTCCCCTTGAAACAACTTTTCCAGAATAATCGTGCTTGGGCAGCTGAAAAAGTGGCGAAAGATCCGGATTTTTTCGTCAAACTTGCATCGCAACAATCTCCGGAATATTTGTGGATAGGCTGTTCCGACAGCCGTGTGCCTGCAAATGAAATTGTCGATCTGGCGCCTGGCGAATTATTCGTACACAGGAATATTGCCAATGTTGTCGCGCATTCGGATCTCAATTGCCTGTCGGTACTGCAATTTGCAGTCGACGTACTGGGTGTCAAACATGTGATCGTCTGTGGTCATTATGGTTGCTCGGGTGTGCATGCGGCCATGCTGCGCAGGCGCGTCGGCCTGGCAGATAACTGGTTGCGGCATGTGCAGGATGTGCATCAGAAATATGGCCGCTATCTGGGCGATGCGCTGCCGACGCAGGCGCAGCACGATCGTCTGTGCGAACTGAATGTGATCGAACAGGTTGCCAATGTCTGCCGTACGACCATCGTGCAGGATGCATGGGAACGCGGTCAGAATCTGACGATACATGGCTGGGTCTACGGCTTGAAAGACGGTTTGCTCGGTGATCTGGGCGTGACGATCGATTGCGCAGATGCAGCAGATGAAAAACTGAAAAACAGTTTTGCGCGTTACGAAGCCGAAGATGTGCCGGTGCATTCATAAGCGATTACCCTTCACAATATATCTGGCACTCAAGCCAGCCTGGAGACGCCATGAAATGGGAAGGCAATCGCGAAAGCGACAATGTTGAGGATAGACGCGGCAGCGGTGGCGGTAGATTCGGCGGCCGTTCCATCGGCATAGGCACCATTGTCATCGCCTTGCTTGGCTCGTATTTTCTCGGTATCAATCCGGCCACCATCATCAGCCTGCTGAGCGGGGGCGGTCTGGTGCAGACGCAATCGCAGGCACCGGCGCAAGGTCCACCGGCAGATGATCAAACTGCGAAGTTTGTTGCAACGGTACTGGCCGATACCGAAGATACCTGGGGACCGATTTTTCGCGAGAGTGGTGCGACGTACGTGAGACCAAAACTGGTGCTGTTTTCCGGTCAGACGCCCACAGCCTGCGGTACCGGCGATACGGCCGCAGGCCCTTTTTATTGTCCGGGCGATCAGAAGGTGTATATCGACCTGGAATTTTTCCAGACCATGCGAGATCGCTTTCGCGTCTCCAGCAATTTTGCGCAGGCTTATGTGATCGCACATGAAGTTGGTCATCATGTGCAGCACATCAGCGGCATCATGGGTAAAGTGGATCAGGCAAAACGCGGCGGATCGCAAACGCAGGCGAATGCCTTGTCGGTCAGGGTGGAGCTGCAGGCAGATTGCTTTGCCGGTGTGTGGGCGTATCACGCCAATCAGGCGCGCAGCATACTGGAAGACGGCGATGTGGAGAGTGCCTTGAAGGCCGCCAGTGCGATCGGCGACGACACCTTGCAGAAGCAGGCGCAAGGCCACGTGGTGCCGGATTCATTTACGCATGGCACCTCGGCACAACGCGTGCGCTGGTTCCAGCGCGGGATTGAAGGCGGAGATTTGAATAGCTGCAATACCTTTTCCGCCAGACAGCTTTGATTAAGATATTTGATTGCAGTCGCGCACCTGCAGGACAGAGTGCAGGGTGCATGGATTGAGCGAGAGAGAGTAAATGGATGATTCCGAACTGCTAGCACTGCGCATGGAGATCGACAAGATCGATGCGCATATCGTTGCACTGTTGGCGCAACGCTTCGACATTACCAATCAGGTTGGTTTGCTGAAGGCGCAGAAAAAATTGAGTGTGATTGATCCGGAACGCGAAGCACGTCAGGCACAACGCTATGCCGAGCTGGCAAATGAATTTGGCGTGAAACCTGTTGTGGTGCAGAATCTGTTTCGCGGCATTATCGACGAAGTTGTCATCAATCACCGCGCGATTGCCGTGCAAACGGCGTTTCAGTAAAGTGCGGAATGCAGCAAGGATGCAGCTTCCTTGCTGCATAAAGTCAGGCTGATAATTGCAGCGACAGGTGGCAATGACGACGCCACTATCTCAGACTTTATCTGCTTCAGAAGCAGTGTTCGGGTGCCGGGAAAGTACCCTCCTTGACCTCGCGTATATAGGCGCGCACCGCAGCTTCTATACTGATCTGGCCTTCCATGAAGTTCTTCACGAAGCGCGCTTTCTTGCCGGGGAATACGCCGATGAAGTCGTGCATCACCAGCACCTGACCGGAACAATCCGGACCTGCACCTATGCCTATGGTTGGCATGGTCAGGATATCCGTGACTTCTTTCCCCAGACTGGCCGGGATCGCTTCCAGTATCAGCAAGGATGCGCCGGCAGCTTGCAATGCAAGCGCATCGTCTTTCAATTGCCGGGCGGCTTCGGCGGTTTTCCCCTGCACCTTGTAGCCGCCAAAACGGTGTACCGATTGCGGAGTCAGGCCCAGGTGCGCGCAGACCGGAATTTCGCGTTCGACCAGGAAACGCACGGTGTCGACGACCCAGGCGCCGCCTTCGATCTTGACCATTTGCGCGCCGGCCTGAATTAATTTCACCGCATTTTGAAATGCGCTTTCCGGGGCGGCGTAGCTGCCGAAGGGCATGTCGGCCAGCAGCAGCGCAGTCTTGTTGCCGCGCGCCACGCTGGCGGTGTGATAAGCGATGTCGTCTATGGTGACCGGCAAGGTCGAGTTATGTCCCTGACATACCATGCCGAGTGAATCGCCGACCAGCAGCGTTTCCACACCACACATATCCATCAGTGAGGCAAAACTGGCGTCATATGCCGTCAGCATGGTGATCTTTTCACCTTTGGCGCGGAGTGCAAACAGCGCTGGTACAGTGACCGGTTTGCTGCGTCCGGCGGCTTCATTTTCCTGCAGATAGCTGGCCATACTTATTCTCCACGGCTAAAAAATTCACGCTTGCCGCGCATGTTTTCTATGCGCGTCAGCAAGAGTGCGAAATCTTCGTCATTATCGATAGGATTCAAATGTTCGGTATTCACGATCAATAAAGGTGCCGCATCGTAATCGTAGAAAAAGCGACTATAGCTTTCGCACAGTCTATGCATATACGGTTCGGAAATGCCGGCTTCCATCGAGATGCCGCGTTTCCTTATGCGGTCGATCAGCGTTTCCGGTTCGGCCTGCAGATAAATCACGAGATCGGGCAAGGGCGCTTGCGGGCGCAGGTGGTCGTACAGTTGCTGATACAGCGTCAGCTCGTCATCACCCAGTGTCAGGCGGGCAAAAATAGGATCCTTGTCGAGCAGAAAATCCGACACGATGCGTGCATCGAACAAATCCGGTTGGGCCAGTTCGCGTAATTGATTCATGCGCTGGAACAGGAAAAACATTTGCGTCGGCAGGGCATAGCGTCCGGCATCGCGATAGAACTTTTCCAGGAAGGGATTTTCTTCCGGCTGCTCCAGCAAAGTTTGCGCGCCGAGCTGTGTGGCCAGTTTGCCGGCCAGCGTAGTTTTGCCGGCACCGATGGCACCTTCAACGACGACGTATTTGTACTTTTCAGAATCCATAATGATTGTATCTACCGTTTTGGTTAACCATGCTGCGACGGCATAGTGAAATTTTACGCAAGTTCAGGCGCGGAAAATGAAGTACACCGCGCCGACCAGACACAGTGCCGCCCATACATAATCCAGCTTGAATGGCTGATCCATGAAGACGATTGCGAACGGTACGAATACCGTGAGTGTAATCGCTTCCTGCATGATTTTCAGTTGTGCCAGGCTGAACTGCGTATAACCGATGCGATTGGCCGGTACCTGCAGCAGGTATTCAAACAATGCAATGCCCCAGCTGATCAGCGCAGCGATCCACCACGGCTTGGACGATAAACCCTTCAGATGGCCGTACCAGGCGATCGTCATGAAGACATTGGATAGCGTAAGCAGGCCGACAGTCTGAACGATTACGGGAATTTGCATGGCGTTCTTAACGTGTAGATAGTCTGGTTTGCAATGATGACTTTACGTGTGCAGGCAACAGGGATTTCGTTGGATTTCTAACGCAATTATTTCAGCTAATTTTTTGTATCGCCTGCATTGCTACGCCGGGTACGAAGTGATGTGCCGCGCCCTGGCCGGGAATGTCGATAAAGGGATCGATTTGCAGCAGCGGAATCAGGACAAACGCGCGGCTGGTCATGCGCGGATGCGGCACCGTCAAGGTGGGTGTGGCGATGAGTTGATCGCCGTACAGCAAAAGGTCCAGATCCAGCGTGCGCGGTGCATTCTGATACGAACGTTCGCGGCCGAATTTTTGTTCCAGCGTCAGCAGGGCTTGCAGTAGTTCTTCGGCAGCCAAATCGGTGGCAATGCGGGCGACGGCATTGATGTAGTCGTCGCCGTCGGCGTCGATGGGTGCAGTGCGGAACAATGAGGACTGGGCAGTTACGCGCGTTGCCGGCAGGGTGTCGAGCGCCAGCAGGGCTTGCCTGACATGGTCCGATGCTGCGCCCAGATTCGAGCCTATGCCGATGTAGGCGCCGATCTTCCTGTCTGTCATTCGCTGGTTCCGGCTGCGCCTGCAGCAGGCTTGCGCGAACGGTTGCGACGGCGCGGGCGTTTCTTCGTCGGGCCTTCATTTGTTGCGGCAGGCTTTTTGGCCAGCAATTCTTCACGGCCAGCGCCATCGGCATCGATGAAGGCGGTCCACCATTCGCCGATTTCGCTATCGATTTCACCCGAGGCGCAGCGCAGCAGCAGGAAATCGTACCCGGCGCGCAGGCGCAGGTGTTCCAGCAATTTGTATGGTGTCTTGCCGACGCGCCTATCGAAACGTGGCTGCATGGCCCAGATATCGCGCATGTCGGAGGCGATTTTGCGTTGCAATGCGAGCTTGTCGGTTTGCGTATTCAACACATCATCGGCGGCCAGATGCAAGGCGGGAATCGGATATTCGCCGGCAGCCTGATAGGCGTTCCATTTTTCCAGCACCTGATGCCATAACAGCGAAGCGAACAGGAAACCGGGCGAAACCGGCTTGCCCTGCTTGACGCGTTCATCGGTGCTGGCAAGTGCCAGTCGCACGAATTTTTCACCCAGCGGTTGTTCCAGCACGACGTCGAGCAGCGGCAGCAAACCGTGATGCAGGCCTTCCTTGCGCAATTGCTGCAGGCAGGCGAGGGCGTGGCCGCTCATCAAAAGCTTGAGCATTTCATCGAACACGCGTGCGGTAGGCACATTGTTGATCAAAGGTGCCATGATGGCGATCGGTGTGCGTGTATCGGGTGCGATTGTAAAGTTGAGTTTGGCGGCGAAGCGTACGACGCGCAACAAACGTACCGGATCTTCGCGGAAGCGTGCCTCCGGCACGCCGATAATGCGTAGCGTCTTGTTGCGGATGTCGGCGATGCCGCCGTGATAATCGAGAACCGTCTGTGTCGCCGGATCGTAGTACATCGCATTGATCGTGAAGTCACGCCGCAATGCATCTTCGTGCTGTTCGCCGAAGGTATTGTCGCGCAGTACGCGGCCGTGTTCATCCTTGGGTGCGCCATCGGAGGAGGCGCCGCGGAAGGTGGTGACTTCCAGCAAATCCTGGCCGAACATCACGTGCACGATCTGGAAGCGCTTGCCAATGATGAAGGCGCGCCGGAACAGTTTCTTGACCTGTTCCGGCGTGGCATTGGTCGCAATATCGAAATCTTTGGGTTTGACGCCGAGCAGCAAATCGCGCACTGCACCGCCGACCAGGAAAGCCTTGAAGCCGGCTTCCTGCAAGGTGCTGGTGACACGGATTGCGTTGGATGAAACCAGCTTCGGATCGATGCGGTGTTCTTTCGCAGTCAGCGTGACAGGCTGCGTGTGATCGCCTGTTTTCTGTTTGGTGCCGAGAATGCGACGGATGAACTTTTTAATCATTGAATAACTTGATGATCGGCCAGCCATGCGCTTGAGCGTGCGCAGTAAGCAAGGCGTTGGGGTTGGTGGCAATCGGGTCGGTGACGATGGATAGCAAGGGAATATCGTTTTGCGAATCGCTGTAAAAATAGCTGCGCTGAAAATCATCAAGTACAAGGCCGCGTGCTGCCAGCCAGTCTTTGGTATGTGTGATTTTACCTGTACCGGAGGTCGGAATGCCGAGCAGCTTTCCGGTTAATTCGCCATTTTCCGTGAATTCAGGTTCCGCAGCGATCAAATACTCGACGCCAAAGGCCTGGGCAATGGGAGCCGTGACAAAACGATTGGTGGCGGTGACGATGGCGACCAGATCGCCGGCGTCCTGATGCTTCTTCAGCAAGGCGCGCGCTGGCGGCAGCATGGCAGGTTGCACGACTTGCTGCATGAATTCCTGGTGCCATGCGTCGAGCTGGGCGCGCGGAAATTGCGCCAGCGTGCTGAGGGCAAATGCGAGGTACTCCGCCGGGTTCAGCGTGCCGGCCTGATACTGGGCAAAAAAATCGGCATTGCGCCTGGCGAAGGACGCCTGGTCTACGGCACCGGTGCGGGCGAGGAACTGCCCCCATTCGTAATCGGAATCGATGGGGATCAGCGTATGGTCGAGATCAAATAAGGCGAGGTTTTTCATGGATGGACTTCATTTTCCCGTTGCAGCAGTTCACGCAGCAGGGGCAAGGTGATGGGTCGTTTTGTTTCGAGAGAATATTCATCGAGCGCGTCCAGCATCGCTGACAAGGAACGCATATCGCGGGCAAAATGGCCGAGCAGGTAGGGTAACACGCCAGGTGACAGCACCAGGCCGCGCGCCTCGGCGGCATGCGTCAGGGCGGCGATTTTTTCTTCATCGCTCAAACCATGCACCTGGTAGATCAGGCCCCAGCCGAAGCGGGTACGCAAATCTTCCCGTACTGTCAGTGTCGCTGGGGCAGTGTTGCCGGTCGCCAGCAGGCAGCCGCCCTGTTCGCGGACTTGATTGAAGAGCGCGAAGGCAGCGATTTGTGCTTCCGGTGACAATTTGTGACTATCGTCGAGCAGATACAGCGTCGTCGCAGACTGGTATGCAAAGGCATCGGCCTCTGCATCGCCGGGAATATACAGCGCGGTATCGGCGTTGGCCAATGCGCGCAGCAGATGCGTCTTGCCGGCACCGGCATCGCCCCACAGATAAACGAAGCGTTCATCCAGCCCGCCGGGCTGGCCTTGTGCGAGGCGCTGCAGAAGCTGGATCAGCTCTGCATTGGCGCCGATGACAAACGATGTCAGGGTTTGCGGTTTTTCGGCAGGTAAATCGAGTAGCAACTGCCTCATGCTGGCTTCATCATATTGTTATTGTTAAAAATACAGTTTACTTTTTTCTCTGTACAGAAACAGGCTTGTACCATCGGTTTGCCGCAAGTTCCAGTGCAGATCCTCGTCTATTTTTCCGTTCCGGCAAAGAAAGTGTCATCAAATGAGGGAGGAGAGGGAGCGATTTGATAAAATACCGCTTAGCCCGAATTATAGAGCCTGAATCATCCAGTTTAAAAAGGGCGGATTACGCCGTGATGACTTTTGTTCATTGCGCTCCTGATCCGGCTCCTTATTGATAACGGATCGTCAGGCCAGCCATCCGGCCACAACTGTCTATTTTACTGCCTCTGCTGCCTATCACATCATGAGTTCCACTTCCAATATTTCACTTTCCTACCGCGACGCCGGTGTTGACATCGATGCGGGGGACGCGCTGGTCGAAGCGATCAAGCCTTTTGCCAAACGCACGATGCGCGAAGGCGTGATGGGCGGCCTCGGTGGTTTCGGCGCCATGTTTGAAATCAGCAAGAAGTACAAGGAGCCGGTACTGGTATCCGGTACCGATGGCGTCGGCACCAAGCTCAAACTTGCGTTCATGCTGAACAGGCACGATACGGTTGGTATCGATCTGGTCGCGATGAGCGTTAACGATATTCTGGTGCAGGGTGCCGAACCGCTGTTCTTCCTTGATTATTTTGCCTGCGGCAAGCTGGATGTGCCGAGCGCGACCGATGTCATCAAGGGCGTTGCCAAGGGTTGCGAACTGGCTGGTTGTGCACTGATAGGCGGCGAAACCGCTGAAATGCCGAGCATGTATCCTGATGGCGAATACGATCTGGCCGGTTTTGCAGTCGGCGCAGTGGAAAAATCGAAAATCATCGACGGCACCAAGATCGTGCCGGGCGACGTGGTGCTGGGTCTGGCTTCGTCGGGTGCGCATTCCAACGGCTATTCTCTGGTGCGCAAGATCATCGCGGTGGCGCAACCTGACTTGAATGCCGATTTCCACGGACGCAAGCTGGCCGACGTATTGCTGGAACCGACGCGTATTTATGTCAAGCCTTTGCTGGCGCTGATGGCAGCCATGGAAGTCAAGGGCATGGTGCATATCACTGGTGGTGGCCTGGTGGAAAACATTCCGCGCGTGTTGCAACCGCATCTGACGGCCGTATTGGAAAGCAGCGCATGGGACATGCCGCCGCTGTTCAAGTGGCTGCAACAGCATGGTGGTGTTGCCGATGCGGAAATGCATCGTGTCTTCAACTGCGGCATCGGCATGACCGTGATTGTGGCGAAGGAAAACGCAGAAGCGGCGATGGCGCAGTTGAAAGCGGCTGGCGAAACCGTGATGCAGATAGGTGAAATCCGCGCACGTCAGGAAGGCCGGGCGCAAACCATCGTGGTGTAAGCCACAGAACTGCAGGAATGAAAAAACGGCTGCAATGCTGGTCTTNNAAGACCAGCATTGCAGCCGTTTTTATTTGTCCCGACATTTCTGGTATCAGCGTTGGCAATGATGCCGGCGCGCCGGAGCAATCAGGAAAGATCGATCATGGCGAACGCAGATGTTTGAGCAGGACTTCGGTTCTATGGTCGGGAGGCGGTGTCAGCAGGCTGACGATAATGATGGCCAGCATGCCGGCTGGTACGCCGAATACGCCGGCCGAGATCGGCGCGATATGGAACCATTGTGCGGCAGCCGAGCCGCCCAGTGCGGGATGTGTCTGGAACATGTAATACGTGCATACGGAGAAGCCGACCAGCATGCCGGCGATCGCTCCCTGCTGGTTGGCACGCTTCCAGATCACGCCCAGCGCCAGGGCCGGGAACAGTGCCGATCCTGCCAGCGAAAATGCGGCACCGACCAGCGACAGGATATCGCCGGGCTTCAGCGATGCAACATAGGCTGCTACCAGCGCCACCATCAGCAGCAGGAGTTTGGAAACCGTCACGCGTTTTTGCGTGGTGGCGGTCGGGTCCACGGTTTTGTAATAGATATCATGCGATAGCGCATTGGAAATTGTCAGCAGCAGGCCATCGGCGGTCGACAGTGCCGCCGCCAGACCGCCGGCAGCGATCAGGCCGGAAATGACATACGGCAGGCCGGCGATCTCCGGCGTCGCCAGTACCACGATATCGACGTCCATCACAATTTCCGCGAGCTGCACGATGCCGTCCCGGTTGACGTCGTTGATGCTGACCAGCGGATGTATCTTGTCGATATTGGCCCAGTAGGAAACCCATTCCGGCAATCTGGAAAAATCGCTGCCGACCAGCGAGGTGTAAATATCGTATTTGACCAGTACAGCCAGTGCTGGAATCGTGATGTACAGCGCCATGATGAAAAACAGGGTCCAGAACACCGAGTCGCGGGCTTCCTTTACCGACGATGTCGTGTAGTAGCGCACCAGTACATGCGGCAAGGCCGCTGTGCCCAGCATCAGACAGAACACCAGGGCCATGAAATTATTGCGCTTGATATCCGAGGCTGCTTCAGTTTCGCCGGGAAAGGGTTCGGTATGCCGGGTGGGCGGTTTTGCCAGTTCCCGATTGGCTGCGCGGTCTTCTATCCAGCGCCGTTCGGCTTCCTCCGAATCTTTCGGATAGGTCGCCAGCTCGCGTACGGTCTGCTTGATTTCAAGCAGCGGTGCATTGCCGTGCTTGAGCGCTTCCAGATTGTGCTGAATTTCGGCACGGCCGCTTTCCCACGACTCTGGCAGCATCTGCAGTTTCTCATCCAGATCCTGTGCACGTTGCTGGAAAATGGCGCGCACGCCTTTTTCTTTCGGGTCGTCGATCAGGACCGTCTCGCGTTCGCTCAGCTTGGCAATCGCCGAACCGTAGGCGATGGGCGGAACCGGGATATTCGTGTGTTTTACCGATAGCCATACCACCGGGATCATGTAGGCAATGATGATGATGATGTATTGCGCAACCTGGGTCCACGTCACGGCACGCATACCGCCGAGGAAGGAGCAGACCAGTATGCTGGCGAGACCGAGAAAAATACCGACGGAAAAATCGACGCCGGTAAAACGCGAGGTGATCAGACCTACGCCATAAATCTGGGCCACGACATAGGTGAAGGAAACGATGATGGTCGCGATCACCGCGATAATGCGCACCACATTGTCGTTGTAGCGACCGGTATAGCGGGCGGCGAGGTAATCGGGGATGGTGTACTGACCGAACTTGCGCAGGTAGGGTGCAATCAGCAGTGCAACGAGTACGAAGCCGCCGGTCCAGCCCATCAGGTAAGCCAGCCCGTCAAAGCCCCACAGGTACAAGCCGCCTGCCAGGCTGATGAAGCTGGCTGCCGAAATCCAGTCGGCGGCCGTCGCCATGCCGTTGAAAAATGCAGGTACGCGCCGGCCGGCGACATAGTATTCAAGCATGTTTGATGTGCGGCTGATGACGCCGATGATGGCGTACATCACGATGGTGCAAAACATGAAGACATAGCCTATCCATGCACGCGGAAAACCTTCGTGTTCCAGAATCGCCACGGCAAACAGGAACAGTACAAAGCCTATCGTGAACAGCACGTAATAACGCATCAGGCGACGGAAGAAGGCTTTAGTTTTCATCTGTGCCATCGCCTTTTTCGAGATGATAGGTTTTGTCGAGAGCACGCATGCGCAGCGCGTAGATGGCAATGATCGCTACATAAATCAGGATGCTGCCTTGTGCAGCCATGAAGAATGAAATCGGCCAGCCCAGCAAGGTGTAGGTGGATAGCGGGCGGGCAAAGAAAATCGCGGTAAAGGTGACGGCGAACCATGCCAGCAGCAGCCACAGCGTCATGCGTCGTGTGCGTTGCCAATAATGGCGTGCGGGATCGGATTGCTGTTTTTTTATTTGTGCAGCCATATCAAATACTGTCATCCCATGGAGTTTGGGCTGGTTCCAGAGGCAGGATGACGCGCATCAGGCAGCCGGGAAATTTCTGATCCTGGCAGCTGGAATTGTTGAGAATTTCGATTCCCGCATTGTGCTGTTGGGCGATTTCGCGGACGATTGCCAGCCCCAGGCCGCTCCCCTCGACGTTGCTGCCGAGGATGCGGTAAAAGCGCTCAAAGATATGGCTGCGTTCGTGCAGTGCGATGCCGGGGCCATTGTCTTCCACTTCCAGAAATGCCAGTCCGGCTTCCTGATTGGCTCGCACACGCACGGTAGCGTTACCGCCCGCCGGTGTGTAAATGAGCGCATTGTCGATCAGATTGTTCAATAGTTCATGCAGCATGGTGGCGTCGCCTCTTACCATCACCGCTTCATCCGGTTGCTCGAAGCCGAGATCGATTTTCCGGATGAACGAAGTCTGCACCCAGTTCTGCACCGTATCGCGTGCCAGTTCGGACAGTTCCAGTATCTGCAGCGGTTTGATCTGTGGAGTCTGGTTTTCTGCGCGTGCCAGTGCAAGTAATTGATTCACCATGCGGGTGGCGGATTTGGAGCTTTTTGCCAGTTGTTCCAGCGATTTGTGGATTTCGGCCTGATCGGTTTGACGCAAGGCCAGTTCGGACTGCATGCGCATACCGGCCAGCGGCGTTTTCATCTGATGCGCAGCATCGGCGATGAAGCGTTTTTGTACCTTGATGCTTTGCGACAGGCGTTCCAGCATATCGTTGAGTGAGCCGACCAGCGGAATGATTTCTTCCGGCACGTAGCCTGAATCGATGGGGCTCAGATCATCGGGCCGGCGCGCACGTATGTGTTGCTGCAGTTCTGCCAGCGGGCGCAAGCCACGTGTGAGGGCAAACCAGACCAGTACCAGCGCAATCGGCAGGATGATGAATTCCGGCACGATCACGCCCTTGATGATCTGATTGACCAGTTGCGAACGCTTGTCCAGTGTTTCCCCGACCTGCACCAGTGCCAGGCGCGGTTCTATGCTCAGTTGCGGTTCGACCTGCGTCTTGTGCAGATCGACATAGATGTAGGCGATGCGCACTTCGGTATTGTGGATGAAGTCGTAACGAAATTTCGTTGACCAGGGCGGCGGTGCTTCTGCATCTTCCGGCAAAGGCATCGCCGGATCGCCTTCCACGAAGGCATCATGCGCATCGCGTATCTGGTAATAGATATTGTCGACGTCGTCCGCATGCAGGATGTCGGTTGCCGGACCAGTCAACCGTGTCACGACCTGGCCGTTGACTTCCTTGACTTGCTGGGCAACGACAGTGACCTTGTCTTCCAGCGCGCGATCGAAGGGTTCGTTGGCGATGGATTTGGCAACCAGGTAGGTAATGGCAATGCTGAGCGGCCACAGCAGTAACAGCGGCACCAGCATCCAGTCCAGGATTTCGCCGAACAGCGAGCGTTGCGTGCGTTCTTCCGACTGGGCTGTAGTGCCCGGATTCGATGCAATTGCATCGGCGTCGGGTGCGTTCAGTCGGTGAGTATCAGGCATCGCCGGGTCAGCGTGACGGCGTGATTGTATTGGATGCAGCTTCGGGGAATTTTTCGAGGCAGTAGCCGAGGCCGCGCACGGTAGCGATGCGCAAGCCGCCGATTTCTATTTTCTTGCGCAAGCGGTGGACATACACTTCGATTGCATTATTGCTGACTTCTTCGCTCCATTCGCACAGATGATCGACCAGTTGATCCTTCGATACCAGACGGCCACTGCGTTGCAGCAGCACTTCCAGCAGGCCGAGTTCGCGTGCCGATAATTCCAGCATCTGATCGTTGATGTAGGCAATGCGGCCAACCTGATCATAGGACAGGGGGCCGTGTTTGATCACGGTCGGCCCGCCACCTGCGCCACGCCGCGTGAGTGCCCGTACGCGCGCTTCCAGTTCAGACAGCGCAAACGGTTTGGCCATGAAATCGTCGGCGCCCAGATCCAGTCCCTTGACGCGCTGTTCGATCGAATCGCCCGCCGTCAGAATCAATACCGGCAAACGCGAATTGCGTGCGCGCAAGCGTTGCAGTACTTCCAGACCGGACATTTTTGGCAGGCCCAAATCAAGAATCAGCAAATCGAAGTCTTGCGTAGACAAGGCCGAATCGGCTTCCACACCATTTTTGACGCAATCGGTGACATAGCCTGACTGACGCAAGGATCGCGTCAAGCCATCGGCCAGCACACTGTCGTCTTCGGCAAGCAATATACGCATAGGGGAGAAAGAGGGGGAAGTTGGCTTGTAGTCTATTGGGTTTCGTCAACAGCGGCAAGACAAGTGTTGATGCTGCGGTCAGGCGGATTGTGCGCAAGAGCACGTTTTACTGCTCCCTGCAGATGGCGGGGAGTATGACGGCCTGCTGCGACAGGGCATCCGCGGCGGAATTTTTCCGGCGTGGAATCCAGATCAGGGCAAGGTTTGTCAATTGTGCAATCAATTGTCTGGCCCGCATGCGGTGATGGCTCAATACGGCTGCGCCGTTTTCCGCCTGTACATCGTCCAGCACGACACGGCTATCGCCATAGATCACGAGCTTTTCCGGCCGGACTTCAAGTGCTGCTTGCAGCACTGCGATCAGCGCGAGATATTCCGCTTCGCTGCTATCGCCCTGGCCGGCGGCGAAGCTGATGTGGATCAGCTCGCCATTCGGATTCCTGAGCACGCCGCCTACGCCCATTTTGCCGGGATTCGGATGGCTTGCCCCATCGAACCAGGCCAGCCACGCCGCCGGGTCGGGCAGGGTGGCGCTTCTTTTATATGCGCGTGCATCTGTCGTCAGCTGTTTGCGAAGGGCGATTTTTGTCACGGCATCGGCTTTTTGCCGTTTGCGATTGGCGATAAGTTCGCTCAGGAGCTGGTTGCCAGCTGCTGTCTGCAGGGTTTGTCGCAAGGCATCCTCGGCTGACAAGGCCAGATTTTTTGCCAGCCGACGGCTGCTTGCACGCTCTTTCTTGTAGGCGACTTCTAACAGGTCTTCCAGCTTGGGCATGTATGTTGGATGGGAATTTGAATGAAAGCGACCATATCTTACGTGGAAAGGCCGGGACGATTGAAGCGAAAGAACAGTCCGGACGAAATCAGAAAAGTTGTTTTTTTATTCATTTTAAATAAAACATCAAGAAGGCGCTTGCATAAAGCACTGTTTTTTTATACAGTACGGTTTCTGGCCGCAAAAACTGTTTGTTGGCCATTTTGTTTCAACACCAACCGTCGAAAGAACCCTCATGGACGATAAAAAAAACGCACCGAACTCGGACAAGAGTAAAGCACTCGCCGCCGCATTGGCGCAAATCGAAAAGCAGTTCGGTAAAGGCTCGGTGATGCGCATGGAAGACGGCGCTGTCGTCGAAGAGGTGCAGGTTGTGTCCACCGGTTCGCTCGGTCTGGATATCGCGCTCGGCGTCGGCGGTTTGCCGCGCGGCCGCGTAGTTGAAATCTACGGCCCGGAATCGTCGGGAAAAACCACGTTGACGCTGCAAACCATCGCAGAAATGCAGAAACTCGGCGGCACCTGCGCATTTATCGACGCGGAGCATGCACTGGACGTAACTTACGCGCAAAAGCTCGGCATCAACCTGTCGGAATTACTGATTTCGCAGCCGGATACCGGCGAACAGGCATTGGAAATCTGCGATGCGCTGGTACGTTCCGGCGGCGTTGACCTTATCGTCATCGATTCGGTTGCGGCCCTGACGCCACGTGCTGAAATCGAAGGTGATATGGGCGATTCCCTGCCTGGTCTGCAGGCACGCCTGATGTCGCAGGCCTTGCGCAAACTGACCGGCAGCATCAACCGCACCAATACGCTGGTGATTTTCATCAACCAGATCCGCATGAAAATTGGCGTGATGTTCGGCAATCCGGAAACCACAACCGGCGGTAATGCATTGAAATTTTACGCTTCAGTACGCCTCGATATCCGCCGTACCGGTTCGATCAAATCCGGCGATGAAGTCATTGGCAATGAAACCAGAGTCAAGGTCGTCAAGAACAAGATTGCACCGCCATTCAAGGAAGCGCATTTCGACATTCTGTATGGCGAAGGCACATCGCGCGAAGGCGAGATCCTGGATCTGGGTTCAGATGCAAAAATCGTTGAAAAGGCCGGTGCCTGGTACAGCTATAACGGCGAACGTATCGGTCAGGGAAAGGACAATGCGCGCAATTATCTGAAAGAACGTCCGGAACTGGCGCGTGAAATTGAAAACAAGGTTCGCGCTTCTTTGGGGGTGCCCGCACTCGGCGTGCTCAAGTCGGATGAACCTGTTGCGAAGAAGGCTGGCGCCAAGGAAAGCAAGGAAGCCAAAGAACTGAAAGAGGTCGAGTAAATAATACGGCTGAGCCGTTTATTGCTCGACTTCGACTTGATGATTGTTTTTAACGGGCGCCCGCGCTGAAGGACTCATATGGCAAAACTGCAGGTGAGTCTGAAAGCGCGGGCGCTTCGCTATTTGTCGGCGCGCGAACATAGTCGTCAGGAACTGGCGCGCAAACTGGCGCGCTATGCGCAGGAAGGCGACGATATCGAGGCTTTGCTCGATACGCTGGAAGCAGCCAACTTCATGTCCGAAGCACGTTTTTCCGAGTCGCTGGTCAATCGGCGGGCAGCGCGTTTCGGCAATAGCCGGATTTTGTCCGAGCTGAAAAGCCACAACATAGATCCTGACTCATTGACCGAAATAAAGGCCGCGCTGGCGCAGGATGAGGTCGCGCGCGCACGAGAAGTCTGGTCGAGAAAATTCGGTGTTGCAGCAAGCGATGCGAACGGTCGTGCAAAGCAGATGCGCTTCCTGTTGCAGCGTGGATTTTCACATCGGGCGATACAGGCGGCGATCCACGCTAAAGAAGAAGACGAGGATTGACAGGCTGGCTGGCCATTTGCGCGCAACTTGTAACGGAAAAATCTAACTTCATTCATAAAGATGCAGGGTCTGCGAGTCCACTGCACCGGCAATTTTCCCAGGCGATCTTCATACCCAACCCAGTGCACACTGATCGATGTGCATCTGTTTTATCTCCTCCATCATGCCTTTGACTCTATTACCCTGGTTTTCAATCGGGTCGAAGGCGGATGCGTATTTCTTTGAAAGAGCATAGACCCGCGAGGCGGACTGGATGTGTTCCACGTCGCTGGCGCCTATCCGCTTTTGGACTTAAATTGCAGCTCCATCAATTTTCGGTGACTTGCGTGTGATTTAAGTGATGCAGCGCACAGATGGCCAGGAGTTTTCCAATTACTTTTAGTGGCAGTCAGCAGTATTTTTTATTGCTGCTACACAAAAAAGGATATTCCAATGAAAACGATACAAAGATGTATATTTACCGTCATCACTACGGCGGTATTGCTAAGCGCGGTTGGTTGCGAAGGCATGTCCAGGCGCGACAAAAGTACGGCAATCGGAGCAGGCGCAGGAGCGGTAGGCGGCGCAGTTCTCACCGGGGGTAGTGCGCTTGGTACAGTCGGCGGTGCCGCTGTCGGAGGCGTGATAGGCAACGAGGTTGGAAAAGATAAAAAGTAAGTGATCGATCATCATCTTGAGGAGATAGAAAATGATCAAATGTAAAAATGCTGCAGTTGCCGTATTGGCGATGGGGATGATGGCTGTGGCTGTGGCTCTGGTCGGATGCCAGAAACAGGAAGGCCCGGCAGAAAAAGCAGGAAAAGAAGTTGATCAGACAGTCAATGAAGCTGGTGAGCAAATTGAAAAGGCTGGTGAAAAAATCCAGAACGCCGCAGAAGATGCGCAAAAATAATAATCAGGCTGGCAAATGTCCGGACGACTGCGTGTTGTCTGGATAATTGTTCGTCATGAAAAACTAGATGGCCTTATCAGTGCGATATGCCAGAAAGAAGTTGTTCGCAACAAGGTCATGCGACAAGGATGGATGGCTATGGTCGCGAGATACCATTGCCATCCATCTGTTCAAATTGTGGCGATGAGCCATGTCAATTAGCCGCCATGGAATCCCTTCAATAAATCTTTTTTAGGTTTATTGGGATCTATCGTGGAATCGTTCGTTCTTTCCGGAGAGTCCAGCTTGTCGCTTTCTTCTGCAGCCTTGCGAAGACGGGCTTGCACATCTTTCGGAGGCGTTGGCACGGCATTGTTTAAACCGGATTTTTTATCGGAAGCAGCAGGTGACGGTGTTGAAATGTCAGCATCGCTGGCGTCGACACGTGCGCTTTGCGGGATTGCAGTGATGTCCTTCTCGTTTTCACTATCTGTACGGGTAATCTCGTCCTTGCTGGGCATGGTGTCCTCCTCTCAGGGTAGAGGAATGATTTTATGCGCAGAATTATATTTGGTGAATCAGACAAGCATCCAATGCTGCGTAGGATCAGAAGAGAAGATTGCGCCGGGCATTGTTTGCCGTCAGGCAATTCACGGCAGGTGCTGATGGGCGTTGGTAGCTAAGTATGGAAATAACGCGTGGGCTCATCGCTTTGCTGCGGCAGCATGGTCGCCCTTTATGGGCGACCATGCATGGCAGGATCAGTGATCCATCAATGCCTTGACGTGAATGGCCGTACTGGAAGCCAGACCTTCCAGGCTGTAACCGCCTTCAAGGATGGAAACCACGCGACCTTCACAGCAGTCGTCGGCAATTTTAATCAGTTCGCGCGTCACCCAGTCGAAGTCGTCGTCCTGCAGATTCAAACCGGCCAGTGGGTCCAGATGATGGGCGTCGAAGCCGGCCGAAATGATCAGAATTTCAGGATTGAAGGCACGGATGGCCGGCAACATTTTTGCCGCAATCTGTTCGCGGAACATCGCAGAGTCGCAACCGCGTGGCAGTGGAACGTTGACGATGTTGTGCGAGATGCCGGTTTCTGCTTCCAGGCCAGTGCCGGGATAAAAATGCGATTGATGGCTGGATGCGTAGAACAGTTCAGGGCGATCGTAAAACGCAGCTTGCGTGCCGTTACCGTGATGAACATCGAAATCGACGACGGCAACCCGTTCCAGTTTATGCACGTCATACGCGTAGGCTGCCGCGATGGCCGCCTGATTGTAAATGCAAAATCCCATCGCCTTGTTCGGTTCGGCATGATGGCCGCATGGACGGGTAGCGCAGAATACATTGTGTGCTTCCTTGCCCATCACCGCATCAACACCAGCGCAGGCGGCGCCCACGCAACGCATGACGGCTTCCAGCGAGCCGGGCGACATGACAGTATCGCCGCCATCCAGCGGCATGTAACCCTGGCTGGGGGAGGCATCTTCCACATCTTCGACGAATGCTTCGGTATGGATCATCAGCACTTGTTCACGTGTGCCCATAGGCGCATCACGCCACTCTGCGGCATCGAACTCCGGCGTGCGCAAGGCGCGCAATACCGCTTTCAGACGTTCAGGCGATTCCGGGTGGCCGGAGCCGGGCTTATGGTTCAAACAGGCTTCGTGGGTGTAAATCAATGTCGTCATGATCATTCTCGATGGCGGAAGCGATCCGGCATCTCTCCATTTCTGAAAAGCGGGTGGAGGGGCGCAAGGTGGGCGGCCCCGCATGTGTATTCTTGTCATTATAAAGGCCGATCGCTTCAATTGGCGATCGCATGGCTTGGTCTTGCGCAAACGCATGCAGGGTCGGCATATGAAACCGAATAGAGCGAGGTATAGCGGTGGTTTAGCTGTGACATGGCCTCATTTTTTGTTAAATGAAGAGAAGGATATATTTCATGAAAAGCGGATTAGATGTGGCAATTGCTTTCATCTGTTCCAAAACGGTAGAAAAATCGCGCCTGAACGTGTCTGAATTCGTATTAATCGGCAAGAGTGAATAGTTTTCACGGAGAAAGCAGATATCATCTGTTCTGATAGCAAAAAGAAAGTATTTCTGACCCGATCAAGAGATAATCTGCGGCACGATTGCTCACATGTATTAGCAAGGAATATTTGTATTTTCAACGTAGCCTGCATAGCCCGTTAACCTTCCACCTTTATGACGCATCACGTCGCGCTGCAATTCGCCGTCAAGACCGATACGGGCTTGGTGCGTGCGCACAATGAAGATGCCGTCGAGATCAATGTCGATTATAAAATCGCGGTGCTGGCGGATGGCATGGGTGGTTACAATGCCGGCGAAGTAGCGAGCGGGATTGCCACCTCGGTATGTGTGGCCATGCTGGAGCAGCGTCTGCAGCAACAGAAAAAAAGGCGACGGCTGACCGGCAAGTTTTTGCAGGGCTTGATGGTGGAGTCCGTTACCCTGGCCAATGTGCAGATACTGGAAGTGGCACGCATTCAGCCGCAATTCAGCGGCATGGGTACCACGCTGGTTGCTGCACTATTTCATCATGATCGCATTGTGCTGGCGCACATCGGCGATTCTCGCGCCTATCGATTCCGGCAAGGCGGCTTGCAGCAGCTGACACGCGATCATTCTCAATTGCAGGAACAGATAGACGCGGGTTTGATCAGCCCGGAATGGGCGCGTTTTGCACCGAACAAAAACCTGATTACGCGGGCGCTTGGCGTTGCCTCGCAAATCGATGTGGAAGTCAACGACTACCCGACCGAAAATGATGATCTTTATCTGCTGTGTTCCGACGGCCTGTCCGACATGCTGTCGCATGAACAGATGATTGCCATCCTAAAAAGCGATCATTCCGATCTTGATTTATTATGCGGCACCTTGGTTGAGGCTGCGAATAACAACGGCGGACGTGACAATATCTCTGTCGTTTTGGCAAAAGTACAATCAAGCCGGGTGGTGCCGATCAGTTTGCGTGAACGCCTTCTTGCCCGCTTGCGATCGGCCTTGCCTTCATCTTGATGCAGATGGCACGCATCTTGATATATCCATGCATGCACCCATATTGTTTTCGCCGGAGTATGGCAGCGCGAATCGGAAACGCGTACGTATGTACACGCTTCCCCACTATCATTTGATGCAGAAAAAGAAGTCGGAAAATAGAAATGGCCACGATTATTTTGGCGAAGGATGGCGTCACATTGCAGGAGCTTCCGCTCCTGAAAACACGCATCACCATAGGACGCAGGACCTACAACGATATCGTGATCGACGCGCCCGGCATCAGCGCCGAACATGCTGTAATCATCACCACTCCCACGGAATCGTACTTCGAAGACCTCGGCAGTACCAATGGCAGCCGTCTCAACGGCCAGCCGGTAAGGAAGCATCTGCTGCAAGGCAGGGATGTGATCGAACTCGCCACCCATACCATCCAGTACCGGATAGAAGACAGCGTTTATGGCACCTCGTCCATTTTGCGCAGTCTGAAGAAAACAATCCGGACGAACCCCGGCATAGTGTCCCGCCATCGCAAAATGCATCCGGCAGATCCATTGCCGCCATCAAGGTATTGAGTGGTGCCGCCAGAGACAAGGTCATTGCACTGACAAAAGTGCTGACCACCATAGGCCGTCCGGGTGTGCAAGTTGCGGTGCTGACAAAGGATGCGCAAGGTTACGCTGTGACTCACGTCGAGGGCGAGGTTTATCCTCTCGTCAACGGCGTATCGATAGGCATGCAGACGCACCCGCTGAAGCATGGCGATGTCATCGCCTTGTCCGGTAGCGAAATGATGTTTTTGTATTAATTCATCAATTTGCCGCAGTGCTTTGCGGGTCTGAGGCTGGCGTCTACCTGCGTTCAGCAGACAAAAATTTCCTGTTAAAGTGACAAAAATTGGTGGGTCGTAACCAAAATTGTTACTTTTTGTGTATTTAAATTGTAAAAAGTGCGTAATTTCATCGATATTGAGCTGGCATACCGATTGCTCCTTGGAAAACGTGGCAGAGGAACTGCCCTTATTTCCCAACAGGAGAAACAAATGAAATCGATGAAAATGATTAAAAAAGCACAAGCCGGTTTTACGCTGATCGAATTGATGATCGTTGTGGCGATTATCGGTATTTTGGCTGCTGTTGCTTTGCCTGCGTATCAAGACTACACCGTGAAAGCGAAAGTATCTGAAGCAGTTAGCTTGTCGTCGCCAGCACGTACTGCTGTAGGCATCGCCTGTAGCGAGCAAAGTTTAACAACAGCTGGTGTCGCTGACTTGAACACGTCATTGGGCCTTCCAGATGCAACGGATATCAATGGTAAATACACAACATCAGTGCTTGTTGCTAATACGAATGCTGCTACCGCAACGGTGACGATTGTAATGAAAGACATTGGTTCGAGTGTCACAGCTGGTCAAACAATTATTTATAATGGTTCGTGTACTCAAGCTGGAACGCAATGGACTATCGGCGGCAACGTGAATGCTAAATATTTGCCTAAAATCTAAGTAATAGCAATCTGTTCTACTAGTAATCGATGCAGGTTTTTTTAGATTAGTAGGTTAAGGATGGCAGCGGAAGGCACCCTCTTAGGGTGCCTTTTTTGTATTTATTTTTTGAATGGAAAACATCGGATGACCTATGGCCGCCCGGTAATGACCAATTTTTGGCAGATCCTTTGGGCTTGCGCCCTAGCTATTGGTTGGTTATTACCTAATCATTACCACCCATGGCTTTCCTTTCATACGGACACGTGGATTGCATTGATTTGTTCTATCGCATCGTTTGCCGCTATCTTGCGCGTGCGTGGTCCGTTGCCGTGGCACCGAATTACGGCATTGACCGCATTGTTGCCCTGCATAGTCTGGATTCAATATGCGTTTGATATTGTGCCGATGATAGGTAATGCCTGGATTTCAAGCGCCTATTTGCTAGGTTTTTTATTGGCTTTGCTGACGGGGGCACGCTGGGAAGCTAGTAATTCTGGTCAGTTCCTTGATGCTCTTTTTCTGGCAATCGGTGCGGCTGCCTTGTTGTCTGTCGGCTTGCAATTGCATACGTGGCTAGGATTGGAGGGGTTGGAACTGTGGTCTATGGGTGGGGGGCCTGCAAGACCTCATGCCAATTTCGGCCAGCCGAATCAATTGGGCACTTTTTTATTATGGGGTTTGCTGGCCGTAGCATGGGGCTGGTTGCATAAACGTATCGGTGTCTGGCCTGCCTTGTTGATGTCGGCGTACTTGCTGTTTGGAATTGCATTAACTGCATCGCGTACTGCCTGGATAGGCGTCTTCTTGTTGGTATGTATTAGCTGGTTTTGGCGTGGCCTCTGGAGGGACTTCAGGTTGCCATGGGTAATGAGTGGTTTAGGTCTTTATTTTGTAGTCTGCGTTGTACTTTTGGGGTGGTGGCAATATAGCTCGCATATGCAGGGAGGCGGTGCGCAGGTCGATATTGCCGATGTAGCTCGCATGAGTGGCGGAACGCGTCAGTTGGCATGGGCTGCTTTCGCCGATGCCTTGTCGCAGCAGCCATGGTTAGGCTTTGGATGGAATCAGAGTGGATTGGCGCAGATGATGGTGGCTGCTGAACACCCACCGGTGGGCAGTTTTTTTTCATACTCGCACAATCTGTTTTTTGATGTGTTTTTGTGGTGCGGTATTCCCTTGGGGTTATTGATCTCGGGAGCGTTACTCTGGTGGTTCTGGAAGAGATTTCGCGCTGTCCGGACTGCAGAAAATGCGGTGCTGTTTGTTTTTCTACTCATCATCGCGAATCACGCGATGCTTGAATTACCACTGTACTTTGCCTATTTCCTGCTTCCAGCGGGGATGATGATGGGTGTATTAAATGTACGTTTGGGCGCAAAGCCCGTGGTTTATACCAGTCGATGGATTTTCTTTGCTATCTGGCTGGCTGCTACGATGCTTTTAGCATTGATCATTCGGGACTATTCACGCGTTGAAACCAGCTATCGGATACTGCGCATGGAATGGTACAACTTCACTATGTCGAGACCGCATGGGCCGCCGGATGTGTTGCTTCTGACGCAGTGGCAAGACTATATGCGTTATGCACGGTTTGAGCCCAGGGCGGGATTGACAAATGAAGAGTTGGACTGGATGCGTAACGTGACCGGCTTGTACCCTAATATGATTTTCTTCAACAAGATTGCAACGGCAATGGCCCTGAATCAACGTCCTGATGAAGCTGCATTGTGGTTGAGAAGACTGTGCAAACTGGCGCCTAAAGGTCAATGTCTTTTAGTGAGGGAAGATTGGGCCAGGCAATCACTCAAGAATCCAGCAATAGCGGCTGTTCCTTGGCCAGTCGAGGTTGAGAAATAAGCTTGTGATCTGCAAATGGTTTGCGCGTAGTGATTTGATAGCCCGTATTCAAAAAACACTCCAATAATGGAGTGTTTTTTATTCAGTCTGTGAGAGCGATCTCATCAGTGCCTACTGAAATTATAGGTCGGCTACCCAATCCCCTGACTTTCCGCCGTGTTTTTCCAGGACCTTGATTTCACTCATCATCATCCCCCTATCCACCGCCTTGCACATATCGTAAATCGTCAATAACCCGATTTGCACAGCGGTCAATGCTTCCATCTCCACGCCGGTTTTCCCAAATGTTTCTACCTGCGCAGTGCAGTGAATACTGGATTGCGTCGCATCGATAGAAAAATCAACCGTGACGCGCGTCAGTGCGAGCGGATGGCACAGGGGAATCAGATCGCTGGTGCGTTTTGCAGCCATGATCGCTGCGATGCGGGCGATGCCTAATACGTCGCCTTTTTTCGCCGTACCGGATTCGATAATGGCGAGTGTTTCCGGTTTCATTCGTATCGTGCCGCTGGCGATTGCGATGCGGTGGGTTTCATTCTTGCTGCCGACATCGACCATGTGTGCCTGGCCGGTGGCGTCGAAATGAGTCAGGCCGTCGTTGGTGGTAGAAGTTTTGTTGTGTGCAGTCATGATGATGAAAATGCGTCTGTGGCTGGAAGTGTGGAACGTTTGCGATGAGCAGGTATCATAGCATCGTGAAACTGAAATCCTTTCTTCCTGCCGATATTTCTCTACCGCGATTCCCTGTGCGATCTGCGATGCTGGCGGCTTTGCTGGCTGTTTTTGCCTTGTCGCCTGCAGTCGCGCCTCCGGCTGCGTTTGCGCAGCCTCTGCCCAGTCTTGGCGATACCGAGCGGGAAGAATTGTCGCCCTTGATGGAACGCAAGCTGGGCGAGCAGATCATGCGCGATATCCGGCGCAATCGCGATTATCTGAATGACGAACCCTTGCAGGAATATCTGAACGGGCTGGGCAACAGCCTGCTTGCAGTGCGGCCGGAAGCACGGGGTGAAACGCAGTACGATTTTTTCTTCTTCGCAGTGCGCGATCCGATGCTGAATGCGTTTGCCTTGCCGGGTGGTTTTATCGGCGTGCATTCGGCGCTGGTGCTGGCGGCGCAGAATGAATCCGAGCTTGCTTCTGTGATGGCGCATGAAATCGGCCACGTTGCACAACGCCATATCGCCCGCATGCTGGGCAAGCAAAAGCAGGACATGCTGATTCCATTGGCAGCGATGGTGCTTGGCGCGTTGACAGCGACGGCAAGTCCGGATGCCGGCATGGCGATGATGATGGGCGGGCAGGGACTGGCGATACAGCGACGGCTCAACTTCAGCCGTGATGCAGAACGCGAGGCGGATCGCGTCGGGCTGGATATCATGCGCGAAGCCGGTTTTGAAACATCCGGTATGATCAATTTTTTCGGACGCCTGCAGCAGGCCAGCCGCAACTATACCGATACC
Source organism: Oxalobacteraceae bacterium UBA4003 (assembly GCA_002384815.1). Lineage (GTDB taxonomy): Bacteria > Pseudomonadota > Gammaproteobacteria > Burkholderiales > Burkholderiaceae_D > Oxalicibacterium. The sequence continues at coordinate 7,742 of DGBN01000068.1, read as the reverse complement.
GCACCGCCTTATCTGCGTTCGCATCCGATGACGACCGAGCGGATTGCGGATATCGAGGCGCGTACACGCGATCAGCGTTACCGGCAGCATGCGGATAGTCTGGATTTCTCCCTGATTCAAGCCAGGGTCAGGATCCTGCAAAATCCATCGCAGCAGGGCATGCTGGATGCAAGGGCTGCATTCGAGCGACAGTTGCAGCTGCAAACACGCACGGCAATGATTGCAGGGAAGTATGGCCTGGCTTACGCTGCGCTCAGGCAGGGCGATACAAAGAAGGCGCAGAGCATGCTCAACGATGCGCAGACAACATTGACAGCCGGTTCGCCGGCAGCCAGGAACGTCGTATTGAGCAGTCTGGCAATCGATATCAGGCTGGCCGCGCGCCAACCCAGGGAGGCAGTGGAAGAAGCGGAGCGCGCACGCAATCAGTTTCCATTGTCGCGCGGGATTGCGCGTCAATATGCGGATGCGCTTTTTGCGGCAGCGCGCTATGAAGATGCGGTGACATTCCTGCGTGACCAGGTGCAGTTATACCGGCATGAGCCGCAACTGTACGATCGCCTGGCGAAAACCTATGCAGCATTGAACAAGCAGGCGCAACAGCATCTGGCATTGGCTGAATCGTATGCCTTGAACGGCAGCTTGCCGGCGGCGATCGATCAACTGTCGATTGCGCGTCGTGCGCCGGATGCATCGTTTTACGATTTGTCGATTATCGATGCACGTGAACGCGAGATGAAGGCGCAGCGACTGGAAGAAATCCGGCAGGAAAAAGAAGGTTGAGCGTAAAGCAAAAACGCATTGACTCACGACCTGAAATCAGCTGGAGGCTTGCGGCGCGCGCATGAAGTTGAACTGTTTGCCGATAGCCGCTTCCAGGATGCAGGTCAGCACTATTTTTTTGCCTCCGTAATGCAGTGACAGCTCACCGCTGTTTCCGCGCTGTTCCAGCCACAACATCAATTGTTCGTCAGTGACCGGCTGCTCATCCAGCTGCAGTTCGGCCAGGCATTGCGCCATGTCGCGGTCATCCAGCAAGGCAAATTTCTCCTCGCCTTGCAGGAATAATCTTCCCTGTTCGCTGAGCCAGCCATGCTCTATGTGCAGTAACTGCTCGCCTGTTTGCAGTACGAAACCGGCTGCCGGTTCGGTATGCGCAATGTAGGGAGTGACTTCCAGTTCGACATACACACGTTGCGGCCCGTTCTGGAAATACCAGCGGCCTTGTGCATCGTGGTTGTAATTGCGATTGATGAAGCCGATCAGGGCCGGATGCGTGATGCGGTCGCCGGGCAGGCCATGCGTTTGCGCATGTTCGTTTCGCATGCGCCAGTTGCCCCGCGCATCGAGTGCCAGCCAGCCGTAGCAATGTGGCACGTTCGGCCATTTTGTCAGCGCGTGTGCAACGATCTCATCCATTTTTCCTCCTTTTACAATCAAGCGGCTTGCAGAAAACTGATCATGCGTTGTGGCAACCAGTTCAATTTACCGAAAGGTGCGCCGACAGTGAAGCCTACATGGCCGCCGTGTGCAGGCTGTTCCAGCGTGATTGCCGCTGTTGCGCTCGCCGGCAAGTACTGCTCCGGCAAAAAAGGATCGTTGCGTGCATTCAGTACCAGCGTCGGCACGGTGATGTCATCGAGTACGTATTTGGCACTGGCGCGGTGCCAGTAATCATCGGTGTTCAGGTAGCCATGCAAAGGGGCGGTGACGACATTATCGAATGCGTATAGATCGCGTGCATTCATCATCGCGTCATGATCGAACAGGCCGGGGAACTGTTTGAGTTTATCCCGGCATTTCGGTTTCAGGGTTTGCAGAAAAATACGGGTGTACAGCATGTTGAAGCCGCGCGACAGGGCTGCGCCACCACCGGCCAGATCGAGCGGAGCGGAGATCGCACAGGCGGCATCGACAATTTCCGCCTGATGCTGTGATTCACCCAGCCAGCGCAATAGCGCGTTGCCGCCCAGCGATATGCCGACCGCATAAAATTTTCCGGCGCCGCCTGTGCGGGCATGCGGTGCGAGGCGTCGCAGAATCCAGTCGATTTCCCCGGCGTCGCCGGAATGATAAAAGCGCGGGGCGTGGTTCAGTTCGCCCGAGCAGCCGCGAAAGTGAACAACCGCTCCCGACCATCCGATGCTTGCAATGTGCGCCATCAATGCGCGTGCGTAATGACTGTCGGAGGAACCTTCCAGGCCATGAAACATGACGATGAATGGCTGCCCCGTTTTGCCGTCGACAAAATCCAGATCGATGAAATCGCCATCCGCCGTACTCCATCGTTCGCGCCGGTAGCCAACCGCTGGTTTGGCGATGCATTTTGCAGGGTAGATGGTTTGCAGATGGCCGCCGGGCAGCCAGCATGGAGCGGGGTAGATCATCGAGGCAATCGTGGCGTGATTTGGATGAAAGCAGGAATGTCAGGAAGCGCGGGTCATGAAACAGCACACGGTACGTGCATGCATGGCAAGCGGGATTTTGGATAACGGTATGCCCGCATCAAGCATCAATGCAGCACATTATTGGCCACCAGTTCCGTTTTTGCCTTGCCGGGCGCTGTCGATGCATGATGCAGGACGAGGCGCCAGCCGAGTGGGGTTTTCGCATACACATTGGTCGCCAGAATATGCACGTCGCGTTGCGTCCCCTCAGTCGTAAACACGGTTTCGATCAGATTGTGTACCGCACTCATCATGTTTTGCGAGACATGCAATTGCAGCGGACGTATGTGCACGCCGCCGCGGGTGAAAACGTCTTCCCACGAGGCACGGATCGCGGCATACCCGATCAGTCGCGTGCCATCGGGATGAATGCAGACAATTTCTTCATCGTCGGCCCATAATTCCATCAACGCTTCCAGATCGGCGCGACCGATTGCGTCGTACAAGGCGTTTTCGATGTCGTCTGCCGTGCCGAACTGCTTGCGTATTTTTGGCATGATGGTCTATCAGTGACCGTGTATGACCGCGCCGGGTTTCAGGCGATAGACGGTGCCGCAATACGGACATTTCGCTTCGCCGTGCGAGAATTCGAGGAATACGCGTGGATGCGAGCTCCAGGCCGGCATTGCCGGGTTGGGACAGTAGGCTGGCAAATCCTTGCCGTCGAGTTCGATTGCGGACGCGTTGGGCGTTGCTTGTGTCATTTCATTCTCCGAATTGCTGTGTTGAACTGGTTAAACAGGTGAGATTGTTGCAGATAGTAAGGGGAAGCGGGGCACTCGCATAGAAAATAATAGCGCCCGCTGCCGGCGATCAGACGATCGTCAGCCAATGGCTGTATTGTGGCGCCTTGCCGGCGACGACATCGAAAAACAGGGCTTGCAGTTTTTCGGTAATCGGGCCGCGCTGGCCATCGCCGATGGCGCGATTGTCGAGTTCGCGTATGGGCGTGATTTCAGCTGCGGTACCGGTAAAGAAAGCTTCGTCGGCGCAATATACTTCATCGCGGGTAATGCGTTTTTCCACGACTTCAATGCCGAGGTCGCGCGCCATCGTTAACACCGAATCGCGCGTGATGCCGTCCAGGCAGGACGCCAGGTCGGGTGTGTAGATCTTGCCCTTCCTGATGATGAAAACGTTTTCGCCCGAGCCCTCCGACACGTAGCCGTCCGTATCCAGCAGCAGCGCTTCGTCGTAACCATCGGCCAGCGCTTCCTGATTGGCCAGGATGGAGTTGATGTAATAGCCGGATGCCTTGGCGCGTACCAGAGAAACGTTGACGTGATGGCGGCTGAAGGATGAGGTTTTGACGCGTATGCCCTTGTTGATGCCGTCTTCACCCAGATAGGCGCCCCACGGCCAGGCGGCGATGGCGATATGTATGGTATTTCCCTGCGCGGAGACGCCCAGCTTTTCATCGCCGATCCAGACCAGAGGGCGTAGATAGCAGCTTTCCAGCCTGTTTTCGCGCACCACTTGCAGTTGCGCCTGCATCACGGTTTCCTGATCGAAGGGGATGTTCATCTGGAATATTTTTGCCGAATTGAACAATCGTTCGGTGTGTTCGCGCAGGCGGAAGATTGCTGTGCCTTGGGCGGTTTTATAGGCGCGCACGCCTTCAAATACTGCCATGCCGTAGTGCAGCGAATGGGTCAGGACGTGCACAGTTGCATCGCGCCAGTCGATTAATCGACCATCTTTCCAGATTTTCCCATCGCGATCAGCCATCGACATGTTGATATCCCAAGTAATTTTACGAGACTTCGATTTTAACGGATTCAGCCAGACCGGAAAAACCAACCGCAGTCCGCAGCGCCGAATAGTGTGATTTTATCCGGTCTGCCATCATTTTTTTCGTGTCAAAAATGAATCTATTTGGCGTACGGCCTTCTAAGCCATGACTTTGCCATTTGAACAAATTTGATGATCAAACCGACAATTCCCTCTCTTCCCGTTTTTTTCGCACGGAACATTGGCATGAAGCCAAGGGTTTTGCGCCATCCGGTGCGGTAAAATAGCGGTCTTTCGTCCAACCTGACAACGATTACTCATGCAATTCAAAAGATTGAGCGATTTGATCGCGCGTAGTGAACTGAAGGGCAAGCGCGTATTTATCCGTGCCGATCTCAATGTGCCGCAAGACAGCAAGGGCAATATCACCGAAGACACGCGCATACGCGCTTCGGTGCCGGCGATTCAGCAGGCGCTACAGGCGGGTGCTGCTGTGATGGTGGCTTCTCATCTGGGGCGTCCGGTGGAAGGCGAATTCAAGCCGGCCGATACGCTGGCGCCGATTGCACAGCGGCTGAGCGAATTGCTCGGCCAGCCGGTTGAGTTGAAACAAAACTGGGTAGACGGTGTGGATGTGGTGCCGGGCCAGGTTGTCCTGCTGGAAAATTGCCGCGTCAACAAGGGCGAGAAAAAGAACGACGATGTGCTGGCCAAAAAAATTGCCGCACTGTGTGATGTGTATGTGAACGATGCATTCGGCACTGCGCATCGCGCTGAAGCGACCACGCATGGTATTGCAAAATATGCGTCTGTCGCCTGTGCCGGCCCTTTGCTGGCTGCGGAACTGGATGCATTGGGCAAGGCTTTGCACCAACCGGCCAGCCCGCTGGTGGCTATCGTCGCCGGCTCCAAGGTATCGACCAAGCTGACCATTTTGAAAACGCTGGCTGACAAGGTCGATAATCTGATTGTCGGTGGCGGCATTGCCAATACCTTCATGCTGGCGGCAGGCCTGAAAATCGGCAAATCGCTGGCGGAAGCGGATCTGGTGGGCGATGCGAAAGCGATCATGGACATGATGGCAAAACGTGGTGCTTCGGTGCCGATTCCAGTCGATGTCGTTTGCGCGAAAGAGTTTGCGCCGACCGCCATCGCGACCGTCAAGGACGTAAAAGATGTAGCCGATGACGACATGATTCTGGATATCGGACCGAAGACTGCCGAGATACTGGCAAGGCAGATTGCGCAAGCCGGTACCATCGTCTGGAATGGCCCGGTAGGCGTATTCGAGTTTGACCAGTTTGCCAACGGCACCAGGACACTGGCGCATGCGATTGCAGAATCCAGGGGATTTTCAGTAGCGGGCGGTGGTGATACCTTGGCGGCGATTGCCAAGTACGATATTGCAGGCAAGATAGGCTACATCTCGACCGGCGGCGGTGCTTTCCTCGAATTCCTCGAGGGGAAAACCTTGCCGGCTGTCGACATTCTCGAACAACGCTCAGCAAGTTAAGACACAGCCCTATCGCTTAAAAACGTAGTACCGATTATTGAAAACCAATTTGTCGTATATGCGATGAATGCAGAAACCGCTGTTGAGCAAGCGCGCGGGGGCTGCAGAAATCGTCAGTTCGACCAACCCACATTTACTGTTTTTGGAGAATTACCATGCCTCTCGTATCCATGCGTCAATTGCTCGACCACGCGGCTGAAAACGGCTACGGCCTGCCGGCGTTCAACGTCAACAATCTGGAACAGGTAACAGCCATCATGGAAGCGGCGAATGAAGTCGGTGCGCCGGTGATCATGCAGGCTTCGGCCGGTGCGCGAAAATATGCGGGTGAAGCCTTCCTGCGTCACTTGATCGAAGCGGCGGTGGAAGCCTATCCGCATATCCCGGTTGTCATGCATCAGGATCACGGCCAGACGCCGGCGGTCTGCATGGCGGCAATTCGTTCCGGCTTTACCTCGGTGATGATGGACGGTTCGCTCAATGCGGACGGCAAGTCGGTTGCCAGCTACGAATACAACGTCGAAGTGTCGCGCAAGGTGGTCGAGTTCTCGCACGCAATCGGCGTCACGGTAGAAGCGGAACTGGGCGTGCTCGGTTCGCTGGAAACCATGATGGGCGACAAGGAAGACGGTCACGGTGCCGACGGCAAGATGACACGCGAGCAGTTGCTGACCGATGTTGAGCAGGCTGCTGATTTCGTCAAGCAGACACAATGTGACGCATTGGCAATCGCGATCGGCACTTCGCACGGTGCATATAAATTCACCAAGAAGCCAACCGGCGACATCCTGGCGATTGAACGCATACGCGAAATTCACGTGCGCATTCCAAACACCCATCTGGTCATGCACGGTTCTTCATCGGTACCGCAGGAATTGCTGGCGGAAATCCGCGAGTTCGGCGGCGACATGAAAGAAACCTATGGCGTGCCGGTGGAAGAAATTCAGGAAGGCATCAGGAATGGCGTGCGCAAGATCAATATCGATACCGATATCCGTCTCGCCATGACCGGCGCGATTCGTCGCTATCTGATCGAGAACCCATCCAAGTTTGATCCGCGCGATTACCTGAAGCCGGCCAAGGAAGCGGCAAAGCAAGTGTGTAAAGCACGCTTCCTCGCTTTCGGTTGCGAGGGTCAGGCGGCAAAAATCAAACCGCTGCCACTGGATAAAATCGCCGAGAAGTACAAGAATGGCGAGTTGTCGCAAATCGTGCAGTAGGTATCGGCAAGCATATTTTCAGCAAGCATATTCAGTAGTGCAACCACGTATCGGCGATTCCGGTAATCGCCGTTTCAGATTTATGGAAACGTCATGACCAGTTTGTATCAGTCCACCATTACTTCATTGCCTTTACTTGGCCGCGGCAAGGTTCGCGAAAACTACGCGGTCGGCGACGACAAGATTTTGATTGTCACCAGCGATCGTCTATCGGCATTCGACGTCGTCATGAACGAGCCTATTCCGCAAAAAGGACAGGTACTGAACCAGATGTCCGATTTCTGGTTTGAGAAGTTGAAGGACATCGTGCCGAATCACCTGACCGGCATTGCGCCTGAATCGGTGGTGGCGGCAGATGAAGTGGGACAGGTAAAGAATCGTGCCGTCGTTGCCAAGCGTTTGCAACCGATACTGGTGGAAGCGGTGGTGCGCGGTTACCTGATTGGTTCCGGCTGGAGCGATTACCAGAAAACTGGCGCCGTCTGCGGCGTGCAATTACCGGCAGGCTTGAAGCAGGCGGAAAAACTCGCCGAGCCGATTTTCACTCCCGCTGCCAAAGCCGAAATGGGTGAACACGATGAGAACATCACGTTCGCCGAGATGGAGCAACGCATAGGCAAGGAATTGGCCGGAAAAATCCGCGACGTCAGCATCCGGCTGTACCAGACCGCTGCCGATTATGCGGCGACGCGTGGCATCATCATTGCCGACACCAAGTTCGAGTTCGGCCTTGCCCCCGATGGCACGCTGGTGCTGATGGACGAAGTGCTCACCCCCGACAGTTCGCGCTACTGGCCCGTGGAAGGCTATGCCGAGGCCCTTGCCAAGGGC
>DGBN01000067.1 GCA_002384815.1 Oxalobacteraceae bacterium UBA4003 | reverse complement strand
CGCGCGGAAATACCGAAATTCATCGGTACACCGCCAATCAGGAAGCCGGGATCGTAGCCGGCATCTTCCAGTATCCATGCCAGCATGGAAGAAGTCGTCGTTTTGCCATGCGTACCAGCTACAGCAAGCACCCACTTGCCTTGCAATATATGTTCGCCTATCCATTGCGGGCCGGAGGTATAGGGTAGGCCGCGATTGAGAATTTCTTCCATTAATGGATTGCCGCGCGAAACGACGTTGCCGATCACGTATAAGTCAGGCTGCAGCCTAAGCTGCTCAGTGCCAAAACCCTCGATGAGCTTGATGCCTTGCGCTTCGAGCTGCGTGCTCATGGGCGGATAGACGTTGGCGTCACAACCGGTAACCGTATGGCCGGCGGCCTTTGCCAGTACCGCCAAACCACCCATGAAGGTGCCGCAAACGCCAAGTATATGAATATGCATTGTACAATTTCGGATTGGAATAACGAGATTTTACCTGACGACGGGCTTGTGTCGGCGGGAGTATCATTCGCGCCATGTCTACCCGCTCCCTATCCGATACCGAATTGCTGCGCGCCGAAATCGCTGCAGCGGCAGCCCGCATGATTGCCGAAGATGGTGTTGACTACGGCACCGCCAAGCGCAAGGCCGCCAAACAAATACTTGGCAACAACAAGGTTCGCGGCGATGTATTGCCCGATAACGCACTGCTGGAAGATGAAGTTCGTCTATATAACGAACTGTTTTTCGGCGACACGCAACCGGTGCGCCTATTGCACTTACGTCATCTGGCTGTGCGCCTGATGACCGAACTGGCACCGTTCCAGCCGCATCTGACGGGCGCAGTCTTGAACGGCACCGCCGGCGCGCATTCGGATATTCATCTGCAGTTGTTCGCCGACAGTCCGAAAGAGGTGGAAATTTATCTGTTGAACAAACGCATCGATTTTGAAGTATCGGAATCGCCCCATTTCAAAGGCCGCAACGAAGCAGTGGAAACGCTGAGTTTCATGTGGCAGCAGGAAGGTGTGCACCTTGCCATATATGAAACCGATGATTTGCGCGGCGCCGTCAAAAAATCCCCCTCCGGCCGCCAGGAACGCGCCGACATCGAATCCGTACGGGCCCTAATTACAGAAGGAAATGAGCAGAAATGAAACGCAACGTATTTTTATTCGGAATCTTTGCACTGGTATTTGCCGGCATGGGCATTTACTTCGGGAATCGGCATCACACACCGGCTGCGCCAGAATCACCGGCAGTGGCGACTTTCTTTGCCCAACAACTGGAAGACGCCGATGGCAAGATGCATACGCTGTCCCAATGGCAGGGTAAAACCCTGATTGTTAATTTTTGGGCCACATGGTGCGCGCCGTGCGTGGAAGAAATGCCGGAATTGACCGCCCTGCAAACCGAACTGGCGCCACACGGTATACAGATACTGGGCATCGGCATCGATAATCCAAGCAATATTCGCGAGTTTGCCGCCAAATACAAAATTACCTATCCGCTTTATATTGCCGGAATGAGTGGCAGCGAACTGTCCAGACAGTTTGGCAATCAGGCGGGCGGCCTGCCTTTCACCGTCATTATCGGCCCCAACGGCGATATCAAAAAAACATATCTGGGGCGCCTGAAGATGGAGCAACTGCGGGCAGACATCCATTCCCTTTAAAGCAAAGACGAGATTTTTCCTTGCCAATCAACGCCATTTAGCGGCAAAATGCGGCCATCATCGTCAAACGGAGTTGCATCTCCATGGCAAAAAACATCCTTTTATTGAACGGCCCGAACCTGAATCTGCTGGGTTCGCGCGAGCCTGAAGTCTATGGCTCGACTACGTTGGCCGACGTCGAACGCGCTGCTGCCGAACAGGCTAGCCAGGCCGGTGCCAGGCTGACTGCAATTCAAAGCAACCATGAAGGCGTACTGATAGACCGGATTCAAGCTGCCAAGAAGGAAGGCGTCGATGCAATCATCATCAATCCGGGCGGACTGACGCATAGCAGCGTATCATTACGGGATGCCTTGGCATCGGTTGCATTGCCGTTTATTGAAGTACACGTCTCCAATATTCATCAGCGCGAGGCCTTTCGTCATCACTCCTATCTGTCCGGCATTGCTGTCGGCGTGATCTGCGGATTAGGCACAGACGGCTACACAGCCGCCATCTCATTTGCGCTCAAAAAGCTCTAATTTCTACCATTTGTCGGTAAATGCCTTATAATTGCCGGCATCTTTAATCATAAAATCAAAATCTCCAAGGAATTGCACATGGATTTACGCAAGCTCAAGACCCTCATCGATCTGGTCGCCGAATCTGATATCGCAGAACTGGAAGTCACCGAAGGTGAAAGCAAGGTCCGTATCGTCAAATCGTCCCCAGCACCGCAAAATCAGGTTGTCATGATGCAGCCGCAAGGTGGCCAGCAGTACGCCCCGGCAGCAGCGCCAGTTGCTGCGCCGATCGCAGCGGCAGCTCCAGTCGTCGCCGAGATCAAAGGCCATGTCGTCAAGTCGCCTATGGTCGGCACTTTTTACCGCTCCTCCGCACCTGGCTCGCCGGCATTCGTCGAAGTCGGCTCGACAGTGAAAGAAGGCGACACCCTGTGCATTATCGAAGCAATGAAGCTGTTGAATGAAATCGATGCGGACGCTACCGGCGTCATCAAGGAAATTCTGGTCGAAAACGGTCAGCCAGTCGAGTTCGGTCAGCCGTTATTCATCATCGGCTAATAGCTGAAGGCGGGAGTTCGGCGACATGCCGCTCCCCTTCAAGCCGCTGATTTGATTCCATCCCATAACGACGAGTCCCGTTTCCACTATGTTTGAAAAAATTCTCATTGCCAATCGCGGTGACCAGCCGCACAGCGGCGCAGCAGCGCAGCTACATTGCGTAGCTGCCGCAGGCAGCAGTAATCTCGCCGCGGAGACTACACATGTTTGAAAAAATCCTGATCGCCAATCGCGGCGAGATTGCCTTGCGTATCCAGCGCGCCTGCCGAGAAATGGGCATTAAAACCGTGGTCGTCCATTCCGAAGCCGACCGCGACGCCAAATACGTCAAGCTGGCCGACGAATCCGTATGCATCGGCCCTGCGCCATCGACACTCAGCTATCTGAACATGCCCGCTATTATCAGCGCGGCGGAAGTAACCGATGCTGAAGCGATTCATCCCGGCTACGGCTTTCTGTCCGAAAATGCCGATTTTGCAGAACGCGTAGAGCAATCCGGTTTTGTCTTCATCGGCCCACGTTCAGAATCCATCCGCATGATGGGTGACAAGGTGACGGCCAAGCAAACGATGATCAAGGCTGGTGTACCGTGCGTCCCTGGTTCGGATGGTGCCTTGCCGGACGATCCCAAGGAAATCATTCAAACTGCACGTAAAGTCGGCTATCCAGTCATCATCAAGGCAGCTGGCGGTGGCGGTGGACGCGGCATGCGCGTCGTGCATACCGAAGCGGCATTGTTGAATGCCGTCACGATGACCAAAACCGAAGCAGGTACCGCATTCGGCAATCCTGAAGTCTATATGGAGAAGTATCTGGAAAATCCGCGTCACGTGGAAATCCAGATCCTCGCCGATGAACACAAAAATGCCGTGTGGCTGGGCGAACGCGATTGCTCTATGCAGCGGCGCCATCAGAAAGTACTGGAAGAAGCACCGGCTCCTGGCATCCCACGCAAAATAATAGAACGCATAGGTGATCGTTGCGCCGAAGCCTGCCGCAAGATGGGTTATCGCGGCGCAGGTACGTTTGAGTTTCTGTACGAAAATGGCGAGTTCTATTTCATTGAAATGAACACCCGTGTACAAGTCGAACATCCGGTCACAGAAATGATTACCGGCATCGATATCGTGCAGGAACAGATCCGTATCGCAGCAGGTGAAAAACTGCGTTATCGCCAGCGCGACATCGTATTGAGCGGCCATTCTATCGAATGCCGTATCAACGCTGAAGACCCGTTCAAGTTCACGCCATCGCCAGGCAAGATCATTTCCTGGCACGCGCCTGGCGGACCTGGCATCCGTGTCGACTCGCATGCATACGCCGGTTACTACGTTCCGCCGAATTACGATTCGATGGTCGGCAAGGTTATTTCATATGGCGCGACGCGCGAACAAGCGATCAAGCGCATGCAGATTGCATTGTCGGAAATGGTCGTCGAAGGTATTTTGACCAACATCCCGCTGCATCGCGAACTGATGGTGGATGCCCGCTTTATCGAAGGTGGTACCAACATTCATTACCTCGAGCAAAAGCTGGCAAACAAACCTGATTTGCCCAAAGAACCAAAAGCCTAAGATGACGTCAGACAGGCTAGCCCTGTCGTGATTTTCCTGAACGGCTCGCAGCACCATCGCCGCAACAATAGAAAACCTCTGCTGTTGCGGCGAAATCATTATTCACCCGCCATTTCCGGCACGTTAAGCCCATATAATGGGCTGCACAGTAAATTAATTGGGGTATGCATGAGCTGGACCGAAATTGTGATCGAAGTCGCACGTACGCATGCGGAGGCACTATCCGATGCATTGTTCGACGCCGGCGCCTTATCGGTCTCGGTAGAAGATGCTGACTTCGGCACCGATGCCGAGCAACCGCTGTTCGGCGAACCTGGCATGGAGCCAACCGAAGCAGCATGGGAACGCAGTCGCGTCGTCGCACTGACGCCAGTTGACGCGGATCAAACTGCAATCGTTGCCGAGGCAGCGAAAAGCATTGGTCTCACTGCCACGAATCTCGCCTTCACTTTACGCAGTGTCGACGATCAGGATTGGGTGCGCTTGACGCAATCGCAATTCGACCCTATTCATATCGGCAAAAACATCTGGGTCGTGCCAAGCTGGCATGATGCACCCGATCCTCAGGCATTGGTACTGGAACTGGATCCCGGCCTGGCCTTCGGTACTGGCAGCCATCCCACCACGCGCCTGTGCATGGAGTGGCTGGAAGCCCACGCACCGGCCGGTTTGAAGGTACTCGATTACGGTTGCGGCTCCGGTATTCTGGCCATGGTTGCCAAAAAACTGGGCGCCGATAAAGTCATCGGCATTGATATCGATCCGCAAGCCATCCAGTCTGCGGTATTCAATACCGAACGCAATCATTGCGATGTCAACTATTACCTGCCGGATGAATTCGCTGCATCCGGACACGCACATACCTTTGACGTGGTAGTCGCCAACATCCTTGCCAATCCCTTGAAGCTGATGGCACCCATGCTGGCAGGACGCGTCAATCCGGGCGGTCAGCTGGTCTTGTCCGGCGTACTGGCGACGCAGGTTGATGAAGTAGCCGCTGCCTATGCTCCGTTCATCGCATTGACTGTGTGGGCAGAACATGAAGGCTGGGTCGCACTGGCCGGCCGCTCGCCAATCACCGCCCCAGACGGGCAATAATCAAACACCATGGCACTCGCGACGCAATGTCCCCACTGCCAAACGACGTTTCGCGTCGTGCACGACCAGTTGAAATTGCGTGCAGGCTTGGTGCGTTGCGGCCACTGCAAGGAAATTTTCAACGGCATCGAGCATCTGCTGCCGCCCGCCGATGCAGAGCCGGTTGTTGAGCCGGCAGCAGCGCCAGTCGCATCCATTGCTGCGACTCCCGTTGCAATAGATGCACCTCTGTCCGCAGCCTCCGACGATACGGCAGAGGCTGATATTGTTGAGACGGACATCACGCCGGATGCGCATCTCACATCCAACAAAACTGATTCCGATATTCCCGCAGCATTCGAGGCCGAGCCTGGGCCTGAATCCGGCATCGAGATCGAATCCGACCTCGATGCAACGCTACCTGCAGCAATAAACAAAGACGATCCACTGCAACGCATGACGCTGCTGGATTTCACACGCGACTTCCCGTCGCATGATGCAGACGTCGGGCAGGATGAAACCGACACCAGGGGATTCAGCCACGCCGAAGGGAATGCGCAGTCGTTCGACCCCAATGCGCGGGACGAACTGGACGAAGCGATCGAGGATTTGCAACGCAAACCCTGGCGCAGCAGCAAAAAATCCGCCAAGGGAAAAACCCGCAGCGCTCCGTCACCGGATGAAGTCGAAATCGAAGACGAAGAACCTGCCTTTCTCAGGCGCGCGCGCCGCAAGCAAAAACTGAGCGGCAAGTTGCGTACGCTACTCGGCACAGGCTGCTTCATTTTGTTCCTTGCCGCGCTGGCGCAAGGCACGTATTTATTCCGTAACCAGATTGCCGGTCAGTTTCCGCAAACCAAATCCTTGCTGACGCAGCTATGCGATGTATTTGCTTGCCGTATCGATCTGCCGGCGCAAATTGCCGCCGTGTCCATCGAATCCAGCGAGTTGCAAACCCTGGCCGAAAGCAAAGAGTCGTTTGTACTCACTACACTGCTACGCAACTACAGCGATAGCCTGCAAACCTGGCCGCACATCGAGCTGACGCTGAACGATGCCAACGAAAAACCATTGTTACGCCGCGTATTCGCGCCGGCTGACTATCTGAGTGCCGCCGAAGTGCGCGCCGGATTTGCAGCAAACAGCGAATATGCCGTCAAACTGTCTTTTGAACTGACGCAGATCAAGGCCTCCGGTTATCGCGTGTATCTGTTTTATCCTTGAACATGACGTCACATCCAGCACATCAACCTGATTGAATTGCCATCCCTGAATCCCCTGCCGCGCCATTCAAGGCATGCACAGTGTATGATTGCGACCAATTTCCTGCATCCATTCGCCTCTATTATTTATACATCTATCTCTCATGAAATCATTAATCTGCGGTTCGCTGGCCTTCGATACGATCATGTCTTTCCAAAATCGCTTTTCCGAAGCGCTACTGGCCGACCAGCTGCATAAAATCAATGTCTGCTTTTTCGTCCCCGAGATGCGTCGTGAATTCGGCGGCTGTGCCGGCAATATCGGCTACAACCTTAAACTGCTGGGTGGCGATCCGCTCATCATGGCAACCATAGGCCAGGACGGCGCCACTTATCGCAAACACCTGGAAGACCTGCAGATTTCGCAGCAATGCATCAAGACGATAGAACACTCCTATACCGGGCAGGCCTTCATCACCACCGATACGGACAGTAACCAGATCACCGCTTTTCATCCGGGCGCCATGACGTTCTCGCATGAAAATACCGTTGCAGACGCAGGCCCTGTCGCAATTGCCATCATCGCCCCGGATGGTCGCGACGGCATGCTGCAGCATGCGCAGCAATGCGCCGATCTGAACGTACCCTTCATCTTCGATCCAGGTCAGGGTTTGCCGATGTTCAACGGCGATGAATTAAAAGCCTTCATTGATCTGGCTACCTATGTGGCAGTCAATGAATACGAAGCAGAGTTATTGACTGAGCGCACCGGACTGTCGCTGGCACAAATTGCCGAGCGCGTCTCGGCGCTGGTAGTCACCCGCGGTGATGAAGGCGCAGAAATTTTCACCAATAACGAACGTCTGGCAATTCCATGCGTCAAGGTGGACAAGGTTGTCGATCCAACCGGCTGCGGCGATGCCTTCCGTGCCGGTATGCTGTTCGGCCTGACCAATAATCTGGATTGGCCGACTACCGGTCGTCTGGCCAGCTTGATGGGTTCGATCAAGATTACCCATCAGGGCCCGCAAAATCACGCGCTCTCACGGGTCGAAATCGATGACCGCTTCCATCAGGCATTCGGTTATCGGCTGTAACAGCCGCAGTGAAACTGCTGATGGCGCATCCCGCCATCAGCAGTGACGAATCACAGCAACGATCCTACCCCAGCAGTCACCAGTTGAATCGCAATCTGCAGCAATATCAGCGCGACCAGCGGAGATAAATCGATGCTTCCAAGCAAAGGCACAATGCGACGCAAGGGTCGCATCAACGGATCATTCAGCGCGCGAACAAACGGCGCCAGCGGCGCACGTGGATTGACCCAGCTGAAAACAACTTCAATCAAGATCAAGCCGATCAAACCATATAGCGCCCACTGACAAATACGCAGTAGCGCCAGCAGCAATACCGTCTGCGGCGAAAAAATACCACGCAACCAGACCGTGAACGCAGTAGCAATCAGCACCACCAGAAATGCGCCTATCAAACTGGCCCAATCGTAACCGCCGGTGCCAGGCAGCACACGCCGCAATGGCCGCACCAGCCAGTCAGTCAACTGATAGGTGAACTGTGCAATCTCCATAGGCGGGCGAACACGTACGGCCTGCATCCAGAATCTGAGTAGCAAGGCACCCGCCAGCACGATGGCAACGGTATCGAGAATCAGTGTAAATATACTGTCCAGCACGAAAACTCCTTAAAAAAAATCCGCTGTGCGACATGAAGCCACACAGCGGATTGTGCCTGAATTTAATCAGGCGCATCCAGGCGAACCTGAATTTACGGGCGGGTGCCGGTTGGAAACGGCCAGGCCGCTGCCGGATTCAACACCGTTTTTACCGCAGGCGCAGCTACTGCTGCCGGTTTGGCAGCCGGCTTTTTAGCGGCTGTTTTTTTCGGCGCTGCTTTTTTGGCAGCCGGTTTTTTGGCAACTACTTTTTTCGCTACAGCTTTTTTAGCCACTGGCTTTCTAGCTGCTGCTTTTTTCGCTACCGGTTTTTTCTTGGCAACGGCTTTTTTCGCTACAGCTTTTTTAGC
>DGBN01000003.1 GCA_002384815.1 Oxalobacteraceae bacterium UBA4003 | reverse complement strand
ACATAATATAAATTATACGAAATTTGTTGTGGTGTTTTTCAGAGGGAGATGATCATCCTGCACACGGCCAAAGAGATGGTAGCAAAGTAAATCCAGAACAGAATCTATTTTTGATCGCATAAAAATCTCCAAATGGGTCTGACAAGAGTCGCGTTAACTTTCACTACCTCATCATCCAAATCGATCTGCCTTAGGTCTTTAGCGATCGCTGAACCCGACTTCATGCCAGGTGTAGATCTGATCGCGGAAGCATTTTGCATAAAGGACTTAATAACATCCAAGCACAGCGTGGTTGGCGTTTTGTCCGCGATCGCTGCCAAATCGGCCAAGATTTCGTAGTCAATTGACGACATGCTTAAATTAAGTCTGCCTAGCTCGCATCTCACTTGATCCTGGCGTCGGATGCGTAAAGTGCGAAGAAGAAGCTCGGCAGATTTTTATTTCAGATAAGAACGCAATATTTTGACGAGCTGTTCGATCTCTTCTTGTCGCTGATCCGGGGCGACGACATTAACGCCTAAATGCTCCCGAATATGGCTTTCCAGCACTTCACCCATCAAGCCATTCGCCGCACCGCGAATGGCAGCGATCTGTTGCAGCACTGCGCTGCAATCACTACCCTGCTTCAGCACTTTTTCCAGCGCCCCGACCTGCCCTTGCATGCGTCTGACCCGGGCTAGCAGTTTTTTATTGTCTGCAACATGTGACATAAAGAATTTTTCATCCGCGTTCGTAATATACTAGGGGATAGTATATTAAATTCCAGGATATTGCTTCATGAAGACTCCCAACGCGCCGCACAATCCGGTTCATGATCATGTTTTCGATCGCGGCAATCCGGTCGGTGAAAAGAAAACCGCTCTAGCATTAGGACTTACGACGATCATGATGATCGCCGAAATCATCAGCGGTTACGCATACAATTCGATGGCATTGCTGGCGGATGGCTGGCATATGAGTTCGCATACGCTCGCACTTGGGCTGGCCGTGCTGGCCTATGTGCTGGCACGACGTTACGCGCATGATTCGCGTTTTGCATTCGGCACCTGGAAAATCGAAATACTGGGCGGTTATACCAGTGCAATTCTTCTGATTCTGGTCGCAGGCCTGATGCTCTACCAATCTATTGAGCGCCTGTTGCATCCGTCCGTAGTTTATTACGATCAGGCCATCATCATCGCGATCATCGGCCTGCTGATCAACCTTGCGTGCGCTTACCTACTGAAAGACGATCATCAGCACCATCATGGGCATGAACATCATCATGCGCATGATACTCATCATCACGATTTGAATTTGCGTTCGGCCTATATGCATGTGATTGCAGACGCGGCGACTTCTGTATTGGCAATTATTGCCTTGTTCGGCGGGAAATTATGGGGCGCGAGCTGGCTGGATCCGTTGATGGGCATAGTCGGTTCCGTACTCGTTTCAGTCTGGGCCTATGGCTTGATTCGGGATAGCAGCCGTGTTCTTCTTGATGCAGAAATGAATGCGCCGGTTGTAATGGAAATCAGAGATGTGATCGCGGCAAGTCCTATTGCGGCCCGCATTTGCGACTTGCATGCATGGCGTGTGGGCAAGGAAAAATATGCGTGCATCCTGAGTCTTGCGACGGCCGAAGACGTCGGTCCGGAATATTTCCGCAAACAACTAGCCATACACGAAGAGCTGGCCCACATCACGATTGAAATTCATCGGATTTAGCAAGCTGAAGCAAAAAAAATACCTCCGTTCACGGAGGTATTTTTGATGACGCCCCTTGATTCAATGCAGCTTAGCGCCCGGTGGAATCGCTGTGACGGCTGGCTTCAAACAGGAACCATGTACGCTGTTCCGTTTCATCGATCCAGACTTCAATCAGGCTGGTAGTGCCAATGTCGTGATGTTCATCGCAGACGCTATGGGCTTCACGCAGGCGCGAGCACAATATTTTATTGTCTTCACGCAGTTCAGCCAGCATGTCATTTGGCTCCACGTAATCCGCATCGTTGTCGAGTATGCGCTGGAGACGAGTGATGTGGCCAATCGAGCGGAGTGTCGTGCCGCCTACCTTGCGAATACGTTCTGCGATCAGGTCAGTCATTGCATAAATCTGTACCGCCTGATCGTCCAGCAGCAAATGGTAGTCGCGAAAATGCGGCCCACTCATATGCCAGTGAAAATTCTTGGTCTTCAGATACAGAGCAAAAACATCTGCCAGTACGCCGTTCATGGCGCCGGTAATATCCTTGGTCGCTTTGGCATTCAGGTCGGTAGGTGTGATCAGCGGGGCAAGCTGTCTACGCTTCACATCCTGTTTTTTGGCAACGGGTTTTTTCATTTTCTGCTCCTTGCATAGGTAAATGTCACAGACTGAAATCAGAATCAATTCAAAGCATACGTTACAAGCATACCGTCAAACAACGAACACCACATCGAGCAGCAGATAATGCTGAGTACATGCATTTATCGGGTTGATGGTTTATTCAGGAAAAATTTGACGGCCAGCTCTACTACTGGTGGCTGGATGGAGTGATTGCCGTTGAATTCCAGATACGTGACATCGTAACCGGCAGCCTTCAGTTTTTCTGCATGTGGACGCCCGCTGGTTTCAATCGGCAGTTGTTCATCTGCCAGGCCGTGGGCAATAAATATCTGCGGAGCGCCCTCTTGCATGAAGACCGACATGAAACCGCCGGAAAACACGATCACATGACTCACCAGATCGCCATTCGTAATGCCGGTGGACAGGGAATAGCTGCCGCCGTCCGAGAATCCCGCAAAACCGAAATGATCGGGATCAATAAAATAATGCTCGGCGACTTTCGCCAGTGCGGTATTGAGTCGTTGCAAGTCTGGGCCATTGCCGCCGATAACGATGTCCCAGGTCGGATATATCGACTGCGGCACCAGCAACAGAAACTGATTTTTCTCGGCATGCTGTTCAAGAAAAGGCAGGACCTTTTCCGCGTTACCGCCGCCGCCATGAAACATGACCAGTAAAGGAACGGCAACTTCTTCTTCGAGTCCGTCCGGAACATACAGAATGGAGTCGCGCTCTTCGGCTATGCCGAGCGAATGACGGCCGGGGTGCAATGGAGGTTTATTAGGTTGTGTGTGGGCGAAGGAAAGCCGGCCCATGAGTGAAGGATCGATCATGGGCATCATCTTACCTTTTTCAGCCGCGCTTGAGAACAGGCCGCGCTGTCAGTTAAACGCAGGCGCGATTTTCCGCTCTCAAGTTTGCAAAGTAAAACAGTGCGGCCGTCATGCACTAGTCTTGCATCTTTGCCGCAGAGACAAAAACACCCCGTCTGCATAGCGCAAGACGAGGTGTCGCGAGCATGGGTGAACTTACTGAAAACTTCGCTGAACAGGCGGCGTCCACTGATACAACCAGGTTTCCGACAGGTTCTGACCATCTGCACTCAGGTAAAGCCGCAGATCAATAGGCCCCTGAATATTGTCCGCAATTTTCAGGTCGAACATGGCGCGATAACCTTTCACGTCGTCCAGCGGGCGTGCAGAAGTGACCTCTATCTCGCCTTGCGTTGCACTGATGACGGGTTCCACCTTGACGTTTTTCCCCAGTAGCGCCAGATCGCCACCGACAAAATCGACCGCAAAACGCCATGAGAAATAGGTCCGCTTTTTACCTATCACGCCACCTATGCCGGTACGGGTCGCGGCCACAGTCGCCGCCTGTGGCACTGCCGGCATTTTGGCACCCCAGTGCAGCTTGTAAGCGAACAATAGTTCCTGTCCTGGCTGCGGCTTGGCTTCCGGATTCCAGAAAGCGACGATATTATCGAAGGTTTCATCGATGGTTGGAATCTCCACTAACTGGATAGAGCCTTTACCCCAGCCGGATTTGGGTTCCACCCACAGACTTGGGCGACGCTCATAAAACACACCGTCGTCCTGATAGTGATCGAAATCACGATCTCGTTGCATCAGGCCGAAGCCGCGCGGGCTTTCATCAGCATAGGCGTTGAAACGCAGGTTTTCCGGATTCACCAGCGGACGCCAGATCCACTCGCCCTTGCCTGTACACATTGCCAAACCGTCGGAATCATGAATTTCAGGGCGCCAGTCGTTATTGATACGACGATCGTTTTCAGCCGTAAGAAACATGCTGGTCAAGGGTGCAATACCCATGCGTTCGATCTCCTTGCGCGGATACAGCGCGACATCGACGTCCATCAGCAGCGTTGCGCCCGGCATGATCTCGAAACGATATGCGCCGGCAATGCTGGGCGAATCGAGCAAGGCATAGACCACCAGCTTGCCCGATTGCGGCGCCGGCCGCTCCAGCCAGAACTCGGTAAAACTCGGAAATTCTTCCGGGCGTTCCATGCCGCAATCAATGGCCAGGCCGCGCGCGGATAAACCATACTGCCAATCACCGCCCACTGCCCTGAAATAACTGGCGCCTAGAAATGCCGTCACGTCACGCACCAGATCGGTGTGAAAATTCACCCGAAAGCCGGCAAAACCCAGATCCTTGGGCAGGCTGGAACCCTTTAGTCCGCTCTTCCCATAATTGAACATGGCTGGATCGTAGGCAAGCTCGCGCGCCTTGCCATTCTCAAGCTCATGGATTTTTACCGACTGCGTCGCATACATGCCGAGATGGAAAAATTTGGTCTGGAAGCGCAGCTTGTCCTCGGCCCACAAAGCGTGGTCGTCGCGGTAGCCTATCGACTGATATTGATCCCAATCCAGCGCCTTTACCGCAGCGGGCACTTCAGTCGGTGGCAAATGATAAGGCTGGCTCGCTAGCGTGCGGGCATGCCCCTTCAGCCAGGCATAGTCAAAAGATGCAGCCTTGCCTAAGGTTTTCAGTTTTGCAGGAGCGTTTGCTGCTGCGTATAAGTGAGGGGAGGAAAAGCCGGCCAGCGCAAGCGCAGCGGACGCTTTGAGTAAATCACGACGTTGCATCAGACTCCTTTGTTGAATTGTGGAAAGTGCCAAATCCTTTTGGCATAGTCAGACCGATAACGTTCAATTTGCATGTCATCCATGCTCATAATGTAAAGCGTACTGGCTCGTATCTCCAGCATCTCTTGTCCGGCGAGGAAATATCTATTTGATGTAAAAAATCAATAAAAATCATTGTGTTGAGAAGCAAACTTAATCTTGTTTGTAATAATTAATCGATTGCTATTCG
>DGBN01000027.1 GCA_002384815.1 Oxalobacteraceae bacterium UBA4003 | reverse complement strand
CTACCAACTGAGCTAAGCACCCGCAATTCCAGCTTACTCAGTCAAACAATTGTTGGCGTCGACCAACGTGTCTGAAGGGCCCGAAGTATAGAGTATATTAAAAAATTTGTCACCCATGTTTGCAGAAATTTTTCTCCGGCCACATGCTTATTCTTCAGGAATCCGTGTTCAGCAGCGTTTTAGCCTGGCAAGGTCTGCGATGCAAAGGGTGACAGGGCGAATATATGGAAGCCCGCCTATAATGACGGGCTTACTTCTTTTTCCGGTTTTTGTTATCAATACTTTACTGCGCCGCATTCTTCACGCTCTGCTGTTTGAAATCTGCGCCCTGATCATCCTGGTTCCCCTGATGTCCTACGGTTTCGATATGGATCCCTTCCATTTCGGTGCCCTGGCGTTGATCCTTGCCGTCTGCGCGATGGTTTGCAACATGATTTACAACCACGGCTATGAAGCGGTCGAGCGCCATTACGGCTGGCGCCGCACGATCGGTATGCGAATCTGGCACACGCTGGGTTTTGAGACATTTTTCATGGCAGTCGCGTTGCCGCTGACGGCATGGTGGCTGCATATTTCGATCGTCGAAGCCTTGGTGCTGGATCTGGTGTTCTCGGTTTTCTTCATGCTGTACGCGTTTGCCTTCAACTGGATATACGACATCGCGCGGCATCGCCTGAGCCGTGCTCACTGAGGGTTGCCTGAGATTAGTCACAAACGATAGACGCATGCAGTGACGATGCCGTGCGCTCGCCGGTATTGGCGTTTGCATCAGGCACGGGCGGGTAAAATTGCATATCATTGCGGATGCTTGGGCATGCGATGCCGGAGTCGGTTACGGAGCAATTCAGGGTGCCGCAATGTTTCGTATTGAAGGCGCGGGCGTGCAAATAAATGGGCGATATGGCAATCAAAATTGCCTTTCCCTGTCATACGCAGCAGGCACCGGCGGCTACCATCCAATTTTATGAATGGACGATGATGAAAACTCGACTCGCGATTTGTCTGCTTGCGCTGACATTGGCCGGCTGCGGCGGCAAGGGACTACTGGATAGAAGTGAAGTTGGAACCACGGCAGACGGCACCTCTAACGCCGGTACGATGGGCGAGTACCAGCTTGCGCTGGCCCAGCGCATTGCACAGGTGAATTCCACCAAGGTCTATATAGGCAGGCCACAAGCCTTGCTGCGCTCGGTCGTGGTGGTCAAGTATGTGGTCGATGCCAGGGGTAGCCTGGTGCGTAGTGACATCATGCGTTCCAATCGCGATCGCAGAACAGAGGCCACGGCACTGGCAAGTTTGCGCAGTACGGCGCCTTTCCCCAAGCCTGCGGCTTCATTGTTGCGGCATGGTCGGGTAGAGTTGATGGAAACCTGGCTGTTCAATAACGACGGCCGATTTCAGTTGCGCACGATTGCCGAACCGCAAATGGATGAATAAGCGGTTAGCGTGGACTATCGTCATGCGCACGTCGTGCGAAAAATAAAAAACAGGGAAGAGCGCGATGAGCGTCAGCTGGATTGTCAATGCGACGATAAGCGCATTATTGTTGCCGCCACTGAATTTGATTTTGCTTTGCGCACTCGGCTTGTGCTTGCGTCGCCGCTGGCCGCGTTGTGGTCTGGCCTTATCCGTTGTTGCCTTGATCGTGCTGACCGTGTTCAGTACGCGTATGGGTGCATCGCTGTTTGTCGATCCGCTGGAGAAAATGAATCCGCCCTTGCTGTCGGCAAAGACCGCAGGGGCACAGGCAATAGTCGTGTTGGGCGGCGGACGCATCAGCAATGCACCTGAATACGGCGGGCAGGATATTCCCGTTGCTACGGCACTGCAACGTTTGCGTTATGCGGCAAAACTGCAGCGTGAAACCGGCCTGCCTCTGCTGGTAAGCGGTGGGCAGCCGGATGGTGCGCCCGAGTCCGAAGCTGCCGGCATGGCGCGCGTGTTGGAGGACGATTTTTTCGTGCCGGTGAAATGGCAGGAGGAAATGTCGAACAACACTGCCGAGAATGCGCAATTTTCCAGCCAGATGTTGCGTGAGGCTGGCGTTCAACGCATTCTTCTCGTGACAGATGCGATCCACATGCAGCGTGCAAAGATCGCATTTCAGCAAGCCGGTCTGCAGGTGGTACCCGCAGCGACAATTTTCACGAGTGCCGGGCGCGTAACCTTGTCGGATTTTCTGCCTGCCAGCTTGCATCTGACGTCTTATGCGCTGCGTGAATGGCTGGGCTTGGCCTGGTATTGGTTGCGCCATCGCAATCCCGTGAGTTAACCCCCGGAAAATTATTGCCTCTGACGGCTTGGGTGTTACACACACTTACCTTTAATAAAATTCTTTTTATTCAAGGGCTTGTACCTTCTTTTTGCCGATGTACGGCGATCTGCGCGAATGGTGTGAGAACGAGTATGGCAATGCTTACTCAAAATCCTGGCATGCAATTCATGATGCTTTTATTCACTTCAGGAGTTTGCTATGAATTTGAAAAAAACAATTGGCTCGTTATCGTTCCTTATTGCGGCATCGGCTTCCTCTATCGCATTGGCGCAAGGTGTCGGAGTTGGTGTGGGAGTAGGCGTCGATGCTGGCGCTTCGAGCTCGAACTCGCGTGCGCAAACCGGTGGCCAGGCAAGTATTGGCGTGGGCACTCAAGTAGAGGGAAGCAGTGGTCGTATGGATGCGGGGGCAACTGCCGGCAGCGCGGTGCAAGGTGCCAAACGTGATGGTCGCTCGACGCATGGGATGACGAGCGGTATGGCTACCTCGATAGACGCACAGGGTAGCCATGAAGAGAAAAAGGCGGCGCGTGCAAAAAGAACCGCCGAAGCAAAAGCGAAATTCGACGCGCGTATCAAGGCGCAAGGCAGCAATTAATACGTATTTCGATGGCTGGGCCGGCGAATCGGTTCAGCACGCATGAATAAAAGGCGGCCTTCGGGCCGTTTTGTATGTGAATGTATTTCGCATACGTGCGCCGCCTGCCGCGCGTTCGCACTCGCAAATTAATTGTTAACTGGCCTTAATCTGCTTAAAATGAAGTACTTGGTCACATGATCATTATTATTTTTTCAGGACGGCAGTATGACTTTGATTGATAGCAAACGTCCTCCCAAGCTTTATTATTTTTCCGAGCGTAGCGGCCTTGAGCGCTCGCTGTCGCTAGGAGAATTTCGCTTAAGCCCACCCATAGCTGATTTGCCCGCAGCAGCCAGTGTCGGTGGTTTCCTGGTTTTGAGTCTGATGCAAGCCTGGGATGGCACCTTGTTCGATGCCTTGCCGAATGTTGATTCATATCTGGTTGTGCATGATGCGGAAGAATTCGGTGAGCGGCTGCATCGGGCGGTGCAAAAAACCCTGCCTGACTGGGTCGGTATTGATGCCGCGATTTCATACGGCGCTCCCAGCCCTTTGGGCAAGATATTTTCCAGGGCGAAGAATCATGCCAGTGAAAACGAATGGCGTTTCGCCTGGCGGCCCATGCAGGCAGGTGCATCGCTGCATCCTGTGGTGATCAGAATCGGCAGTATCGAGGATATCGCCGAGTTGCACGGCAGGCACGACTGAGCAGGTAATCTACGGATGGTATTGCCGTATGCATTACAAGGATGAATGATGAAAACTCTGGAATTCGATGTGGCAGTGATAGGTGCCGGTAGTGCCGGGATGTCGGCATATCGCGCTGCCAGAACGCATGGCAAGCGCGTCGCGTTGATCGAGGGCGGGCCTTACGGTACGACCTGCGCACGCGTTGGTTGCATGCCGAGTAAATTATTGATTGCGGCAGCGGAAGCGGCCCACGCGGTTGCGGCCGCACCAGGATTCGGCGTGCACGCCGGCACCTTGCACATCGATGGCAAGGCGGTCATGCAACGCGTCCAGGCCGAACGCGATCGCTTCGTCGGTTTTGTCGTGCAGGGTATCGAGCATATCGATGCCGCCGACCGTTTGCGCGGCCATGCACGCTTTCTTGCCGCCGATTGCCTGCAGATCGACGAACATACGCAAGTCAAGGCGCAGAGCATCGTGATTGCCACCGGCTCCAGCCCGCAGATACCGCCAGAGCTGCGCGGTCTGGGGAAACAGCTGGTAGTGAGTGATGATGTGTTTGCCTGGGATGATCTTCCCGCATCGGTGGCGGTCATTGGCATAGGTGTGATCGGACTCGAGCTCGGTCAGGCACTGCACAGGCTGGGTGTGCGGGTAGCGATTTTCGGCCGCAAAGCCAGAGTTTCGCAATTGAGTGACCCGGCCGTCAATCAAGCAGCCATAGACTGTCTGGGTGCCGAACTGGATCTGCGCCTGAATACGACGATCGTGGCGGCCAGACTGAGCGGCGCGCAGGTTGAACTGCAGACGCGCAGTGAAGATGGCACTGAACGCACCGAACATTTTCAGTATGTACTTGCCGCGACTGGGCGTGCGCCGAATGTGGGCGGACTGGGTCTGGAGACGACGGGTTTGCAATTGAACAGGCATGGTTTGCCGACATTTGATTCATCTACGATGCAGTGCGGCGACAGCACTATTTTTATCGCTGGCGATGTGGGTAACGATCGGCCGCTTTTGCATGAGGCAACCGACGAAGGACGAATAGCTGGCGACAATGCCGGACGTTTTCCCGATGTTGCAGCCGGTTTGCGGCGTGTTCCGCTGGCGATTGCCTTTAGCGATCCGCAGATCGCGATGGTCGGGCACACTCCGCGGACTTTGAAAAAAGGCTGTTTCCAGTCTGGCGAAGTTTCATTTGAAGATCAGGGCCGCAGTCGCGTGATGCGACAGAATCGCGGTTTGCTGCGGGTGTATGGTGAACCGGGTTCACTGCGTTTTCTCGGCGCTGAAATGATAGGGCCGCGCGCCGAGCATCTGGCGCATTTGCTGGCATGGGCATGTCAGAGCGGAATGACGGTCGATCAGATGCTCGCCATGCCGTTTTACCACCCGGTGGTTGAAGAAGGTTTGCGCACGGCCTTGCGGAATCTGAAAGAAAATCTGCTGCAGCATGCCAGTGCGATCGAACATTGTGCTGATTGCACACCGGGCGTCTGAGCAGAATAAATTCCGTTGGCAGTCGATTTATTGAGGCTTAATGTGAGCTAACGCCTGTTCGCAACCGCCGGAACTATGATAAAACTTCAGCAAACATTTACCATGGCAGTTCCAGCTTGCGTTTTACTTGCAACTAATAAAACGAATTGGTGTCACATTATTGACTGACGGCAAGGCATACTTCAGTTAACGCAGATACAGTATCAGTAGTACCAATTCAGCCACAGTACCGTGTTACAGATTTTTATTGAAGACGGAACACTGTTTTTTGACGATATAAGGGGACCCATCATGAAAGCATCTACCTTGAAAACTACACGCAGCGATATGAAAACACTGGTCAAAGACGCGCAGGAATTATTCCGTGAAGCGACCAGCGCAACTGGTGAGCGGGCAGACGAATTGCGTCATCGCGGTCTGCAATTGCTGGATTCTGCACTGACAAGGGCGCAAGAGGTACAAACGGCGGCGCTTGAAACCGGCAAGGAAATTGCAGAAAAAACAGACGACTACGTGCATGAAAATCCATGGCGTGCAGTGGCGATTTCAGCTGGTGTCGGCGTATTGCTGGGTCTTCTGATTTCACGCAAATAATCGAGACGGGCTCAACATGGAACAGCCAAGTGCACGGCCGCAGAATGACCGCCCCGGCCTTATAGGCGGAGCGGTAGAGCTGGCTCGGAACACCTTCGGTTTGTTGATGAGCCGCATCGAACTGGCGGCGCTGGAGCTGTCGGAAGTGCGTGCCAATGCATTGAAACTGGCGCTGCTGTTTGCGCTGGGCGTGGTCTTCGCCTTTTTTGCCATCGGCTACTGGACGGTGCTGATTGCCTACCTTAGCTGGCCGGTATTGGGCTGGAAAATCCTGCTCATCCTTGCCCTGGTCTTTACGGTGATCACAGTCGGCATTTTCTTTTATCTCAAGTCCCTGATTGAGCAAGGAAAATTGTCGATGCCGGCAACAATGGCGGAATTGCGCAATGATCATGACGCTTTGTTGTAATTCAAGAGGGTTGGCATGACACAAGACAGGAAACTGCAGGAAGAAGAGACGCTGGCGCAGCGCAAGGAAAGATTGCTGTTGCAGTGTCGTGCATACCGGGACGGTATCGGCCGGGCACGCAGTACGGTGCGCGCGCATCTCGGTGCGGATGAAATAGCCAAGACTGCAATCGGCCTGGTCAGTGCGCGTGCACAATCTGCACTGGCCAACTTTTCCGATTTGCTGGATTTCAGGCATATGTCGGGAGCCAAGTTGCAACGCCTGCTGCCACTGGTCGTCAGCGGCGTGTCTTTGCTGGCCCGTCGTTCCTTGTGGCGGCCGATACTGAAAGGCACGGCGGTAGCCGGAACGGCTGCTGCTACCGTATATTTCCTTTCGCGCAAGAAGGCGAAAAAAACGGACGGCGAGCATATCGCCCTGCACGAACATCTGTAATGCGCGTGTCTTGCCTGATTGAATATCTGTTGCAGACGCGGTGATGGATCACATCAACGAGCAATAAAAAAGCCGACTTCAAGTCGGCTTTTTTATTGAATCCACATCTTATTTTGCCGCTGCATCGGTTGCCGGCGCTGCGGCAGGAGCAGGTACTTTCGGTTCGGCAAACTTGGCGCCGGCGCTATTGGCCAGCAAGACGACCACGCGTTCAACCTCAACATCGTCCAGATCCGGATTGCCGCCCTTGGCCGGCATTGTGCGAATACCCTGAATCGCGTGCTTGACCAGGGTTTCGTAACCTTGTGCTAGGCGCGGACCCCATGCGCCGGCATCGCCGAATTTCGGTGCGCCTGCTATCCCTGCAGCGTGGCAGGCAGCACACGCCATTTTGTAAACTTCTTCACCGGTTTTCAGTACTTTCGGTGCGTTCACATCTATCAGGGTAAAGCCTTCGTCGGCAATCGGTTTGATGCGTGTGCTTACCGCTTCCGGTGCCAGGCCATCTGAACCAGCACCGATGGTTTTGTCATTCGTGACGTAAAGCACCAGTAATACGATGCAAATGATGGGAACCAGAAAGCCGGCCAGAATGGCCATGATGAGTTGCTTAGGCGTCTTGATCGCGGATTCTTCGTGGTGTGCGTCGCTCATTATTCCCTCAATACATTTTTTGAAATCGGTTAAGCCGTGCATGCAGGCGTGTGCTGCGCAATGCATGTTTGCAGCCCATGCCTCGCCAAACCCTTGATTATAGACGCAAAGTAAACGATAGGGAACGGGAAAACGTCGCTTTACGTGGACGAAAAGATAGAAAAACGGTATCCTGCAAACCTCTTCAGGGGTTCTCCCTCATGCGGCTGTAGCTCAGTGGA
>DGBN01000030.1 GCA_002384815.1 Oxalobacteraceae bacterium UBA4003 | reverse complement strand
TGACCTATGCCGGCAACCTGAATAATCTGGCTTCGCTGCGTGACGACACTCGGCATATATTTGTGCACGCGGATATCTGCGACAGTGACAAAATGCAGAAATTGTTCAGCACATACAAGCCGACTGCCATCGTGCATTTTGCTGCGGAAAGCCATGTCGATCGTTCCATCCACGGTCCTGCTGAATTCATGCGTACCAATATCAATGGCACTTTCAGTTTGCTGGAAGCTGCACGTCACTATTGGTCGCAATTGTCGGGTACAGAAAAGGAAAGTTTCCGTTTCCTGCACGTTTCCACCGATGAGGTGTATGGCACGCTGGAGCCTGACGACGCACCGTTTTCCGAGACTACTGCATATGCACCGAACAGTCCTTATTCGGCATCGAAAGCAGCGTCCGACCATCTGGTGCGTTCCTACCATCATACGTACGGCTTGCCGACGCTGACGAGCAATTGCTCGAATAATTACGGCCCTTACCATTTCCCGGAAAAACTAATTCCACTCATCATTGCCAATGCGCTGGCGGGAAAATCGCTGCCTGTTTATGGCGATGGGCAGCAAATTCGCGACTGGCTGTATGTCGGCGATCACTGCATTGCGATACGTCGTGTACTGCAAGCTGGTAAGCCTGGTGAAACTTACAATATCGGCGGCTGGAACGAGAAAGCCAATCTGGATGTAGTACATACCCTGTGCGATATGCTGGATGCATTGCAGCCGAACGCTGCTGGCACCAGTTATCGGGAGCAGATTACTTATGTCACCGACAGGCCTGGCCATGATCGCCGTTATGCGATTGATGCGCGCAAGATCGAACGTGAGCTCGGCTGGAAACCTGCCGAGACTTTCGATAGCGGCATCAGGAAAACCGTGCGGTGGTATCTCGATAACCAGGCATGGGTGCGCGATGTGCAGTCCGGCGATTACACGAAGTGGCTGGATCGCAACACACACGAGTCGTTACCCGAAGCAGGACAGTTTATTGTGACTATCGAAAATCGTTAGGGCCTGGAGGCCGTGTGTCCGGAAGAAATTGCGTTTCGTAAGGGCTGCATCGATGCCGCGAAACTGGAGCAGCTTGCGGAACCGCTAAAGAAGAGTGGCTATGGTCGTTATCTGTTGCGCATCCTTGACGGTAAAGTATTCTGATTATGAACGTTATAAGAACAAAGATTCCTGATGCGCTGTTGATTGAGCCGAAAGTGTTCGGCGATGATAGAGGATTTTTCTTTGAAAGTTTCAATGAAAAACAGTTTGCCGCGGCGATAGGGAAAACTGTTTACTTCGTGCAGGATAATCACTCCAAATCAGAGCAGGGTGTCTTGCGTGGCCTGCATTACCAGATACAGCAGCCGCAAGGAAAACTTGTACGAGTGGTGTCAGGTGAAGTCTTTGATGTCGCTGTCGATATTCGCAAAAGTTCACCGTCGTTCGGGAAGTGGGTGGGAGCTGTGCTATCTGCAGAAAACAAACGTCAGATGTGGATTCCGGAAGGTTTTGCGCACGGCTTTGTCGTGACCAGCGACTCGGCAGAATTTCTGTACAAAACGACGGATTACTGGGCACCTGAATATGAGCGTTGCATAGCCTGGAACGATCCTGCTCTCGGTATTAAATGGCCGATCGATGGCAGTCCGATTTTGTCGGGCAAGGACCAAAACGGAACGTCGCTTGCCGATGCCGAGGTTTTCGCTTGAAAATACTGCTTACAGGTAAAACCGGTCAGGTTGGTTATGAGCTGGAACGCACGCTGCAGGGGGTGGGCGAGGTCCTTGCACTTGATCGGCAGCAGATGGATCTGGGCGATCTGGATCAGGTACGCGATGTGATCCGGGCTATCAAACCTCAGCTCATCATCAATCCGGCTGCTTATACGGCGGTTGATCTGGCCGAAAGCAATCTTGATATTGCCATGCGCATCAATGCGGATGCACCGGAAGTGATGGCTGCCGAAGCGAAAAAACTGGGTGCGGCGATGATTCATTATTCGACCGATTATGTTTTCGATGGCGAGAAAACAGAAAGCTATACGGAGGATGATGTCCCGCATCCGCAAAGCGTCTACGGCCGCAGCAAGCTGGCCGGCGAACAAGCCATTCAGGCAGCAGGAATTCCGCACCTGATTTTGCGCACCAGCTGGATCTACGGTTTGCGAGGAAAGAATTTTTTACTGACGGTCCAGCGCCTGGCGCAGGAGCGTGATGAGTTGCGCATCGTAGTCGATCAGTTTGGTGCGCCGACCTGGAGCCGTACTCTGGCTGAGGTGTCCGCGCATGCCATTTGTCAACTGCAAGGCGGTGGTACGCAGGCAAACCTTGACCACGATGCCTGGTCGGCACATTCCGGTTTGTATCATGTGACTGCGCAAGGTAGAACGAGCTGGCACGGTTTTACACAGGCCATCGTCGCGCATTCGCCAGGATTGAAGAAGCCCGTGGTCACGCCGATCGCGACGCAGGATTATCCGCTGCCAGCCAAACGTCCGCAAAATTCGCTACTGTCTTCCCGGCGTTTCATGCAGACGTTTTGCAGTTTACCAGAGTGGGATGCCGCATTGAAGCTGTGTGTGGATTGAAATCAGCCGAATAAGCCGAACCGCTTACCCAATAGATAAAGGCTGCTGTTGATCACGATGTACGTGATCAACAGCAGCCTTTGATGTTTCAAGGCTGGAGCAACGAGCCTTTGTTCAGGTAGTTACTTGTAGCCGACCCGATCCAGAATCCGTTGTGCCGCAATCTGGTTTTTGCCGATAGAGGCAACGGAAATATTTTCCATCTTGAATTTTCCCAGTGCAGCCAGAGCAGGATTTTTCACCTGAACTTTTGCTACCGCCGGCCATTCGTTATTACCTTCT
>DGBN01000028.1 GCA_002384815.1 Oxalobacteraceae bacterium UBA4003 | reverse complement strand
CACTGCCATGCTTGTACCAAACGACCTTCCTGCACGATTGCGCGCCGGCATGATGATCGTCGGGCATCAACATGATTGCCGTGATCTGCGACTGGCCCTGCTTGAACGCGGACAGCATACGTCCGCTTTACGCACGGCGCTGGCAGCACGCGATGGTGCTGTCGTGTCTATCGTGACGACAGATTTTCAACAAGCGATTCCTTTATGGCGGCTCATCAATGAACGCGCGCTATGTATCAATACGACAGCGGCAGGCGGCAACGCCAGCCTGATGACGATAGCAAGCTGATCGCCAGACATCGCGCTTGCATAAGCTCTACAAACAGGAGGCCGCAATGTCTATCCATCTTGATCATCTTATGGTGCCGTCGCGCGACAAACGGGCGGCAGCCAAACTGCTGGCTGAACTTCTGGGCGTGCCCTGGTCGGCAACAGGTATCGGCCCTTTCGCTCCGGTTTATGCAAGCGATGAGCTGACTCTGGATTTTGATGAGTGGGAAGATCCGATGCCGATGCTGCACTACTGTTTTCGCGTGGAGCAGGAAGCCTTCGATGCCATCCTCGAGCGCATCAAGGCAGCAGGCATTCCTTACCGCAGCAACGTACATGGAAGAACTGATTTTCAAATCGATACCACGCACGGTGGCAGCATCGTGTATTGGAATGAGCCCGATGGGCATCAATGGGAAATGCTGACTGTCAGCTATGCACGCCAGCCTTGATTCTTCAGGAACATATAAAAAACCCGCCATGCTCATCACATGGCGGGTTTTCCAATTACTTCCCTTTGACGAATACCAGTTCGTCATCCTTCACATCAACCGAAATCACATCCTTGGGTCCGAACTTCCCTTCCAGGATCGCCTTGGACAAAGGATTTTCGATACGCTGCTGAATCGCACGTTTCAACGGCCGTGCGCCATACACAGGATCGAAGCCGGCTTCTGCAATTTTCTGCAATGCGTCTTCCGATACATTCATCGCCATATCCATGCGCTCCAGGCGTTGCTCCAGAACCTGCAACTGGATCTTCGCAATCGAGCCGATGTTTTTCTCATCAAGTGCATGGAACACGACAATTTCATCGATGCGGTTGATGAATTCAGGACGGAAATGCGACTGCACTTCAGCCATCACCGCCATCTTGATCAATGCAGGCTCACTGCCCTCCATAGACTGAATCTTGTGCGAACCGAGATTCGAGGTCATCACGATGACGGTGTTCTTGAAGTCGACGGTGCGGCCTTGCCCATCCGTCATGCGACCATCGTCCAGCACTTGCAGCAAGACGTTGAACACATCGGGATGCGCCTTCTCGATCTCGTCGAGCAGAATCACGCTGTACGGCTTGCGCCGTACGGCTTCGGTCAGATAACCACCCTCTTCATAGCCGACATAACCCGGTGGCGCACCGATCAGACGGGCGACCGAATGCTTCTCCATGAATTCGCTCATGTCGATGCGGATCAGCGCATCTTCAGTATCGAACATGAAGGATGCAAGCGCCTTGCACAACTCGGTTTTACCGACGCCGGTTGGGCCGAGGAACATGAAGGAACCGTATGGCCTATCCGGATCGCCGAGACCCGCGCGCGAGCGGCGGATCGCGTCGGACACGGCGACGATAGCTTCATGCTGGCCGACCACGCGCTTGTGCAATGCATCTTCCATCTGCAACAGTTTTTCACGTTCGCCGGTCATCATGCGTGATACCGGAATACCGGTTGCACGCGAGACGACTTCGGCGATTTCTTCTGCACCGACCTGGGTGCGTACAAGTTGCGGTTTGCCTGCGCTGGCTTCGCCGGTGACAGCATTCTTCAATTGTGCTTCCAGCTCGGGCAGCGTTTTGTACTGCAGCTCCGACACACGCTGCCAATCGCTTTGGCGCGTTGCTTCTTCCATCTGCAGACGGGCTTTCTCTATCGCTTCCTTGATGTGCTGACTGCCTTGTGCCGCAGATTTTTCCGCCTTCCATATTTCTTCCAGATCGGCGTATTCACGGCTCAGACGCTGGATTTCTTCTTCGATTAACGCGAGCCGTTTTTGTGAGGCCTCATCTTTCTCTTTCCTGATCGCTTCGCGTTCAATCTTCAATTGAATGACGCGTCTATCCAGCCTGTCCATTACTTCCGGCTTGGAATCGATCTCGATCTTGATCTTGGCTGCCGCTTCATCGATCAAATCGATAGCCTTGTCAGGCAGGAAGCGATCTGTAATGTAGCGATGCGACAGTTCTGCGGCAGCGACAATTGCCGGATCTGTAATGTCGACACCGTGATGCACTTCGTATTTCTCCTGCAAGCCGCGCAGAATCGCGATGGTCGCTTCCACCGTCGGTTCATCGACGATCACTTTCTGAAAGCGGCGTTCCAGCGCGGCATCTTTCTCGACGTATTTACGATATTCATCCAGCGTGGTTGCGCCTACGCAGTGCAGCTCGCCACGCGCCAATGCCGGCTTGAGCATATTGCCTGCATCCATTGCGCCTTCGGCCTTGCCTGCGCCGACCAGCGTGTGCATCTCGTCGATGAAGACGATGGTCTGGCCTTCGTCCTCCGCAAGCTCGGTCAACACCGCTTTCAGCCGCTCTTCAAACTCGCCGCGATATTTGGCACCGGCCAGCAGCGATGCCATGTCTAGTGACAGCACGCGTTTTCTTTTGAGGCTTTCAGGCACTTCGCCGTTGACGATGCGTTGCGCCAGACCTTCGACGATGGCGGTTTTACCCACGCCTGGCTCACCGATCAGGACCGGATTGTTTTTGGAACGGCGTTGCAGAATCTGGATGGTCCGACGGATCTCATCATCGCGTCCGATGACCGGATCGAGCTTGCCGATACGTGCACGCTCGGTCAGATCCATCGTGTATTTTTTGAGCGCCTCACGCTGGCCTTCGCCTTCGGCGGAATCAACTTTCGAACTGCCGCGCACCGCCTTGATCGCAGCTTGCAGTGCCTTGCGCGTCAAACCGTTTTCGCGCGCGATCCTGCCGGCGTCGGACTTGTCTTCGGTCAGTGCCAGCAACAGCATTTCAGTGGCGATGAACTCGTCGCCGTGCATCTGCGATTCCTTGTCGGCCAGATTCAAGAGCGAGGTCAGGTCACGGCCGACCTGCACCTGGCCGCCATTGCCCGAGACTTTGGGCAGCCGTTCCAGCGCACTTTTCAGTGCTGTCACCATGCCGTTGATGTTGGCCCCCGCGCGTTGCAACAGCGAACGCGTGCTGCTGTCGTCCTGACTCAGCAAGGCGACAAGTACGTGGACTGGTTCTATATATTGATTGTCATTGCCGACTGCATGGCTCTGCGCATCGGCGAGCGCTTCCTGCAGCTTGGTCGTCAGTTTATCGATACGCATTGCATCCCCCAATAGAAGATCGTTAATGCAGAGAAATGTGGGCCGAACAGCTATTTTTCAATAACCATTTTTATGGCAGGGTCGTTTAAAAACAGAAAATTTACCCGGCAATTGGGCGACAGGATCAGGAGGTCGCTGCCTTGCAGTCTACGCCGACAGGACGCGGTACGTCGCGAATCCGGCTATGCAGAAAAGAATCGAGCCGAGCAGATGCAGCAGCGTGTGCGCCAGCGCCCACCAATAGTCACCGCGTTGCAGCAACAGCACTGCTTCGGCCGAGAAGGTGGAAAAGGTCGTCA
Organism: Oxalobacteraceae bacterium UBA4003; assembly: GCA_002384815.1. Taxonomy (GTDB): domain Bacteria; phylum Pseudomonadota; class Gammaproteobacteria; order Burkholderiales; family Burkholderiaceae_D; genus Oxalicibacterium. The sequence continues at coordinate 14,908 of DGBN01000028.1, read as the reverse complement.
GCCCACCGAGAACACCGGTAATCGCAAACAGGCGCCATTCCGGCGGCACGCCCGAATGACTGCTAAAGAAAGCAACGGCAATCCCGACCAGGTAACCGCCACCCAGATTGGCAAACAGCGTTCCGAGCGGCAGTTGCGGATGGATCATGTTGAGCCAGAGACCCAGCCCCCAGCGCAGCCAGGCTCCGATGGCCGCGCCGATACCCACTGCCAGCCAACTCATCATCGGCTGCTATCCTTACTGGATGGAATACTCCATTTTGCCAGCGCGGTATCGTCGGTTGTGCGTGCATCGACCCAGCGTGCACCGTCAGGCGTTTGCTCTTTTTTCCAGAATGGTGCTTCTGTTTTCAGGTAATCGATAATGAACTCGCAGGCGGAGAATGCTTCGCCACGATGTGCCGACGTGACGGCCACCAGTACGATTTGTTCCAGCGGCAGCAAGGGGCCAATGCGATGGATCACCAAAGCATCAAAAACCGGCCAGCGTGCTTTCGCTTGCTCGACGATGTTCTGCAAGGCTTTTTCCGTCATGCCGGGATAATGTTCCAGCTCCATCTCGGCCACGCTGGAGCCATCATTCATATCGCGTACAGTGCCGATGAAAGTAACGACGGCTCCAACCTGCGGGCTGTTCGCACGCAAGTCCGCCACTTCTTTGCTGACATCGAAATCTTCGGTTTGTACGCGTATCGCCATGCTGATTTACTCCGTATTGCTCAATTGCCTATTTGTCTGCTGCAACAAGCTGCCGCATTCAGCCGCCGGTTACAGGCGGGAAAAAAGCCACTTCGCCGCCATCCGCTATCGGCGTCGCTGCATTCGTCATTTCCTGATCATAGGCCATCCGCAATGAGCGGCCATCTGCCAGTGCTTCGGCCCACACGCCGCCGCGCTGCTGCAAAAATACGCGTATATCGCCAACCGTTGCCACGCTATCCGGCACAGTAATCGTCTCTTGCGTCACGCCCAGCGCTTCGCGCACGCCGGCAAAAAATCTGAGTTGAATTTTCATATTGCTTTACCTGTAATGGATCAGTGCATCAAATCGCTGAATGACACAAAGCGCACAAGATCGCCTTGCGCAATCGCCCTGCCCGGCGGATTGTCGATCAGGCCATCGCCCCATACGGTGGAAGTCAGCACGCCGGAGCTCTGGTTGGCGAACAGATCAAGACCGCCTTCCGCATTGATTTTCGCACGCAAAAACTCATTGCGCCGATCGCCTTTCGGCAAGTTGAAATCGGCCCGCATCGCATATGCCTTAGGCGCTACATCCTGCACGCCTTGCAGCCTGAGAATAAACGGACGCACAAACAGCAGAAAGGTGACAAAACTCGAAACCGGATTGCCGGGCAAGCCGAGGAAAAACGCGCGGTTATTTTCTGTGGATGTACCTGTGCGATTCACCTCACCAAACGCCAGCGGCTTGCCCGGCTTGACGGCGATCTGCCACATATTGATATGGCCTTCGGCTTCCACCGCTGGCTTGATGTGATCTTCTTCACCCACCGACACACCACCGGACGTGATGATCAGATCGTGCTCGGCTGCGGCAAGACGCAAGGTATCGCGTGTCGCCGCCAGCGTATCCGGCACGATGCCGTAATCGGTAATATCGCAACCCAGATTTTCCAGCAAACCACGCAAGGTAAATTTATTCGAGTTGTAAATCGCGCCCGGCTTCAATGCATCGCCCGGCATCGCCAGTTCATCGCCGGTAAAAAAGACAGCCACGCGCAATTTGCGCACCACCGGCAGTGTCGCCAAACCTACCGACGCGGCAAGGCCGATTTCCTGGGCGCGCAAGCGCTGGCCGGCATGCAGAATCACACTGCCGGCCTGGATATCTTCACCGGCGCGACGTATCCATTCGCCGGATTGCGGCGCGTGCTTGATGGTCACCAGATCGTCGGCGCCATCTTTCGATGCCACACACACTTCCTGCATCACGACTGCATCTGCACCTTGCGGAATCATCGCGCCGGTAAAAATGCGGGCGGCGCAACCTGCCTCCAGAGGCCGGCCCACATGTCCGGCCGGGATACGCTGGCTGACGCGCAGCACGGCTGCGCCACTGGCGCAATCGGCCGCACGCACCGCATACCCGTCCATAGAAGTATTGTTTACCGGCGGCACATCCAATTGCGAACTTTGCGCCACGGCAAGGATGCGTCCGTTCGCTTCCAGCGTGGCCAGCGTTTGGGTTGTCGTGATTTTTCTTGCAGAAGAAAGCAGGAAATCAAGTGCTTCTGCAACGCTCAACATCGGTTTAGGCTCAGTCATGCTCGGCTCGATAATCTGGTAATGAAACGATAGGAAATGCAGGTGCAATCAGCTGCAGAAAGCACCCTGGCTTCACAAACCGGTATGCGCTGTGATGAACGCTTTCATCTTGTCGATATCCTTCGTCATCACTTCAAAACGTTGCGGCAAATCCTCGATATTCTCGAAACCGGCCGGACGTTCGGCATCGCGGCCCAGGGCTTCGCGTATGGTTTCATTGAATTTGGCCGGCAAGGCGGTTTCCAGCACGATCATAGACACGCCCGGGGTCAGGTGCTCGCGTGCGACCTTGACGCCATCGGCGGTATGCGTATCTATCATCAAATCGTATTGGGCTTGCAGATCGCGTATGGTAGCGACACGATCCGCGTGCGTCGACTTGCCGGAGACAAAACCGAAAGCTGCAATGTTCTTGAATTCATCGCCATCGCTGCCCGGTTTGCCGGACAGGTCGAAGCCGCCGTGTGTTTCCACTTTATGGAACAAGGCACGTACACGTTCGCCATCACGATTCAGCAAATCGAACACGAAACGCTCGAAGTTCGATGCCTTGCTGATATCCATGCTCGGGCTGGTGGTGTGATAGGTCTCTGCCGATTTGCGCACGCGATACACCCCGGTACGGAAAAACTCGTCGAGCACGTCGTTCTCGTTGGTGGCTGCCACCAACTGGTGAATAGGCAAGCCCATCATGCGCGCGATGTGGCCGGCGCAGATATTGCCGAAGTTACCGGACGGTACGGTGAACGATACTTTCTGTTCGTTGCTGGTGGTCGCGCTCAAATAGCCGCGGAAATAATAAATCACTTGCGCTACCACACGCGCCCAGTTGATCGAATTGACGGTACCGATTTTCTGCTGCTGCTTGAACGCATGATCGTTGGAGACGGCCTTGACCATGTCCTGGCAATCGTCGAACACGCCTTCGACGGCGATATTGAAAATATTCGGATCCTGCAGGCTGAACATTTGTGCAGTCTGGAAGGCGCTCATTTTCTTGTGTGGCGACAGCATGAAGACGCGTATACCTTTCTTGCCGCGCATCGCGTATTCAGCCGCACTCCCGGTATCGCCGGAGGTCGCGCCGAAAATATTCAGTTCCGCATGTTGCCTGGCCAAAGTGTACTCGAACAGATTACCGAGCAATTGCATCGCCATGTCCTTGAAGGCCAGCGTCGGGCCATTCGACAAGGCCTGCAGCATCAGCTTGCTGCCGTCTTTCTCTTCGACCAGACGTAAAGGCGTAATGCGTGCAGCTTCTTCGCCGTGACGCACATTGCGATACACATCAGCGGTGTAAGTCTTGTGCACCAGCGCATGCAGATCGGCTTCAGGGATATCGGTGGCGAATTTTTTCAGCACTTCAAATGCCAGATCGGCATAGGACAGCGTACGCCATGCATCGAGTTCTGCACCCGTGACTTGCGGGTATTCAGCCGGCAGATACAGTCCGCCATCAGGCGCCAGACCACCGAGCAGGATATGGGAAAAGGACTGGGGGGCGGATGCACCGCGGGTCGAGATATATTGCATGTCGTGAGATAGAGTAAATAGCAAAGAGGCAGGCCTCATTATAGCTTGCACGCCCTGTTCTATCCCGGTTTTGCCGGCCTTGTGCGACAAACCGCTGCACCGGGAGTCGATGTTTGGCCGTATTGCAAATCATGCATGCATGACACCATGAAAAAAGGCGCTCTATCGAGCGCCTTTTTATCCGATTCAGCTCAAATGCTCAAGCCGGATTTTCGTGACCTTGCCATGCACGGTCGGTAAGGCTTCAATCTTCTTGATCGCTGCCTCGACGTTTTTCTCTTGCGTCTGGTGCGTCAGGATGATGATGTCGGTTTGCGTCTCGCCCAGCGCCGGCTCTTTTTGCAGCATGGCATCCACCGAAATGGTCGATTCTGCCAGGATGCTGGTGACATTCGCCAGCACACCCAGCTTGTCAGCCACATGCAAGCGCAGATAATAGCTGGTCGTGACTTCGGAAATCGGCAGTATCGGCAATGCGCTCATGGCGTTCGGCTGAAATGCCAGATGCGGTACATGATGGGCCGGATCGGCATCGGCCAGACGCGCGATATCAACCAGATCGGCAATCACTGCCGAGCCGGTTGGCTCGGCGCCTGCACCCTTGCCGTAATACAGGGTTGCACCCACGGCATCGCCCTGTACCAACACTGCATTCATCGCACCCTCAACATTGGCAATCAAGCGTTTGGCCGGAATCAGGGTTGGATGCACGCGCAATTCAATCCCTTGCGGCGTACGTTTGGCGATGCCCAGCAATTTGATCCGGTAACCGAGTTGTTCTGCATAGCGAATATCGATGGCTTCCAGTTTGGTAATGCCTTCGATGTGCGCCTTGTCGAACTGCACCGGAATGCCGAATGCAATTGCAGCCATCAGCGTCGCCTTGTGTGCAGCATCCACGCCTTCAATATCGAAAGTCGGATCGGCTTCAGCATAGCCCAGGCGTTGCGCTTCCTGCAGAACCGTATCGAAATCCAGACCCTTGTCGCGCATTTCGGACAGGATGAAATTGGTAGTGCCGTTGATGATGCCGGCTATCCATTCGATGCGATTGGCCGTCAGGCCTTCACGCAGGGCCTTGATGATGGGAATGCCTCCAGCGACCGCCGCCTCATACGCCACCATCACGCCCTTGTCTTGTGCGGTCTTGAAAATTTCATCGCCATGCACGGCCAGCAAAGCCTTGTTGGCGGTGACAACATGCTTGCCGTTGGCAATCGCTTTCAAAACCAGGTCTTTCGCGATACCGTAACCGCCTATCAATTCGACCACGATCTCGATATCAGGATGATTGACCACCAGATTGCCGTCATTGACCACTTCGCAACCGGTAGCGCCGACCAATTCCCTGGCACGTGCCATATCCAGATCGGCCACCATGACAATTTCAATCTTGTGACCGGCGCGTCGGGAAATTTCTTCCTGATTGCGTTTCAGGATATTGAATGTTCCTGCACCGACAGTGCCTGCACCTAACAAACCTACTTTGATGGATTTCATAATTTCTGTATAAAAAATGCCAGTTGCGACATGCGTTCGCGATCAGCGCAAACGCGGCGACCAAATAAAATGAGGGGCTCAACCCAGGCGCTTGCGATAACCTTCAAGAAAATGCGCAATACGGCCGATCGCCACCGTCAAATCGTCGGAATTCGGCAGGAATACTACCCTGAAATGATCAGGCGTCGGACAATTGAAACCCGTGCCCTGCACGATCAACACGCTTTCTTCGGCCAGCAATTGATAGGCAAAATCCTGATCGTCCTTGATTGGATACATCTTCGGATCAAGGCGCGGGAACATGTACAGGGCCGATTTCGGTTTGACGCAGCTCACACCCGGAATCTCGGTCAGCAGTTTATGCGCCAGATCGCGCTGCCGTGCCAGACGTCCGCCCGGGCCGACCAGATCATTGATACTCTGATAGCCGCCCAACGCAGTTTGAATCGCGTACTGGCCTGGCGCATTGGCGCACAAACGCATCGAGGCCAGCATGTTTAAGCCTTCAATGTAATCCCTGGCATAACGCTTTTCACCGGAGACGATCATCCAGCCGGCGCGATAACCGCAGGCACGGTAATTTTTCGACAGGCCGTTGAAGGTGATGAACAATACGTCATCGGCCAGCGAAGCGATCGAATCGTGTTTGGCGCCGTCATATAAAACCTTGTCGTAAATCTCGTCGGCAAACACGATCAACTGGTGTTCGCGTGCAAGGTCGACGATTTGCTGCAGCAATTCCACCGGATACAAAGCCCCGGTCGGATTGTTCGGATTGATAACGACGATGGCCTTGGTATTCGAATTGATTTTATTCCTGATATCGTCGATATCGGGGAACCAGTCCGCCTGCTCATCGCACACATAGTGCACCGGCGTACCGCCAGACAGGCTGACCGCGGCAGTCCACAAAGGATAATCAGGCGAAGGCACCAGCACCTCATCGCCGGTATTGAGCAAGGCATTCATGCTCATGACGATCAATTCTGAAGCGCCGTTGCCGAGATAGATGTCATCTATCGTCACGCCGGAAATTTTCTTTTCCTGCGTGTATTGCATGATCGCCTTGCGCGGCGCGAACAAGCCTTTGGAATCGGTATAACCCGACGCATTCGACATGTTACGTATCATGTCCTGCACAATCTCGTCCGGCGCATCGAAGCCGAAAGTAGCCAGATTGCCGATATTGAGCTTGATGATCTTGTGACCGTCTTCTTCCATCTGGCGTGCTTTTTCCAGCACGGGGCCGCGAATATCGTAACAAACATCAGCCAGTTTTTTCGATTTTTGAATCGGTCGCACAGCGCATATTCCTTGTTATTTTTCAGAGCTTATCGAATAAACTTATCGGATAATTTCTAATAGAAACGCCGGCCCGACGAATCAACCCATGCAAGATGGACAACTCGACACCGGCGAAAAATGACGGCCGCAATGTTGCACCGCGAAAGAGACCCATTTTGCCGAAAGCGACCGATTTTATCAATCGATAAAGACTGGTTTAAGGCTGAAAACGTTACAATAAGCGTTCTTTATCTTCTAACTATCGGAGATACGCGTCCGCGATCCCGAATCATATCCGGCCCATACCGTCATGAAGCTCCACAACACAAGCACCCAGCAATATCAGACTGTTACCGCTTACGAAGAAAACGGGGTTGAAATCAATCTGCTGCCGTTCAATTACAGCCTCATCGTACTGCCGGAGATTGCCCCTGCACCGTGGCCGGTGAGCTCCTTCGACGCCTTGACCATCGAACATTTCGAGCAGATCAACGCCATCACGCCGGATGTCGTCATTCTCGGCACCGGCGTACGCCAGCGTTTCGTTCATCCACGCCTGACTGCCCCCTTGACGACCCGTCGCATAGGCGTCGAATGCATGGACAATCAAGCCGCTTGCCGCACCTACAATATCCTGATGGCAGAAGGCCGCAAGGTCGCGCTGGCGCTGATATTTGATGCATAATTTCCCTTTGCCGCCACATGCTCTTCCTTGCTGAACCAAGGTCGAAAATTATTGTCTCTACCATCGTCCTGGATCAGGATTGAGGCCGTGTGCGGATGATGGAAATAAAACAGGATTTTCAGGTTTCATTGCTTGAAGGATAAAATCTCGTCCCCATCTTCGTTTCTGGCTGCATTATGTATTTTCAAATACATGCCGGAATGACAAAGAATCGCTCGTCCATCATGTGCCATACGCATAACGCCGACACCATCGACTAAGAGAGTGATAAAAATGGATCAAGACATCGCCGTGGCAGAGCGCCCTTCCGCACTTAATCATAATGTGCCGGATTTTTCCGCTCCGATGACTGGTGATCAGATATTTCAACTATCTGATTACAAAGGGAAAAAAATTGTTCTGTACTTCTATCCAAAGGACAATACCCCGGGTTGCACGACGGAAGGCATTCAATTTCGCGACCTGCATCCGCAGTTCCAGGTTGCCAATACCGAGATCTTCGGCGTCAGCCGCGACAGTATCCGTTCGCATGAAGGTTTCAAGGCCAAGCTGGAGATGCCGTTTGAGTTGATCTCCGATCCGGATGAAACCTTGTGCACGATGTTCGATGTGATGAAGATGAAAAATATGTATGGCAAGAAAGTACGTGGTATCGAACGCTCTACATTTATTATTGACGAGTCGGGCAAATTGGTGAAAGAATGGCGTGGAGTAAAAGTGCCTGGACACATCGATGAAGTACTGGAGTTTGTGAAGGCTCTTACCTAGGTTTGTAGAACCCATTGAATTCAAAAGAATTTTTCGCCAAGAAAGCCGTTTGCGGATTAGGCCATGAGCCTTCCCAAACGGCTTTTTTGCTTTTGATTTGTGCCTCCTCCGTTTTCTCCCCCTCAACCGTTTTCAAATCCGCTCCTCCATCCCTGCTTTTTGCCTGTGCATCACCGTTGTTTGTATTTGTATGTTTCCAACTTTCTAGATCGAGGTCCTGATGCCCCTGCCTAAATTACCGACCAAGCCTGCTGCACTGCTGTCACCGCAAGACTATCCGAAGGCGGACAAGGACAAGATTGTCAAAGCACTGACATTGATTGAACCGACAGTACGCCAGAGCCAAGCAGCACCATCCCCCATCCGCGCCAAGATTGTCGAAAAAACACCGGCCGAAAAACCGCGTGCAGTCTCCGCACAAACCGTCGCACTGGCGCCAAAGTCTGGCACCCGCCGTCCGGTCGACAAATCCGGCACCACCAAATTGTTTGTGCTCGATACCAACGTACTGATGCACGATCCAACCTCGCTGTTCCGCTTTGAAGAACACGACGTCTATCTGCCCATGATGACGCTGGAAGAGCTGGACGACCACAAGAAGGGTATGTCGGAAGTCGCACGCAGTGCGCGTCAGGTATCGCGCTCGCTGGATGCATTGGTCAACGGGATTGAAGAAAATGCCATCGACGAAGGTATCCCTTTATCGAAACTGGGCAACAAGGATGCCAAGGGCCGCCTGTTCTTCCAGACCAAATTGCAGAACGTGACGCTGCCGGAAGGCCTGCCCATGGGCAAGGCCGACAATCAGATTCTCGGTGTAGTCCGCGCGCTGGAAGCACAATTCCCGGGACGTTCCATCGTGCTGGTATCGAAAGATATCAACATGCGCATCAAGGCGCGCGCGATGGGCCTGCCGGCGGAAGAGTACTTAAACGATCACGTACTGGAAGATACCGACCTGCTCTACTCCGGCATCATGCAATTGCCGGATGACTTCTGGATCAAGCATGCGAAGGGCATGGAATCCTGGCAGGAAAACAAGCACGGCACCGGTTACACCTTCTACCGCCTGAGCGGCCCGGTCGTGCCGGCCATGCTGGTTAATCAGTTCGTCTACATGGAACCGAGGAATGGCGAAGCATCGTTCTACGGCCAGGTGCGCCAGATCAACGGCAAGACGGCTGTTATCCAAACCTTGCGCGATTATGCGCATACAAAAAACAGCGTATGGGGCGTCACCGCACGTAACCGCGAGCAGAATTTTGCACTGAATCTGTTGATGGATCCGGAATGCGATTTCGTCACGCTGCTCGGTCAGGCCGGCACCGGTAAAACGCTGCTGGCCTTGGCAGCGGGTCTCGCGCAAGTACTGGAAACCAAGGTGTATAGCGAGATCATTGTGACACGCGTCACGGTGCCGGTCGGCGAAGATATCGGCTTCCTGCCGGGCACGGAAGAAGAGAAGATGTCGCCATGGATGGGCGCGTTCGACGACAACCTCGAAGTGTTGAACAAGTCCGACAACGATGCCGGCGAATGGGGTCGCGCGGCGACGCAGGACCTGATTCGTTCACGCATCAAGATCAAGTCGCTCAACTTCATGCGAGGCCGTACCTTCGTCAACAAGTTCCTGATTATCGATGAAGCGCAAAACCTGACACCGAAGCAGATGAAAACCCTGGTCACTCGCGCCGGTCCGGGTACCAAGATCATTTGCCTGGGTAACATCGCACAGATCGATACGCCGTACCTGACAGAAGGCTCCAGCGGTTTGACCTACGTCGTCGATCGCTTCAAGGGTTGGGGACACAGTGGTCATGTCACACTGGCACGTGGTGAGCGTTCGCGTCTGGCGGATCATGCGAGTGAAGTACTGTAAAACGTACACGCGTTTGACACAAAAAGACCTGCTTAATCAGCAGGTCTTTTTTATTGAATGTGTGGTTTTGGTTTGCTGGTGTTATTTGCCACGGAGAACGAACAAAATCAACACCAACAAACCAAAACCAGAGCCGCCAATAAAAAAGCCGCATAAAGCGACTTTTTTATTAAACATTAAACGAAAACGATTACAAAATCATCGTGCCCAGCCACCATGCAATCGCCGCTACAAAAGCAGAGGCCGGAATAGTGAATATCCAGGCCCAGACGATATTGCCGGCAACACCCCAACGCACCGCTGACATCTTGCGTGAAGCGCCGACACCGACGATCGCACCGGTAATCGTATGCGTAGTCGATACCGGCACGCCCAGTGCAGTCGCCAGAAACAACGTGATCGCGCCACCGGTTTCTGCGCAAAAACCGCCTACCGGTTTCAGCTTGGTAATCTTTTGCCCCATCGTCTTGACGATACGCCAACCGCCGAACAAGGTACCCAGGCTGATCGCGCTATAGCAACTGATGATCACCCACCATGGCAATGGATCTTCTGCAGTCGATACGCCGGCTGCAATCAGCAGCATCCAGATAATACCCATGGTTTTTTGCGCATCGTTGCCACCGTGACCCAGGCTATACATGGCAGCGGAAGCCAGTTGCAAGCGCCGGAACCATCGATCGACATTACGCGGCGTCGAACGCACGAACAACCATGACACTATGATCATCATTAGCGAACCGAACAGGAATCCGAGCAAGGGGGACAATACAATGAAGGCAATGATCTTGAGCAGGCCGGATGCAATCAAGGCATCGATACCGGATTTGGCCACTGCAGCGCCAACCAGGCCGCCTATCAATGCGTGCGACGACGATGACGGCAAACCGAAATACCAGGTCAAGGCATTCCAGAGTATGGCACCCGTCAACGCACCGAACACGACGTAATGATCAATGACGACAGGATCGATCGTGCCCTTGCCTATCATCGATGCAACCTTGAGATGGAAGACGCCAATCGCAAGGAAGTTGAAAAAAGCAGCCATCATCACTGCCGCTTGCGGTTTCAATACTCCTGTGGAAACCACTGTCGCGATGGCATTGGCCGCATCGTGAAAGCCGTTCATGAAATCGAACACCAAAGCCAATACGATCAAAAAGGCCAGGACATAAAAGCTCATGTGAAGAGTTTGCATGGATAATTAATTTCTGTTCAATCTGCATGCAGCGCCGACCAAGCTGTCAGCTACCGCGAAACTTGCAAGACCTGGCCTCGTGCGTTTTCGGTCACAAGGCCAGGTACGGCGACGATGCGCTGAGAACCTCAGGCGTTTTCGACAATAATGCCTTCAATAATATTGGCGACGTCTTCGCAACGATCCGTTACCGTTTCCAGCAGTTCGTAAATCGCTTTCAGCTTGATCAGATTGCGGACATCCGGTTCCTCGCGGAACAGTTTGGACATTGCAGCGCGCATCACATGATCGGCATCCGATTCCAGCCTGTCGATTTCTTGGCAGATGGCCAGAATTTCGCGCGAATTATCCATGTTATGCAACAAGCCAACTGCAGCCTTGACCTTTTCGGTGCAGGCCAGACACAGTTCGGCCAAACGCTTGGCTTCCGGTGTGATGGCCTTGATGTCGTACAGCGAAATCGTTTGTGCCGCATCCTCGAGCAGATCGAGAATGTCGTCCATGCGCGTAATCAGCTGATGGATATCGTCGCGATCAAGAGGTGTAATGAAGGTTTTATGCAGTGCATCCAGCGTCGCATGCGTTACCTTGTCTGCCTGCTTTTCGATGCCTTCGATCGCATGCACGCGAATTTCCAGATCGTCGAAATTGGTCATCAATGCGACCATCTCCTTGGCACCCTTGACGCAAAATTCTGCATGTTCGTTGAAAAGATCGAAAAATTTGCCTTCTTTCGGCAGGAGTCGTCCAAACATGATTGCTCTCTTTGAATATTAAAATACTGAAATACGACGATGTACGCCCAAGACCTTGCTCGCCGAGCGAAATAGAATGAGTAAAGCTGATGTCACATCAGTCATTCTGAATTAGTCACCCTGATACAAGGCAGCCGACCCGGTATAGTTTTCAAACTTCGTGTATTGACCAAGGAAGGTCAGACGCACACTACCGATAGGACCGTTACGCTGCTTGCCGATGATGATTTCCGCAGTGCCTTTGTCAGGCGAATCCGGATTGTAAACCTCGTCGCGGTAGATAAACAGAATCACGTCGGCATCCTGCTCGATCGCTCCCGATTCACGCAAATCGGACATCACCGGACGCTTGTTGGGACGCTGCTCCAGCGAACGGTTCAACTGCGACAATGCAATCACCGGGCAATTGAGTTCCTTCGCCAAACCTTTCAGGTTACGCGAAATTTCTGAAATTTCCGTCGCCCGGTTTTCACCAGAAGAATTGGCTGACATCAGTTGCAGGTAATCGATGATGATCAAACCCAGCTTGCCGCACTGGCGCGACAGGCGTCGCGAACGGGCCCGCAATTCGATCGAATTCAAGGCCGGCGTTTCATCGATGTACAGCTGCGCATCGTTCATCTTTTGAATCGCATGCGTCAGGCGCGGCCAGTCTTCATCGGCCAGTTTACCGGTACGCAGGCGATGCTGATCCAATCGTCCGACCGAACCCAGCATACGCATAGCCAGCTGGGTACCGCCCATCTCCATCGAAAAGACTGCCACTGGCAAGCCGCTTTCGATCGCGACGGTTTCACCGATATTGATCGAAAATGCAGTTTTACCCATCGAAGGACGGCCGGCGACAATAATCAAATCACCCGGTTGCAGACCGGAAGTCATGCGGTCCAGATCGGCGAAGCCGGTCGGCACACCAGTGATATCGCTGGTACTGTCACGGTTATACAGTTCGTCGATACGTTCAACGACTTGCGTCAACAGCGGTTGAATTTCCTGGAAACCTTGCGCGCCACGCGAACCCTCTTCTGCAATCGCAAAGATCTTGGATTCGGCTTCATCCAGCATCTGCTTGACTTCCTTGCCTTGCGGATTGAAAGCCTGGCCGGAAATTTCATCCGATACGGTAATCAGTTTGCGCAGGACGCCACGGTCACGCACGATTTCAGCGTAGCGGCGGATATTGGCGGCAGACGGGGTATTTTGCGCCAATGCATTCAGATAGGCGACGCCGCCCACTTCTTCTGCCTTGCCACTATTGGTCAATGCCTCGAATACCGTAATCACGTCCGCTGGACGCGAACCATTGATCAGTCTGACAATGTGCTGAAAAATAATGCGGTGATCGTAACGATAGAAATCGTCCTGATTGACGAAATCCGCAATACGGTCCCATGCCGCATTGTCCAGCAGCAAGCCGCCAAGCACGGATTGCTCAGCTTCTATCGAATGCGGGGGAACGCGGAGGGAGTCTACTTGCGGATCGGCACGGTTGTTCATGGCGCGAATTATACCTGCTGCAGGTGTGTGCTTTAAGAAAATGGGCAATAAAAAAGCCGGGAAAACCCGGCTTTTTCCAGGCAACGAGTGCCAGGCATGCTTGAAATAAACTTAAGCGTGTTCGCCAACGATGGTGATCGTGAGGTCAACGACTACATCGGTATGCAATGCAACAGCGATCGTGTGGTCGCCGGCTACTTTCAACGGACCGGTTGGCAAGCGAACTTGTGCTTTTTCAACAGCAAAACCTTGCTTGGCCAACGCTTCAGCGATATCAGCATTGGTAACGGAACCGAACAAACGGCCGTCAACACCCGATTTTTGCGAAATTTGAACGGTTTGACCGGTCAATTTTTCGCCTTGCGCTTGCGATACTGCCAATTTTGCAGCAGCGATGTTTTCCAGCTCTGCACGTTTGACTTCAAATTCAGCAACTGCAGCGGTCGTTGCACGACGAGCTTTGCGTTGCGGAATCAGAAAGTTGCGTGCGTAGCCGTCTTTAACTTTAACGACTTCACCGAGGTTGCCGAGATTAACGACTTTTTCTAACAGAATGACTTGCATGTTTTTCTCCTATTTCAGTCGTTAATTAAGCGTGGTGCAAATCGGTGTACGGCAACAGCGCGAGGAAACGTGCGCGCTTGATTGCTGTATCGACTTGACGTTGATAGATTGCTTTGGTGCCGGTCAAGCGTGCCGGCATGATTTTGCCGTTTTCTTGAACGAAGTCCTTCAAGGTGTCTACGTCTTTGTAGTCAACTTGTTCTACGTGTGCAGCTGTGAAGCGGCAGAATTTTTTACGCTTGAACAAAGGGTTTTGTTGTTTGCGTTTTTCTTTCAGTTTGCTTTTGTCGAATTTTTTACCGAATGCCATTTTGGGCTCCTGTATCTAAATGTGGGTCTCGAAATCTGTGAGATGGAAAACAAGGCTTTTGCTGTTACGGCTCTTCCGTGCCAAGAAACCGGTGAACTGATATGTTCCGCCTAACTCGGCCTGATTGAATCTGCCTGAAATTTCTCCCGCGGCAATCGCGGCAATCTCAAACTCGATCAATCGTGGAACACCTGCTTCATTCTGTTGCGAACTGTGGAGCAAAACTGCCGACACAATCGGGACGCCTGCCGGGGTGTAGCGCAGAATTTCACGCTCGGCAATTGTTGCAATAAACTGAAGCTGATTCACTCTCCTGATACGTCGTTGCAGTATTTAGGCAGCAGGTGCCTCGGTACGATGGCTCTTGGCAGCATCTTCCTTCTGCACAGCCTTCATCATTGGCGATGGCGCGGTTTCAGCCTTCTTCATTTTCACGGTCAGATGACGCAGAACGGCATCGTTGAATTTGAAGCCGGTTTCGATCTCAGCCAGCGTTTCGCCGTCACATTCGATGTTCAGGCAGACATAATGGGCTTTAGCCAGTTTCTGGATCAGGTACGCCATTTGACGACGGCCCCAGTCTTCCACGCGATGAACAACACCACCGCGTGCGGTGACGATGCCTTTGTAGCGTTCGATCATTGCAGGC
>DGBN01000048.1 GCA_002384815.1 Oxalobacteraceae bacterium UBA4003 | reverse complement strand
TTCCTTGGTCCAGATGTCGTAGGCTTCCTGATCTTCTTCGTAGACGGTTGCCAGCAATTTTTCCGGCGGCAGTTTGTAGACTTCCGTCAGTAATTCCCACGCCCACTTCAGCGATTCGCGCTTGAAGTAGTCGCCGAAACTCCAGTTGCCCAGCATCTCGAAAAATGTGTGGTGACGTGCGGTGTAACCGACGTTTTCCAGATCGTTGTGCTTGCCGCCGGCGCGCAGGCAGGCTTGCACCGAGGTTGCACGCACGTACGGGCGCTTGTCTTCGCCCAGAAACACGTCCTTGAACTGAACCATGCCCGAGTTGGTGAACATCAGGGTCGGGTCATTGCCTGGCACCAGCGGGCTGGACGCCACGATGGTGTGGCCTTTTGATTCAAAGAACTTCAGGAATTTTTCGCGGATTTCGGACGATTTCATGTTCTGGGCAAAGTAAGAAATGGGTGCTGCAAACCGGCGATTATACGTTATTAGCGCGTAATAACCCTGCCGGCTTGGTGCCTGAAACAACAGTGGAAACACCCGTTTTTTCGCCTGAATAGTCCGTTTCAGCCGGTTTCACGCAGTTTCAGCGCATAGCCGCAGCCGCACTGCCAAAGGTCGGCCCGATCACGTCGATGCGGTCGGTACAAAACGCATCGACGCCCCAGGACAGAATTTCCGTTGCGCGTGCCGCTTCGTTGACGGTATAGCAAAACAGGCCGAAGCCCGCATCTTTCACCGCACGCGCCAGCAAAGGCGTCAGGTTCTTGTGGTTGGTATGTAGCGCAATTGCACCCAGGGCGAGCAGCCGTTCATGCCAGTCGGCCGGGATTTCATCGACCAGCAATCCGCGCGGAATATCCGGAGCCGCCAATTGCGCCGCCTGCAATGCCTCGAACGAAAAGGAAGAAAGCAGCGGCAAGGCAGCCGGCGATCTGTTCAGCGCCCCGGAAAATAAACGATGCGCTGCCTGCGCCACCGTCCAGCCGGTGCTGTCTTCAAAACCCTGTACCGGCTTGATCTCGACATTCATCCAAATATGGTGCTGCATGCAAAACGCTGCCACCTGCTCGAAGGTCGGGATCGGTTCGCCACTATATTCATCGCCGAACCATGCGCCGGCATCACGCGTTGCCAGTTCCTGCGCAGTGCATTCATTCACATTACCCTCGCCCGCCACCGTGCGGCCGAAGACCGTATCGTGCATCACGACAGGCACGCCATCTTTCGCCAGCATCACGTCGAATTCCACCGCGCGAAAACCATGCGTCAAGCCGCAACGCATGGCCGCGATGGTGTTTTCCGGTGCCAGCACACCGCCACCGCGATGCGCCACTATTTTTGGATAAGGCCACATGGTTGATTCCAGTTGTCGAGTTGGCGTCAGTGAATTGGCATCATATTAACAGCGCGTATCAACAGATACGTACTGCAAACCCGGGGCAAGACTGAAAGCGCGACAAGGGATAAAATGCCTGCTCTCCGCGCATGTTTGCCGCCGCATGAGCAGCAGACAGGCAAACGGGTCAAAATTCATTCATGCAGCCTTGGCGGCATGAACACTCAATCCACATCATCAGGATCACAGCATGTCTTCATTTGACTGGAACAATCCCTACCCATCGATCCGCCAGCCGCTGTTCGCACGCAATACCGTCGCGACTTCGCAGCCGCTGGCCGCGCAAGCCGGCTTGCGCATGCTGCTCAAGGGCGGCAATGCCGTCGATGCAGCGATTGCCGCTGCTGCCGCACTGACCATCGTCGAGCCGGTTTCCTGCGGTCTGGGCAGCGATGCGTTTGCTCTGGTGTGGGACGGCAAGCAGTTGCACGGCCTGAACAGTTCCGGCACCTCGCCGGCCGGATGGACGACCGATTACTTCAAGCAAAAACACAATGGCGTCTTCCCGGAGCGCGGCTGGGATACCGTCACAGTACCCGGCGCGATTGCCGGCTGGGTCGCGCTGTCGGACAAATTCGGCAAGCTGCCCTTTGCCGATCTGATGGAACCGGCCATCGAACTCGCCGAGCGCGGCCATATGGTGTCGCCGGTGGTACAGAAAAAATGGGTTAATGCGATGCCGATTCTGCAAAACCAGCCCGGCTTTGCAGAAGCCTTCATGCCGCACGGCCGTGCGCCGGAAG
The DNA here is from genome assembly GCA_002384815.1 of Oxalobacteraceae bacterium UBA4003. Lineage (GTDB taxonomy): Bacteria > Pseudomonadota > Gammaproteobacteria > Burkholderiales > Burkholderiaceae_D > Oxalicibacterium. The sequence goes on along the minus strand of DGBN01000048.1, from coordinate 25,837 downwards.
TCGGTGAAAACTTCGTCTTCAGGGACGCTGCCGAATCGCTGAGAAAAATCGCCGAAACAAAAGGCGAGGCCTTCTATCGCGGCGAACTGGCCGAGTCCATCGTCAGGTACGCGAAGGAACACGGCGCGCAAATGACACTGGCCGACCTTGCCGGCTTCACACCGGAATGGGTCACGCCTATCCAGAAAAATTACGCCGGTCACACCGTGCACGAAATCCCGCCTAACGGCCAGGGCATCGCCGCGCTGATCGCACTCGGCATTCTCGACAAGCTGGACATCACGCGCTTCCCTGTCGATTCCGTCGAAGCCCAGCAAATGCAGATAGAAGCCATGAAGCTTGCCTTTGCCGATACCTACAAATGGGTCGCCGATGAAAAATACATGACGCAAGTGTCCGTCAAGGATTTGCTGGACGATGGCTACCTGAGCGAACGCGCCAAACTGATCGACCTGAACAGCGCCAGCCGCTTCAGCCACGGCACACCTCCCAAAGGCGGCACCGTCTATCTGACCGCAGCGGACGAAAGCGGCATGATGGTCAGCTTCATCCAGTCAAACTACATGGGTTTCGGCTCCGGCGTGGTTGTGCCCGGCACCGGCATCAGCCTGCAGAATCGCGGCTTCAGCTTCAACCTCAGTCCCAACCATCCGAACTGCGTCGCACCGAACAAGCGTCCTTTCCACACCATCATTCCCGGCTTCCTCAGCAAGGATGGTCAGCCCCTGATGAGCTTCGGCGTCATGGGCGGCAACATGCAACCGCAAGGCCATGTACAAACCCTGGTGCGCATGCTGTCGTACAAGCAGCAGCCGCAAGCTGCCTGCGATGCACCGCGCTGGAAGGTCAACACCGGCCTGTCGCTGAATGTGGAAGCCGCGATGCCGGCGGAAGTACATGCGGGCCTGCTGGCACGCGGTCACAAGATAGAAAAAGTCGCCGACTACTACATGGATTTCGGCTCCGGCCAGTTCATCTGGAAAACCGAAAACGGCTACATCGCCGCCAGCGATCCGCGACGCGACGGGCAGGCAGTCGGCTACTGATTGCACGCTGTCGTTGCAAAGCTCCGACATTGCTCATGCAATTCGGAGCATTTGCCTGAATTTGCAGCATATGGAAGGCTCCAGTCATACCAGCGTCATTCCTTTGTGAGAACATCAATTTGACTTGAACCGAACGCCCCGCGCACGCGATTCTTGCGCTATCGTGTAGCTCTGGGTAGTTCGGGTTCTCATCAAAAGGTAATGATGGTCGTGCAGTTCGAATGCTGCATTGCATACTGGAGAGTCAATGAAACGCAGTGAGCTTCGTCACAAGATACAAAACAGCAGCCTCGGCTTTCTCGCCGGCTATGTAGATACCTTAGGTTTCGTCGCACTGTTTGGATTGTTTACCGCCCACGTCACCGGCAACTTTGTGCTGATCGGCGCGGAACTGGCCAATCCGCAAGGTGGTTCGCTGCTCCTCAAAATTCTCGCCTTCCCTGCCTTCGTCTTCGGCGTCGTGTTCACCCGCCTGATGGTCGCCGTGCTGTTGAAATTCAACCTGCATGCGCTGTGGTACGCCTACATCCTGCAACTGGTCTTGCTGATCGCCTTCATGGTGGCGGGCACAATGGCGAGCCCGATCGGTTCCGAACCAACACTCATGGCTGAAATCGCCGGCATCATAGGCTCGACGGCAATGGGCACACACAGTGCAGCCGGCAGGTTGCTGCTGTCGCATCTGGCGCCAACTGCCATGATGACGGGTAACGTCACCCAGCTCGTGATCGATTCGGTCGACGTCCTCCGCGGCGCAGCGGATGAGAACATCAAGCGCCGCTGCATCAAATTCCTGTGGCCGGTGGTCGCCTTCGCCATCGGCGCCATCGGCGCAGCCTTCGCCTATCAGTTCGCCGGCTTCTATGCGCTGCTGCTGCCTATCTGCATCCTGCTCTACCTGATGTACATAGAGCGTGGCGCGATGCACAAGAGGAAGAACATGCCGAAGGGCGTCGCCAAGTCGTAATCCAGGGTAACTCGACAAGGGATGCGGCGAATTTCCAGCCCTCTTTTATATAGTGCGCAGGCACCGTAGCCGCTCGGGTAAAATGCTCGTTACTTCTTAATATTGCGCACCCAGCAAGGCACAAGCATCCATGAGCAACGATTCAAAAAACGGCAGCAGCAACGGCAGCACGCCAGCCAACCCGGCCTCATCCAATTTCCTGCGCGGCATCATCGAAGCCGATCTCGCCGCCGGCAAACATGAAAAGCGCACAGGCAAAGACGGCCAGCCGCTGCCTACCGTCATCACCCGCTTCCCGCCGGAGCCTAACGGTTACCTGCACATCGGCCACGCCAAATCGATCTGCCTCAACTTCGGCCTCGCGCGCGATTACGCCGGCCGCTGCAACCTGCGCTTCGACGATACCAATCCGACCAGGGAAGAACAGGAATACGTAGACACCATCATAGACAGCGTCAAATGGCTGGGCTTCGACTGGAAAGACGGCGACAAGGAACATCTGTATTTCGCCAGCGACTATTTCGACCAGTTGTATGAAATGGCCGAATACCTGATCACCGCCGGTCACGCCTACGTCGACAGCCAATCCGCTGACGACATGCAAAAGAATCGCGGCAACTTTGGCGAACCCGGCAAGAACTCGCCTTTCCGCGATCGTCCTGCTGCAGAATCTCTGGACCTGTTCCGCCGCATGAAGGCTGGCGAATTCAAGGATGGTGTACACATCCTGCGCGCCAGGATCGACATGGCCTCGCCCAACATGAACATGCGCGACCCCGCGATCTACCGCATCCGTCACGCGCATCACCATCGCACCGGCGACAAATGGTGCGTCTACCCGATGTACGACTACGCGCACCCATTGGAAGACGCGATTGAAAACATCACGCACTCGATTTGCACGTTGGAATTCCAGGATCACCGCCCGTTCTACGACTGGATACTGGAGCGCACAGCGGAAGGCGGCTTCTTCAGCAAACCGCTGCCGCATCAATACGAATTCGCACGCCTCAACCTGACCTACGCCATCACCAGCAAACGCAAGCTGCTGCAACTGGTGGAAGAAAACATCGTCGATGGCTGGGACGATCCACGCATGCCAACCATCGTCGGCATCCGTCGCCGCGGTTTTACGCCGGAAGCTATACAACTCTTTGCAGAACGCATAGGCGTCGCCAAGGTTGATAGCTGGATCGACATGAGCACGCTGGAAGGCGCACTGCGCGACGACCTCGATGAAAAAGCACCGCGCGCCATCGCCGTACTGCGTCCACTCAAACTGATCATCGACAATTTCCCTGAAGGCGAAACAGTCGAATGCACCGCACCTATCCATCCACATCATCCGGAACGCGGCAACCGCACATTCCCGATCAGCAAAGAACTGTGGATAGAACAAGAAGACTTTATGGAAGTGCCAAGCAAAGGCTACTTCCGCCTCTTCCCCGGCAACAAGGTACGCCTGCGTTACGGCTACGTGGTTGAATGCGTGGGCGCGGATAAAGATGCAGACGGCAACATCATCGCCGTCCACTGCACCTATTTCCCCGACAGCAAATCCGGCACCGAAGGCTCCGCCAATTACAAAGTCAAAGGCAACCTGCACTGGGTCAGCGCCGCACACGCGCTGGAAGCCGAAGTACGTTTGTACGACCGCCTCTTCACCGATGCGCATCCGGACGCAGGTGGCAAGGACTTCAAACTCGCGTTGAATCCAAACTCAAAAGAAATTGTGAAAGCGTTTGTAGAACCCGGCGTCGCAGCAGTGCAGCCGGATGAGAAACTGCAGTTTGAACGTCACGGATATTTTGTTGCGGATAGTGTGGACAGCAAGGCTGGGAAGCCTGTGTTTAATCGGGTGGTGACGTTGAAGGACGGTTGGGCTAAGTAACCATGATCGAAGCCCTTTTAGATCAATTAGTTCCTCATGCTCACAAGTGGTGGGCAAGACTCGCAATCTCGCTAATCGCCTCAGCAATTTGTGCAATATCAATATATTCGGCAGGATTTGCGAATCTGCCATTGGTGAGCTGGCCCTTTTTTTTTTATCGTCAATGCCGTTTTTCTATCATCTTTTTTAGTTATCTATTTTGTCTTCCGATTACCTTACTGTCCGCGAGACACCATTGGATTTCTATTAGTAATTAAAACTGAGACTAAAGCGGAACAAGCAAGATTAGAAAATGATTTCTACGAATCAATTAAAACTGCTCTTAACGAATCTCAAACATCTCTAAAATTTAAAGTATTCCTGTTACCTGCAAGAATAAGTAAGAGTATTGAAAATCTGGAACAGGCAAAAAATTTAAAAGCGCAGTGCAAAATGCGTTTCGTCCTCTATGGCGACATACGTACGAGAAACCATAAAGGCAAAGAGTTCTATGTTCTTCGAATCGTCAGCATGGTTTCTCATGCCCTGACCAACGAAGCGAATAAAAAATTGCTTCAGCAGGAAATGAACCATCTATTACCGATGGAATCGATGATCGACTGCAAGCAAGATCTGGAAGGTTTTGAATTAACGAGTCAGCAATTTGCCACGGGGGCGAAATACACAATATCCGTTGCACTCTTTATTTCTGGACAAACCGAAGAAGCCATAGAACTCATAAGATCAATTTACAGTTCGCTAAAGATAGTAAGAAAACAAACCGAGATTCCTGGAACCGAGAAGTTAATAAACCTCATTCCAGACAGGCTAACCAATTTCATGTTACATGCAGTTCGGGTGCAATTTTGGAAGTGGCGCACTGAAAACTCTAATCATTATTTAACCGCTGTGGAAGATTTGATAGTTGCGGTACCCAAGGAATGTGAAATGCTTCCAGAGGTGCTTACCTTTCGAGCCACTTGCGCATTCTTATTAAGAAGAGACGTTGAGGAAAGCCAACGCTTAATTAGATTAACCAGTATTCAATTACCGAAAGCACCTCACAATAAGTATTCATTGGCTTTTCTAGCCGCTTACTCTGGAAATCTTGATGTTGCATATAAAAATTATCGCGCAGCCTTTTCACTTGATGACAGCGATGAACTATCAATAGAAATCGAAGAATTCATTGCTCGAATTCTTGAAGAGGAGCCTGATAAATACCAATTACACTTTTGTCTTGGCTTAATTAATCTAAAGAAAAAACAAGATTTTTTGCAGGCCGAACGAGACTTCCGTTGCTTTATAGAGAAGGCTGATAAAGCAGTTTATGAAAAGCAAATCGAAGTAACGCACAAATACTTAGGCCGTTTAAACAATCTTCAAGATGCCGCCTAACACTAAGTGAGTTGATAGGTAGTCATTATTTAGTTCAACCGAATGGAAGATATATGAACGCCTTCGTCGCATTCCTACATCACATAGCATTCGTCATAATTATGCTTATTCTTTCGGCAGAAATGCTGATACTCAAGCAGCCGCTGACGATCACCTCCGCAAGAAAAATCCAAATCTACGACGCCATCTACGGCGTATCCGCCATCCTGATTCTAATCATCGGCGGTTTGCGCGCGATGTATTTTGAAAAAGGCACAGACTACTACATGCACAGCGCACCGTTCATCGCGAAGATGATTCTATTCATCATCGTCGGCCTGATTTCCATCCAGCCAACTGTCACCTTCATCAAATGGGGTAAGTCACTGAAGCAAGGCATTGTTCCGACATTGACCGATGCGCAAAACCGCAAGCTGCGCATGATCATTCATGTTGAATTGGCTTTGCTGGCGCTGATTATTCTATGTGCTGCGATGATGGCCAAAGGCGTTGGCTACATGGGTAGTTAAGGATGGCGCAAATAGAGGACGTCTCCCCTCTGGCTATAAAAAACAAAGCAAAAGGCGGTGCGGCTCAACCGCCCTTTTCTGCATGTTGAAGTTCTGCTCAAACCCTCCACTCAAATCACAATAAGGCATCAATGAAGTATTTTTTTAAGCTGGTACGACTGATTCTTGGCCCATTTCTACTTCTGAAGGAGCAGATGACCAAACCCAAGGGCTTGGTGCGCACCGCAAGCGACCAGACGCGCGTCGATGCCGAGTGCGAGCAATTGGCCTTGTATCAATTTTCCACCTGCCCTTTTTGCATCAAGGTGCGCCAGGAAATGCGCCGACTTTCATTGAATATAGACAAGCGCGATGCCCAGCATTCAACAGAAAATCGTCAAGCGCTGTTGGCGCAAGGTGGCAGCAGCAAAGTGCCGTGCCTGAAAATCACCGACGAAGAGAACGAGGTGCGCTGGCTGTACGGCTCCCGCGAGATCATTGCCTATCTGCAGCAACGCTTTGCCCTCACTGCGTAGGCGGTGATTTCAATTGCAGCCTGATTACAGGCGGCGGCAAAGTCAGCGACCAAACTTTTATCGGTAAACACTGCAACAAATATTTCGCTTCATACAAGGCTTGGTTATACTGCGCTCTTGAATTATCTATGGAGCAAATATGAACACGAAGTGGAGAATTATCCTTACGATATTTGTTATCGGCGTTACCGCGATCTCCTTATATATGAATCCTTAACGAGCGCGAGCAGATAGTTGCTCTGTGCCTGAACATCAGCTACACCAACAACCAGCTCCGGCTGGTTTTTTATGCGCAAAGGTTTTCCCGGGTAGCTGTTTTGCACAGACGCTACTCGATGCGTTTGACGTATCGTTGAATGTAGCGGCGAAGGCTGTCTTTGCTTTGGGCCGACGAACTGCCCGCTTCCACTCCCGATAGTCACGCCGGACTCACCAGGTTGCCGATTGTTAATTGCCAACTGTCACTTTGTAGCAGCCTGCTGCAAAAAGTCAGTGCTGCTTTTTCCTGGTGAGGACTTCGGACGTTTTTTCTTCGATCAAGGGCATCATTGCACGCACGGTTTCCATAAATAGACGCAAGCGCGCCGGATAATATCGAGCATATGGATAGACCAGATAGAAGGGTAGCGGCGATGCGCGCCACTCAGGCACCAGATGCAGCAAGCGTCCCTGCTCTATATCATCAGCAACCAGCCACGCCGACGCAAGACACGCACCCAAGCCTGACAATGCGGCATTGCGCAGCGCATACAGACTATCTGTACTCATGCGCGGTTGTATGGCAAAGCGATGCGATTGCCCATCTGCTTGCCTCGTGATCTCAACTTCATCCCGATAAAAAGTACGCAGTGCCAGCCAAGGCAAGGTCTGCAATTCTTCCACCGGAAAATGAAACGTCCTGTCCTGCATTAGTGCAGGCGATGCCACGACGACGCGGGGCAACTCGAAAAGCTTGATAGCGACAACCGATGGGTTATCAACCACGCCTACCTGAATCGCGCAGTCGATTCCTTCCGCAATAAAGTCAGGACGGCGATCATGCAATAACCATTCGACCGATACGCCCGGAAAACGATTGAGGTAATCAACTAAGGGGACAATCAACTGGTCTTGACCAAGCGCATGCGGCACCAATACGCGTAAGGTGCCTTCCGGCTCATCCTGCGTGCCGCGCAGATCGGCTTCCATCGCCTTCCAGTTATCCAGCAAATCCTTGGCATGCGCGAAGCAGCGTTCGCCATCTTCCGTGAGTTTCATCACGTGCGTGGATCGCTGCAGCAGGCGCAAACCCAGCGTGCGCTCCAGCGTCTGCAGGCGACGGCTGACCGTGGGCTGGCTTGTTTTTAGCTGCTCGGCGGCGGCCGACAAGCTCCCCGTCTCGACGATGCGGACAAAGGTTTGCATGAGTTCTATCCGGTCTACGCCCGGATTGCCGGATTGTTTTTCTGCTTTCGTCATACGTTAAGCGTATAACAAATGTGCATTCAAGGCTACTACCAAGCCCGTATCACAGCGAGGACAATACAATCCATCGTCAATACGGAAATTTAATCATGTTGCTTATTCAATCTACAAATACAAGCATCACTACCGACAAACCTGCGCTGCCGGCTTCCCTGATCCTGCTTTTATCCGCCGGAGCAGGTTTGAGCGTGGCTTCGCTGTATTACAGTCAACCTATGCTGGGCGTGCTGGGTGCGGATATTCATGCCAGCGATCGCATGATCGGGCTGGTGCCGACGCTGACGCAACTGGGTTATGCGCTGGGTATTCTGTTGCTGGCACCTTTGGGCGATCGCTACGACAGACGCAACATCATTCTGGTGAAAGCCGCCTTGCTGGCATTGGCCTTGTTATTCAGCGGCCTGGCACCCAACGTCACATGGTTACTCGCCACCAGCCTGGTGATTGGGCTGACCGCGACGATGGCGCAAGACATCATTCCGGCAGCGGCAACACTGGCACCGGAAGCGCATCGCGGCAAAATTGTCGGCACGGTGATGACAGGTTTGTTGCTCGGCATCTTGCTGTCGCGCGTCATCAGCGGTTTTGGTGCAGAAGAGTTTGGCTGGCGTGCTGTGTATGTTGCGGCTGCAATCAGCGTCGCATTGGTGGTGGTCGCGATATGGCGCGGGCTGCCACGCTTCCATCCGACAACGCAGTTGGGATATGGCGCACTGCTAGCCTCCATGATTGATCTGTGGCGTCGTCACGGCAAGTTGCGTCAGGCTGCTTATGCACAAGGCTTGCTGGCAGTTGGCTTCAGTGCATTCTGGTCGACACTGGCCGTGATGTTGCACGCCGCACCTTTCCACCTTGGCAGCGCAGCAGCCGGTGCCTTCGGCCTGGCTGGCGCAGCCGGTGCACTCGCTGCACCATTGGCTGGTCGCCTTGCGGACAGGCGCGGCCCTGAGTTGGTGACGCGTCTTGGTGCGGGATTGGCTGCCGTGTCGTTTGCCGTGATGTGGCTTGCGCCATTGGTGCCGCCACATGTGCAACTGACATTGATCGTCGTCAGCGCAATCGGCTTCGATTTCGGCATACAGGCCACGCTGGTTGCGCATCAGACCGTTGTGTTCGGCATCGACCCGGCATCGCGCAGCCGTTTGAATGCGCTCTTATTCACCGGCATGTTTATCGGCATGGCAAGCGGCGCTGCATTGGGTAGCTTGATGCTGGCGCAATGGGGTTGGGCTGGCGTGGTAGCACTGGCAACCGTTTCATCATTGGCGGCATTGGCGGTGCGCATGTCAGGCAAAAAGAACGTCTGAGCCTGCTTGTCACTAGCAATCATTGTCGAGTGCAGTTGATGTGGCTATGCGTTAGGATATCGGCTGCATCTTTACAGTCGATATGACTCTTTGCCGAATGTCTGCTATCGAGGTAGCAGACATTCGGTTTTTGCATGCGGCTCTCCCCTCTTATTATCAAACGCCATGAGCACATTTAAAAACATCGTTCTCTACACCGACATCGATGGCCTCGCGAAATTTCGTGAAGAAGACATCGCATTGCCGGGCGGTTCGGCCAAAGCCATGCTGTCCGGGCTGCTTCCATCGAATGGATTCCAGGTACGCCAAAGCCCGCCGGGCGTGAGCAGCGACTTCCATTGCACGACGACGGCGCAATGGCTGGTGGTCTTGCGCGGCGAAATGGAAATCGGTTTGCGCGATGGCACTACACGAATCTTCAAGGCAGGCGATCATTTTTTCTCCAACGATCTGTTACCTGAGGGCGCGGAATTTGACAGCACCCTGCACGGCCATCGCAGCCGTGTTGTCGGTAATACGCCGCTGGAAACCCTTTTCGTCAGGACAGGCAACTAGCTTGCCGGAACGCCCCCATTAAACCAGATCGCAAAACATTCACAGGGAAATCCATGCTCCGTTCCTCACGCAGACGTTCACTTGTACTGGCTGCCATCGCCACTCCTTTTGCAGGCCTTTATATGCCTGTTTTCGCAAGCAATCAAAAAAACAGTGCAATCAATAGCGAACTGGAGAAGCTGGAAGCATCCGCCAACGGACGGCTGGGTGTAGCAGCGATCAATACCGGCAACGGCATGCAAGTGCACTATCGCGCGGATGAGCGCTTTCCTTTTTGCAGCACATTCAAGACCATCGTCGCAGCAGCCATCCTGAAAAAAAGCGCAACGAATAGCGACCTGCTGGGAAAGCGCATACGCTACAACAAGGACGAAGTTGAGAAATCGGGTTACGCACCGATTACGCAAAAGCATATTGCTGACGGCATGACGATTGCAGAACTGTGTGCAGCGACTTTGCAGTACAGCGATAACGCGGCGGCAAATTTGCTGATTAAGGAATTGGGTGGGCCGGCAGCGGTGACCGCCTATGTGCGCACTATCGGCGACGATACCTTCCGGCTCGATCGCTGGGAGCCGGAATTGAACACAGCCATTCCCGGCGACTTGCGCGACACCTCCACACCGGCAGCAATGGCAAAAAGTGTACAACAACTGACTCTTGGCAACGCTTTGGCGCTGCCGCAACGCGAACAGCTGGTGAACTGGCTGAAAGGAAATACCACCGGTGGCAAACGCATCCTGGCTGGCGTACCCAAGGGCTGGATAGTCGGCGATAAAACCGGCACCGGCTCTTACGGCACCACCAACGATGCAGGTGTCATCTGGCCGGCGACAGGTGCGCCCATCGTTGCGGTCGTCTACTTCACACAGAATGACAAGAACGCAGCACCGCGCGATGATGTGATCGCCACGGCGACAGGCATCCTGGTTGGCGCTTTCAGATAAAGTCACTTCGACTTGATCGTCTGTGCGAAATTTCTGCCAGAAGTTCTGTTCTTGGCTTGCGGTGGCTTTCTACGCCTATTGGATGGCGCAATCCCTGCGATTTGGCATTGCGCATCGATAAACGTAGAATAAGGATTGATTAATGCAGTGTGCGGGGAAAATAAATGTCTTTTGTAATTGAGTTATTGAATACGTTCAAGGTGCAGTCCGAAGCTACGCGCCTCTTCATACAAGTTTTTTCCATCGTCTTCTGTACCCTGCTGTTGAATTTCGTCAGCTCTGGAATCCTGAGACGTCTCCATAAAAAATCCAAGCTGACCACAACGCCGTGGGATGAAGTCTTGATCGATGCGGTACGCAAGCCCGCTACGGTTCTAATCTGGATCGTCGGCATTGCATTTGCTGCCAAGGTGCTGCATCAGAATACAGCATCAGCGATCCTAGAATCGGTGCCCACTGTGCGCGATATCGCCATCATCCTGTGTATCGGCTGGTTCTTGCAGCGCTTTATCGCGCGGGTAGAAGCAAACCTTCTGAAGCGAACCCCGGAGAACGGCAAGAACATCGATCAAACCACGATCAATGCGATTGGCAAGCTGCTGCGCATTTCGGTAATGATTACGATAGGCCTGATTATTCTGCAGCAACTGGGATTTAGTATTACCGGTGTGCTTGCATTCGGTGGTATCGGTGGTGTCGCCATCGGCTTTGCCTCCAAGGAATTGCTGTCCAACTTCTTTGGCGCGCTGATGATTTATATGGATAGGCCATTCGCAGTCGGCGACTGGATACGTTCGCCGGATCGGAATATCGAAGGGACTGTCACCGACATAGGCTGGCGCATCACAACGATTACCACCTTCGACAGCCGTCCTCTCTACGTGCCGAATGCAACGTTTACGTCCATCGCAGTTGAAAATCCATCGCGTATGTCGCACCGCCGCATCAATGAAATAATCGGTGTACGTTACGACGACGGCAGCCGATTGCCTGCGATTGTGGCAGATGTGAAAGCCATGTTACGGGCACATGAAGAAATCGACCAGGGTCAAACACTGATGGTCAACTTCGACAAGTTTGCATCGTCTTCGCTCGACTTTTTCATTTATACCTTCACGCGCACAACCAACTGGGTACGTTATCACGAAGTCAAGCAGGATGTGCTGTTCCAGATCATGCAGATTATCGAACAACACGGTGCGGAAGTCGCCATCCCAACCTCGACCATTCATGTGCCGGGCTCCCTGCGCTTTTCTTCCGAAGAAGGGCCGGAAACGGGTAAACCAGTATCTGTCTGAACCGCCCCGATGTCCTTGTCCTCATGACATTGAGGCAATAACTGCGCGCAGCGGATTTGTACTTGGTTCTGATTTTTTCATGTCACGCCACAACGTAATGATGTAGTCAGCCTTGGCCTTTACAATGACGCTGCGATAATACTTGTTTGATACTGTCGCAAGTGGCCCCTCTCATCAAGTCGGGCCTCGCATCCGTTGCGACCCGCCATCCATAGCGGGCGCAATTCTTGCAGTATTGGCATGCCTGCGCCACAAGCGTAGTTGTGTATTTTTCTAGCCCAACCCTTACTAGATGAACCTATGGATCTGACTACCCCTGCCCTGCTCTTCCCCGCCATCTCCCTCTTGCTGCTGGCGTATACCAATCGTTTTTTGGTGACAGCCCAACTGATACGCCAGTTGCACGTCAAGTACCAGGATGGTGCGCGGGAAGAAGTGATACGGCAAATTTCCAACCTGCGCCAACGCGTACTGCTGATCCAGCGCATGCAGGCGATGGGTGTCGTGTCATTTTTACTTTGCGCGCTGTCCATGCTGCTGGTTTTCATAGAACTGATTCCGGTCGCGAAAGTGATTTTCGGACTGAGTATCTTCATGCTGGTCTTGTCCTTGCTGGTTTCCTTGCACGAAATCACGATCAGCACCAAGGCAATCGAAATCGAGATGGAAGATATGGAGCAAAGCCTGCGTCGGCACGATTGAAAATGCGCTGTCCACATGCTGAAGCCGGCGCAGTACCGTGCTGACTTTACGGCCTGTTTGCGCGTATAGTTGTCTTTTCAGGCACGGCCTTATCCTGTCGCATCAAGCACATTTCCATGACACAAGCTACTCTCCCCATCGCAAAAAACGTATTTGGCGAACCGCTGGTACCCTGCTCCTTCAAACCGCTAACCGGATATTTTCGTGATGGCTGCTGCAAGACCAATGAAGAGGATGTCGGCACGCATATCATCTGTACCGTGATGACGACAACCTTCCTCGAATTCAGCAGAGAATGCGGGAATGATTTATCCACGCCGCGCCCGGAATGGAATTTCCCCGGTTTGAAACCGGGCGATCAATGGTGCCTGTGCGCCCATCGCTGGGTGGAAGCATGGCGCGCCGGTATGGCACCCAAGGTGGTACTGGAAAGCACCAACCAGACGGTTCTGCAAATTGTCAGCCTTGATGATTTGCGCGCGTATGCGTACGCAATGCCGGAAGAGGAATAAACCGCCATCGGCGGCATGCCTATCCTCCGTCCTTGCCTGCACCTCATTTTTTCTGCATCGAATCCTGAATCGGTTTGACCGAGCCGCAGTTGGCATCCAGCCATTTGCCGCTACTGTCGTTGCGATCATCGACCGGCCTGCCGCCAACGGTGCCCTTGAATGTCGAACTGGTGCTGAAGCTCTGGTCGCTGGCATAGACGGTTTTGATCGTGCCCTTGCCTTTCATCGCAGGGCCATTGCACACCATATCCATCGTATAAGTTGTGCCGCTGCGTTGCGTATTTTTGAGTTCGCAACCGGTTTCCTTCGCATTCATCTGCGACACCTCGTCGCGCTCGGCCATTTCCTTCGTGATGCATACCTTGTTGACGATGGTGCCGCTTTGCAGCTGCGCGACATCGATGCCCATCTTGCGCATTTGCTGGATTTGCTCCGGCGATATCTTCGGCATGTTTTTCATCATGTCCGATTGCATTGTCATTTCCCACAAACCGGGTTTTATATTGCCCGCAGCGTATCCCGGCATGGCAGACAGCAGCATAAGTGCGACACCAAAGATTGCAATAAAAGACTTGGACATGATGGCTCCGGCTTGAAATGATTTCAGCATCCTACCTCCGGTTTTCACAGGCGACAATAGCGCCGGAATATGCGCGTCGCGCGCTGCCCGGACTGAAGTTTTCAACCGTTTTTTTACTTTTTTCTGCACAACAATTAACAATATTTCCACCAGGAATCCGCTAGACTTGTTTCAAGCCTGCAAATTTCGGCATATTGATTCGCTCCGGATTGCGCCATCATGGATGCACTCACTGCTGGTATCGTACTGATTCTTGTGCAATTTTGTATTGCACTCGTGATGGCCGGCGTTTTTTTTGCTGCCCCGGCGGACAAATGCACCCGCTACTGGGCCATGTCCGGCAGTTGTATAGCGCTTGGCGTGTTGATCGCCATCCTGAACAATCACCTGCCTCGTGCTTTCGCGCTGCTGAGTGGTACCGGCCTGATCACGATCGGCCTGATTTATCAATGGTATGGCATTCTTGTTTTTTACAAGAAGCAGCCACCTCAATGGGGATGGGCTATTTTTGCCATCTTTCTGCTGGCATTTTCCGCGCTGCTGCATGCCAATGGCACTGTCGCCCAGCGCTCCATCCTGTTTTCCATTACGACAGTAATCCTGTTCACCTTCAGCTTTCAGGCGATCTGGCAAGGACAAGGCGGTTGGCCACGCACCTTTGTCCAGCGCCTGGCGCAAGGTGCAATCCTGCTGATGGTGATCTGCCAGATCGTAAAAATCGGCATCATGGCAGTCTATGTCCGTCAGGGTATAGCGGTTATCACACTCTCCACTATGGAAGTAGTCGTGACCTACCTGATTCCTACCGTCGGCACGGTACTGTTCTCGATCGGTTTGCTGTTGCTGTATTTTGAGCACACGGTCGAAGAAAACCGTCATTTGGCAACGCATGATGAATTGAGCAAACTCTTCAATCGCCGTGCCATTGTTGCGGCTGGCGAACGTGAATTGGATCTCTCTATCCGCCTGCAACGCGAATTGGCGATTGCATTTATCGACATCGATCTGTTCAAACACTTTAACGATGAATTCGGCCATGCCGCTGGCGATACCGTCATTACGGAAGTCGCCGCCGTGCTGCAGCAAACCTGCCGCTCCATCGATCTGGCGGGACGTTATGGCGGAGAAGAATTTCTGATTATCCTGCCCGGAGTCGATAGTCAGGGTGCGGAGCAGATCGGCCAGCGCCTGGTCGAGGCGATGCGTGAATACCGTTTCCTCGGCATCCATCCGGTAACGATCAGCGTAGGCATGGCTATTCGCCCAAAAAACATCGAGTGTTCATGGGCACAGCTGCTACGTCGCGCAGACGCTGCCTTGTATGAGGCAAAAAATATGGGACGGGACAGATACTGCCTGTAGCGCGACAGACATGTCGAAAGCACATTACGTCCCTTTCCCCGCATCGCACTGCGTTTGTACTTTCTGCCAGACACCCACAGATACAACACGCGAATTATTTCCGGATAGATACATCCTGTGCCCGGTGGTAAGCTAGTCTGAAATCAAAAAAGAGAGTGCCATCGTGACCACCATCCATACGCAACTTGCGTTAGCAGAAGTAAGCCCCGGCATGATTCTGTCGGACGACCTGCTCGACCTTCAGGGACAGGTGTTGCTACCAAAAGGCGCAACGCTGACAGAGCAAACCATTGAATCACTGCACAGACACAATGTCGTTTCGCTCAGCATCATGATGGGAGAGTTGACGCCGGAAGAAGAAGCGATACAGCACGCACATTTCCAGCTCCGGCTCGAACGGCTGTTTCGCAAACAGGATGATAGTCCTGCCAATATTTTGCTGCAGCACTATATACGCAACTTCCGCCTCGGAGGACAGCCATGATCTCCCAGCTTCCCGAACCGAATGTCAGCACACTGCACTTTCATCGGGTTCTTGCCCAGATTCGCGATCTGCCGGCCTTGCCGGCCATCGTGCAGGACTTGATGAAAAGCATAGGCCCCGATGACGACGATATCAACATCGTTACCCGCAAGGTGATGCTCGATCAGGCACTCGCTGCCAAAACGCTACGTTTTGCCAACTCTTCTTTTTACGGTGTACAAGCCAGGGTCACGACGATTCAGCAGGCCATTACGCTGATAGGCGTGGATTCGGTCCGGCATGTAGTAACGGCAACGGCATTGACCGGCTATTTCCCCTCGTCTGACCGTGCCGGACTGGATTTCGTCGCGATATGGCGACATGCGATCGCGACTGCAGTCTGTGCACGTGTGTTGGCGCGGCATCTGCACGTCAATCAGGATTACGCATTTACTGCCGGTTTGCTGCATGATATTGGTCGCCTGCTGCTCGTCACATACTTCCGTCGTGAATACGATGCCGTCATCGCCTACCGCAAATTGCACGATTGCCAGTGGCTCGATGCCGAACAGGCTGTCATGGGCATAGACCATGCGATGGCAGGCGAAGCACTGGCCGGGCACTGGAATTTTTCCGACACGATCCGCTATGCGATTGCCGGTCATCACCGGCCGGAAGGGCAGAAAATCAATTCGCTCGCCTCCATCGTTCATGTTGCCAACGCCATCGCGCACGCTCTTGATCTGTCAGGACTGGAAGATGATCTGGTGCCGCCGGTATCTCCAAACGCATGGGAAGGGCTGGGGCTGAGCGAAGAAGTGTATCTACAGGTATTTCATGAAACGGAATTGCAGTTCGATGAAGTAAGTCGCGTACTGCTGACTGAAAAATAGAAAGACGACGTTGAAACAAATTACGCATTTTGGTGCTTCGTCTTACACGATAGACAAGCTGCACTTATTCGACAATGTCACCGACCCGGCTGTCGACGCTCTGCTGGGACAATGCGCAATACAGCGGCTCTTCAACGGCGAGACACTCCCGAATGTGCATGGCGCCACAGCATGCGTATATGTGGTCTTGCGCGGTACGCTGGGCAGCACGCTGCTGGTGGACGATACACAGCCGTTACGTAGCGATAAAATTCTGCCCGGCGAAAGCATAGGCGAATTGTCAGTGCTGGATGAGGCGGTACATGCCAATACCCTGACGGCACTGGAAGAAACCGATCTGCTGGTCATTCCATCGCGTACCTTGTGGAAGCTGATCGATGAAGTCGATGGTGTGGCACGCAATCTGTTGCGTCAGCTATCATTCCGCCTGCGTGCAGCCAATGCACAATTGCGACGACGTGAAAAAGTCGGTGAATTCTATCGCCAGCTATCGATGCTGGACGGCTTGACCGGTTTGTATAATCGCGCCTGGCTGAATGACAAGCTGGCTGGACTGGTCGAGGATGCACACGATACCGGCCGGCCGCTTTCGCTGATCATGATCGATCTGGATCACTTCAAGAAACTCAACGATCAGTACGGTCACCAGATGGGTGATCAGGCCTTGCGCATCGCAGCCGCAGTGTTAAACACAGCATTGCGCCCCAGCGATTTCGCCGTGCGTTACGGCGGCGAAGAGTTAACCGTCATCCTGCCGGGCAACAATGCAACGACCGGCGCGATGGTCGCACAACGCCTGTGCGAACGCATGCGTGAAGCAGTTGTCTTTGAAGATATGCATGTACCGCTGCCGCACCTGACCGCATCCTTCGGCATCGCCACGCTGGATGCACAACACGATGCAGAAGACCTGATCACCCGGGCCGATGCAGCCTTGTATCGCGCCAAGCAGGCCGGGCGCAATCAAGTATCGGCGTAAACCAGCGCCAGTTGACCACTCACCAATTATCCACCATGTCCACCCACACCTTTCTCTGGCACGACTATGAAACCTTCGGCATCAATACGCGCCGCGATCGGCCGGCGCAATTTGCCGCCATCCGCACCGATGCCGAACTCAATGAAATCGGCGAACCCATCATGCTGTACTGCCAGCCCGCCAACGATTTCCTGCCCGATCCGCAATCGTGCCTGATCACCGGCATCACGCCGCAAGTCTGTCTGGAGCGCGGCATACCGGAATATCAGTTCGCCGCACAAATCGAAAGTGAGCTGGCGCAAACCGGCACCATAGGCGTCGGTTACAACACCATACGCTTCGATGACGAAGTCACGCGCTTCATGTTCTGGCGCAATCTGATCGATCCGTATGCGCGTGAATGGCAAAACAGCTGCGGCCGCTGGGATATTCTCGATGTCGTGCGCACTGCCTATGCCTTGCGCCCGGATGGTATCAACTGGCCGAAACATCCTGACGGCAGACCTAGCTTCAGACTGGAGCAGCTGACAGCAGAAAACGGCATCGTACATGAAGCCGCACATGATGCGCTCTCCGACGTACGCGCTACGATTGCACTGGCACGCCTGATTCGCGAGCGTCAACCGAAGCTATTCGACTTCTGTTTTGCCCTGCACAAGAAAGACCGGGTCGCAACGGAAATCGGCCTGCCCTTGCGCCGCCCCTTTCTCCACATTACCGGCATGTTCCCTGCCGAACGCGGTTGCATCGGCATCGTCTGGCCACTGGCCGTACATCCAAGCAACAAGAACGAAGTTATCGTGTGGGATCTGGCCGCCGATCCAAGCGAGCTTGCCACGCTCGATGCCGAGACGATACGCACACGCATGTTCAGCAAGGCAGATGCGCTGCCGGAAGGCATGAGCCGGCTGCCGATCAAATCCATCCATCTGAACAAATCGCCTGTCGTCATCAACAATCTGAAAACGCTGTCAGCTGAAATGACAGCACAATGGGGACTCGATGTCGCGACGGCATTGCGGCACGCAGAAATCGCCGCGACAACGCCGGACATGACGGCGATCTGGCAGGATGTATTCCACCGGCCGCAAGAAGGCACGCCGGATGTAGACGAGAATCTGTATGGCGGTTTTGTCGGCAATAACGATCGCCGCCTGCTGCAGGAGTTACGCGCGCTGTCGCCGGAAGCACTGGCCAAAGCCGCACCGAGTTTTTCCGATACACGGCTGGAAGAAATTTTCTGGCGCTACCGTGCGCGCAATTTCCCGCATACCCTGTCTGCCGAAGAAACCGAACGCTGGGAAGAACATCGTGCAGCACGCCTGTTTAATGGCGATGGTGGCGTCCGCACCATCGAAGGGCTGTTTGCCGAAATCGACCAGCTATCCGAAACCGCAGATGAACGCGGGGAGGAAATTCTCGGTGCCCTGTACGACTATGCGGAAGCCATCGCGCCTGCACGTGCTTGATCATCGGCATATAGCCGCATACCGTCGCGCATGCCAGTCTGAACGCTGAACCAGTCTTCCATTCGGCTTACCCTACGGAGTTCAAGATGAATCTTTCTTACTGGTGTGTACTGGCGGCAGGCATGATGCCCGTAGTAACGGTTGTCATTGCCAAGTGGGGCAAACGCGACTTCGATAATTCCGAACCGCGACGCTGGCTGGAAAAACAGGAAGGCATGCGACGGCGTGCTGATGCTGCCCATCACAATCATTTTGAAGCCTTCCCGTTTTTTGCCGCCGGCGTACTGGTGGCACAACAACTGAATGCGCCGCAGGATTCGATTAATATGCTGGCAGCTGCCTTTATTTTCGCTCGCATCGTCTATACGCTGCTGTATCTGACGGATCGCGCTACGCTACGCTCCATTTCATGGGTGGTCGGCTATCTGTGCGTGATTGCGCTCTTTTTAATCGCGGCATTCCACAGCGCCTGACAGGCGATGGAACAACTGCATTTTCTTATCGCTTCTTATTAATTTTATGTCTCACGATCAAACACTATATTTGCTGCAAGACTCGCTGCATGCAATACGCCAGAATCGTCTTCCGATCGCCGATCTTTGCCAGACATGGCGTGCGCAAACGGCACTGTTGTCAGTCTTGCCGCCGCGTTATGCCGAAGTAATGGAAGATTTGCTGGGGCGTCTGGAAGCCGGCAGTTTGTTTACCGAAGAAAGTTGCTCGTTCAGCCAGGTGGATCTGCTGGCAAATCTCGACCTGTGGCTGGACAAGGCACGGCAAACGCTGGCAAAAACAGCCTGAACGCTGCCATTTTCACTTCTTTAAAGTATAAAAAACACCATGCAACAACTCGAATTTGAATTGAACGATGAATACGTCGAATTGAACCAGCTACTGAAACTGGTTGGTGTATGCGATAGCGGCGGCGCCGGCAAGATGCTGGTCGCCAGCGGTCAGGTCAAGGTCGATGGGCAAACAGAATTGCGCAAAACCTGCAAGATACGCACAGGCCAGCTGGTAACCCTCGGCGATATCCGCATCAAGGTGCACGCAGCAGCATAAGCTGCAACGCACACGCTTTCAGCGCGAACCGTTCGCTACGGCCAGTTGCGGATGCTCTGGCCGTATTTCCGTCGACTCATCGTGTGAAATAAGCCTTGAGCGTTTGGGCAAGCCTCTCACGTTGTTGTGCGCAGACTGCAACGCTGGTTTTTCAAGATTGCTCTCATCATTGGCCAGCTTGAATACTGCAACCGTCGCCGACAATGCAAGCGTTTGCCCACGCATGCTTTCCGCAGCAGCGGCCGCTTCTTCCACCAAGGCGGCATTTTGCTGCGTAATGCCATCCATCTGTCCGAGCGCCTGGTTGATATGTTCAATGCCGCTCTGTTGTTCTGCGCTGGCCGCCGTGATTTCCGCCATGATGGTGGTAACGTGAGTAATCGATTGGACGATTTCACCCATCGTCTTGCCTGCCGCATTCACCTGCTTGCTGCCGGCCTCGACCTTCTCTACCGATTCGGCAATCAGTACCTTGATTTCTTTCGCCGCGACGGCACTACGCTGTGCTAGATTGCGCACTTCCGCTGCAACGACTGCGAAACCACGCCCCTGCTCACCCGCACGCGCCGCCTCGACTGCCGCATTCAGGGCCAGAATATTGGTTTGAAAGGCAATGCTGTCGACAACGCCGATAATATCGCTGATCTCTCTGGAGGACTGCTGGATCGCATGCATGGTATCCACCACTTGCGCCACGGCATTGCCGCCCTGCTCGGCAATGCCGGAAGCAGTTTGCGCCAGACGATTGGCATGCTGTGCATGCGCGGCATTCTGTTTGACGGTACTGGTCAATTCTTCCATCGCCGCCGATGTCTGTTCCAGTGAGCTGGCTTGCTCTTCGGTGCGCGTCGACAGATTCATGTTGCCGGTGGCGATCTCGTTCGAGGCCTGTGCAATCGTATCGCTGCCCAGACGCACTTGCGTAACCAGACGCGTGAGCCCATCACTCATATTGCCAAACGCATTGAGCAACTGTGCAATTTCGTCTTTGCCACCCGACGTTATTTTTCGGCTCAGATCGCCGGATGCCGCACGCATGACAGCAGCGTCTAGACGCCGTACTTCCGTCGAAAACGACACATAGAATCCGAGCAGGAAATACGCGGCGATCGCCATCGTCAAACATATCGCCAGCATGATCATGCTGCGATAGAAGGAGTCGCTTTCCAGCCGAGCCTGCAACAATTGATCTAGCAGATTTGCCGAAGTGGCCGCAGCTGCATACAGGCCATCGATGCCGGCATTGCCGGCGTCCACAAATTGATTGCCGGAAGTTTGATCAAAGCTGCTCAACACTTCATTTTTTGCGCGATCCAGATAGGCCACCGCAACCGGCACTGCAGCCAGCACTGGCGCCATTTGCTGCTGGAGTGCCGGACTTTGATGAAGCAAGTTTTCTATCTTGCCTGGAATACCGGACAGATCGCGCTGTGTAAGTAAAATGGTAGAACCCAGCAATACTTCTTCATTTGCTTCCATCAAACCGGTATCGATATACGCTGCACCGCGCCCGGCCACCTCAGCCAATCCTTCGCTGGCTTGCGGGAAATCCCTGATGAACAATTCGGCCAGGTAGTAGCTGGCTACTTCCGGGTCATGCGTGAGGTTGCTGCGGTCGGCAATCATCATGTTGAAACGCACCAGTTGCGCAATCAATGCAGTCTGTTCGTTGTAGATCTTTCTGTCTTTGACCGTCAATAGGTTTTCCTGCAACACGGCCCAGCTTTTCTGGATAGCAGCCCAGGTATCGCCGGTATACAGTGCCGGTTCTTCCTTGCGCATTGCATCGAAGATGGCGATTTGTTCACTGATTTTTTTTTGCAGCCCCTGCACCTGCTGTTCGGCACTCGCATTACCCATGATGAACATATGCTGGTAGCTGCGATGTTGCTGAGTCAGCCGTATGATTTCCTGCACCTTGCGTACATGCTGGACGCCCAGACGTTCCTGCTGCGTGAATGCGATCGATTTATCCAGCTCGCCCAGCAAAAGCAGGGTTGCCAGCACCAGCGGCGTCATGAAAATAAGCGTCAAAACAATAAACTTCGGCAATAAACGCAAGCCTTGCATCAATTTGACTGCGGGTGCCAGCAAGATATTTTTCATTTTTTACTTCCCATGGACAGCATGCTTCAACTGGTATCGAAGATAGGAAACCCTCCATAACGGCACGCTAAAATTTCTTTGGCGCAATTTTGAAGGGGAAATATGACAAGCTGATGAATCGTTTACCAACTGCCCGACCCAGTCTTTGAAACACACCGTCTAGTCACTGGCATGGGACAATAGAGGCATGACACTTCATGAAAAACTGATATTTATCGATCTCGAAACGACAGGTGCCAACCTGATCAACGATCGCATCACGGAGATCGGCATCGTGACCGTCAGTGCCGATGGCGGCATTGAACGCTGGTCGAGCTTTGTCAATCCAGGCCGGTCGATACCGTCTTTTATCCAGGATCTGACCGGTATCAGCGACAGAATGGTCGCAGCAGCGCCGACGTTTGACGCACTAGCTGATACAGTGCGCGCACGCCTGGAAGGCGGCTTATTTATCGCGCATAATGCGCGCTTCGATTACGGCTTTCTGCATCACGCGCTCGCCCGTACAGGACACGCCTTGTCCACGGATGTGCTGTGCACAGTCAAATTATCACGCAGGTTCTTTCCGGAAGAAAAAAGGCATAATCTGGATACGCTGATTACGCGACACGGCTTGGTTCCCACAGCACGCCATCGCGCATTGGCAGATGCGGATTTGTTATGGCAATTGTGGGAGAAACTGACTGCCAGCATGCCGCATGACAGCTTCAGTCAGGCAATCCAGGCTTTGCGTCAGCGGCCCGCCTTGTCGCCGCCCGCAAATGCATAGCAGGAATAGATCGGCCGGTCTTTTCATTAGCTCGGTTCACACAAGCAAATCCGTCACAGCTTAAAAAGAGAGACCACCCATGACCAAGCTCATCTATATCGCCGACCCCATGTGCTCATGGTGCTACGGCTTCGGTCCTGAACTGACGACGCTGCTCAATGGCATTCCGGATACGCCGCTGGAGATCGTGCTTGGTGGCTTGCGTGCCTACAATCCGGACTTGATGGATGAAAAACTGAAAACAAGCCTGCTTGCACATTGGGAGCACGTCGAGGAAGCCAGCGGCTTGCCGTTTTCCAGAGATGCCTTGTCGCATCCGAATTTCATCTACGATACGGAACCCGCCTGCCGCGCCGTCGTTGCCGCGCGCCTGCTCGCACCGCATGCAGCATTCGATGTATTCCGCGCCATTCAGCATGGCTTCTATGCGGAAGGACTGGATACAACGAAAGGGGATGTGTTGGCAAAGATCAGCGTCGATGCCTTGAACAAGGCAGGAATCGATATCGAACTGAAGGATTTTCTTGCCGCATGGTCGTCGGAAGATGCAATCGCTGCAGCGAATAAGGATTTTCTGCAAACGCAACGCTGGGGAATAACAGGATTTCCGACGCTGGTCTTTGAAAATGCAGGTGAACTGCAGTTGGTGACATCCGGCTTCGTACGCACCGAGGCACTGATCGAGCGCTTGCAGTTACTGCTTGATCAAACCGGCTGACCTGCCTGCTGCGATACCCTCATCAATACATGTGCTGACCACCATTGATGGCGATATTCGCGCCCGTGACAAACGCTGCTTCGTCGGATGCAAGATAGGCAACCAGACCGGCAATTTCCTCCGGTTTCCCCAGACGTCCCATGGGAATTTGCGGCACGATCTTCGACTCCAGCACATCTTGCGGAATCGCCATCACCATCTTGGTACCAATATAGCCGGGGGAGATCGTATTCACCGTAACCGCCTTGCGCGCGACTTCCAGCGCCAGAGCCTTGGTGAAACCATGCATGCCAGCCTTGGCGGCGGAATAATTGGTTTGTCCGAATGCGCCCTTCTGTGCATTCACCGAAGAGATATTGATGATGCGTCCCCAGCCACGCTCGACCATGCCGTCGCATACCGGCTTGGTCATATTGAAAACAGAATCCAGATTGGTACCCATGACAGCATCCCAATCCGGTTTTTCCATTTTCCTGAACGTCATATCACGCGTGATGCCGGCGTTGTTGACCAGTACATCGATAGCCCCGATTTCTTTTTCTATCAAGGCGACGCATTGTTGCGCTGAATCATAATCCGACACATCGCAGGGATAGGCGCAAAAATCGTAACCACCTGCCTTCATCATCGACTGCCACTCTCCAATCGTAGTGTTGGAGGGCGAATACGTTGTGACCACCTGATATCCAAGCGCAGCAAGTTTGATGCAAATCGCTTCGCCCAAGCCACCCATACCGCCGGTTACCAATGCAACACGCGTCATTTCTTTCTTCCTTGTTTCATCTAATTTTATAATTCACGCCAATAGATTCTAGCGCTCTATCGCCAGTGCCACACCCATGCCACCACCTATGCATAAACTTGCCAGCCCGCGTCTGGCATCACGTCGTATCATTTCATGCAATAGCGTAACCAGAATACGACATCCAGATGCGCCTATCGGATGACCGATGGCGATGGCACCACCATTTACATTGATCTTGCTGGTGTCCCAATCCATTTCACGATTCACTGCGATCGCCTGCGCGGCAAAAGCTTCATTGATCTCCATCAAATCAAGATCCTGATGTGTCCATCCGGCCTTCTTCAGACATAAATGAACTGCCGGCACCGGGCCCATTCCCATCATGGCCGGATCTACTCCGGCGGAAGAATAAGCTTTGATGCGAGCTAATGGCTTGAGTCCGAGTTCAGCAGCTTTCTTTGCAGTCATCATGATCACTGCAGCAGCTCCATCGTTAATGCCGGAAGCATTGCCCGCTGTCACTGTGCCGTCTTTTGAAAAGGCAGGAGGCAGTGCAGTGAGAGATTTCAGCGTGATGCCAGACTTGATGTACTCGTCCGAATCGACAATGGCTGCAACTTTCTTGCTCTGGATTTCAAGCGAGATAATCTCATCCTTGAATTTCCCGGCATTCTGCGCAGCTTCCGCCTTGTGCTGCGATGCCAATGCAAATTCATCCTGTTCCTGGCGCGAGATACCGAATTTCTTTGCAATGTTTTCAGCCGTTATACCCATGTGATACTGGTTGTACACATCCCACAAACCATCATGAATCATCGTATCGACCAACTTCGCATCGCCCATGCGAAAACCTTCGCGCGAATTATTCAGGACGTGCGGCGAGGCACTCATGTTTTCCTGGCCGCCTGCAATGATGATGTGCGCATCGCCACACTGGATGGCTTGCGTAGCAAGATGTACCGCCTTCAAACCGCTGCCGCACACCTTATTGATGGTGAACGCAGGCACCATATCCGGCAAGCCACCGCGTAGCGATGCCTGCCGTGCAGGATTTTGCCCGCATCCTGCAGTCAGCACCTGGCCAAGTATGACTTCACTGATCGCATTTGCAGCGATGCCCGTACGTGACAATAAATTTCTAATGACATTCGCACCCAGATCTGCAGCAGGGATTTTTGCCAGTGCTCCGCCGAATTTTCCAACCGCCGTGCGGCCGGCAGCAACTATAACGACTTCCTCCATTTAACTCTCCATATGGAATGGCAACATTTCGATGCGCCAGAAGATGCAGAAAATCAGATCGTCAACAGATCGACATAGTGATTTTCAACTACTCAGCAGAATCTCTCAACGTATATAGAATTTATATAAAGAGCAATGGCTCACTAATAAATCAATTGGAAGTTGATTGAATAGCTTACTGCGTATTGAAAATACGTTTTCTGAAAAATGATAAGGATAAAGAGGATCAACGATTTTTGATAAAAGCCGTGAATGAGGAAGGAGTCGATAACTGCATCGAGATTCCAAAATGGAAGATTTAAGCAGTTGTTACTAGTTGTTTAGGATCGCGTTTCCCCAAAAGCAAAAACCCTCCAGCA
>DGBN01000017.1 GCA_002384815.1 Oxalobacteraceae bacterium UBA4003 | reverse complement strand
GCCGATTCTGGCCAATATCCTCATACGCAAGGATGGCGAACGAGTTTCTTTCCTGTCGACCGATATCGAAGTGCAAATCACCACGCACGCGCAAGTCGGCAGCGGTAACGACATCGCATCGACTACCGTCGCTGCACGCAAATTGCTCGACATTTTGCGCGCCCTGCCGGACTCCGGCGATGTCTCGCTGACGCTGGCAAACAAACGCATGACCGTGCAATCGGGCAAATCGCGTTTCGCCTTGCAAACACTGGCGGCAGAAGAATTTCCTACCGTGGCGCAAGCCGAGCAATACAACGCCAAGGTCACGCTGCCGCAAAAAACCTTGAAGCACCTTTTCAACATGGTGCACTTCTCGATGGCGCAGCAAGACATTCGTTACTACCTGAACGGTTTGCTGCTGGTGGTCGATGGCAAGAACGTCATCGCGGTTGCAACCGACGGTCACCGTCTGGCCTTCTGCCAGGTTGAGACCGATCAGGAATTTGCGCGCCAGGAAGTCATCATTCCGCGCAAAACGATTATCGAATTGCAGCGCCTGCTGGAAGATACCGATCAGCCTGTCGATCTGGAAATTGCCAATAGCCAGGTCAAACTGACCTTCGGCGATATCGAGCTGATTTCCAAGCTGGTCGAAGGCAAGTTCCCGGATTACACCCGCGTGGTGCCCAAGGGTTACAAGAACAACTTCACGATCGGCCGCGATGCCCTGCTGCGTTCCTTGCAGCGCGCTGCGATCATGACGTCCGACAAGTTCAAGGGTGTGCGTTGCATCATGAGCCCGGGCAGCATGAAGATCAGTTCGACCAATGCCGACCAGGAAGAAGCAGTCGAAGAAATCGAAATCGATTACGGCGGCGATAGCGTCGATATCGGCTTCAACGTGACTTACCTGCTGGATGTATTGAACAATCTCAAAGGCGACAGCATCAACATCGCCCTCGGTGACGCCAACTCATCCGCATTGATCACGGTGCCGGACAATCCGGACTTCAAATATGTCGTCATGCCGATGCGTATTTGATCGGCGGATCAGGCAAAAAGAAGCAATAGAAATCGGGGCAAAACGCTTTAAAAACAGCGGTTTGCCCCCATGTATTACAGAGTAAAAGTAGTGAAATCAACAGGCACCAGGAAATATCGATTGGTGTGTTAATTTGGTTCAGTTACCAGTGACTTGCCAGGATTTTCAGGTTTTTGTTTCAGGCAGTTTTTCAGTAACGGTTATTTCGCAACACGAGCAAGAGGTCAAGCCAGCGCATTGATACGCGCAAGCCAGTTTATCCCCCGCCGTCGAAAGTCGAGCAGCGACATGAACTTCCCCTTCGTTTTGCGCAATAACCAAGTAACCGTTTTTTAAAGGTAGCCATGTCCGCGATCCCGAACGACAACACCCCGCAATCGCCATCCACGCTTTCAGCTGCATACGGCGCATCGTCCATCCAGATCCTTGAAGGTCTGGAAGCCGTGCGCAAGCGCCCTGGCATGTACATCGGCGATACCTCGGACGGCACCGGTTTGCATCATTGCGTGTTTGAAGTGCTGGACAACTCCATCGATGAGTCGCTGGCCGGCCATTGCACCGAAATCCACGTCACCATCCACTCGGACAATTCGATCTCGATCACCGACAATGGTCGCGGCATCCCGACCGGCATCAAGTGGGACGACAAGCACGAACCGAAACGCAGTGCGGCAGAAATCGTCATGACGGAACTGCATGCAGGTGGCAAGTTCGATCAAAACTCATACAAGGTTTCCGGCGGCTTGCACGGCGTGGGTGTGTCTTGCGTCAACGGTTTGTCCAAACTGCTGAAGCTGACGATACGTCGCGATGGCAAAAAACACGAGATGGAATTCGTTCGTGGCGTGCCACAGAATCGCGAAGTGGAAACCATAGACGGCATGATCGTTTCCCCGATCAAAGTTGTCGGTGAAACCGACAAGCGCGGCACCGAAGTCCACTTCTGGGCCGACGAAGAAATTTTCAACAATGTCGAATTCCACTACGACATTCTCGCCAAGCGTATCCGCGAACTGTCCTTCCTGAATAACGGCGTGCGCATCAAGCTGAGCGACCAGCGCACCGGCAAGGAAGAAATTTTCGCCTTCGAAGGCGGCACGCGCGGCTTCGTTGAATACATCAACAAAGCCAAAAGCGTCTTGCACCCGACGATTTTCCAGGCGACTGGCGAACGTGTATCCGACCAGGGCACCAACATTTCGGTTGACGTGTCGATGCAATGGAACGACGCCTACAACGAACAGGTGATCTGCTTTACCAACAACATTCCGCAACGCGACGGCGGTACTCACTTGACCGGCCTGCGCGCCGCGATGACGCGCGTCATCAATAAATACATTGAAGAACACGAATTCGCCAAAAAAGCCAAGGTCGAAGTCACAGGCGACGACATGCGCGAAGGCCTGACCTGCGTCTTGTCCGTCAAGGTGCCGGAACCGAAGTTCAGCTCGCAGACCAAAGACAAACTGGTATCGAGCGAAGTGCGCGGCCCGGTGGAAGAGATCGTTGCCAAAACACTGGCCGACTATCTGCAGGAAAAACCGAACGACGCCAAGATCATTTGCGGCAAGATCGTTGAAGCTGCACGTGCACGCGAAGCGGCACGCAAGGCACGCGACCTGACGCGTCGTAAAGGCGTGATGGACGGCCTCGGCCTCTCCGCCAAGCTGGCCGATTGCCAGGAAAAAGATCCCGCACTGTGCGAACTGTACGTAGTCGAAGGTGACTCCGCAGGCGGTTCCGCCAAGCAGGGCCGCGACCGCAAGTTCCAGGCGAT
>DGBN01000075.1:1581-3791 GCA_002384815.1 Oxalobacteraceae bacterium UBA4003 | reverse complement strand
CCGCTCAATGAACGTGACAGAACCCAGGCGTTCCAATTCCAGCTGGGTACAGGTTTCTGATCGCTTGAGGCATAATAAGCGGTCGGAAATTGAAATTTGAAACACGGAGATAACTTTGAAGTCGTTTACTAAACTATCAGTGGTATCCAAAGGCCTGACATTGTTCGTTGCAGGTTTGTTTGTGGTTTCTGGCGTGCAGGCGCAGGACATGAAAGTCGGCGTGGTAAATACCGAGCGTATTTTCCGCGAGGCAACGCCATACAAGGC
Source organism: Oxalobacteraceae bacterium UBA4003 (assembly GCA_002384815.1). GTDB lineage: Bacteria > Pseudomonadota > Gammaproteobacteria > Burkholderiales > Burkholderiaceae_D > Oxalicibacterium. The sequence continues at coordinate 3,524 of DGBN01000075.1, read as the reverse complement.
GGCACAGAGCAAGATCGAGCAGGAATTTTCCAAGCGCCAGAAGGACTTGGAGGCTATGGCTACGCGAGTGAAAAGCATGGCAGACAGACTGGACAAGGATGCAGCGGTACTGTCGGAATCTGATCGTAACAAACGCCAGCGTGAACTGGTTGAGGCGGACAAGGATTTTCAGCGTACGCAACGTGAATTCAAGGAAGACCTGAATCAACGTCGCAATGAAGAAATGGCGAATGTCATCGACCGTACGAACCGCGTCATCAAGCAAATTGCTGAAACAGAGAAGTACGATCTCGTATTGCAGGAAGCTGTGTATATCAGTCCACGTGTCGACATTACCGACAAAGTGCTTAAAGCGCTGAGCAAATAAAATAAAAGGCAACGATGAGCACTCGGCTGGGAGATTTGGTCGAACGCTTGGGGGGCCGCTTGATAGGCGATGCGGACATTGAAGTTGTCGGTATCGCGCCGTTAGGCGATGCAGATGCGTCGCACATCACGTTTCTTTCCAATCCCAAGTTAAGAGGGCAGGCTGCACAAACACGTGCGGCTGCCCTGATTTTGTCCGCTGCGGATGATGAGATCGTCGCTGCAAGCTATCAGGGCGCGCGCATAGTCGCCGACAATCCGTATGCCTATTTTGCGCGTGCGGCACAACTGTTTGCAGTGTTGCATGCCGATGTAGCGCCAGTGGGGATACATCCGGCCGCCAGCGTTGATCCGCAGGCTAGGGTCGCGGCAAGTGCATCCATCGGGCCGCATGTGACGATAGAGGCAGGCGCCATCATTGAAGACGACTGCGTGATTGATGCCGGCTGTTTCATTGGTCGCAATGCGCGTGTCGGCGCGGCCACGCATTTTTATCCGCGTGTGACCTTTCTCGCCGGCTGTAGTATCGGACAGCGCGGAATTGTTCACCCCGGCGCAGTGATCGGTGCGGACGGTTTTGGTTTTGCCAATGAAGGTGGCGCATGGATCAAGATCCCGCAAACCGGTGCTGTCCGGATAGGCGATGACGTCGAAATCGGTGCGAATACCTCGATCGATAGGGGCGCGCTGGCCGATACGGTGATAGAAGATGGCGTCAAGCTCGACAATCAAATTCAGATCGGTCACAACTGCCATATTGGCGCACATACGGCGATGGCCGGTTGCGTCGGCGTGGCCGGTAGTGCAGTGATAGGAAAATATTGCACATTTGGCGGCGCGGCAATGGTGCTGGGACATTTGACGATTGCCGATCGCGTACATATATCATCCGGCAGTCTGGTGTCCCGTTCGATCAGGGAACCTGGGCAATACACGGGATTCTATCCATTGGCAAAAAATGCAGAATGGGAAAAATCCGCAGTGATCGTGCGCAATTTGGCGACGATGCGTGAGAAAATTCGCGAAATGGAAAAAACGATCAAATCGCTAGGCGATGAACAAGAGTGAGCTACAAGGGCGAGATACAAGAATGATTAATCAGGAAAATAAAGTGCCGGAAATGAAAACACTCGACATCAATCAGATCAAACAATATTTGCCGCATCGTTACCCGATGTTGCTGGTCGATCGCGTATTGACATGGGAATCCGGCAAGTCGATTACTGCGATCAAGAATGTTACGGCAAATGAAGAGTTCTTCAATGGACATTTCCCGCACAAGCCGGTGATGCCGGGCGTGCTGATGATAGAAGCACTGGCACAAACGGCAGCCTTGCTGTCCTTCCTGACGATGGGGCAAAAGCCGGACGACAACAGCGTGGTGTACTTTATCGGCATCGATGGCGCGCGCTTCAAACGTCCGGTCGAGCCAGGCGATCAGTTGAAAATGGAAGTTGAAATTTTGCGCAATGCGCGCGGTATCTGGAAGTACAAGGCCAGTGGTTCGGTTGATGGACAAATTGCGCTGGAAGCCGAGTTGATGTGCACGATGCGTACCATTAACGATGCGGGTTCGG
>DGBN01000075.1:0-1510 GCA_002384815.1 Oxalobacteraceae bacterium UBA4003 | reverse complement strand
CATAGGCCGCGACAACACGATATTCCAGTTTGCATCCATCGGTGCAGCACCGCAGGACAAGAAATATGCAGGCGAGCCGACGCAGCTCTCGATTGGTGATCGCAATACCATACGCGAATTCGTCACCATCAATCTGGGCACGACGCAGGACGCCAATATCACACGCCTGGGCAGCGACAACTGGATCATGGCTTACGTCCATATTGCGCACGATTGCCAGCTCGGTAACAACATCATTCTTGCCAACAATGCGACGCTGGCCGGTCATGTGCATCTGGAAGACTGGGTCTTCCTCGGTGGCTTTACTTCTGTACATCAATTCTGTCGTATCGGCGAACATGCGATGACGGCATTCACTGCCGCCGTCAGCCAGGATATTCCTCCTTTCGTGACGGCTGCGGGCAACCGTGCAGTACCGGCCGGCATCAATAGCGAAGGCTTGAAGCGGCGCGGTTTCAGCAGCGAGCAGATCATGGCGATCAAGCGTGGCTACAAAACGATTTATCGCTCAGGTTTGCCGCTCGAAGAAGCCAAGGCAGCTTTGCTGGCAGAAGAAAACAAATCGCCTGAGGCAGCTCTCTATCTGCGTCAATTGCGTGAATTCATAGCAGCATCCCCCCGTGGCATCATCCGCTGACGCAACAGGCAGGACCTCGATAGCAATGGTCGCCGGTGAAACCTCCGGCGATTTGCTGGCGAGTCGCCTGCTATCCGGCTTGCGTCCGCAATTGCCGGAGGCCTTGATGCACGGCATAGGCGGCCCGAATATGGCGCAGCACGGGTTTGTCAGCGACTTTGTCATGGAGAAACTGTCGGTGCGCGGGCTGTTTGAAGTGCTCGCTCATTATCGTGAAATCAAAGGTATTCAAATTGCGTTGCGCGACCAGTTGCTGGCTGAACGGCCTGCCGTCTTCATCGGCGTCGACGCACCGGATTTCAATCTCGGACTCGAAGCGCAACTGAAGAGCGCCGGTATACCCACCATGCATTTCATCGGCCCTTCTATCTGGGCCTGGCGTGGTGGACGCATCAGGAAAATTGCGCGTGCGGTATCGCACATGCTGGTGATTTTTCCCTTCGAGGAAGAAATTTATCGTCAGGCTGGAATTCCTGCAACCTACGTTGGCCATCCGCTGGCGCAAGTGATACCGATGGAACCGGACCAGGCCGCTGCACGCCTGGCACTGGATTTACCTGCACATGTGCCTGTTGTGGCGTTGCTGCCGGGGAGCCGGATGTCAGAGCTGAAATACAATGCGGTGGCCTTTGTGGCCGCTGCCAAATTATTGCTGAAACGCGATCCGTCGCTGCAGTTTGTCGCGCCCATGGCTGGCGAAGCGCAGCACCGCTACTTCAATGAATTGATTGTGCAGGCCGGCTTGCAGGATGTGCAGATCAAGGTAATCAACGGACAATCGCATCGCGCCCTGGCAGCGGCAGATGCAGTCATGGTGGCATCCGGCACTGCGTCGCTGGAAGTAGCATTGTTCAAGAAGCCGATGGTGATTGC
>DGBN01000019.1 GCA_002384815.1 Oxalobacteraceae bacterium UBA4003 | reverse complement strand
AATTGCCAATAAGCAACTACGATAATGTCACGTTTGCCTGATCAGACGACAGACGATACAACGCGCACGACATATTCATCGTCATATGACTTTCAACGGCTTGAATTGCCGGAACTTGAGTTGCATCGCACGTGCGGCACGCGAATAAAGTTACATTCGCCAACAATAAATTTGTCGATGATTAACAAGCGGTGCAATGACCATTGTCGGTACGACATCGGGGATAAGAAATTCATAACTGAGCAGGAGAGTTCCGGCGCGCATTTCAGCGCGCGCTTTTTCCCACAAAGCCGGCATTGCTACTGGTGACAGATAGGCAAACACCACATCGTATGCGGCAAAATCAAGATGACGGTAATCGCCACGCTTAAAGCGCGCTCGACTGCGCGTCAGAAATACGCGCAGTACACTCACCAGCCATGGTAGCGGTGCGATTTCTATACCGGTAAATTCGCTCTCCGGTCTGCGCTCCGCCAGATTCAAAGTCAAACCGCCCAGGCCGCTGCCGATATCAATAAAGCGGATTGCCAGTTCCTGCGGCAACAGCTCCGCCACCGCTTGCCAGGTGGCAGAACCGGATGGATAAAAAGGAACCTGCGTGCGAAAAGTCGTCCAGTATAAAAACAGCAGCGCGAGGAAGCCCAGCATGAACAGCATGGGTGGTAATTGCAGCGACAACGCAAACAACAGAACAAGAGGGAAAAACAGCTGTATCGCCAGCCACCAGGATGCAAGTTTGCGCCAACAGGAAAAACACGCGGCAAGCAAGCCCTGAAAAAACGCAGCAAGCCAGAGATTGACCGATATGTCGAAGATCGCCACCAGACCACGAGCGATCAGCAATACGAGAGAAAAAGAAAGGATTTGATAAAAAAGAGCTTGCACTGCAGGCAAGTGGAAGACCGATTCAGGCGACGTCAGCTTTGCGCCGAAGCGCCGCACACTATTCACACAAGACACTCTTTCCAGAAAATATGCAATTCGATCACGCTACCAGCAGATTCGCATCCATCTTGGCACGTTTGGTTTTACCGGCTCTGGATGGCATGTGGCACAAACCACAAGTGTAATTCGCGTTCAGGTCCAGGCGATGCACGACAAAATGACCATTGCATTGGCTGCAACATGCGGTCTCCAACATTTTGCTATCGAAAAACCGCACCAGGGTCCAGGCGCGCGTCAAAGAGAGCACCGGTTCGCCATCCTCGCCCATATCGACCTGCTCCAGATACAGCTTATAGGCTTTCATCACTGCCTGAATACCGGAAATCTGCGCATGTTCAAGCAGATATTTATGGATGCCGATGAATAAGGAAGAATGAATATTAGGCTGCCAGGTAATGAACCAGTCCGTCGAAAACGGCAACATGCCTTTCGGAGGTGAAACGCCGCGTAATTCCTTGTACAGCTTAAGCAAGCGCTCGCGCGACAGTGAAGTTTCCGATTCAAGCAACTGCAGGCGCGCACCCAGATTGATGAGTTCGATGGCGAGCTGTATTTCCTGTGATTCTGTCACTACACTTTTCTTGGCCATGTCCGCGTTCTTTTCCGAAACTACAACAATACGATGATCAATACCGGCTCAGGTTGCCATCAAGCGATCTGCTCAACGGCCTGGCCCGCCATCAGAATGGCAGCATGCGAGTGCGCGAGTGCGCGATCCTTGTTGTAATTGGTCAGCATGCCGAGAATGGCGCCGTCGTCGAAACGAAAGCGTGCCAGCATCATATTGGCACCGGCGAGTTTCAGAATTTGCGCATTGTTCATGCCTTCGATGAAATCAGCGATTTCATTGCTGATACCCAGGCGGAAGATTGCAGTCGCCTTGTCGGCGCGTATCATTTGCTGCGCAAGCATCAGGTACCCCAGATTTGCGTCGCGAATTTCTGCAATGATGTCGTTATTGGTCATGTGAATTCCCTTGCCTGTGAATGTCTCTGACTGCCATGCGTGAGCCAGTGAATGCATTCTGCGTCGGGAACCCGATGCCCGGAATAGGCAGCAATAGGTATTTTTATACAGAGAAGACGACAATATGCCGGTAGGCGTTTGTCTTACAAACGTCGACCAGCATGCGATACGCTCACAAGAAATAGAGCGGAGAGTGGCTTGTACATTAGATCCTCGCGTTTATTCCTCGCGCGGACAAATTTACAAAACCCGGATAAATAAAGAATTTTTTATGTCTTTTAGTAACTGAAACTCTCGAAAATGTTCAATCAAACAGCAAAAAACAAAGTCTTTTCACTGCCTCTTGTATCTTTAACGGCACGTTTTTGCAGAACTTTAGGGCCCAGACAAAATAAATTAAAAAACTTTATGCCTTTATCTGAGTTTGATAACGGCAGGCTTTTCCGGAACTTTAGGGTTTGGATGAAAAATTTTGATTATTTGCATATTTACCGTGTTTAAACACCCAGACCGCCCCGACTTTGCCAGCACCACACGCATCATTTTTAATATCTATTTGCACACAAAATCGCAATATTCGGGGCTGCCGCCTGCGCACGCACGGGTTTCGGCATGGGGTACTCATTCGATGCGTGGACTGTCGATAAAATCTGCTATTGTTAAGCCGGATATTCCATCATCAAGCTAAAGGAGACTCTCATGGATTTGGTAGAAAAATTCGAT
>DGBN01000037.1 GCA_002384815.1 Oxalobacteraceae bacterium UBA4003 | reverse complement strand
TAATAATTAATCGATTGCTATTCGATATTATAGCCATAGCATTCAGCCGCGCCGCTGGATGGGGAGACAAGCCGCCTTATGTTCGCTATCATTTCAGGTTCACCCACTGAAAGAAAAAGGAAGTAGCGATGAGCGACACGAATACCGATGCAACAGTACAGCCTGAAACCTTGACCAAAAGCGAAGTAGCCTCATTCTGCCGGCACCTGGGTCGTAGTTTGAAGGGCATCACCACCAATGACTCGGCGCTCGCCTCACACTTGATGCGCGAATCGGAATATCTGGAAAAAAACAAGTTCAGTACCGCTGCTGACATGTTCGCAACGGTAGCCAAGACCCTGGATCCTAATCCGCCTAAAAGAGACGCTTCCTGATCAGCAATGCGGGAGCGCCGCCTTCCATGCAAGCCAAAATCGGGACGCGGCGAGACATGCAGATCAATCACCGATCTGCATGTCGAGTTGCAAATATCTAAACAGTCGATGCTTGATAGATTTGCATCGCTTGCAAAAAATATTCTGCCTGTAGCACGATAAGCGCATACATCCCCGGTAAACGACGCTATGATCAGCGCCCGAAGTAAAAATTTTCGAGCGCATATGATCCGGTCTTTTCTTCTCGTATTCCTCTTCGCACTGAGCGCATCTGCAACGGCCATGTCGCTGGGCTCCAAGCATGCGATCGTCATCGACGAGGCAAGCGGCAAGGTATTATTCGAGAAAAATTCCAGCGATATCGTGCCGATTGCTTCGCTGACCAAGCTGATGACGGCGATGGTGATACTTGATGCCCGCATGAACATGCAAGAGCAAATCATGATTACCGAAGAGGATGTCGATACGTTTAAATTCAGTTCGTCACGTGTGCCGGTCGGCGCCCTTCTGAGGCGTAGCGCCTTGCTGGAACTTGCCCTGATGTCGTCCGACAATCGTGCTGCACATGCATTGGCGCGCACCTATCCGGGCGGCATCGAACACTTCAAGCTGGCGGCTCGCAACAAGGCGCATGCATTATTACTGCGCCGCACGAATATCGAGGAACCGACCGGCCTTTCTCCTTACAACACCTCGACCGCGAGTGATCTGGCCAAGCTGGCGACGGCTGCTGCGCGCTATCCGGAAATTGAAAGAATTACCACCTCGGCAGGTGATTTTATCGATCTCGGAGGTTCGGCTCGCCACTATCACAACACCAACAAACTGGTGGGCGACAAGAACTGGACGATCTCCTTGTCCAAAACAGGTTATACGCAGGAGGCTGGCCGTTGCATCATCATGCGTGTACGGACTGCCGGGCGCGATGCCATTATGGTGTTATTGAATGCGCGTGCCAGCGCAAATCGGACTGCCGATGCCGTTAGTCTGCATCGTTTCCTGATGGCCGAGCATACACAACCTGTCATGGCCGGCATGAATCTGAAGTAAGGCGTACAGCGCAAGACAAATGTATTCCGCCTTCAGCAATTGATTGCGAAGCCGGGGCGTCAGAGATGACGCTGGAATTTAAGCGGTTTTACTTCTTTCGTCACTTTTTCCTGCTCTTCCGGATTGGAAGCACAGCCGGAGCAACTCCCGCCTCCACCGCAGCTGCCTGACGGCGCACCAGGCTGGAGAAATCCGCCTAGTTTTCGCAACAGCACAGAACGCGATGGCTGGCTCAGCATGGTGGCCAGCGCCAGTTGTCTGGCGCGCATCCACTTGGGTAGCAATTTGCGCAGTACGTACAGCGCGCTGAGCAGTACTATCAGGCCGATAATGACATCCTGTAGCAAGCCGTAGATCGTCATGTGAGCGCCTGCGTAATTTGGTAAGTCAGGAACGCAAGCAGATAAGCCAGGCCAAACAGATAAGCAGCCGAAACCGCTACTACACGCCAGGAATTCGTTTCACGCCGGATCACTGCCAGCGTCGACAGACACTGCGGCGCGAATACATACCAGGCCAGCAAAGCCAGCGCCGTCGCCAGCGACCACTGCGCGGCGATCACCGGCCCCAATTGTGCCGCCACCGCATCTTCGCTGCCCGACATCGCATATACGGTACCCAAAGCCGCAACGGCGACCTCGCGCGCTGCCAGGCCGGGAATCAATGCAATACAGATCTGCCAGGTAAAGCCAATAGGTGCAAACACAGGCTCCATCAGATGACCTATCCGGCCAGCCAGGCTGTAATCGATGGCCGGTAGTGTGGCGCCGTCCGGCGGGCCGGGAAATGTCGAGAGAAACCACAGCAATACCGTCAGCGCCAGGATAATGGTCGTCACGCGGCGCAGGAAAATCAGTACTCTTTCCCACAAGCCGATCGCGATATTGCGCACACCAGGCAAGCGATAGGACGGCAACTCCATCAGCAAGGCGTGCTCGCTTTTATCCTTGCGCATGCGCTTGATTACCCATGCGACGGCGAATGCGCTGGCAATGCCTGCCACATACAGTACAAACAGGACAATGCCTTGCAGATTGAAAATACTCCATACCGTCGTAGCAGGAATAAATGCAGCGATCAGCAAGGTATATACAGGCAAACGTGCTGAACAGGTCATCAGAGGTGCCACCAGTATCGTCGTCAGGCGATCGCGCGGATCTTGAATGCTGCGGGTTGCCATAATGCCGGGAATGGCACAGGCGAAGCTGGATAGCAGGGGAATGAATGAACGTCCGGTCAAGCCGGCCTTGAACATCATTCTATCGAGCAGGAAGGCGGCACGCGGCAGGTAGCCTGATTCTTCCAGCACCAGAATAAAGAGAAACAGGATAATAATTTGCGGCAGAAACACCAGCACCGCACCCAGGCCGGCAAAAATACCATCGACAATCAGGCTGCGTAACAAGCCATCCGGCAATGTCGACGCAAACCATTCGCCGGTAATCGTCACCCCTTCGGTAATACCATCCATCAACGGTTCAGCCCAGGAAAACACGGCTTGAAAAATGAAGAACATCACCGCTGCCAGAATTGCCAGACCGAACACCGGATGCAAGACCCAGCGATCGATCATCTCATCGTTCATCGCGGTTGCACGCGGCATGGTGACAGCGGCGGCCAGTATTTTTCGTACCTGTGCATGCAGATCGGCAGCATTTCCCTCTGTTGCCGGCACGGCTTCCGGCAACGCCATGCCATCGAGATGGGCGACCAGCGCTTTTGCACCATCGTTGCGTATGGCCACTGTTTCAATCACATCCATGCCGAGCTGGCGCTGCAGTTCTTCGCGATCGATGCTGATGCCACGCTTGCGCGCCGCATCCATCATGTTCAAAGCGAGTACCATCGGCCGCCCGAGTTGCTGCACTTCCAGCACGAAGCGTAAGTGCAAACGCAGATTGGTGGCGTCAGCGACACAAACGATCAAGTCCGGCAATTCCTCGCCAGGAATACGTCCCAGGCAAATATCGCGCGTGACGACTTCATCCGGGCTGGTTGCTTCCAGGCTGTAAGCACCAGGTAAATCCAGCAGTTTGAAGACGCGGCCGGACGCTGCAGTAAAGCGCCCTTCCTTGCGTTCAACCGTGACGCCGGCATAGTTCGCCACCTTCTGACGGCTGCCTGTCAGTTGATTGAATAAAGCAGTTTTGCCGCAATTGGGATTGCCAACCAGCGCGATGCGTGAAATACCTGAAATAGCCATGGAAGAACCGAAAATTAATTATCGAGATGAATGCTGACGCGCTGCGCTTCCGAGCGACGCAAGGCAAAACGCGTAAAACCGATTTGCACCAGCAAAGGATCGGCGCTAATCGGCCCACGAGCCACGATACGTACCGGTTCACCGGAGACGAAACCGAGCTCACGCAAACGTTTGGCAATCGGATCATCGCCCGTGAGATTCGTGACCTCATCGACTATCGCGGAGGTAAAAGGAAGTAATTCTGAAAGTTTCACACAATGCCAATACAAATAACAATGATTCTCATTATATTCTAATTTGATGTTTTGATACACCGCTCCGTCGCGATCATGAGGGATGGATGCATACAGCTAGGGCGCATCACTCGCACTCTTGCAGGTGATGTACGCTACTGTGCTTGACATCCGACCGTGCAGGCCGGACTAGCTGGGTGTTGACGCGAACTTCCAACTTCGCAGCACTTGTTTCATGCATCAAACAGTGTGTTTCTTTACCCACGCAAGGTATTGGTCCATCCAGTCCTGCAGGAATTGTTTGCTGTCTGAACCAATATTTCCATCTTTATCGAACAAGCCTTCCTTGACCTGAATGAATGCTTCCGGCTGCCCCAGCGTCGGCACATCCAGATAAGCAAGAATATTGCGCAAATGCTGCTGCGCCAGAGCAGTGCCAATGGCACCGACCGATACGCCCAATACGCCGGCCGGTTTGCCTGACCATGCACTCTGGCCGTAAGGACGAGATGCCTGATCGATGGCATTCTTGAGCACGCCGGGAATGGAGCGATTGTATTCAGGCGTAAGAAACAGCAGCCCCTGAGACGCCAGGATTTCAGATTTCAGGCGTTTGACGGGTGCAGACTGATTCCCATCGTCGTCCTGATTGTAGAGCGGCAGATCGGAGATTTGTAACTGCTTGAATGAGAAATCGGATGGCGCCAGTTTTGTAATGGCCGTCGCCATTTGATGATTGAATGAATCCTTGCGCAGACTACCAACAACAACACCGATCTGATACTTGCTCATGATGGGCTCCTGATTAGAAAGGATCGTACATTTGATATTGCGAGGTATTTTCGGTTCCTGATCGCCACGTGTGTGACTCCGTAATCGGGTTGACCCATCATAAACAAAAATCCGACACAGCGGTTACCATGTACATTGCTCGTCCGAATGGATACCGAACACCTGCATGAATCCAGAACTCCTATCGCTGTTGATCAGCCGTACCATGCCTTACGGGAAATACAAAGGCCGCCTGCTCGCCGATCTGCCCGGACATTATCTGGGCTGGTTTGCACGCGAAGGTTTTCCTGCCGGCGAGCTGGGTAGTCTGATCGCGCTCATGTATGAACTTGACCACAACGCGCTGCGACATTTGCTCGATCCGCTACGTGCACGCTGATAAGCCTGTATCGATCAATTACCAGGTCAGCGCCCTGCTCCGGCTGCGGGCAAACCAAATTCAACCATATCGATCAGGCGCTGACCGATTGCTTCTGCCTGCTGCGCATCCAGTACCCGCAAAGGTCCGTCGATCAGCAGCATCGAAAAACCGTGTACCGCAGACCACGCAAGAAATTCAGCGCCCGGCCGCCGTTCCGGCGGCAATACCCCGGCGATAAGCAATTCATCCAGCGCAGAGCTCAATAGCTGAAATGGCGTCAAACCGTTTTTGCCGGCCATTTCCGGAATACCGGCCTTTTGCAAATCCTCATACACGGAAAATGCCGTGCGAAACAAACCCGGCTCGGCACGCGCAAAGCGTATATAACCGGTACCCACTGCACGTAAATGAGCGCGTGCCGCATCGGCTGCATTGTCACCAAATCCGGCAACTGTCCATTCGTCTTCAATCGCTTGTGCAAGCTGTGCCTGCGCGACGGCACACACTGCCTGCAACAATGCGTTGCGATCGGCAAAGTGGCGATAAGCTGCATTCGGTGCAACCCCAACCTGGCGAGTCGCTTCGCGCAGCACCACGGCTGTTGGCCCGCCCACACGTGCCAATTGCGTACCGGCATCCAATAACGCTCGGTACAAATCCCCGTGGCGATAGGTTTTACGTTTCAATACATCCATTATCTTTGTCATTTTTAATAATTGTGTACACTGTACACTATGTGTAATATAGTTTATGTACACTGTACACAACAATTCATTTCAAAGGAGAAATGTCATGGAAACAGCTATCAGTAAAACGACTGCCGAAGCCGATATCCGCAAGGTAATCGATAGTTGGCAAAAGGCCGCTACAGCCGGAGACCTCGATGCCATCATGTCGCACTACACGCAGGATGTCGTCGCCTTCGATGCCATCCTCGCCTTGCAATTCAAAGGGTTGGATACGTACAGAAAACACTGGCAGGCCTGCCTGACCATGTGCAGTGGCCCGATGATTTTCAAAATGCAGGAATTGAACATTACGGCCAGCGACGATATCGCCTTCAGCCACTGTCTTAATCAATGCGGCGGCACAGACAAGGATGGGAATGAGCATTCTTCATGGATGCGTGTCACAACGGCTTACCGCAAGACAAATGGACAATGGCGCATCGTGCACGAACATTTTTCGGCGCCATTCGATCCTGAAAGCGGCAAAGCATTGTTCGAGCTGAGGCCATAAGTTGTCTCCGTAACGCCGGATCATCATCCATCATGACATCCAACCCTTCTGTTGAAACCCGACGCGAACCCGTGCTGTCATCCGTGCAGGATGATTATCGGCAAATGGTCAGGCGATTCGATCTGCTCTGGGAATCGCCTGCAACGGAGCACGGTCAACAGGAAATGCAAAGATTGATCACTCTGATTGAGTCATATGAAGATGCTCTGAAAGTTCGCGCGTTATCCACTCCTCAGACGGTCTCAATGGAACAGGATCGTCATGGTTGCAGCACCCAGGAAGTTCATTTAAAGGAGAACCATCATGAGCAAAGCACAAGTCCAAGCCATTCCCGCAGGCATGCATAGCGTGACGCCGCATCTGGTATGCGCGGGCGCCGCAGATGCCATTGCGTTTTATATCAAGGCATTCAATGCCGTTGAAGTATTCAGGCTGCCTGGGCCTGAGGGAAAATTGATGCATGCACAATTACGTATCGGCGATTCAACCATCATGCTGGTTGATGAAATGCCGACTTGCGGCGCGGTTGGCCCAAAGGCCCTTAACGGTACGCCGGTCTCGCTACATCTTTACGTTGAAGATGCCGACGCTGCTTTTGCCCGCGCTGTTGCCGCCGGCGCAAGTATCAAACTCGCACTGACAGACATGTTCTGGGGCGACCGTTACGGCCTAGTGGAAGATCCGTTTGGTCACCAATGGTCGATTGCCACCCACATACGCGATGTCGGCCCGGAAGAAATGGAGCAGGAAATGCAAAAAATGACAGCCTGATCGGCCTCTTTCATTTGCAGTCAAAGCCGATAAAAATACCGAAGCAGGCATCATGCCGGATGAAAAGCTGTTTACGGCAATGAGTAATTTAAACATCTGCCTTCCGCAAGTCGGTCGGGTAAAAACTTCATGCTGCCTTGCGGAACGTCAGATTGATCCGATCTTCGCCGGTCAGCGGGTGATGCTCTGCCTTGATAGGCAGGATGCCGTGATAGCGCAATCTTGCTGTGCCACCCCATACGACAGCATCGCCATGCACCAATTTCACCCGGCTGGCTTTGTCTTCGCGCTGCATTCCGCCAAACAAAAATACGGCCGGGATGCCGAGCGAAACGGAGACGATGGGCTGGCTGAAATCCTGTTCGTCCTTATCCTGATGCAGGGACATGCGCGCGCCCACCGCATAGCGATTGATCAGGCAGGCATCCGGCTTGAAATCACTGAAACCTGCCTGTGCCGCTGCATCGGATGCCAGTGCAGAAAAAAGTGCAGGCATGGGCGGCCACTGTTTGCCGCTATCCGGATCCAGCGTATCGTAACGATAGCCGGTGCGATCCGATACCCAGCCATACGTCCCGCAATTGCTCATTGCAACCGACATGCGAAAACCACCCGGTGTAACCAGATGCCGCAACGGTGCCGCGCTGAAAACATCTTCCAGAGCCGAGAGAATATCGACTTCCCCGGCCAGCGCAAATCCACGCAGGACGACGGCATCCGGACACAATTTTTCACGCCAGCTGCGCGGGTCTTCCGCATCAAACAAATCCAGGTTCATGCACACACCTTCTTGCTCTCTACGCTGCTAGTCAGGATATTCATGCCGTATTTGTCATTGAGACGTCGGATACCGATAAAAGCAGCCGATCAAGTTGAGGTGTCAAAGACGTCACTCCAAGAAACCGAATTTTGCAATGAAGCCGGTTACATCATGATGTAAATTTTAAAAGTCCCATGTTAACTTCCCTTCTTTCATTTTTGAAATACTGGAGTCCTTCCAGAGGCAGGAATCTCTCTCGATTTGCTTATCGCTACAAGTATGGAGGAAAATGTAAAAAAGCCCGCTTGCGCGGGCTTTTTTTATCGGTTCAGGCTTGCTTCGCTTACTTGTTGACCAATGCACGTGGTTGCAACAGGGCGAGTCCGGCACCTATCACCAAGGCGCCAGCAACAAAATACATGCCGGCGTTGGTGCTGCCAGTGACGTCTTTCAACCAGCCGACGATGGATGGGCTGACGAAACCGGCCAGATTACCGACCGAGTTGATCAAGCCAATACCGGCGGCAGCGGCGGCACCGCTGAGGATCGCGCTTGGATACGTCCAGAATACAGGCATCGTCGACAGCATGCCGGCAGTTCCAAGCGACAAGGCCATCAATGCCAGCACCACGTTATCGCCATACACCGTGCTGAGAAACAAGCCGAGACCACCCAAGGCACTGGCAATCGCAAAGTGCCAGCGACGTTCGCGCATGCGATCCGCACTACGCGCCACCAGCAAAGTAGCAATCACGCCGCAGGTATAAGGAATCGCAGTCAGCAGGCCGACGTCCAGTGCATCCTTGACGCCCGATGCCTTGACCAGTGTAGGCAGGTAAAAACTGATACCGTACAAACCCATCATGCAGCAGAAATAAATGGCGGCCATCAGCCAGACTTTTGGATTGGTGAAGATACTTGCCACCGAATGCGACTTTTTGTCGCCACTACCGTCTTGCGCAATATTTTCTTCCAGCAGCTGTTTCTCATTTTCCGACAACCATGTCGATGCACGAATGGTGTTTGGCAAATAGAACAGTGTAATGACGCCGAGGATCAGCGATGGAATGGCCTCCAGCAGGAACAGCCATTGCCAGCCATACCAGCCGTTGGCGCCGGCAAAGTAATTCATGATCCAGCCGGACAAGGGGCCGCCAACCACACCGGCGATCGGAATGCCTATCATGAACAATGCGTTCATGCGACCGCGACGCGAGGATGGGAACCAGTAAGTGAGGTACAGAACGATGCCAGGGAAGAAGCCCGCTTCTGCCACACCGAGCAGGAAGCGAATCACATAAAACATCGTGGGCGAAGTCACGAACATGGTCGCTGCCGACAGGATGGACCATGTAATCATGATGCGGGCAATCCAGACCCGGGCACCGACACGATGCATGATGATATTGCTAGGCACTTCAAACAGGAAATAGCCGATGAAGAAAATACCCGCGCCCAGACCATAGACGGTTTCGCTGAATTGCAGATCGTTCAACATTTGCAATTTAGCGAAACCGACATTGACGCGATCGAGGTAAGCCGCAACGTAGCAAATAAACAGGAAAGGTAACAAGCGCCAGGTTACTTTGGCGTAAGTGCGATTTTCCAGCGACGCACGGTCACTGATAGTGCTGAAAGGAATTGCGCTCATAAAAAATATCTTATTCAGAATTGTCGGAACGAAAACACCCCGTGGTAGAGCCGTCTTCGTTTTTCCGGATGATGCATGTCGCCAACAAGGGAGTCGATGCGTTTAAACTGCTACAAATGCTGGATTGACAGACGTTTGCGAGATGCCGGTGGAGGATGGTACCGAACGAGAATAAAGGCCGGTTTTGCCGGTTTTTTTATAGTACCCGTATCAATTCACGCGTCGGATGCAAATATTTCATCCTCACATGAAAATAATGCTGCACAGCAGCATTATTCAGAAAAATATTTTCAAACTGCAAAGACTTCCATTCTCTGTCGTTTCTATCCAGCGCAAGCTGCAGAAGCGGATTTGCATCATGCGTACTGGTGTGGTCTGCACCATGAAGCGACAAGTTTCGTTCTGGGAAGGATAATTTGCTGGCGGCTGCGGATGGGCGGAGCTGGATTGTATTCAAGGGCTTTGCCATCGCGTTTATAGACGAACTGGAAAAACCTGCACATGCACGCCAGCGTTCTACCATCGCCTACTAAAACAGTTGCCTGCCCAACAGACATGAAAAAACGATGCCACTGGAGCAGGTGACATCGTTTTAAATCGGCCTTGCATGATCAGTGCCCATGCAAGGCGGGGTACTTCGTTTATCTTTCTACCTGCTCCAGCTTCCAGTACATCGCAGCTGCAATCAAACCGAATATTACATGTGCACTCAGTGTCGCCCAGCCGCGCATGTCGGCAAACCAGGAGAAAAACTGCACCATACCGTAGAAATTGAAAAGATACAGCACCAGTCCGAAGACGGCACCTGTCAGCAGCACCATGCCCAGGCTGGAGTCAAAACGAAACGGCACAATGATAGCGGCAAGAATCAGGCTGAAGGCAATACCAAGCACATAGTGCGTACACAGCGCTACAGCCACGACCATCAGATTAAAATCGGTAGACTGCAATGCAGCCTGCCCCATGGTAATTGCCGCGATCATATGTGATGTTTCCCACGGATCTGAACCCATGATAATGGTGGACCAAAGCAACTCCAGCACCATCAGCACTGCACCTGCTGCAAATCCGGAAACCGCCGCCACCGTCCAGTCAGGACTGCGGTGTTCCCACCGATGTGAATGCATGTGAAGTTCCATAGCAGCCTCCATAAAAAGCAATTTTCGATCCTGTCACCAGGTACTCGACAATTACTGTGCAACCAACGTCTTTCTTCTCATCTGCGAATACTGATCTTCACTCCAAACCGCGAGTTCTTCGTCAAGGGAAAACCGGAATATGCGGCGCCTCGCCACCGAATTTCATTTCGGGATGGCGTGTCGCCAGCATGTTTTCAATTTCATCGACCCGACGTGCAGGCACATCCGCGATCATCAGAATTTTTCCATTTTCAAGATCAGGATAGAACGCTTTCAACTTCGAATTCGGCATGGCAGCGGCAGCCATGCTCGATGCCCATCCACCAAAAACAATACCCATCAGCGTGGTCACAAGCACCGTTGCCTGTCCCAACTCGTAATATATGATCAACAAGGCACCAAATGCCATACCCAGCACTGCGCCAACAATCATGCCCGCTGCTGCACCGTGCAAAACGTCAGTCTTCAACAGGAAATTCGCTTCCGGCATGTCCGGCGGTAAAGGGANNTCAATGTCCGGGAGAAAGTAATAAAGTCTATGTCTCATGACGACTCCTTTGCTTGCCTGTGCACAATCCAGTATAGGCAGTTTATTCAGACTTTCAATGTATAAACCTTGCATCTATTTCTCTTCTCGATCGCACTTTCACCTTCATGTCCTGCATACTTATTTAAATACTGCAGGTTTCATCCAGCAAGCTGTCAATTCCATCTTCAGGCGGAGCCGAACAACAAAGAGGGAATCATTGTACGAGTGACAGCACCGTTTTTCCATCATCAAACCATCATGTTGTTATCAGATGGTGGCGGCTATAATCTGTTGCCGGCAAGAACAGGGGTTTTCATTGATTTTGTCGTCGGATATTTCTTCTCAAAAAATTGCCCGGCATTTTTTCTCTTTTTAGTCCGATATAAAGTCTCTGCCTTCGCCATGCTTACGCCGAATACCAGCAAACGCCCTCACTGCACACGATGTCTGCGTCCGCAGCGTACCTGTATCTGCCAGTGGGTCACGCCGCTTGAACATGATGTCGAAGTTCTGTTTCTGCAGCATCCGCTGGAAGTTGCCAATGCAAAAAACACCGCGCGTCTGTTGCACCTGAGTCTGCCGCGCAGCCGTCTTGTCGTTGGCGAAACATTTTCAGAACATGAGTTGCAGGCATTGCTGCATGCACCTTTCGACTCTGAAAACGAAATATATGCGTCTGGAAAAACTGTCCATCCTATTCTGCTCTATCCCGAGAATGCAGCAGAACGGGCGTTCATTGCAGCACCCGCAGTCGCACAAATAACAGCGGAAACGCACATCCGCCTGATCGTACTGGATGGCACCTGGCGCAAAAGCCGCAAGATGCTGTATCAGAATCCACTGCTGCAACAGTTGCCACGCCTACCCTTGCGCAATCCACCACCTTCGCATTACCGGATACGCAAGGCGCACAAGGCCGGTCAGCTTTCCTCATTCGAGGCGACCTGTTACGCCTTGATGCAACTGGAAGGAAATGCTGAAAAATATACGCCGTTACTGACAGCGTTCGATGGTTTTGTCGCACAGCAGCAAGCGTATGCCGGCGTGCAGACATATATGCACGAGCGTGAATAAGGATGTCGTGCTGGAAATCAGCTTGCGTAAAAATGCCGGCGACTGCACGACTTCCCAATCCTGCCTATAATCGACACACCTACCCGCCACACATTTACCAAGGAAGTTCCATGACCATTTCTCTCTACGCCGCCTCCGTTCCCGTGCTCAAGCAAATGCTCAATAGCGTGAGCGACTTGCTCAAGAAAACGGAAGAACATGCTGCCGCAAAGAACATCGATCCCAGCGCCTACCTGCAGTCGCGCCTGTTTCCGGACATGTTTCCCTTGATACGTCAGGTACAGATTGCCGGTGATTTTGCGCGCGGCGTGTCGGCACGGCTGGCCGGTCTCGACGTCCCCAAGGTTGACGACAGCCTGGCCACCACCTTTGCCGATCTGCGCGCAATGCTGGTGGAAACAATCACCTTCCTCGACAGCATTAAACCTGCACAAATCGATGGCCAGGAAACACGCGACATCGTGCTGCGTCCTGGCACGCCCAAAGAAAGAAAATTCAACGGGCAGGAATACCTGTTGCACTTTGGTTTGCCGCAATTCTTCTTCCACGTCACCACTACTTACGCCATCCTGCGCCACAACGGCATTGAAATCGGCAAGCGCGATTACATGGGCAGCTACTGATACGCATGATGCAAAGGCGGTATGCAAGCTGCCGCCGGGTTAACAAAGGGCAAACATTCGTGTTTGCCCTTTTCACGTCTGCTGCCGCATCGCACGGTATGCCTGCACTCAAGCCTTTCGGATATCGGCAGGCCGCATATAATGATCACACACCGGATCGTAATTTCTATGCGAGGTATGGATATGAGCGCCAGAAGAATGTTTGCCGACATGGACGCGGAAAGCCGATATTTTTATGAAAAAATCGTCAATACTGCGATGCTCAATATTTATGCTGTCGAGCATCAATTATTCGATACCCGCTTTTGCGATTCAGACGATCCGATGATCATGCTCAAGTGGCAGGAAGTCGAACCCTTGATCATCGACGCAATTCAAAATCAGATCGATCCCGATGCAGATCAATGATCCGGATTACGCTGTCGCTCTGTGCTGCCGTTCCATTTGAAAAATTCGGCTGACTCAGGGATTGTGCGATTTGGATGATCAGGAACCGAAGACAGATGTTCTTTTATTTTTCTGTCTTGTGCTTCATGTATCTGCGTACTGTTCGACCCATTTTCTCAAGCCTGCCAGCGATCTGAACTCTGCCAGCGAACGGCACTGTATATGCGGATGACGCGTCTTCAGCATTCTGGACAAAGCGGCACCAGGGCCCAGTTCTATCGCCATCGTCACCCCTGCTTCATCCAGGCTGTCCATCACGCCTTGCCAGCGTATCGGTTCGGCAAGCTGGCGTGACAATGCGGATGCCGCTGCATCTTTGCTGTGCAGGCGGGCGCCGGAAATTCCGGCCAGAACAGGAAATAAGGGATTGCGCATACCGCTCGCCGTCACCGCATCCTCAAAGGGTGTAACTGCGTCGCGCATCCATGGTGTATGAGAAGCGATTTCGATTGGCAGACGGGTTACTTTACCGCCGGCTGCGCTAACGGCCGCTTCCAGCGCATCGGCATTGCCAAGCAGACCGCCGACGATCACAGCATCCTCGTCGACTTCAATTGCAAGAAAAAAACCATGCGAGCGCAGCACGGGTTCCAGCTCTGCCATCTGTATCAAGGCTTGCGATAGCGAAATGGCCAGCATCACTTGTGGCTGCTCGGCGCCAATGCATGCCTGCAGCAGCTTTGCCCTTAACGCAGCCAGCCTGATCGTCTCAGCCGGTGCCAGCGCACCAGCCACCGACCAGGATGCCAGTTCGCCTATACTGTAACCAGCCGTAATCACGGGCCTGGGTATGATCTCTTTTACGACTGCCCAGTTTGCCAATATGGTCGTGACCACCAGCGGTTGTGCAATCGGATTGGCAAACATCAGATGCTCGTCCGACAGAATATCCGGCAGCGCATGTCCGCATAGCTCTTCCAGCGGCCATGTCTGCAGCAACTGACTGGTACGAGCATCATCGCGCAGGATATCGAACATGCCCGCGTGCTGTCCTCCCTGCCCGGAGCACAGAATGGCAATGCGATTAGTCATCCGAGCCCTGTAGTTTCATTCCATCCATGGACTTGTCTGATATACAAACCAGCTTGCAGCCAGCATATCTGCTGCGCCACCCGGTGACAAACCCCTGCTCACAAATTGCCGGTGACAATCGAGCGCGGTCTTTTGCCAATGCGGATGTGCAGTACCGCCAAGCGCGATGAATCCTTGCGCAGCCCGCCTCGCCAGCATGGCGCCATCCGGGCCGCCGCGATGATAAATATTGGTGTCTGCCATATGCGCCATCAAGGCAAACAAGGCATCGACCTGCGCATGATAATGCGAGTGCCCTGCGGCCAGGGTTTTACGCAACTGCGGCACACCGATATCGAATACAGCCGGAAAACCCTTCGCGCCTTCTTCGCGCGCACCGCTAATGCCATACAGATGTGCAACACGCATGCCGTGGGAAGTGCCGGATGCCGGTGGCATCGAGTGCGCCTCCAGCGCGGCACCCCATTGCGTCATGAGCACCGTGCGCAATGTGTTTTCCGATAAAGGCAATCCGTGACCATGGCAATATCCGGTGGCGGCACAGAGCAGACCAAGAGAGAAAATTGCACCACGATGCGTGTTGATGCCGCCGGTTGCGGTCAGCATGCGCTGCTCTGCCTGAATACCAAGTCCCTTCAATACGCCAAACGGCATATCCGCTGCCCCCGCGTGCGCCGCCCGGACAAAGTAATGGCGCAGCGAAAAGAGGCTGCGCATGAACAAGCCGGCATCCATGTCGGCATGACTGCCATTGTCTATGAGAGAAACCAGGCCAGGCTTCGGATACAGCACCAGTTCTGCGTGCAGGCTTCCTATCGCGATGCCGGCCGTTGCCAGGCACGCATTGCGCAGCAGCCTGTTTGCCGAAGATGCCCGGACAGCGGCACTGCCAGAAACTTCCGGGAATAGAACAGGAAATGAATAGGTCGATGGCTTCACTAAGATTGCTCCAGTTCCGCCAGCAAGTCTGTGGCCGGCACAAGATTCAGACTCGACATGCCTTTCGCCAGCACCCGCAACCGTCCCGGATTTGCCAGCGCTTGCGCCCACTCCTTCCATGCCACAGCGCGCCCGGAAGGAAAAACGATTTCTCCATCCAGCGGTAATTGTTTTGCATACAGTTGCAGAAGAGCCATGCCCTCCTGAAGCTGTGCATGCGTATGCGGATAAAAAAGAAGGTCTATGTCGGAAGAAGCGGCAAGGTAAGACAGGCCTGTTATTGCCTGCAGTGCGGCTGAACCATAAATGCGAAATTCCAGTTTTTTGTTGTCTGCTTCTGCTGCCAATGAGAAAAATGCAGAACGCCATGCTGACGGCAGTGCAGATTCTGCAGCCATCAGCACCAGCGGTGCTTCGTGACGGACAATGTCCGCCGTGCCGACAGAAAAAGGAATCCGTGTCTTCAAGCCGGTGTTCGGTTCAGGCGGCGGCGCCAGGCCAAGGTAAAGCGTATCCGGCTGTGCGTCGGCGTCGCTCCGGCGTACGATCGCCGGCCAGCCATTTTCAGCCCATCGCATCAATTCTTTTGCATGTGCAGCCGGCAGCTTTTCACATGCAGCCTGCCATCCATTTGCAGACAGCCAGACGCGGTTATGACGCTGAAACATCGTGGCTGGCCAGCACGGCCTGAATAACCGGGCGCGCCATTTTGCGTCCGCCTCTTTCCAGCCCGCGTTCACTGCGGCGGTCGCTGGCATCGGTCTGCTGCAGAGCTTTCGCCAAGCAGGCTGCCAGATCACCGTGCCAGATCGCTTCGACGCCACCCATGTTCAGATAATTTTCTGCGCCGGGAGCAAACACCGGATTCGACTTCGCCAGTTCGCGCAGTGTTTCTTCCGGCACTTTGGTAATGCGCGCCATGGCCGGCAAACCCATCACGCGGATTTCGGCCTCAGGCAGCGCATAACAGGCATCCGCCATCAGGCCGCTCGTGATGAAACCACCGGACAGCGCCTGATCGTAGACCAGACCGATTACCGGATGCCCATTGCGGCGCGCACGATCGATGCATTTACCCAGATGCGCCATATAGCGATTGATGCCCAGCATTTCATCGCGATGCCGCAGGCGCTGGCCTTGCGTATCGACCAGTATGATCAGCGGACGGCCGGGAAATTCACGCATCGTTTCGAGAATGGCATTGGCCTGTGCCAGCGCAATTTCCACCCCGATGGGCGTGTGGCCGGTAGTACCGATGACGGTAACCACATGGCCGGCGACTGTCGCGTTACCGCGCAGGAAAAAATCGCGCTCAACGATGTCATGCCCTTCCGGGAACAATTCCGCAGCAAGTTTCTGCCATTCCATTATCGTTCTCCCAGACGGAAGGATGAGACCTGCTGCATGAAGGCTTCGGCTTCCAGCATCGGCAATGCAGCGGGGTCCGCAATACCCAGATCGGACCAGATATCCATAGGTTCGGACAACTGGCCGAAATCCTTCAAGCGCTTGCTTAGCAATGCGTGTTCGGATTCAAGTGCCTGCAGCGTGAGTTCGGCCGAACTCTGCCTGCAGAGTTGCAGCGCTGCGCCTGCAGCATCGCGAAAGACATCAATATCGTCCGCCAGTACGGCGTCGCAATCGCCGAGCAGGTAGCGATGCTTGCCTCCTGTCGTGCGCCACACGAGAGCGCGGTCGCGGGAATCGAATTCTTCCACGCCATGCGTGGTTTCAATCACTTCCGGGCCCGACATTGCCAAGCGCGCTTCTTCCGACATCAGGATCGCATTGGCGCAACAGGCCACGATACCCATGCCGCCAAAGCAGCCGTTGGAGCCGCCGACCATAACAATGACTGGAATGTTGGCGGCACGCGTATCGAGTACCGCGCGCATCACTTCCGATACCGCAATCAAGCCGGCATTCGCTTCGTGCAGGCGCACGCCGCCGGTTTCCAGCAATAGCAGCACGCCGTCCACGCGATCCTGGATGGCGCGCTTCAGCAAGCCCACAAGTTTCGCGCCATGCACCTCGCCCACCGCGCCGCCCATGAAGCCGCCTTCCTGCGATGCGGCCAGTACCTTCGCACCCAGCAATGTGCCGCTGCCGATCACCACGCCATCGTCGAACGAGACCGGCGTATCCAGTTGCGCCAGATGCGGGCTGACGATGCGCTGCGCAGGCGGCAGGAATTCCGTAAACGAATCCGCGTCCAGCAACTGATGGATGCGCTGGCGAGCATTGGCTTCCAGATAACTGCTCATGTCCTTGCTCCCATCATTGATTCCACCGCCTGATCCAGACGCAGGCTGACGACGGCAGGCGTGGCGCCTACATCGTTGATTGAAATGCGGACATCCGCCAGCGACCAGCGCAGATTGAAATCCGCTATCACTGCACGCCAGATTGCAGCGAATCCCACCGCCGCAGTTTTCACTTCCACTTCGCAGCCGCCGTTCAGTGCAGCCGTTTCGATCAGCACTTCAAGATTGCCCGAACTCACCACGCCAACCAGCTCGGCATGCGGCGTCACACGTCGGGTGCCGTTTTCAAAACGAAAATTCAAGGTTTCCATATCTTTCTTCACCAGTTCCTGAAGCGTTTGGGCGGC
The DNA here is from genome assembly GCA_002384815.1 of Oxalobacteraceae bacterium UBA4003. Lineage (GTDB taxonomy): Bacteria > Pseudomonadota > Gammaproteobacteria > Burkholderiales > Burkholderiaceae_D > Oxalicibacterium. The sequence goes on along the minus strand of DGBN01000037.1, from coordinate 3,069 downwards.
GCATACAAACCGCCGGATGCGCGCACCAGGTCTTTCATGTTTTTCGCTGCCAGCAGATCGCGCGTCGCCATGCGCTTGTCTATGCCCATGTCTTCGGCGCGCAGGATAATGCCGCGATCACGCAGGTTTTCCACCATCTTTTTATCGCGTGCCATGCCGACCGGCGTATAACCGGCGACGCCGCGTATCGCCTGTTCGCGCTCTTCCTCGGTGCGGCACAACAACAGATTGACGATGCCTTCCTCAGTCAGAATATGCGTCACATCGTCGCCGTAAATCATCACCGGCGGGATCGCCAGCTTGGCCTGCTCGGCCAGTTGCCAGGCATCCAGCCGCTCGACAAACGCCGGCTGCATGTGCTCACGGAAGGTTTCCACTATTTGCACCACCAGCTTCTGTCCACGCGGGATCATGTTCTTGCCGTGGCGCGCCTGCTCGCCTGCCTTCAGCCATGCCGCACTGGGATGACGCCGGCCGCGTGCATCCGAACCCATGTTCGGCGCGCCGCCAAAACCGGAAATCCGTCCCAGCGTTGCTGTCGATGAGTTTCCCTGCAAATCGATCTGCAGCGTCGAACCGATGAACATGTCGCACGCATAATGGCCGGCCACCTGACTCATCGCACGGTTGCTGCGCATAGTTCCGTCGCGCCCGACGAAAAATACATCCGGGCGCGCTTCGATATAGCGCTCCATGCCCAGCTCCGAACCGAAAGAATGTACCGACTCCACAAAACCGGCTTCGATCGCAGGAATCAGTGCGGGATGCGGATTCAAGGCCCACTGCCGTCCGATTTTTCCTTTCAGGCCCAGCGACTCGGCGTAGGTTGGCAGGATCAATTCAATCGCGGCGGTATCAAAACCAATACCGTGATTGATCCGTTCCACGCCGTATTCAGCGTAGATACCTTTGATGGCCATCATCGCCATCAGCACCTGCACTTCGGAGATCAATGCAGGGTCACGTGTAAACAAAGGTTCGATGTAATGCGGCGTCGGTGCCTGCACGACAAAATCCACCCAGTCTGCCGGCACATCGACACGCGGCAAGACATCGACGATTTCATTGACTTGTGCAATCACAATGCCGTTCTTGAAGGCCGTTGCTTCCACGATGGCCGGGGTATCTTCGGTGTTGGGTCCGGTGTAAAGATTTCCCTGCCGATCCGCTGCCTGTGCGGCAACCAGCGCCACACGCGGCGTCAGATCGATGAAGTAGCGTCCGAACAGTTCGAGATAAGTATGAATTGCACCAATATTGATTTTTCCCGTCGCAACCAGCCGCGCAAGACGAACTGCCTGCGGTCCGGAAAATGAAAAATCAAGTTTGGATGCAATGCCCTTGTCGAAAATATCCAGATGCTCCGGCAAGGCAAGAACCGAAAGCAGCATGTGCAAATCATGCACACGCGCCGGATCCAGCGCGCACAAGGCGCCCGCCAGAAAATCAGCCTGCTTCTGGTTGTTCCCTTCGAGGCAGACACGATCGCCTGATTCAATCACGGCCTCAAGCAGCGCAACAATCTTGCCGGGCTCGGCAATCCTTCCTGTGATCGCCAGGCCCCGCTCAATTCTTTTACGCCGATTTTCGGAAAGCAAATTCCACTGTTTCATTACATTCCAATTTTATTAGGCAAATAGGTGACTATCTCCGGAAATACAGCCAGCAGAGCGATGAATGCAATCATGATCCAGATGAAAGGAATCACGCCTCTGAGTATTTCGCGGTTCTTGATATCAGGCGATATGCCCTTGATGACAAACAGGTTCAGCCCGACCGGCGGTGTGATCAGTCCGAGTTCCATGTTGACTGTCAGCACGATGCCGAACCAGATAGGATCGAAACCATTGGCAATAATGCCGGGCAAAATAACCGGCGTTACCATCAGGATGATGGCCACCGGCGGCAAGAAGCAACCCAGGACCAGCAACAACACATTGACCCAGAACAGATACGCCCATTTCGACATTTCCAGCGCGGCCAGCCATTCCGCCGCACTCTGGGTAATGCGCAGATAGCTCATCACGTAGGTGAACAAAAATGCCATCGCAATGATCATCATGATCATGCAGGATTCTTTTGCCGTCCCCAGGAAAATTGCGCGCACATCCATCCAGCGATAACATTTGTAAACCAGCGCGACCAGCACCATCGCGCCGAAGGCGCCGATGCCGGCAATCTCTGACGGTGTACCGATGCCGCCGTACATCGCGTACATGATGATGGCGATCAGGATCACGAATGGCAGCAAGCGCGGCAACACTTCAAAACGCTCACGCCAGCTATAGCTTTCAGCAACAGGAGCAATAACAGCCTCGCCCTTGCCTGCTGCCAGCGCTGTATTGGCCAGCTTGATATCCTTGGATGCGCGATACACGACATACGCAGCAAAGCAAAATGCCAGCAACAAACCGGGAATGATGCCGGCCAAAAACAGCTTGCCGATAGATTGTTCGGTAATCAAACCGTAGATAATCAAGGTGATCGACGGCGGAATCAGAATGCCCAGTGTGCCGCCGGCGGCAATCAAGCCGGTTGCCAGTGCATCCGAATAACCGCGCTTGCGCATTTCAGGTATGCCCATGCCGCCTATCGCCGCACAGGTAGCCGGACTGGAGCCGCACAAGGCGGCAAAGATGGTGCAGCCGATGACATTCGCCACACCCAGCGAGCCCGGCATTTTATGCATCCAGCGATAAGCCGATTCATACAGATCGACAGCAGCACGCGTCTTTCCTATCGCCGATCCCATGATGATGAATAGCGGAATCGTCAACAGGGTGAAGTTGTCCAGTTCACCGTACAGGGTTTCAGCCAGCATCTCCAGATTCATCGGCGGCATAAAAAAGTACATGAAGCCAAGTGCACTGGCGCCCAGTGCAAATGCGATCGGCATCCCTGAAAACAGCAAAACCAGCGTAACGCCGAGATAAAGCAAACCAAGTTCTAGCGTACCCATTTAGGCTCCCATCAGGTTTTGTTCTTGATGTTTTTTATGCGGGACACGAACGGCAAGCGTTTCGATGATCTGCGCCACCATCTGCAAAGCCATCGTGCTCAAGCCGAAGG
>DGBN01000074.1 GCA_002384815.1 Oxalobacteraceae bacterium UBA4003 | reverse complement strand
AATGCGCGCTTCGGTTTCTCGGCAAAGAATACCCTCGGCCTGGCGCAAGCCTTGTACGAACGCCACAAAGTGCTGACCTATCCACGTACCGATTCGCGTCACCTGCCGGAAGACTATCTGCCTACCGTGCTGGAAACGCTGGAAGTCATTGCAGAAAACAATAACTATCACCAGTTTTCCAAGCAGATCCTGAATAACAAATGGGTCAAGCCGAATAAACGGATTTTCGACAACACGAAAATCAGCGATCACTTTGCGATCATCCCGACCACACTGGCGCCGAAGAATCTGTCGGAGCCTGAACAGAAGCTGTACGACCTGGTAACACGTCGTTTCATGGCGATCTTCTTCCCGGCTGCAGAATTCCAGGTCACCACACGCTTCACCGAAGTCTCCGGTCATCAGTTCAAGACTGAAGGCAAGGTCATGACCAATCCGGGCTGGCTTGCGGTTTACGGCAAGGAAGTCATCGACGAAAAAGATCCGGAAAACAGCGGCACGCTGGTGCCTGTCGCCAAAGGCGAGAAGGTGCAAACCGAATCGGTGGTCGCCAATGGTCTCGTTACCAAACCGCCCGCGCGCTATACGGAAGCCACGCTGCTGTCGGCCATGGAAGGCGCCGGCAAATTGATAGACGACAGCGAACTGCGCGTCGCCATGACCGGCAAAGGGCTGGGCACACCGGCTACGCGCGCAGCCATCATCGAAGGCTTGCTGACGGAAAAATATCTGCTGCGCGAAGGTCGCGAAATGATGCCGACTGCCAAGGCATTCCAGTTGATGACCTTGCTGCGCGGTTTGGGCGTAAACGAACTGACGGCACCGGAACTGACCGGCGAATGGGAATACAAGCTGTCGGAAATGGAACGCGGCAAGATCAGCCGTGAAGAGTTCATGCGCGAGATCGCACAGATGACGCAAGTGATCGTCAAGCGCGCAAAAGAATACGACAACGACACCATCCCTGGCGACTACGCCACACTCAACACGCCTTGCCCGAATTGCGGCAGCGTGGTCAAGGAAAACTACCGTCGATTCGCCTGCACCAAGTGCGAATTTTCGATGAGCAAAACACCGGGCAGCCGTCAGTTTGAAGTGGCCGAAGTCGAAGAACTGCTGACGAACAAAACCATAGGTCCGCTGCAAGGCTTCCGCTCGAAGATGGGAAGACCGTTCGCCGCAGTTCTGAAAATTTCGCGCGACGAAGAGATCAAGAATTACAAACTGGAATTCGATTTCGGCCAGAACGATGACGAAAATGCAGAACCAGTCGATTTCAGCGAGCAAACCTCACTCGGCCCTTGTCCGAAATGTGCCGGCGGCGTGTACGAAATGCCGCTGTCCTATGTATGCGAAAACTCGGTAGCCAAACCAAAGACCTGCGACTTCCGCAGCGGCCGCATCATCCTGCAACAGGAAATCCTGCCCGAGCAAATGAGCAAACTGCTCAACGAAGGCAAGACCGATTTGTTGGCCGGATTCATCTCGCAACGCACGCGTCGTGCGTTCAAGGCGTATCTGGTCAGAGGCAAAGACGGCAAGACCAGTTTTGAATTTGAACCGCGCAAGGAAAAAGTACCGGGCAAAGGCAAGGCGGCAGCTGTAGCAGATGATGTAGAGGAAACGACGGATGCAGCACCGGCCAAAGCAGCCAAGAAAGTAGTGGCGAAAAAACCGGCTGCGAAGAAAGCTCCGGCCAAGAAAGCCGCTGCCAAGAAGCCTGCCGCCAAAAAAGCTGCAGCATAAGGGGCAGTCCAGCACTTATCCGGCTGGCGCAGCCTGCATGGTGCATTCAAACGGATGTACCTGATTAATCATCAGAACCGGGAGGCATCTTGGCACCTTCACGATCAGCTGCAAAAATGGAATCCGATGATTCAACGCTTCGGCTGGCAGTTCTGATCGATGCCGACAATGCGCAAGCAGCAGTGATAGAAGGCCTGCTCGCAGAAATCGCGAGATTTGGCGAAGCAACCGTGAAACGCATATACGGCGACTTTACCGCGCCGACCAGTGCATCATGGAAGAAGGTCTTGCAGCAATATGCAATCAAACCGGTTCAGCAATTCGCTTACACGACCGGGAAGAATGCGACCGACAGCACATTGATCATCGATGCGATGGATTTGCTGTACACGCGCAAATTCGATGGCTTTTGCCTGATAACCAGTGACAGCGATTTCACCGGACTGGCGATGCGCTTGCGTGAAGAAGGCCTGACCGTGCTCGGCTTTGGGGAAAAGAAAACGCCGGACGCCTTTCGCAATGCCTGTCACAAATTCATCTTCACCGAAGTCCTGCGTCCTGAATCCATTACGGAATCGGCAGCCGAACCGCCTGCCGCCAAGCGTGGAAGAAAAATCGCTACGCCCGCCAAAGCGACCACAACGGACACCGGACATGCGTTCCCGAAGAAATTCGTTCTGGCTGCACTCGATCAGTCGATAGATGACACCGGATGGGCTGGGCTTGCTGCATTTGGCAGCTATCTTACAAAGCTGCAACCCGACTTTGATTCCAGACTATACGGTTACAAAAAACTTTCCGATCTTGTAAAGGCAAAGACTGATATCTTCATTACTGAAGAGCGGCAGTTACCCGGAACGCACCACAAGATGCTGTATCTGCGCGCAAAATAACTCCGTGTAGGGCAGACTGGATTCAGCCTGCACCTGAATGACACATTGATGGGCTGCACAGGTTTTCAAAGTAAATCTTGTACTACCAACCTCAGGGGGTCTTATGGATCAAAACGATGCAGGCAGTCCAGGCAAAGACGATTGCAACCTTGCGATGCTCGCGCATCTGCTCGGAATTTTCACCGGCTTTATCGGTGCGCTGATTATCTGGATATTGAAGAAAGACAGCCCGGGCTTTGCGAACTCGCAAGCCAAGGAAGCCTTGAATTTCCAGATCACCGTCACGATAGGCTTTCTGATTGCGTGGGTGCTGGCGTTTATCTTGATTGGCTTTATTCTTTTCCCTGTTCTATATGTCGCCAATCTGATCTTCTGCATCCTCGCTGCGATTGCTGCATCCAAAGGGCAAGCGTATCGCTATCCGTTTGCGATTCGTCTGGTGCAATAAATGAAGGGAGTGGGAACACACAATGTTTTCCCACTCCCTTCAAGCTATCGGCAACAAATTATCGATCACATCACGTCACTGCAACGTTCTCCAGTGCGAGCAGAAAACGCTTGCGCTCCAGACCACCTGCATAACCTGTCACCGCACCGGACGAACCGATCACGCGATGGCAGGGCACGATGATGGATACCGGATTTTTTCCAATGGCGGAACCTACTGCACGCAAGGCTTTGGGATTGCCCAATCCTTGCGCATGCTGCGCATAACTGACGCTTTGTCCGAACGGGATTGCGTTTAACGCTGTCCACACGCCGCGCTGGAATTCCGTACCGGACAAATCCAGTGTCACATCAAACTCGGTACGTTTTCCCGCAAAATATTCATCCAGCTGCATCGCAGCATTTGACAAATGCTGCGATGCAGATTGCGTTGGTATTTGCAGCCAGCCGTCTTTGCCTTTGAAGTGTTTATGTTCTTCAAAATAAATGCCGCAAATGCCTGCATCAGTTGCCGCGATCAGCAGGGTGCCAACGGGGCTTGGGTGTTCTATATATGAAATCATGATATTTCCCTTTACTAATCCATGCAGTCAGCCATCAAGCCAGCGACTGCCACAACAATAGCGCCGCATAGCCGCGCCACGGCGACCAGTTGGCCGCACGGTGCAGCAGCTGCTTTTCGGTCAGGCGCGCACCGTCTTCCAGTTCAACTGCTGCTTTTTGCAGACCTAGGTCGCCAGCCGGAAATGCATCGGTAAATCGTAGCGCCCGCATCGCGATGTATTGCGCTGTCCATTCGCCTATGCCGCGTACGGTTTTCAGATGGGCAACGACTTCCGGCAAGGGCGTGCCTGGTTTGATTTCCAGACCGCCTTGCGCTGCAAACTGCGCCAGATTACGTATCGCGTCCGCGCGTGCAACCGGCAAACCTATCGCCGCGATTTCTGCTGCGCTTGCTGCAGCCAATCGTTCCGGCGTCGGGAAGTGATGTGTCACGCCGGCGAACGGCGTGACTGTCGCGACACCAAACCTGCTCACCAGCCGTCCTGACAAGGTGGTCGCTCCTGCCACGCTGACTTGCTGGCCGAGAACCGCACGTATTGCCAGTTCAAAACCATCGAAAGCACCAGGCACACGCAAGCCCGGCGTCTTGGTGATCTGCTTTGCCAACAAGGGATCTGTAGCTAAATGCGCAGCAATTACTTGCGGATTCGCGTCGAGATCAAACTGACTGCGTATACGCGCCAGCAATGGCATCAATGCATGGGCCAGCGTGGTCGACAATGACACTTCAAGCTGATGTTTTTCAGGAAGATGCTGCACGCGCAAGTAGCCATTTATCCCATCGACGCGCACGCTGCGTGCATAAGACAGATTGCCGCTTCCATCGTCACTTACGGCCTCGACGCCGGCGATCGCACGTCCTGACAGGTAATGCAGCATTTCCGTCCATGCAAATGGCGGACGGTAAGCAAGCCGCAATGTGATGGCATCGGCGTCATTATTCGAAGATTTTTCTGCAGCGCGCCGTATGCTGGTCGGCGCCATGCCATAGCGGACAAGGAATAATGCATTGAAGCGGCGTATGCTGCCAAAACCGGCTGCATACGCCACATCACTCATGGGCAAACGCGTTTCCTGCAATAATTTTTTCGCAAACAGCAGGCGCTGAGTCTGTGCCAGTTCGACAGGTGTCACGCCGAAATGCTGCAGCAAGACGCGCCGCAATTGGCGCGAAGACAAGCCCACCTCTGCCGCCAATCGCTCCGTGTCGCCATCATTCAATGCGCCGGCAGCAATACGTTGCCACACTGCATACGCAAGATTCTGCTGCAGCGCATACGGCGCCAGTTCAGGGCGACAACGCAAACAGGGACGAAAGCCGGCAGCTTCTGCCGCTGCAGCGCTGCTGAAAAAAACGCAGGAAGACGCACGCGGCGTTTTGACTGAGCAGACAGGCCTGCAATAAATTCCCGTGGTTTTGACGCCGGTGAAAAAGACCCCGTCGAAACGCGCATCTTTTGCCGTCAATGCGCGGTAGCAACTCTCGTGAGTGAGAGCAGTACCATCCTGCAGGCCATTGATATTGAGCGCGTCCATGGCGTATTTATACGCGCAGGTCCGGACAGTGTCTAGCCGTTTTCGGACAAGATCCGGATTGACAATAACTGCTTGGGAACGACGATTTTAACGCCGACGTTCGATCATTTCCCGGCTTGTTTGTGTATCTGGAACGCCAGCGAAATATGCGCGAACTCGATCAGGATATCTTTCGTGCCGCCATTGAAGGTACTGAAGGAGCTGCCCGTACGCACCACCAAACGTGGCGGAAACAGCCAGCTGAGGTAAGGTATGCCTATCATCTTGGCGCTGCGCACATCGCGCCACTCGACATGACGGTTATACATCCAAGTTTGCGTAATACCTTTTTCATCGATCGTGATCGTCGAGCGCAAAAACCAGTAGTAACTGATGATCAGCATCAATGCCGCAAAAAACAGCAAGGCTTTTACACTGAAGCCATATTCCAGCAATGGAAAGCGGCGCGTGATATCGATTGCATACACCACCAGAGCAAACGAAAAGATGGTCGCCATTATCTTGAACCACAGGCTGTACGCAGGTCCGCTGACTGTTTGGTCGGGTTTGTAAAAATTCAATTCCATATCGTTTCTTTATAAAATTTCGTGCAGCGGAATAGTCGCATATATCAAGCCATCTGCGCACTCATGACAAAATTGCAGCACGACATTGCCGTATCGCCTGCAAGATTGTGCGCTTGTCGTTCTCGCCAGCCTTAGGCCACTGCGTAATTTCTTGCATGCTGCGCAAGCAGCTCCTACACAATTCGCTTAACAATTCCATTTCACGCTTCATTTGTCATCCATGCGACAGATGCCTGTGCAGGGCAAAACAGGCTACCGGAAGGGAGATATCGATAGCCCTCGTCACGCGCGCGGAGCAAACATGATGATGCCCATGCCGATAAAGGTGAAAGCAACACCCACTACATCCCAATTCGTCGGCCTGATTCCATCGACCAGCCACAACCAGCCGAGCGCCACCGCAACGTAGATACCCCCGTACGCTGCATACACGCGGCCGCTGGCCTCCGGATGCAGTGTCAGCAGCCAAGCAAACAGCGCCAGGCTCAAGGCCGCCGGCAGCAGTAGCCAGATCGAACCCGATTGCCGCAACCACAAGTAGGGCAGATAACAACCGACGATTTCTGCAATTGCAGTCACGACAAACAGCGCAATCGTTTTAAGTTCAAACATCTGTCTGCCCCATCACTTGACTGTCCCTGTTCCAGTGCCATTCGCACACTTCACCGTCTTCCTCATCTTTCATCACGCATGCGAGTGTGAAACCGAACTTGCGCAAGATCACATTCGATGCATTCTCTTCATTCGCGGTCTGCGCCACCACTGTTAATGGCGCTTGTTCTGCCTGCACGATGTTCAATAAGGCGCGCACCATCGATGTGCCTATACCCTGGCCCTCCCAATCAGGGAAAGTGAAATAACCGATCTCCACCTTGCCATCGACCGGCGGCGTTTTGAAGGCGCACGCGCCCACCACTTTTCCTTCGCGTTGCGCAAGATAGCCTATCCATGGCGGAGCAAAACCGGCGCCAGCATACAGCAAGGTAGTCGCCGCACAAACCTGTCGCGCAATATCGTCCAGCTTGCCGATTTCGCCCAACGGGCGTCCTTGCTGATTGATTTGAATCAGATCTATCGTCGACATGAAAAATGCGCTTTTTTGTAAGCGTCGCGTAAGAAAAAATGACGCGATCGTACTTTATGGATGAAGCGCGAAAAATAATTGAGACATTTAAACAGATTAATTGCATCGTCACAAACGAAGGTTTGCACGCCAGGTACCGCAAGCAGGCGTACTTAATTACACCTTGTTATGCGACGAAAAAATCTTGATGCATGCGCTGCATGTGCTTTAAAAATATGCAGCCCTCCCTCTGTAAACATCGCGTTTTCATGCGTCAATCAAGAGCATGAAAACGCCGAACAGAATCGGCCAGAATGTGATCGAAGCATATAGCGCATTCTGCTTATCTATTAGATGCATAAGAAATGCAGCAAGAATTTTTGACTGCTTATTGCTGCGTTGCAACTTGACATATCCATGTGAAAGCGCATCCTACGAACGTCAGTCCTGCCGCCATTTTTAAAAATGGAGCTGTCCATCGGGTGACGAATTTGCGTTATTTCTAATAAGATAAAAGGAGATACACAATGAAAAAGACTCACAAGCCTGCCTCAACCGCCACCTCTTCCCGCCGTAAATTCCTTGGCACAGCCGCCACCGGCGGTGCCGCCGCAGCACTCAGCTTCCCGATGATCTCCACGGCACAATCCGTGACGCAGATGCGCTTCCAAAGTACCTGGCCTAGCAAAGATATCTTCCATGAATACGCGCTGGATTTCGCTAAAAAAGTGAATGACATGACCGGTGGCGAACTGAAGATTGAAGTGCTGCCGGCTGGCGCAGTAGTGCCGGCATTCGGTCTGCTGGATGCCATTTCAAAAGGCACACTGGATGGTGGTCACGGAGTGATGGGCTATAACTACGGCAAACAAAGCGCGATTGCATTGTGGACATCCGGCCCGGTGTTCGGCATGGATGCGAACATGGTACTGGCATGGCATAAATACGGCGGCGGTAAAGAGCTGCTGGAAAAACTCTACACATCCATCGGCGCCAATGTCACCTCTTTCCTTAGTGGCCCTATGCCGACGCAACCGCTGGGCTGGTTTAAAAAACCGATCACCAAAAGTGATGACCTTAAAGGCCTGAAGTTCCGCACCAACGGCCTGGCGATTGATTTGTTTACAGCAATGGGAGCGGCGGTGAACGCATTGCCCGGTGGCGAGATTGTACCGGCGATGGACCGTGGACTGCTCGATGGTGCGGAGTTCAATAACGCCAGCTCGGATCGCCTGCTTGGCTTCCCAGACGTTTCCAAGGTCTGCATGCTGCAAAGCTTCCACCAAAGCTCGGAGCAATTCGAGATCAGCTTTAACAAGACCAAGTACGACACATTGCCAGCGAAGATGAAGGCCATCATTTCAAATGCAGTGGAAGCCGCATCCGCCGACATGTCATGGAAGGCAATCGATCGCTATTCCAAGGACTATCGCGACATGCAAACCAAGGATGGCGTGAAGTTCTACAAAACGCCGGATACGATCCTGCAAACCCAACTGAAAATCTGGGACGACGTCGTCAAGAAAAAAGGCGCCGACAATGCACTGTTCCAGGAAGTGGAAAAATCGCAGCGCGCCTTTGCTGAACGCGCAATGAAGTGGGACATGGACACGAATAACAATCGTCGCATGGCCTACAACCACTACTTCCTGAAAAAAGCGGCACCGAAAAAAGGCTGACGCACCGACGTTCTACATAACGCCATCCGGATAATCCGGATGGCGTTTTACGAACGCTGGCTTACGTCGCGAAGCGACCACGTCACTTGTCTTTTACCGGAGGTCGTCATGCAAAATATTCTGCTTTTCATTGATAAGGTGAGCAGCTGGGTAGGACAGGCATTTTCCTGGCTCATCGTAGCGTTGACCTTACTCATTTCGTGGGAAGTCTTCTCACGTTACGTACTTAACCATCCCAATCCCTGGTCATTCGATTTGATGATCATGATGTACGGCACCGCCTTCATGATGGCAGGCGCCTATACGCTGGCCAAGAATGGCCACGTACGCGGCGATGTGCTATACGGATTTTTCCCGCCTCGGCTGCAAGCCGGACTGGATCTCATTCTTTACTTTGTCTTCTTCATTCCCGGCGTCATTGCACTCGTGTGGGCCGGTTACACCTACGCGGCAGAATCACTGGCCATCAATGAGCATTCCACACTCACCGCCAACGGCCCCCCGCTTTATCCGTTCAAGATGGTGATCCCTATCTCGGGTGCCCTGTTACTGGCACAAGGTGTGGTTGAAATCATCCGCTGTATCGTTTGCCTGCGCGAAGGTAACTGGCCGACACGTGTGAAAGACGTAGAAGAAGTGGACGTCGACAAACTGAAAGCGATGGTGCACGTACAAGACAGCGATATCGCAGAATTGGATCAACTAGTCGTCAAACAATCCGGGAGCCCACGATGAGAAAAGAAGTATGGTTTGGACTCTCTATTCTGGCGGCAATTGTGGTCGGACTCGCCATCCTGATGCCGTCGCCGGAAAACATGACGAACGGGCACGTGGGTCTGCTGATGCTGGCGCTGGTGGTGGTAGCGATCATGCTCGGTTTCCCGACAGCATTTACATTGATGGGCATGGGTGTGATGTTTGCGTGGTACGCGTTTTACACTCGCGACCCCAGTCTGGCGACACAGCAAACTTTGGACTTGATGGTGCAACGCGCCTATTCGGTGATGGCCAATGATGTATTGATCTCGATTCCGCTGTTCATCTTCATGGGCTATCTGGTTGAACGCGCCAATCTGATCGAGAAGCTGTTCAAGAGTCTGCACATCGCCATGGCGCGGTTGCCTGGCTCGCTCGCCGTTGCCACCATCATCACCTGCGCCGTGTTTGCAACAGCGACCGGCATTGTCGGTGCCGTCGTTACCTTGATGGGTCTGCTCGCCCTGCCTGCCATGTTGAAGGCCGGCTACAGCACTCAATTGTCGGCAGGCGCGATTACGGCAGGCGGCTGTCTGGGCATCATGATTCCGCCTTCGGTTCTATTGATCGTGTATGGAGCTACTGCTGGTGTATCGGTGGTCCAGCTGTACGCAGGTGCGTTTTTTCCGGGTGTAATGCTGGCGACGCTGTACATCGGTTACGTGATTATTCTGGCAAAGCTCAGACCCAGCGTGGCACCTCCCTTGTCTGCTGCAGATCGCCACGTGGAATTACCCGTTTTTGCCGAACATATTTCCACCAGCATCAGCAACAGAGCCGTGCCAGGTTTGCTGGGCGCATTAAAGGGCAAGCGTGCAGCCAATGTTTCCGTACGCACCTTGCTGTCGCAATTGTTTATCGCCCTTTTGCCAGCATTGGCTTTCGCACTGGTGATGGGCTTGAGCTATCGCATGGTCACGGCGCCGGATGCAGCTCAAACCGAGCTGCTTGAGATGGGTTCAGATTCTTTTAATATAAGCGGCGATGAATTTTTATCAGATAACGGCTTCGGTGAACCGCCAATAGAAGAATCACTGTCCGAGCCAATGGCAGAAGGAGGACTCGCCGAACCGCCGGTGGAGGAAGCACTTGCCGAACCGCCACAAGAAGCAACTCCTCAAGCCTCGGTAGCGACACAAGAAATCAGCCCGACAGAAACGCCAGTCGCTGCCGAAGCTGCCCCAATGGAACGAAAAGCCGCGCCACAAAATTTCTGGATCACATTCGGCGTCGGCCTGTCTCTGCTGATTATCTTCTACGCGTACTTTACTTTTGCGCGGCTGGAGATTTTCAAAATGCTGCTGGGTTCACTGTTCCCTCTGGCGTTCATGATCCTTGCGGTGCTTGGCAGTATCGTATTCGGGCTGGCAACGCCAACTGAAGCGGCGGCGATGGGCGCATTCGGCGGCATCTTGCTGGCCGCGGCCTACCGACGCTTCAACTTCGGCATGCTCAGGGAATCTGCCTATCTCGCGACCAAGACCAGTGCGATGGTGTGCTGGCTGTTTGTCGGATCCAGCATATTCTCGGCATCGTTTGCACTGCTGGGCGGACAGGAAATCATCAATGACTGGGTGCTGTCGATGGACATGACACCGTTGCAATTCATGATCCTCGCGCAAGTGATCATCTTCCTGCTCGGCTGGCCGCTGGAGTGGACAGAAATCATCGTGATCTTCATGCCGATTTTCATTCCATTGCTGCCTCACTTCAACGTCGACCCACTCTTTTTTGGATTGCTCGTTGCAATGAATCTGCAAACTGCCTTCCTGTCACCGCCGGTTGCGATGTCTGCGTTTTATCTGAAAGGCGTGGCACCAGCACACGTAACGCTGAATCAGATTTTCCTCGGGATGCTACCGTTCATGGGACTGCAGATTATTGCCCTGATTCTTCTCTACACCTTCCCCGCAATCGGTATGTGGTTGCCGACTGTTCTGTATAAGTAGATAAGATCAGAGAAAAAGAAAGCGCATAAAAGAAAGGGGGGCAGCGTAAAAGCTGCACCCCTTTTTTTCCTGAGTCAGAACTTCAATCTCGCACGTTACTCATCCACATTGCTCGGCAGAAGTCCCTTGCCATTTTGCAGCAATCGCATTGCCGGCGCGACTGACCGCCTTGCGCCCAAGTTGCGCAGAAATGAATTGTCCTGCATCGACCACTGCGTCGAAATCAATGCCTGTTTCAATTCCGAGGCCGCGCATCATGTACAGCACGTCTTCGGTAGCCACGTTGCCGGTTGCACCTTTTGCGTAAGGACAACCACCGAGACCTGCGACCGACGCGTGATAAATCGTGATGCCGACTTCCAGGCTTGCATAAATATTCGCCAGTGCCTGACCGTAAGTATCGTGGAAGTGACCGGACAAACCCGCAATCGGAAATTCCTGTGCCGCGCGCTGCATGACAGTTTGTACATGACGCGGCGTCGCCACACCTATCGTGTCGGCTATATCGATCTCATCGCAGCCAAGGTCGCGCAGTTGCTGCACGACGCTCGCCACGCTATCAGCGGATACTTCACCTTGGTACGGACAAGCAAAGGCACAGCTCAATGCGCCGCGCAGCCGCAACTTGTTTGCCTTTGCGGCACGCGCGACATCACGAAATCGCTCTACCGATTCTGCAATCGAGCAATTGATATTCTTTTGTGAAAACGCTTCCGACGCGGCAGCGAAGATCACGACTTCATCCACACCAGCCGCCAGCGCGGCATCGAAGCCTTTCATGTTCGGCACCAGAGCCGAATACAGCGTGCCCGGCCTGCGTGCAATGCCCATCATCACTTCCGATGATGTCGCCATTTGCGGAACCCATTTCGGCGATACAAATGACGCCGCTTCGATATTCACGAAGCCGGCTTGCGACAGCCGATTCACCAATTCGATCTTGACGTCGGCGCTGATGGTTTGCTGTTCGTTCTGCAAGCCGTCGCGTGGGCCGACTTCAATGATCTTGACGGATTTTGGCAGGCTGGAAGAAATCAATTAGGCGACCTCAATAAACAAAATTCGAAACAAAATTTACTGCGAAGTTTTACTCCAAAACAAGACTTGCTTTAGATAAAAAAACGGCCGGTCGAAGATTCAACCGGCCGCTTTCATATCGCAAGCTGCTGTTACTGCGGCGTCACATCGCAACGCGCGTCGATCGCGGTGCTGCGAGTATGCATGCCGAGTTTTTCCAGCAACTCCTGATCGGCCAGCGCTTCCGGGTTGCCTGTGGTCAGCAGCTTATCGCCGTAGAAAATCGAATTAGCGCCAGCAACAAAGCACAGCGCCTGTATCGCTTCGCCCATTTCGCGACGACCTGCCGACAGACGCACGCGTGCCTTAGGCATCGTGATGCGCGCCACCGCGACGGTGCGAACGAATTCGAGCGGATCGATAGGATCGGTGCCGTGCAAAGGCGTACCTTCGACTTGCACCAGATTGTTGACCGGCACCGATTCAGGGTACGGGTCCATATTGCACAATTGTGCGATCAAACCGGCGCGCTGCAAACGCGATTCTCCCATGCCGACGATACCGCCGCAGCAAACCTTGATACCGGCGCCGCGCACGCGACCCAGCGTGTCGATGCGGTTTTGGTAATCGCGCGTCGAGATCACGTTGGAATAGAATTCAGGTGCAGTATCGAGATTGTGATTGTAGTAATCGAGGCCGGCGTTTTTCAATTTCTCAGCCTGACCTTCGCCCAGCATGCCGAGTGTGGCGCAGGTTTCCATGCCCATCGCTTTGACTTCGCGCACCATCTCTTCGACTTTTTCCAGATCGCGATCTTTCGGTTCACGCCATGCCGCGCCCATGCAAAAGCGCGTTGCACCGTGTGCCTTGGCTTCGCGCGCTGCGGTCAATACTTCTTCCAGAGGCAAAATCTTTTGTGCGGTCACACCGGTGTCGTAACGCGCGGCTTGCGGGCAATAGCCGCAATCTTCCGGACAACCGCCGGTCTTGATCGACAACAGAGTTGCCAGTTCCACTTCCGTCGGATCGAAATGTTCGCGGTGCACGGTTTGCGCACGGAAAATCAGATCGTTGAACGGCAGATTGAATAGAGCCAGGACGTCGTCAACCGGCCATGCTGTCGGAACGATGGGAGCGACAGGCGCCTGGAAAGTAACGGGTTGCGACGACATAGAAAAAACTCCTGACTAAAATTTAAACTGTAGATGCGCCGGGCCAGCCCGGCAAACACGAAAAATCCAGATACGCAGCCGCTGCCGCAGGCAAGGGTGCCGCCAGACGCGGCACACAACCCAGCAAGGGTGCTGGCAAGCGCGCCGTCAAAGCAGCCACATTATCCTCGGCAAAGGGCATGCCGGCATCGACCGTATTGGCGACCCAGCCCACCAGCTTGAGACCGCGCGCAGCAATCGCTTCGGCGGTCAGCAAGGCGTGACTCAGGCAGCCCAAACGCAAGCCGACCACCATTATGACGGGCAAAGCCAGTTCCCGGGCACAATCCGCCATATCTGTGTCGTCCGACAAGGGAACACAAAACCCGCCCACGCCTTCCACCACTACCGCATCGGCCATTTCGATTACTTGCGCATAACATCTCTTAATATGCGCTATTTCCAGCGAAATATTCTGCAACTTTGCGGCAACGTGCGGCGCAGCAGCTTCACGCAGCAAGTAGGGCGTCGCCAATTTTCTTGGCAAAACGACATTCGCAGCCTGCGCCAATGCGTCAGCGTCGTCATTGTGCCAGACCTCGCCATCGGCTGTCTGAATCGGATGCGCGCCGGCCGCAACCGTTTTGATGGCTGCCGCACGTACTCCACCTTGCACCAGCGCATGCAGGATGGCGGTGGAAATCAGCGTCTTGCCGATTTCGGTATCGGTGCCGGTAACAAAACAACCAAAACTTGCACTCATCTCGGCATCACTCTCCATTCAATGTCATATCAGTTACGTCCTGGCGCTGCAATCATCTTGCTCATGCCGCCATTACTTTTGCAAACACGGTTTGCACGCGCGCAGCAAGGCCTTCGATTTCTTCACTGTTCAATATATAAGGCGGCATCAGATAAACCGTGTTGCCGATAGGGCGCAGCAGCAATTCATGTTCCAGCGCGGTCGAGAAGAAACGTTGCGAGAAAGTTGCCTCCGCCTGCGGACTATCGATCACCGCATCGAAGGCCCAGATCATGCCGCGATGGCGGAAATTTGCAACCTGCTCATGGCTCGCCAATGGCGCCAGCGCTGTAGTCAAATGTGCAGCACGCGCGCGATTGGTATTAATCACATCATCTTCTTCAAAGATCGCCAGCGTCGCCAATGCCGCACGACATGCAAGCGGATTGCCGGTGTAGGAATGCGAATGCAAGAAGCCGCGCCTCACATCGACGTCATAGAAGGATTGATAAATTTCATCGCGTGTCATGACCAGGGACAAAGGCAGATAACCACCGCTGATGCCTTTGGACAAGCAAATAAAGTCCGGCCAGATCGCAGCCTGTTCGCATGCGAAGAAAGTCCCGGTGCGACCGCAACCGACTGCAATTTCATCCGCGATCATGTGGATTTGATATTTATCGCACAGCGAGCGCACTTCCTGCAGATACACAGCATCGTGCATCGCCATGCCGGTTGCGCATTGCACCAGCGGCTCGATGATGATGGCCGCGATGTGTGGTGCGCGTTCCTGCAATAATTTTTCCAGGTCTTTCGCCGCACGACGCGCCACATCCGCAGCCGATTCGCCCGGTTCTGCGGCACGCGCATCCGGGCTTGCGACCACATGCGCATGCTGCAGCAGGGAATCGTAGGCATCGCGGAAGAGGGGCACATCGGTGACCGTCAGCGCACCTATGGTTTCGCCGTGATAGCCACCCTTCAGGCAAACGAATTCGCGCTTGGCGGTCTGGCCGTTATTTCGCCACGCATGAAAACTCATCTTTAATGCAATCTCAACCGCCGACGCGCCATCAGACGCGTAAAAACAATGGCCGAGGACATGGCCGGTACGCGCCGCCAGCTGCTCCGACAACTGCACCACCGGTTCATGCGTAAAACCGGCCAGCATCGCGTGCTCGAGCAAATCGAGCTGCGACTTCAGCGCGCTATTGATGCGCGGATTGGCGTGGCCGAACAGATTGACCCACCACGAACTGATCGCATCCAGATAGCGATCGCCGTTGACGTCATACAGCCACGCACCCCGCCCGTGACTAACAGGAATCAGTGGCAGCGTCTCGTGATGCTGCATCTGCGTGCACGGATGCCATACGCTGCGCAGACTGCGTGTCACCAGGTCATCTTGTTTGCCAGGTATGTGATTCATTGCGTCCAACCTTGCCGGTGTTTTTAGTGTTATTCATTTCAATGCGATTGCCAGTGCAAACGCATTGCTGCTTATTCAGGAAACACGCCGTCTATGTAAAACCAGCGACCATCTTCTTTGATGAAGCGGCTGATCTCATGCAGACGTTGTGCGCGGCCGCCACTTTTTGAGCGCGCGACAAATTCCACCGTCGCTTCAGTTTCGCCAGGCACAAACTCCTTCACTTCCAGCCCCAGCCATTTAGTCACTGCGTCATGCGCAAAATCGATCAAAGGCGGACGCGTCGTCGCGTGCCACGTTGCATGCACATAATGCATCAGCCCTAAGACATAAGCGCTGTAACGCGAACGCATCAATGCTTCGGCGTTAGGCGCATCTGCGCCATCGTGATACCGTTTGCAGCATTGGGCGTAACTGTCTTTGCCACCATGATTGCCGCAAGGGCAGGCGATGTTCGCCGTTGAATTTGGTTTTGCCATACTTTCTTTGCTTGCCTCGCCCTTAGGATCTTAGAGCGCGGCGTTAATGCACCGTTTAAAATGATGCTGAATATTCACAATGCGTTCAAACGCGATTCAGGAAGCTATTGTAGGCGCGCCCGACTGGAATGTGAACCGTATTACCCCACCGCGAGACCTTGATGAACCTGCTTGAAGCCCAGTTGAACTACCCTTTTGACGACACCTTGCCCGACGTAGGCAGCACGTTCGAGGTCGCGCCCGGCATCAAGTGGCTGCGCATGGGTTTGCCATTTGCGCTCAATCACATCAATCTGTGGCTGCTGAAAGATACGATAGAAGGTGAAAACGGCCCGGTCACAGGCTGGACCATCATCGATTGCGGCATCGCCAACGACGCCACGCGCGACGCGTGGGAACAAATATTCGCAACGCAACTGGAAGGCCTGCCCGTCGTGCGCGTCATCTGCACGCACTGCCATCCCGATCACGTCGGCCTCGCCGACTGGATCTGCAGCCGCTGGAATGCACCGCTGTGGATGACGACAGGCGAATACACGTTTGCACGGATGATGTCGGCCGCCTTGCCGGGTTCGGACGGAACTTCGATGTTCCCCTTCTTCAAACTGCACGGCCTGGCCGATCCGAAAATGCTGCAAGAGCTGGAAGGTCGCCGCAGTTATTATCCGACGCTGGTGCCGAGCGTACCGCTGACTTACGTGCGCATACACGACACGCAAAACTTCCGCATAGGCGAACAAACATGGCGCGTCATCACCGGCTTCGGCCACGCACCGGAACATGCTTCGCTGTACTGCGAAGAATTGAATGTACTGATTTCCGGCGACATGGTCTTGCCACGCATCTCGACTAATGTCTCGGTCTTTGCGATAGAGCCGGAATCGAATCCGGTGCAGCAATTTCTGGATTCATTATTGAAGTACAAGGATTTGCCAGACGACACGCTGGTACTGCCATCCCACGGCAAACCCTTTCGTGGTTTACATACGCGCATACAACAGCTATTCGATCATCATTCGGCGCGCTTGCAGGAAGTATTGGATGCTTGCGTCACACCGCAATCAGCAGCAGATATCGTGCCGATCATGTTTGTGCGCAAGCTGGATGCACATCAGTTGAGTTTTGCGCTGGGGGAAGCTTTGGCGCATTTGCACAAGCTTTGGTTTGATGGGGTTTTGAAACGCACGGTTTGCGTAAATGGCATCATCCGTTTTCAAACCATTGATCACTGAAAACTTAGACTTTTACAAAAAGAATCAACAAGGAATTCTGATTGATCATGAATCAATGCCCTCCTCTCCGAGATTTAAAATAGCGAATTAAAAATGGCTGAAACTCTTGCATTCCCAATGCAACAACTTCTTTCCATCTTTCAGCCGACACATCCTCATCTGCATTGATACCTAGACTGACTGCTGCCGTTCGCAAAGAAACTTCTAAAGCATTGTCGAAACTTCTTTTCGATGAAAGCCCATATAAAATCCCGAATGCTAAATCAACTTCTGCCTTATAAATTTCAACTGAATAACCATAACCATTAATTGTTTTCTCAATTTCAGATCGGTTTAGTTTCCAGTCAAGGCGAATATCTATAGTCTCCCCGGTAGTAGGATTGATTGCATATGATTGATGCATTTCAGAACCGTAATATTCATTACTCAAAACAATAAGCCAACGGGCTAGTCCGAAATATTCGACGTATGCATATAGAGTTTTTTCAGTCGTACTGCCATGTAAAGCAACGCAATGAAAAGCTGCGTCAGTCGGCCTGTTAACAATCAAATCCTGCAAATAGGAAAGTCCATAACATGACGACGGCGCTTGTTCGTTTTTTAAGAAATGCAGCGCAGATTTACAAGACTCAGAGTTAATACCTGATTGAAAAGCAAAAGCCAAAGCCGTCTTTACTATCGATCTACCTGCAAGCGGGCCACCAAATTCAAGTGTCATTTGCAATGGCTCGTCGAGATACGAAGTCTGTACCTTTGCTGTTGAAAGAATATCTTGGCTATCAAGCTGCGGAAATCGCTTAACAATTTCTTTAACTTTTTTTGATACCTCTTTCTGCGTTCTGCCTACAAACGAAATCTTAGTCTTTTCACTATCTTGAATTTCAGTATATTTAAAAATAGCCGGAGTCATCGAACCAGTCGGATGGAGAAAATATTTTTCTCCGGACGCAGTCTGCACAAGTTCAGGAGTCAGCTTACGATCACGTTTAACGCCGATCATCAAGGCCAACCAATTGAACTGAGCGGCCAACTCTGCATCCCACGAATCACCTTTTCTCGAATTACAGCTTTGACAAATAAAACCCTCAACTTTAAGTCTTCCGCCGATCGAATGAGGAATGACGTGTTCCCTCGTCTTGTTCAGATCAGTTAGTTTTTCAGAGCATAAAGCACATGTTTGATTCAGCATGAATGGTGCCTCTTCTCTATTAACTAAATTCCGCAACAAAAATTTTCAAGTAAACATACACTTCTTCGAAGTCGAAGTTGATTTCAAATTTCGCTCTGACGCTGCCGATTTTGCGGTGCGTGAAATGGATCAGAAATGAAAACTGTCTGAGCGTAGCGAGTTTTTTCATTTCCCATTTCAGGTGCTGCAAAATCGGGAACCCGACGGGCAGCGGCTTCGCGGTCGCCTTTTTTGGGTTACCTTTTTTGGCGAAGCAAAAAAGGTAACTAGCCGCCGGGCTACCCCCGGCAACTCACCACGAAGTGCAAACAGTTTTAAACGAAGAGCTTACTTGTCTTGGCTTGGTACAGATAAGCATTTCTGGGTTCCCGCCTGCGCGGGAATGACAAAAGCTATAGCGCCCGCTTCTTCCTAGGCGCATTAGCAAACAACAAATCATAAACCCCATTCGGCAACAAGCGCAGCACCTTAGCCACCACCCCCATCTGCCAGGGAATCACTCGATAACTGCAACCCGCAGCTATAGTCGCCACCGCCCGCTCCGCAAACTTCTCCACCGGCATTAAAAACGGCATCGCGTAATCATTCACCTGCGTCATAGGCGTATCGATATAACCAGGCGCAATCGTGACGACCTTGATGCCGTCCTTCTTCAATTCCACACGCAGCGATTCGCAATAGCTGATGACTGCCGCCTTCGATGCGCTGTATGCGCCCGCGCCCGGCAAACCACGTATGCCGGCAACGCTGCCGATACCGACCAGTCGTGCACCTGCTTGTCCCGCTGCCGCTTGCGCCTTCATCTTTGCAATGAAAGGTGCGAAGGTAGCGACGGTGGCAGTGACGTTGGTGGCGAAGACCTGCTCGAACACTTGCAGGTCTTCCGTGTATTCAGTCAGCGTGCCACGCGAGATGCCTGCGTTGGCGATGACAATGTCTATGCCCTGTGCAGCGACGATGAAGTCTGCAGCGGCGTTGGCAAGTGCCGCGCTATCTGTGACGTCCAGCGCATAAATGCGATGACGTTCTGCATTCGGCAAACTGGCTGCCAGTTCACGCAAAACTTCGCCGCGTCGTGCGACCAGACCCAGCGTTGCGCCTTCTTTCGCGTACTGCCGCGCAAGCGCCGCGCCCAGCCCGCTGGATGCGCCGGTGATGAAGACTCGTTTTGCCTGCATGCCCACTCCCGATCATTTCCAAATCAACTCAAAATAAAAAGCCCGCCCTCTTGCGAGTTGCGGACTTCCTTGTTTTACCCAATTGCTGAAAATTTCAGCCGATGTTTTTCAACAAATGCTTTTACTTGGCCGACTTGGCAATCAGATGGTCCATCACTTGCAGCGTAGCTTCATGCAGAATGGATTCCGGACGATTGCCCAGCGATGCGCCGACGATAGCTGGCGAAGTGACATAACGGCCGTCGATGGCGATCATCGGTACGCCGTCAACCTTGTACGCAGCTTGCAGTTGCGCTGCACGCTGCACCTTGGTTTGCACGCCGAAGGAGTTGTAGGTATCGGCAAACTTCTTCGCATCCACGCCTTGCTTGGCGACGAAATCGAGGATCTGCTTATCGGTATCCAGCTTTTGGCGCTCTACGTGAATCGCGCGGAAAACGCGCGGGTGCAGGCTATCGATCAGACCCAGGGCTTCTATCGTGTAGTAGAGCTTTTGTTGCGGGATGAAGGAATCGCGGAAGGCGACCGGCACGCGTTTGAAGACGATCTTGTCAGCGTTCTTTTTTACCCATGCTGCCAGCGATGGTTCGAGCGCTTCGCAATGCGGGCAGGAATACCAGAAAAATTCTGTGACTTCGACTTTTTTTCCGCCGTCGGTTTGCTGCGCTTTTTCAAGCGTGCGGTAATCGGTGCCGCTGACCGGAGCAGACGGCGACGCGCCTGCAGTTGCTGCCATCAAACTCAGGGTTGCTACAGCCAACAGATGTTGAATAAAACGCATGGTATTCCTTTCGATTATTTTCCGACTTATTTGCCGATGCGCACAACTGCGACATCGACACCGTTATCAGACAGTTTGGTGCGAACTCGGTTCATTGTTTCCAGCTGGCCGAAAGGGCCGATACGCACGCGGTGCAGCGTACCGGTCTCTGCCTGGCGTTCGGAAACGCTCGCTTCAAAACCCATCAATGCCAGCTTGGCTTTCATGCTTTCTGCATCGGCGGTTTCCCGGAAGGCTCCAGCCTGCAGATAATAAATCCATTTTTCATCAGCGCTTTCCGCCCTGGCGGCTTCAGCCTTGGCAGCCTCCACTTTTTCCCTGGCCTGCGTCGCCTTGTCCAGCCCTGACGGCTTGATTGTTTCTTCGGCAACGGTAGGCGCCGGTGCGCCGGGAACAGGCTCTTTTATCGGCTGTTTTTTACCGTAGAGCGGCTTGTTTGGATCGCTCAGTTCACCGTTTGCAGGTGTAACCGTTTTATCCGCAGTGGCGCCTTTGTTGGTGAACGGCAGTGGTGTTTTGTAAATCACCATTGCCACACCAACAGCAATGCCCAGACCCAGGATCAGGCCGAGAATCAAACCAAGTAGCGTGCCGCCTGCCTGCCTTTTATTCTTTGCCTTGCTATTCGTTTTTCTATTCTTGCTCATAAATTTCCTGTTACATCCGGGCTGGTGCCGACACACCGATCAGGGCCAGACCGTTACGCAATACCTGTCTTGTTGCCTGCATCAGTGCGAGACGCGCCATCTTCAGCGCCACGTCATCCACCAGCACGCGTTCCGCATTGTAGTAGCTATGCAATTCGGCCGCCAAGTCACGCAAATAAAACGCCACCTGATGCGGCCCGAGTTCTTCCAGTGCACGCTGCAATGCTTCCGGATATTCAGCCAGCTTGGCCAGCAATGCGGCTTCGCGCGGCGCCGTCAATGGCGACAGATCGACATCCAGCAGCGTGGATTCATCACCGTCTATCCATTGCGCCAGCACCGAGCAGATACGGGCGTGTGCATATTGTACGTAGTAGACCGGATTCTCGTCGCCTTGCGTCAAGGCGACATCGACATCGAACACGAATTCGGTATCGGCCTTGCGCGAAATCAGGAAGAAACGCACAGCGTCGCGACCACGGGTCAGATCACGCTCTTGTCCTTCGACCGCCTCACCATTCGACCATTCGATCAGGTCACGCAGGGTGACGTAAGAACCGGCACGTTTGGAAATTTTCACTTCCTCGCCGTTGCGCATGACGGTCACCATCTTGTGCAACACGTAATCCGGATAGCCTTGCGGAATTCCGATATCCAGCGCCTGCAGACCGGCGCGCACGCGTGCGATGGTGCCGTGGTGGTCGCTGCCCTGCACGTTGATCGCCTGCATAAAGCCGCGCTGCCATTTGACTGTGTGATACGCGACGTCCGGCACGAAGTAAGTGTAAGTGCCGTCAGTCTTTTTCATCACGCGGTCTTTGTCGTCGCGATAATCGGTGGTGCGCAACCACAGTGCCCCATCCAGTTCGTAAGTCTTGTCGGCCTTGATCAAGGCATCGACTGTTTGGGTAACCTTGCCGTCGTTGTACAGCGACGATTCCAGATAGTAGTTATCGAACTTGACACCGAAGGCTTGCAAATCCAGATCCTGTTCGCGACGCAGGTAAGCGACAGCGAATGTGCGTATCGATTCGATATCGTCCATGTTGCCGCTGGCGGTGACCGGCAGGCCATCGCTGGCAGATACGGTTTTCTTCGCGAGGAAATCGTTGGCAATGTCCTGGATGTAGTCACCGTTGTAAGCCGACTCAGGCCAGCCTGCGACGCCCGGCTTCAAACCCTTGGCGCGTGCCTGCACCGATGTGGCAAGGGTGGCGATCTGCACGCCGGCATCGTTGTAATAAAACTCGCGGGTGACCGCATAACCTTGTGCATCGAACAGCGATGACATCGCATCGCCCAATGCGCCCTGACGGCCGTGGCCGACGTGCAGCGGGCCGGTCGGATTGGCAGAGACGAACTCGATGATGACCTTTTTTCCCGCACCGAGATTGCTCTTGCCATATTGCGCGCCTTGCTGCAGCACGGTTTTGACTACGCTTTGGCGCGAGGCTGCGGTCAGGCGCAGGTTGATAAAACCCGGACCTGCGATCTCTGCAGATTCGATCAGATCGCGATTGGCCGGATTATCGAGCAGGGCGGCAACCAGCGCCTGCGCGACTTCGCGCGGATTCTTTTTGAGCGGCTTGGCAATCTGCATTGCCAGATTGCAAGCGACATCGCCATGCGACGGATCGCGCGGACGCTCCAGCGTGACAGTCGGATTGAGTTCGGTGCCCGCCACCAGCGGTGCGACGGCGGCCTGAAAGAGTTCGGTGATACGTTGTTTTTGTGCTGCGAGCATGGATGTGTTTCTGACGGTGCAAGCACCGCGCCTTGAATTGGAATAAACGTAGGCCGAATTATACTGGCTAGCCAGCATTCATCTGCCCAATTTGTCGCGGCAATAGGAGCCGATGAAACGCGACATCTGGAATGCCTGCGGCTCCCACGGCAAGCCGGAAAGTCGCTGTTCCGCCATAAATATGTAAGTACACGCTATCACTATAGCACCAGAATTTATAACGACATTTACAGAATCACGACGATATTCGCTGCCTTCAAAAGCATCCAGCGCGGCGACGTCCTGTGCGTCAATATCGAGGTAAAGTACGCCCTCGACCATCGCTTGCGGCCTGGCAATCATGCCGGGATAAGTGTCGTCGGCCAAGGCATAGCGTGCATAGCCTTGCGCAGTGGCCGGCGCGGAACGGTAATCGCCACGCACGACGCGTTGCCAGATTTCCGGGAACATCAATGAGCCGTAAGTAAATATATGCATGTGACCGATCTTGAATATGGCTAAATATCAACGACCATTTTAAGGCGCAAGAACGCCAAGAACATCCGACAAACACACAATTTCATTAGAAAATCGTGAAATCCGCGTTAGGGAAAAGTGATTCAAAGACGATCGTGTTTGCATTCGTTGCTTATCTTTAAACGCACTGCTAGTGTTCAAATTCCCTGTCGATCATTAGCCCATCAAGACAGTCTCATGAAAAATAAATACATTGAGAATGACAAGCAATCCATCAGCATCATTGCTGCATTACCGAATCCGCATTCTTCTTTTTTCTACTGAATTTCATGGAGAGTTGTCATGATAGAACTTATCTCAGACCCGCAAATCTGGCTGGCCTTCATCACCCTCACTGCGCTGGAACTGGTACTTGGTATCGACAACATCATTTTCATTTCCATCCTGGTCGACAAGCTGCCGGTCGAACGGCGCGAGTTTGCGCGCAAGCTGGGGCTGTTCATTGCAATGTTCATGCGCATCGGCTTGCTGATGGTGCTGGCATGGATAGTCGGCTTGGTCGAACCATTGTTCACCGTGCTGAATCAGGAAATTTCCGGGCGGGATTTGATATTGATAGGCGGCGGCCTATTCCTGATATGGAAAAGCACAGGCGAAATCCATCAATCGCTGGAAGGTGAAGAAGGCCACACCTCCAGCGCGGTACAGGCAACGTTCACTGCAGTGATTCTGCAGATCATGGTGGTGGACATGGTGTTTTCGCTGGATTCCATCATCACGGCAGTTGGCATGGTCGATCACATCGAGGTCATGGTGGCGGCAGT
The DNA here is from genome assembly GCA_002384815.1 of Oxalobacteraceae bacterium UBA4003. Lineage (GTDB taxonomy): Bacteria > Pseudomonadota > Gammaproteobacteria > Burkholderiales > Burkholderiaceae_D > Oxalicibacterium. Next base: position 73,508 of record DGBN01000074.1, on the reverse strand, counting down.
GATCGCCTCGGTTGGCCTGATGATGGTGTTTGCCGGGCCGATCGGGCGTTTCGTATCGCGCCATCCGTCGATCAAGATACTGGCGCTGGCATTCCTGGTCGCGATCGGCGTGGTGCTGCTCGCCGAAGGGTTCGGCCATCACGTTCCGAAAGGGTATATCTATAGCGCGATGGCATTTGCCCTGATCGTGGAAGTGATCAATATCCGCATGCGTGCGCGTGCTGCCGCCAAACCCGTGCATTTGCATGCACCGTATGCAACCGGCGAAGCAAAACAGAACGACTAGAAAAGCAGACCGGCATCGCGCAATCGGTGCCGGTCTTGTTAACGCGCCCGGCGTCGTTGCCAGCGCAACCGCGCCTGCAATTGCCAGATCACGCTGACCAGCACGTATCCCGCCACAGCCGACACGATCGCGATTATCGCCAGGCCTGTCATCAATTGCGGTCCCACCGTTTGCACCCACTCAATCAGGTTGCTGAACCAATAGCTGACCTCGGCCTGTTCGCCCAGCACTTTACCGAAGATTCCGGAATTCAGCGCTTGATCGGTGGCTGCCCTGTCCGGTCCTATCAACCAGTTGCCGAGCCGGTAAGCCGCGTAATACAACGGCGGCACTGTCAGCGGATTCGTGACGAAGGTGGCAAATGCTGCCACCGGCAAATTGACACGCACCAGAATCGCGGCGATGGCACCGAACAATATTTGCGCGAATGGAATCAGGATGCCGACGAACAAGCCGACTGCCAGGCCGCCGGCCACGCCACGCCGGTTGAACTGCCAGAGAAAATGATGGTGCAGATAACGGCTGAACGGCTTCAGGAAACGATTTTCCTGAATACTCTTGGACGTCGGTATATGCTTGAAATATTTGCTGCGACGCATGCGACTACTGCTCCTGTTATAGGGTCAAACATGTCCATAGGCATGCTGTCTGTAAAACAATTTAATTACGCAAAGAATTGGACACCGGCAGCCACACATAATTCTCAGCCATCTGCGCCTGTCTGAGTACAGCCGGCAATGCTACACGCAGAAGATGACTATTTGCAAAACCTGATGAATCCCGTTCAGCGCGCCGTACCCAGCGCCTCAATGGCCGCACGATCTGTCATGAAAATATGATCTGCCGCCAAACCTTCCAGCCAATGCGCATCTTCCAGCACATCCCACACCTGCTTCTTGATCGCCGAAACATAGAGATCTATGTCCATGCTCTTCAAAGTGATCTGCAAGGATTCCAGTGTATCAACACCAGTGGCATCGATATCGTTGACTGAGCCCACGCACAGTAATAATCGCCGGATATATGGATCGCGACTGCATTGTTCGACCACAAAATGATCCAGCACGCCGCCGGTCAGGAAATTCAGCGCGGCATCGATGCGCACCACCAGCAGATCATCCGCCAGACGTGGCAGCTGGAAACGCTGGCGGTCGCGCAAGGTGCCGTCTGCATGCAAACCGACCTCTATGATGCGCGGCTGCATATGCCGATAAAGGTAGGACACCATCGTCAGCGTGATGCCTGCCATCACGCCCCAGTGCAGGCGCGGCATGGCGGCAATGGTGACCGCGAAGGTCACGACAGCAATCGCGCCATCGTCGCGTGAAATGGAAAACAAGCGCTTGAAGGCACCGAAATCGAACAAGCTGAATACCGGCATGATGATCAGTGCAGCCAGCACCGAACGCGGTACGTAATACAGCAGATCGGTAAAAAACAGCAGGCAAACCAGTACGCAGATCAATGTGAATACAGTGGCCCATGCGCTGGTTGCGCCGGCATACAGATTGAGCGCCGAGCGCGAAAAAGAACCGCTGACCGGAAACGCCCCGGAAAATCCGCTCGCCACTTTTGCCAGACCCTGACCTATCAGCTCCTGATTTTCATCCCAGCGTTCGCGCCGCTTGCGCGCCAGCACACGGCAGCTCGACATCGCTTCGGTAAAACTGATCAATGCCAGCACCAGTCCGGCCGACCACAATTCGCGGTGCTGCTCGAATGAAATTGCCGACGGCAGCACCAGCGGTGGCAAACCCCGGGCAATGTCGCCCACGACTTCACCGCCGGCCGTCGCATAGCCAAGCGCCCAACTGAGCACCGTCGCCAGTATCGTCACGAACAGGATGGTGGGAAACCGCGGGAAAAACCGCTTGCCTAGTACCAGCAGCAGCAGCGTACCGCCACCGAATGCCGTCGTCATCAGCATATGCGAGGGCGCTGCGCTGACGCGCTCGAATACGTGCAAAGGATTGCTGTTGAAAATATCGGCGATGCCCAGCAAGGTCGGCAATTGCGACATCATGATGATGATCGCTGCGGCATTGATAAAGCCGACAATCACAGGCTGCGACACCAGATTGCTGAGGCGGCCAAGGCGGAATGCGCCGAGTAAAAACTGTATCGCACCGGAATAGATGGACAACCAGATCGCCAGCACCACCCATTGTTCGGAGGCCGGCACTGCCATCGAAGACAGCGAACCGAATACCAGCAGGCTCGACAGCGCAGCCGGCCCTACCGCGAGCAGGGCAGACGAGCCCCACAACACACCGACCAGACTGGGAATCAGCGCCGCATACAGGCCGGTCGCCGCCGGCATGCCCGCCAGTGTTGCGTAGGCGACTGCTTGCGGAATCAGTACCATGCCGACGCTGAGGCCAGCCCAGGCATCATTTTTCAGCGTCGCCAGTGTCGGTCGCGGCCAGCGCAGAAAGGGGAAAAAGCGTTTGATGTCGAAAGCAGGATTCATGGTGGCAACAAAACAGTTTTCAGGAATGAAGCGCGTCTCAAAATAAGAAATACATCGTGCGGCTTGCTGTCTGGCAGCGCCGCCTTTTACCGCTAACGTGCCGCGCGTACAATAGGATGATGGATATCACACTGCCCGAACTCGAACAGGTCATCAACTACTGGCGCATACAACGCCCGTCGACCGGTGAAGAGCGCGCCTTGTCGCCGGAAGTAAACGATCTGGCGAAACTGTATGCGCTGATGATTTTTCATCATCAAAAATCCACTCCGCTGGAAACGCTGGATCCGGTTTGCCTGCAACTGATAGAAGGCTGGCGCAGACAGGCGGCATAAATACATCCGGCGGCATCAAGCCGTCATGTGCCGTGCCTGACGTTGCGGTGCAGCGTGCCCGGCTTTTTTCTCCGCCGCCTTTTCAGCTTTCTTCAAGGCTTGCGTCTTCAACTTGGTGTTGGCCTGCCCGGCGTAATCACTGCGCAGCACTGCCGCCGCCTGCTCTTCATCCATCCCTTCGCTGACCAGCCATTGCGCCACCAATACGGCCAGGCGTTCCAGCGCAATCCGGTTGGTGGCATCGGTAGTCGCATACAACCAGTTCGACAGGCGCATGAAATTGGCGAACGGCGAATCGGACAAGGGACTGTTCAATATTAGCGGCAGCGTATGCGAGAAGCGACCCGAGTTGGCGACCAGATCCCAGTAGCGCGCAAAACGCACCAGCTGCTGCATCGCATTGAAATCTATGCGGTCGGTAGCCAGAATCGTGTACGGCGGATGCGGATCGAACACCATGCCGTATTGCGCGGTATGGCGAATGATGGGCGTACCGCGCAGACGCTTCAGGATGCCGAACTGGATTTCATGCGGCTGCAATTCCAGCAACCTGTCGAAGCCGCGCGCAAAGCTGGCAATATCCTCGCCCGGCAGGCCGGCAATCAAATCGACGTGCAAATGCGCATGCGAGTGTTCGCACAGCCAGCGGATGTTTTCTGCGGCCTTCTCGTTATTCTGCTTGCGACTGACCAGCGCCTGCACTTCCGGATTGAAACTCTGGATGCCGATTTCAAACTGCAGCGTGCCGGCCGGAAATTTCATGATCCCTTCCTTCAAGGCATCCGGCAGATGATCGGGCACCACTTCGAAGTGTGCAAATACCGGGTCTTCCGGATGGGCTGCCAATTTATCGAGGAAAAACTGCATGATCTTCAAACTGGTTTTGATATTCAGGTTGAAGGTGCGATCGACGAACTTGAACAGGCGTGCGCCGCGTGCATGCAGGGCTTCCAGCTCGCCGAGAAAGAGATCGATATCGAAAGGCCATGCAGTTTTATCCAGCGCCGACAGACAGAATTCGCATTTGAACGGACAGCCGCGCGACGCTTCTACATACAAAGTGCGATGCGCGATGTCTTCGTCGCTGTACAACTGATACGGCATCGTCAGTTCGGACAATGGCGGTTGCACACCGGCATGGATTTTCATCAAAGGCTTGGGGCCATTCAGTATCTGTTTGCACAAAGCGGGGAAGGTAACATCACCCCAGCCGGTGACCAGATAATCGGCCAGTTGCACGATGCTTTGTTCGTTCGACTCATAGGAAACTTCCGGTCCGCCCAGCACGATCACGACTTCAGGTGCGACGCGCTTCAACAGGGCAACCAGTTTGGTGGTTTCTTCGACGTTCCAGATATAGACACCAAAGCCGATGATGCGCGGCTGATGCGCAAGCAGCTTTTCGACCATATCGGTGGTACGCGCACCGATCACGAATTCCTGCAATTGCGTCACACCTTGCAGTTCGCCCATGTTTGCCAGCAGGCAGCGCAAACCCAGCGATGCGTGCGTATAACGGGCGTTGAGTGTGGAAAGCAGTATGGTCATTGAAACGACAACAGTAAGGGAAGCGCCCATTCTACGCCGCCCGGCCTGAAAATCACTCGCTTTGCGCACACCCGGCCACCGTCTCTTCCTATAATGGACAATTCCTTCGCGCCGCACATGCCCATTCAGCGCGATTCATTTCAAAAAGAACCATCCATGCCCTCTTTATTCATGTCTTCATTATTTCGACTCGCCGGGTCTTGTCTGATGTTGAGCATGTTTGCCGCAATGACAAGCCATGCAGGGAATGCACGACCCGCATCCGCAATGGCCATCGCCGAAGTCGACCAGAACATGTGCCAGGCCATGCGCGATACCGGCGTACTGCACAAAAATGCACCGGTCAGCTGTGCGCAACTGCGTGTCGTGCATTTCTCCTACCTGGGGCTGGACGGCAAGATGCACGACGATGGCGCGGTAATGGTCATGGCAGCGCTGGCCGATCATGTACAAGCCATCTTCGCCACGCTGTTGCAAAGAAAATTCGCGCTCGCCGGAGCGCAGTTGATGCAGCATTATCGCGGCGACGATCTGGCCGCGATGCGCGCCAACAATACCTCCGCCTTTAACGACCGTGCGATCATCAATGGCGGTGCGCCTTCTCTGCATGCCTACGGTGCCGCCATCGATATCAACCCTGTCCAGAATCCGTTTGTGCAATTTGAAGCCGCCGGCAAGGCAAGCTATTCTCCTGCAGCCGGCAGCAGCTATGCCAATCGTCTCGCTGTCCGACCTGGTAAAACCGTGCGTAAAGGCATGGCTGAGGATGTGGTCGACGTATTTGCCGAGCATGGCTTCCTGATCTGGGGCGGCGACTGGGATGCACCTATCGATTACCAGCACTTTCAGATCAGCCGACCATTGGCCAAGCGACTGGCTGCCTTGCCGATCGTACAGGCAAAGATCGTTTTCAATGATTACGTGAAAAATTACCGCCGCTGCGCAGGAACAAAAAGAACGGCGGCAGGTCTGGAAAACAGCCGGCTTGCAAAAACAAACACGGTAAAAGCAGAATGCATCAGCACTGCCGACAAACCCTGACGTTCGTCAATCGCGACTTGCGGCAGCATGCCTGTCGCATTTTGTACCCTATATTCTGTACTGAATGCTTGACGAACAGGCCGCTGGCGCGTGTACACTCGCCGCATCGACGACTGAGCAAAGTCGCGCCCATTCTGGAGATTATTGCCCATGCTTATCAACTGCGTCGCCTATCAGGACGGCAATAAATTATCCGATATCTCGATCGACGAAATCAGCGATTACCTGAAACGGCCCAACTGCTTTGTATGGGTAGCGCTGAAGGATGCCGAATCGGCCGAACTCGAACAGATGCAGGAAGAATTCAATCTGCATGATTTGGCAGTTGAAGATGCGATGAAAGGCCATCAACGCCCCAAGGTTGAAGAATATGGCGATTCGCTATTTGTCGTGGTGAAAACGGCTGAAATGGTCGAAGGTACCGTGCATATCGGCGAACTCGATATTTTCGTTGGCCCCAACTATGTTCTGTCGGTGCGCAATCGCAGCGCCCAGGGGTTTCTCGGTGTACGCACACGCTGCGAACAGGAACCGGAACAATTGCGCAAAGGCTCGGCCTTCGTCCTGTATGCATTGATGGATGCGGTGGTGGATCGCTACTTCCCGGTGGTCGAGGCACTGGAAAGCGAACTGGAACTGATCGAAGCAAAAATCTTCAACAAGGGTTCGCAACGCGCCAATATCGAGCGACTGTACGAACTCAAACGCGAAGTCGTCATGCTCAAGCATGTAGTCGCACCGCTGATGGAATCTGTCGGCAAACTCTATGGCGGGCGCGTCCCCAATCTGTGTGAAAGCACGCGCGACTACTTCCGCGACATCGGTGATCATCTGTATCGCATCAATGCATTGGCCGACGCTTTCCGTGAAACCATCGCAACGGCAATTCAGGTCAATCTGTCGATGGTCACGATCGAGGAAAGCGAAGTGAACAAACGCCTCGCTGCATGGGCGGCAATTTTTGCGATCGCCACTGCCTTCTTCGGTTTGTGGGGCATGAACTTCAAGTACATGCCGGAACTGGACTGGAAGTACGGTTACCCGGTTTCCGTCCTGATGGTAGCCGGTGTGTGCGGCTATCTTTACTACCGCTTCAAGAAATCCGGCTGGCTGTAAATCAGCAGATTCGGATGGGCTGTCATCGATAAAAAACGCCGCAATATTGCGGCGTTTTTATTGATGACGCTTATTTACTTCACTTGTTTATTCGATACTTGCTTCGTCGTGCCACGCTTCACGCTCTCCAGCATGCTGAGCGCCAACGCTTCCGCCACGCGTATGCCGTCTATCGCTGCCGACATGATGCCGCCGGCATAACCGGCGCCTTCACCAGCCGGGAACAAGCCACGCGTGTTGATGCTTTGCAAATCGTCGTCGTTGCGCTTGATGCTGACTGGCGAAGACGTGCGCGTTTCCACGCCGGTCAACACCGCATCGCTCATCGAAAATCCCTTGATCTGCTTTTCAAACGCGGGCAATGCTTCGCGTATCGCGTCGATGACGTAGTCCGGCAACGACGGATTCAAGTCGCCGAGTTTGACGCCCGGCTTGTATGACGGAATCACGGAACCGAATTCAATCGATGGCCGGCTCGCAAGGAAGTCGCCTACCAGTTGGCCAGGCGCATCGTAATTGCCGCCGCCCAACTCGAAGGCTCGCTCTTCCCATTGCCGCTGAAACTCCATGCCGGCCAAAGGATGGCCCGGATAATCGGCCGGCGTGATACCGACCACGATGCCGGCGTTGGCGTTGCGTTCATTGCGCGAATACTGGCTCATGCCGTTGGTAACGACGCGGCCCGGTTCCGATGCCGCCGCGACCACCGTGCCGCCCGGACACATGCAAAAACTGTAAACCGAACGGCCGTTGCTGGCGTGATAGACAAGTTTGTAATCAGCCGCACCTAAAACCGGATGGCCTGCATTCGGCCCCAAACGGCAGGCGTCGATCAGCGATTGCGGATGCTCGATGCGAAAGCCGATAGAAAACGGTTTCGGCTCAAGGTAAATACCGCGTGCATGCAACATCTGAAAGGTATCGCGTGCGCTATGACCGATGGCAAGTACGACGTGATCAGTGGCGATATGTGAACCGTCGGAGAGTCTGAGGGCGCGCACTTTGCCATCCTCAATGTCGATGTCATCGACTTTACTTTCAAAGCGGAATTCGCCGCCCAGTCTGACGATCTCTTCACGCATCAGTTCGACCATCTTCACCAGACGGAAAGTACCGATGTGCGGCTTGCTGACGTACATGATTTCTTCCGGCGCATCGGCCTTCACAAATTCCATCAGCACCTTGCGGCCGTAATGCTTGGGATCTTTTACCTGGCTCCACAGCTTGCCGTCGGAAAAAGTACCGGCGCCGCCTTCACCGAATTGCACATTCGATTCCGGATTCAGTTCGCGTTTGCGCCACAGGCCGAAAGTATCCTTGGTGCGTTCGCGTACTTCCTTGCCACGTTCCAGAATGATGGGGCGAAAGCCCATTTGCGCCAGTATCAGCGCCGCGAAGATACCGCAGGGTCCAAAGCCGATCACGACTGGACGCGTCGTCAGTTCAGCCGGCGCTTGCGCGACAAAATGGTAGCTGGTATCAGGTGCAATCGTGACGTGGCGATTACCCTGCAAACGCTTCGCATGTTTCTCCTGATCGCGTACCTCGACGTCCAGCGTGTAGACCATGATGATCGCGTTTTTCTTGCGTGCATCGTAACCGCGACGAAATACCGTATGGCTGATCAGATCGTCGGCCTTGATACCAAGACGCGCAATGATCGCGGATCGCAGGTCTTCTTCGGTATGGTCTAAATGGAGTTGAACGTCAGTGAGTCGCAGCATGCTTGTTTCTAGCCCATCGTGTAAAAATCATCTGCCTGTGTCGGTCGGCAGCACGCTATTTTACTCCACGTGTTTTATTCAAATGGAGAGCACTGGAAAATCGCACGCACGCAATAAGAAAACGGCAATCTCAATCACACATAGTATTTCTTCATCGGTTTAACAAATTTTGCAATTGCCTCATCAACATGAAAATAGCAGCAACATCACACTAAATTTCTTCTGTAATAACAATGCTTTGTTCTCTACGCAACGCATTCATTTCCAAATCCCCATATAAGCGCCTATCGCATTGACTGCAGGAAACTATTTGTTTATGGTAAATGACGTCACAGCAGCTTCATACGAAATCCTGATACCGCTGACAAGCAAAATGAGACGTTCATAGAACGCGTAACAGAGACCGGAAAGGAGTGCACATGAACGCAATCGCGAACAGCGCACAATCTGTCATCAATACAGCAGGAAGCACGCTGGAATTTCTGTCCTTCACTCTGGGCAAGGAAGAATACGGCATCTCGATTCAGAAGGTACAGGAGTTGCGCGGCTACGATACCGTCACACGCATCGCCAACACCCCCGAGTTTGTCAAAGGCGTAGTCAATCTGCGCGGCATCATTGTTCCCATCATCGACATGCGCATCAAGTTCAAGCTCGGTGTGCCGCGCTATGACCAGTTCACCGTCGTCGTGATTCTCCATCTTGCACACCACGTCGTCGGCATGGTGGTGGACAGCGTATCGGACGTCATCACATTAACGCCGGAACAAATCAAACCGCCGCCGGAAATGGACTGCACCCTTGCCAACGATTATCTGCTTGGTCTGGGCACGATCGATGAGCGCATGCTGATACTCATTGATATCGAAAAATTGATGTCCGGCGCGGATATGGGATTGGCAGAACGAAACCCCGCCTGACGCCTTCAGCCATCGACTCGCCCGCACACCCAGCCAGAAAGTTGTATTCCTCCGATTGCAGTTTTTCACCTGTTTGCCTTGAGACCGACATGTTAAAAAATATAACCATAAAATCCCTGCTCTTGTTCGTCATGGGCATACTTTCCCTGTTACTGATCGCAACCGGCATCCTGGGATTGAGCTCGCTCGACACAACCAACAAGGCATTAAGAACTGTGTACGAAGATCGTACCGTACCTATCGGTCAGTTAAATACCGTCATCACACTATCGACCATCAACCAACTCGATCTCGCTGCATCGATTTACGGCGATCCTGCCCTGGTCATTCCAAAGATGGATGCGATTGAAAAACACTCGAAGGAAATCAACCAGGCTTTCGATGTTTTTATGAGCACCAATCTGACGCCTGAGGCGAAAGCACTGGCAGATAAATTTGCTGCCGACCGCAAGATCTTTCTCGAAAAAGCACTGCAACCGGCAATCGCGGCCTCGCGCGGCGGCAATGTATTACGCGTAACCGAGATCGTCAACGGACCGATGGAAGAATTGATCGCGCCGGTGCGTGCCGGCGTCGCGGCATTGATCGATTTGCAATTGCACGAAGCAGAAAAAGCATTCGAGGAATCGCAGGCGCGCTTTGTCATGGTGCGCAATATTTCAATAGGCGTCATTGTCTTCGGCGTACTTCTGGCAGGCTTCATGGCATTCTGGCTGATCCGCCTGATCGCACGCCCTCTGCATGAAGCAGTACGGATTGCGCGCAGCGTCGCGGCCGGTGATCTGACGCAACAGATCCATGTGAATTCCACCAATGAAACCGGGCAATTGCTGCAGGCACTCAAGGAAATGAACGACAGTTTGTCCAAAACCGTCAGCGCAGTGCGCCACAGCACTGAAACCATCACCGTCGCATCGGGTGAAATTGCCTCCGGCAATGCCGACCTCTCCAGCCGTACCGAAGCGCAGGCTGGATCGCTGGAAGAAACTGCCAGCTCGATGGAAGAACTGACCTCGACCGTACGCCAGAATGCCGACAATGCACGACAAGCCAACCAACTGGTCGTCTCCGCTTCCGAAGTCGCCGTCAAGGGTGGCAGCGTGGTCGGTGAAGTGGTAACGACCATGGGTTCGATCAAGGATAGTTCGCGCAAGATCGTCGATATCATCGGCGTCATCGACAGCATCGCTTTCCAGACCAATATTCTGGCCTTGAATGCGGCCGTGGAAGCAGCGCGGGCCGGCGAGCAGGGTCGCGGCTTTGCGGTGGTCGCCAGTGAAGTGCGCAATCTGGCGCAACGCAGCGCCAGCGCCGCCAAGGAAATCAAGGCGCTGATAGACGACTCCGTGAACAAGGTAGATGTCGGCAGCAAGCTGGTCGATCAGGCCGGCAGCACGATGGAAGAAATCGTCACTTCGGTCAAACACGTGGCCGACATCATGAGTGAAATTACCTCGGCCAGCCAGGAACAAAGTGATGGCATCGAACAGGTCAATCAGGCAATCAGCCAGATGGATGAAATGACACAGCAAAACGCGGCACTGGTCGAACAGGCAGCAGCAGCGGCGCAAAGCATGCAGGATCAGGCCGTTGAACTGTCTGGTGCAGTCGCTATCTTCAAGCTTGACGCCGACAGTAACAGGCCGGCAGCAGCAGCCTTGCAAGTGCTCAAACCGGATACCAAACCCAAAGCGCTGACTGCCGCACCACAAAGACAGCTGGCTGCCAAACCGCAAAAACCGATCAGCGCCGACAAGAGCAGCGACGACTGGGAAGAATTTTAAGCAGAAAGACGCAGGGCAAATCAGGGAGAACGGGTAAGCGCGCGCCTGATCGGCGCAAACACTACTCGATGCATGCAAGTCGGTACAGCCGGCTTGCATGCATTTTTATTTTTCGCCTGTGATTTTTGACGGCGATATGCGTACGACCTGCCGGCCGCAACGATAAAAATCGTCAGGCAATTGTTCTTGCGCCGGTATTGATGGACAATAGCGCACCGGCAAATGTAATTTTCTTGCACCTGGCTGTCGGCTCCGAACCTCCCTGAAAACACGCATTCTTTTGTCACTGAACTGAACATGACCTCATCGAGCAAGAGCAAGACCGCATCAGACAAACCTGCATTCATCGTCAGAAACTCACCGATACACGGCCGCGGCGTTTTTGCCACGCGCAGTATTCCAGCCGACACGCTTTTGATCGAGTACGAAGGTGAACGCATCAGCGACAAACAGGCCGCCAAGCGCCACGGCACCGATCCGGAAAATCCGTATCACACCTTCTTCTTCAGCCTCGAAAGCGGCAAGATGATCGATGGCGGCGTCGATGGCAGCGATGCACGCTGGATCAATCATGCGTGCGAACCAAACTGCGAAGCGCGCGAAGAAAAGAAACGCGTCTATATTTACACTTTGCGGGATATCAAACGCGGCGAGGAATTCAATTACGATTACGGCCTGGTGGTCGACGAGCGTCAAACCAAGGCCTTGAAAAAGGCCTACGAATGCCGTTGCGGCGCGGCGACCTGCCGGCACACGATGCTCGCTCCAAAAATTGGCAAGTCAACCAAAAAGAAAAGTAAAAAGAAGGATTGATGCTGTTGGCGGATGCAGGACGCACCCGCCAACAAGACGATCAAGTCGGGCTGAAAAACTTCAATCCGACTATACCGGTCACGATCAGCAATATGCAGATCACGCGCATCATTGACACCGCGTCACCCAGCAACACCATCCCCAGGATGACGGTACCTACGGTGCCTATGCCGGTCCAGACCGCATAGGCCGTTCCCACCGGCAGCGATTTCATCGCCACTCCCAGCAACACGACACTGATCACCATCGCGACCACCGTACCGACCGTCGGCCACAAACGCGTAAAACCATCCGTATATTTGAGCCCGATGGCCCACGCTATTTCAAACAGACCTGCAATTACAAGAATAAGCCAGGGCATAATTTGTTTCTCCGCATTGCCGAGGCCGTCCTCGATTGAGATGGAGCGGTGAGGTCGTCCTCACGTCCTTGTCCGGGTTGATGCGCGGCCTGAAAGGATGGCGAGGTGTTACCGATGCGCAAGCAAATATTAGCAAATATCGCACTGATCGGCAGGACTGCCCAGCGGATGATTGCCCAAACCACGTACACCCGGAAGATTAGCGGACTGCAAAACACTATATTCACACAGGGAATATCTGATATCAGAAAAGGAAATTGGTGCGGCGCGACAAGAATCCCTATACTTCACCTGTCTCCTCTATGTCTCCTCCTTTGATATAGATTCAGCCCGCCTTCTTGTGCGGGCTTTTTTTTGCCTGCCTCGATCCATGGCCGGAATTTTACGCAAACCGGCATGCAACAACAAGACATTAGAGCACAACACACATTTACAATCCGATATTCACAAATTGAATATCGGATATCAGAAATCGGAATTGGCTTTGCGAAGATCACAGCCCTATACTTCACCTGTCTCCTCTATGTCTCCTCCTTTGATATAGATTCAGCCCGCCTTCTTGCGCGGGCTTTTTTTTGCCCGCGAACAAGCTCAATCGCGCCCATGCTTATCTCCTGGGGCCTGATAACAAAAACAGTCCTGCGCGTGATCATTCACCATGCCAATCGCCTGCATATAGGCATAAATGATCGTCGAGCCGACAAACTTGAAGCCGCGTTTAGCCAGATCCCTGGACAGTTGATCCGACAAGGGAGTTTTGGCCGGCGTTTCATTGATGCTCGCACGCGTATTCAGAAGCGGTTTGCCATCGACATAAGCCCATAAAAATGCATCCAGGCCGCCGCCGTCTTCACACAAACGCAAATAAGCCTGGGCATTGTTGATGGTGGCCGCCACTTTCAGACGATTCCGCACGATACCGGGATTGCCTAATAACTCGGCAACTTTGCTGGCGTCGTAACGGGCGATTTTTTCGGCATCCCACTGATCGAAGGCGACGCGGTAGTTTTCACGCTTGTTGAGTATGGTCGACCAGCTCAGGCCGGCCTGCGCACCTTCCAGATTCAGCATTTCAAACAGGCGTGTTTCATCGTGGCAGGGCACACCCCATTCTTCATCGTGATATTTGAGATACAGCGGATTGGCTGGATTGGCCCAACTGCAGCGAGCAAGTGTCATGTTTGAAGGGTTCCGGGAAAGTGAGAGCGACGAACGGACATTATCGCCGATACGGTCTTGCGAAATAAACACGCTGTATAAACAAGCCGTTTATTCGCTTGTACAAATTTCCGCCTTGATCAAGAATGGCGCCTTCCATACAGGATGACGCAAGCATGGCATTCATTTCCATCTGAAGTGGAACATCATGCTTGTTTGTCTTTGCAAATACCTACAGCCAGCCCTTGCTCATGTCTGATCACACAATATCCTCACGCAAAGTCGCCGTCATCGGCGGCGGCCCGGCCGGCTTGATGGCAGCAGAAATGCTGATTGCGCACGACATGGCGGTAGATCTGTACGACGCCATGCCTTCGGTCGGCCGCAAATTTCTGCTGGCCGGCAAAGGGGGAATGAACCTGACACATACCGAAGCAAGCGCTGCCTTCCTGTCACGCTACGGCAGCCGCGCGCCGCAGATCGCTCCCATGTTGCAGGCCTTTGACCCGGATGCACTGCGGGCATGGGTACATGAACTCGGCATAGAAACCTTTGTCGGTTCGTCGGGAAGGGTTTTCCCAATCGATATGAAAGCCGCGCCGCTGTTGCGCGCATGGCTGAAGCGCCTGCGCGATGCCGGCGTTACGTTTCACATGCGTCATCGCTGGCTGGGGTGGGACGAGGCAGGCAAGCTGCGGTTCGCCACGCCGGAAGGCGAACACAAGCTACAGGCCGATGCAACGATACTGGCCCTGGGCGGCGGCAGCTGGGCGCGCTTGGGCTCCGATGGCGCATGGCTGCCCTTGCTGGCGCAGCACGGAATCGCTGCGGCGCCATTAAAACCGGCCAACTGCGGCTTCGATACAGGATGGAGCGAACATTTTCAGCAGCGTTTCGCCGGCCAGCCGCTCAAGTCTGTCATCGCCAGTTGCATCGATATCGATGGCATCGAATACAAACGGCAGGGCGACTTTGTCGTCACCGGCACGGGCATTGAAGGCAGCCTGGTCTATGCCTTGTCGGCACACTTGCGCGAACAGATCGTCCGGCAAGGTTACGCAACGCTAACGCTGGATCTGGCGCCCGGTAAAACTTTCGAGCGCGTGCTCAATGAAATTTCCCAGCCGCGTGGTGCGCGTTCCATGGCCAGCCATTTGCAAAGCAAGGTCGGCATTACCGGCGTGAAGGCAGGATTGTTACGCGAAGTGGTAGCGAAAGAGGATTACGCACATTCACACACACTGGCACAGGCAATCAAAGCCTTGCCGTTGCGGCTAGTGGCGGTACGCCCACTGGACGAAGCCATCAGCAGTGCCGGCGGCGTACTGTTTGAAGCGCTGGACAAATCCTTAATGACACAGAACATGCCTGGCGTATTTTGCGCCGGCGAGATGCTGGATTGGGAAGCGCCAACCGGCGGCTATCTGCTTAGCGCCTGTTTTGCCAGCGGCCGCACCGCCGGTCTGGGTGCCGCAGAGTGGCTGCAAGCAAAAGATCGGCAGTGAAACCTGCGCCTCAGACCAGACCGCGATTGCTCAATTCCTTCTTGATGTAGGCATAGAACACCGGCGCTGCAATCACGCCGGGGATGCCGAATATCGATTCCATCACCAGCATCGCCGTCAGTAATTCCCAGGTGCGCGCATCGATGTGATGACCGATGATCTTCGCATTCAGAAAATATTCCAGCTTGTGTATTGTCATCAGGAACAGCAACGATCCCAATGCGGTATGCAGCGAATGCGACAGGCCGATGATGACCAGTATGGTGTTTGAAATCAGATTGCCGATCACCGGCAGCAAACCGACGATGAAAGTCACCGCAACCATCGTCTTGCGCAAAGGCAGCTCGATACCGGCCAGCGGCAGAACCACAATCAGGTAAATGCCGGTCAGCACCGCATTGATGGCAGCAATACGCACTTGCGCAAACACGATGTTGCGGAACGCCTCATGCAAGACCATGAGGCGCACATGCAGCGCAGCGGCCAGCGGTTTATAGTTGCGCGTAGTGGTGGTGTCATATAGCGCAGCCATCGCGCCGATGATCATGCCGATCAGGATATGCGCCAATATACGACCCGCCTCACTGCCCATGGAGCGTGCTTCCAGCGCATGTGCACGCAACCAGCCGGTAATCATGTCGCGCAAGGCAGTGGCATCGACCGGAATATAAGCGGCTATCCACGCCGGAATCTGGCTGCGGGACGCCTCCAGAATATCGGCCATTTTTTGCAGCAGCACCGGGATTCTGCCGGCATCGCTTTGCAGAAAACGGATAGAACCCCAGATCGCCACCGTCAGCACCGCCACAATGAGACAGCTCAACAATGCCACCGCCACTACCTGTGCGCGTCGGCCCACCAGTTTCCTGCCCAGCTTGGGTGCCAGCAACTGCACCAACGAATACACCAGCAAACCGGAAAAGAGTGCAGCCAGCAAACCCTGATGCATGACGAGCAGCAAGGCTGCGGCCGCCAGAACATAGGAAGCAATGACAACGACATTGAATTTGGCGGAGGCGAGCATGAATGAACCGGGTAAAGGTGAGCAGATTATTTTTTCAGGGGAATCGGATTGCTGCGCGGCACTGGTACCGCTGTCACGCCGTTTTTCGGACTGCCTTCAATCAGCCTGTCGGAATAGGTCAGGTACACCAGCGTATTGCGTAGTGGATCGACCACGCGCACGATATGCAGGCGCTTGAATACGATCGATTGGCGTTCGGAAAATACTTCTTCCTGCTGCGGCAGTTTGCCGGTGAAACGCAAAGTGTCGCCTACCTGCCGGCACGCTATCGAAGCATCCGCCGTGTCTTCGGCCAGGCCGACCGTGCCGCTGATACCGCCGGTACGCGCACGCGAAACGAAACATGACACACCCGCGACCTTCGGATCGTCGTAGGCTTCGATCACGATGCGGTCGTTCTTGCCGAGAAAGCGGAATACCGTGCTGACTTCACCGATTTCTTCTGCATGCAAGGGCAACGCCGGCAAAACAAACGCGATTGCCGTCAGCATGATCGCGGCAGGATTTTTCTGCATGGGCTTCTCCAGTTGTTACAGCCAACTTAACACGACCAGACGCTGTCCTGCTGCAGGATATGCAAAGGCTGGCGCACCGCAGACAGATTACGCACATAGGCAGCAACTGAACAGCTGCGACGGCAAACAAACTCCATCTGCCCGCATAAACTGTACAAACCGCGCAATACAGGCAGTAGGTGCGGCATGCGGGACAAAATGCAATAATTCCGCATCCAATACTTTTACAGGAACACCACATGATTCTCGAACTCGTCGATATCCGCATCCAGCCGGGCAAGCAAACCGAATTCGACGCCGCCGTGCAACGCGGCCTGGAACAAGTCATCGCCAAGGCCAAAGGCTACAAACAGCATGCGATCAACAAATGCATAGAAACGCCTGAACGTTACGTGATCCAGATTTACTGGGAAACACTGGAAAATCATACTGTCGATTTCCGTGAATCGCCGGCATTCCAGGAATGGCGCGCAATTGTCGGCCCATTCTTCGCCGCACCGCCCGCTGTTGAACATTTCAATCTGCTGTCCAAATCGGCCTGACCACAAGGGCATCCAGACGGATGTAAAAAAGCCTCCATGCTGCGACAATCGCAGATCGAGGCTTTTTACGTCCCGCATATATTCCGGCTGCAGGCTTATTTCTTTTCCGGATGGTAGCTTTTGAAATTCTCGGCATAATCGCGAAAATTTTCACGCAGCATTTTTTCGTACTCGGTACGGAAGTACGCAACCGCACCTTCTATCTGATCCTTGAACGTCGCTTCTGACGGCGCATCGCCGGAGGCGACAAACGCGCCGAATCGGGCACTGGCGAACATCATGGATGCGCATACCTGACCGGCTGCCGCCCCTTTGGAATTTTCATTTGCCAGTTGAATGAAGGTATCGGCCATATCCCAGAATTTCTGATCTGGATCCGGTGGTGCCGGCGGTTTCCTGGAAATGTCTTTGGCCTTGAAATTGTCGTCGCTCATGATGAAAGTATCGAATAAAAATAATGAAATTAGGGATTGCCGGCTATCGGCACTGCAGTGGCCAGCGGCGCAGAGTGGTACACGGTACTGCATTTTGTGTTTGCAGCACTATAGCGCAAAAATGCCATCGCCCACACCGGCGCCGGCCAGCTTCCTGTCACGCTGTTCAATGCATGAAATCAGGTCTTGAATCAGTTCGCTTCAGGTGCCAGCGCAACGAACTCGCCTTGCAGACTGCCCACTTGCCGACCCTCGTATTCCAGCACCGAGGTGACGGAAATACGGGCCCGTCCCCTGCGCTCGAAAGTACGCACGAAGCGCTGCCAGGCGGCGGGCTCGGTTATCGTCGCACGCGCCGTAAAGGTACCGCTGATCGGCAATTCATACTGCATGGTGTTGCCTTGAATGACCAGACGGCTGGCTATGCCCGCAATATTGAGCCTTACATACAGCAGCGACCATGCGGCAAGTATCGCCACGGCAGAAGCACTGCCGCCGAATACGGTTTCCTGATGATTGATATTCGGCGCCAGTGGCGCAGACAGAACGACTGCATCCGGCTGCACGCTTAACACCTCTACCTGCATTGCCCTGGATAGGGGGATGTGATCGTGCAGATATTGTTGCACTGCCTGTTCGTTCAATGTCCGTCCTTTCATGCGCTGAAAACAAGGCTTAACTGCGCTTGTGCGCGTTCAAATCTTCGGCAAGACCAGCTATTCTGCAGATGCGGCAGCATGCTCCATTGTCCTTCTCGCAGCATATCCATGTTTTCATGCAGGATCATGATCGCCAGTTCCGCTTTCAAGTTCATTTCGGATATCAGGCGCGCATCACCAGGGATCGTAGGTACCGATATTCCATAGTCTGCCTTCCAGGTCGAGGCAGCTGAAACCACGCCCGCCATAGTCCTCGAATTTGATCTCGATCACGATCTTCGCGCCTGCCGCCTTCGCCCGTGCGTAAACCGCATCTGCATCGTCCACAATCAGATATGAGCTCTGCGTTTCCACACCGCCGATTTCATCCGGCTGCCTGATCAGCCTGCCCCATTCGCTTTCCGTACTGACCGAGCCGATCATGATCATGCCCTTGCCCAGTGTCAGCTGCGCATGTGCGATGCTGCCGTCCGGATTGGCATAGACTGCCTGCCTTGCAAAACCGAAGGTGTCGCACAACCATGCAATCGCGGCCGGCGCATCGCGGTAACGCAGGCAGGGGATGATGCTGGATTGAGTATTTTCCGTAATCATGTCGAACACCTCCATTGAAATCGAACATCGTGAAAGCCTGTCGTGCTTTCGCACTCGCACATTAATTATTAACAGACCCTACACGCATTCATGCGACAGCATCATTTTTTCACAGTTCCGTACGGTTCCTCGAGTTGCCTGAGCTGCCGGTTATGCAGGCTGGCCAGCAACACCATGGCCACCGTTGCGCCGAGAAATGCCATCCACATATCGGATTGGGTATCCCATTGATCGCCTTGCGTTCCAAGAAACTCATCCGCGCCCTGGCCCATGATCAGCGCCGCCCACCATTCAATCAATTCATACCAGGCGCTAATAGCCATCGCAACGCAAACCGACAGGAAGGCCAGCATTTTCTTCCCGGATACATAGGTACCACGCAGCAGAATTTCCTTCGCCACCAGCGCCGGTACCAGGCCTTGCCAGAAGTGACCGAGCTTGTCGTAGGGATTGCGCGCCAGCGATAAGTAATCCTGCACCCAGTTACCGACAGGTACGCGCGCATATGTATAGGTGCCGCCGCCGATCAGGATCAGTGCATGCAGGAAGATCAGAAAGTACAACAGATTCGTCAGCGGAAATTTTCTGTAAGTACAGGCAAGCAGCGGCAGCGCAATCAGTACCGGCATTACCTCCATCAACCATGTCAGTCTGTCGAAAGGTTGAATGGAGGACACAGCGAGTGCAACGATGATCAAGGCTGCGGCTATCAACAAGCCGTTTTTCTGTTGAATAGCGGAAGGATTTGCATTCATGGGCCGTCACCGATCAAGTGTAAGTATGTTTCGCTGCAGGATGCCGGAACAGCCAGCGTTGCCGCCCATGCTACCCATTCCCGCGCAGCCCGACTATAATACGCTGCGAAATCATGGTTCAGTGCCGTGCACAAGGCAACTGCCGCAGCCGAATAAATTTTTGTCCGATAACGTTCAGCAATGAGAATGACGCAAGCCACGCATAGATTTGCCAGCTGGATCGCATGTTTTGCGATTCTGATGGCATCGCTTGCGCCTTCCATTTCTCATGCCGTTGCTGCCGCCCACGGCACACCGAACGCATGGATGGAAGTTTGTACCGTAGCCGGCAGCAAGATGGTGATGGTCGACGTCGAACAAACAGCACCGGCCACCAACGAACAGTCCGTACATTTCGAGCACTGTCCATTCTGCTTAAGCCACGCCGGCACCGTCGGCTTGCCGCCAGCAGCTGATTTTGTCATGCCGGTCGTCAGCGGCGATCACGTTCTTCCTTCCTTGTTCTACCAGTCGTCGCGCCCGCTGTTTGCGTGGGCCGTGGCGCAACCGCGCGCTCCCCCAGCTCTCTCCTGATCGTTACCGAATACCGATAGTCACGCTTGCTGATAGCAGGCGTTCGCCTGTCGGCGTGCCCTCATCTCGAAACAGGAGCTTGCCATGTCTATACGGCGCAAGTTTGTCATTGTCCTTCATGTAATCGCCATTCTGATCGCAGTGCTGTCCTACAGCATGCATCGCTCTGCCGCATTGCAAACCCGTACTTCTTTTCCTGCGATCGAAATGCAGACCATGACCGATACGCACCATCCAGGCTGCGCTCCATCATGCGTAGTCATCAGTCGTTCCGCTCTCGGCATCACGCGCTGATCCAGCGTATCTCACCTCAATTATCCAAGGAAAACATCATGAAAGAAATATTCCTGACTGCACTGTTCAGCACCTTCTCGCTGGCGTCATACGCACAAGTCACTGTCACCGATCCATGGGTACGCGCCACAGTGCCGGCGCAAAAAGCCACCGGCGCCTTCATGCAACTGAACAGCGAAACCGATACGCGTCTGGTCGCGGTCAGCTCACCGGTCGCGCGCGCAGAAATTCATGAAATGGCCATGAAGGACAACGTCATGCGCATGCGCCAGATTGCCGCCCTCGATGTGCCAGCCGGCAAAACCTTTGCATTGAAACCAGGCAGTTATCACCTCATGTTTTTCGACTTGAAGAATCCGATCAGGGAAGGCGATGTAGTACCGCTGACGCTGGTATTTGAAGATAAAGACAAGAAGCGCGAGACGCTTGAATTGAAAATGCCGGCACGCGCACTGAACAACAAAGCTGCACCTGCAGCAAAAGAACTTTCAGGGCATTAAAAACACCTGCGTAACCGATTGAAGCATTGGCCACGCTTTAAAAAAACAAATACATATTTCATTTTCCGGACATGCAATGAAACTCACATCGGCGCCATCATTCCCGCCGCGCTTTGCGCGCACCGTTTTATATACTCACTGTGCCCTCGCACTGGCATTCATGACAGCATCTGCCATCGCTGCCGATGCTGTACAGATACTCCCTGCGATTTCGGTCACGACAGAAAAGGCCGGCACACTCAATGCACCTGCCTCAACCGGTTCCAATCTTTACCTCACGCCATTCCAGACACCAGCCAGCGTCGATGTGATTACACGCGCACAAATCGAGCAACGCGGCGACGCGTCGCTGGTCGATGCGATCACACGTGCCGCCGGCATCAGTAGCATGGGTCACCCTGGCAACAGCGGCAGCTCCCTGTCCGCGCGCGGCTTCACCGACACCACGTCTGTCATGCGCCTGTATGACGGCACGCGCCAATATGGCGGCGTAGGCCTGAGTTTCCCGTTCGACACCTGGTCTGTCGATCGCATTGAGGTATTGCGTGGCCCTGCATCGGTGATTTATGGCGACGGCGCAATTGGCGGTGTGGTGAATGTGATTCCGAAAAAACCGACACGCGGCGCAATCCGGAACGAAGTACAGGCGACTGTCGGCACTGACAATACGCAGCAACTTGAATTCGGTAGCGGTGGCGCAATCAACAACAAACTGTCGTATCGCATCGATCTGAGCGGCGATCGCTCCGATGGCTGGGTCGATATGGGCGACTCGAAGAATCTGACTTTTTCTGGTGCCTTGCAACTCGATGTGTCATCCGACTTCCGCCTGAAACTCAGCTATGCACAAGGCCGCCAGGAACCGATGCGCTACTTCGGCACGCCATTGATCAATGGACAGCAACTCGAGGCACTGCGTGAAAAAAACTATAACGTCGGCGACAGCAAGATTCAGTACGACGATCGCTGGACGGAACTGTCAGCCGAGTGGACGCCGAATGTCGATACGACAGTGCGCAGCAAGCTGTATTACATCGACAGCAAACGACACTGGCGCAATGCAGAGACATATAACTACAACTCCGACTCCAGCTTGATCGATAGATCAGACAATACCGAAATCATGCACGATCAAACCCAGATCGGCAACACGACAGATGCTACTTTCCGCGGTCGCCTGTTCGGCTTGAAAAATCAAGTGTCAGTCGGTTTCGATCTCAGTTCAAGTTCGTTTCAGCACACAAACAATACTTATCAAGGAATTCCAAACCCGGCAGCCGTCAATCCCTACAATCCTGTCCCTGGAACATTCCTCAGCAACGAACCAACCATCCCACGCTATCGCAACAAGGCAGAACAATATTCGGTGTTCGCAGAAAACCGGCTGGAGCTCACAGAAAAATGGTCGTTACTGGGCGGCTTGCGCTACGATCACGCCGAGGTATCACGCGCAGATCTGGTTGCCGGTACAGCAGCTTTTAATCAACAATATTCAAACGCCGGCTGGCGACTCGGCAGCGTCTATAACATCCAACCCGATCTGGCGATCTATGGACAGTATGCAGAAGCGGCCGATCCCGTCGGCGGCTTGTTGATGATCAGTGCGGCCAACAGCAAGTTCGATCTTTCAACCGGCAAGCAGTTTGAAATCGGCGTCAAGAAATCATTCTGGCAAAAGAAAGGTGAATGGACGCTGGCCGCTTACAGTATCAAGAAGAACAATCTTCTGACGCGTGATACAAACAATCCAAGCGTGCGTATCCAGGTTGGCGAACGATCATCGAAAGGAATCGAAGGTACGCTGGCAATGACGTTTGCACCTGGCTGGCAACTCGATGCCAACGCCGCCATCCTGCACGCGCAATTTGACGACTTCAACGATTCGGTTGGTACCCCGGCAGTGGCGGTATCCCGTAATGGCAAGACGCCACCGGACGTCGCCGAACGCCTCGCCAACGTCTGGCTAAGCTGGAACTTCCAGCCCGACTGGACTGCCAGCACGGGTCTGCGCTATGTCGGCAAACGCCATGCGGATAACGCCAACACCCTGACAATGCCGGCATACACCACGACCGATCTCGCGCTGCAGTGGCAGGCAACGCGAGATACCACGCTGACCCTGCGTGGCTATAACGTGTTCGACAAGCAGTATTTCACGACGGCATATTACTCAGGCACGCAATGGTTCAACGGGCCGGGGCGTCAAATTCAATTGACCGTCAACCATCGTTTCTGAATCTAGTCGCTTGATATCATGACCATCGCCACACGCGCCAAACGCCTGACTTACCTGATCCACCGCTGGACGGGTGTAGGCGCGTGCATATTGATGGCATTGTGGTTTGTCAGCGGCATCGTCATGCTGTTCGTCGGTTATCCCAAACTCACGCCGTGGGAAAGACTGGCAGCTCTCCCGGCGCTCGCATCCGAGAACTGTTGCATCCCGGTCGATGCAGCACTCGCGCTCAGCCCATCTCCCGCCGCCGTGCATGAGATCGTGCTGACTTCCATACGCAATCACCCTTATTACCGCCTGCGTGAGAAGAAAGGGAATTACGTCGTTGTCGATGCAAGCACCGGTAAACTTGCCGCACCGGTCGGCATGCAAGCAGCATTAGCCGGTGCGCGCGCGTTCATACCGGATACCACTGCACATTACGTCGGGGAAATTCACGAAGATCGCTGGACGCATGCACGCTCACTGGATGTGCATCGTCCTTTGCACAAAATACAGATGGACGATACTGCACATACGCTGCTGTATCTATCGTCATCAACCGGGCAAGTCGTGATGGATGCGCCACGCGCACAACGGATGTGGAACTATGTCGGTGCATGGCTGCACTGGTTATATATGTTCCGCGATCGTTCGGTCGATCCGGTCTGGAGTTGGCTTGTTATCGTATTGTCCGCAGCCGGCACGCTCACGGCAATTACCGGTACGCTGGCCGGCGTATGGCGCTGGCGTTTCAATGGCCGTTATAAATCCGGTGCGCGTACACCTTATCGCGAACCCTATCTGCATTGGCACCACATTATGGGACTGACTTTTGCCGCGATTATTTTTACCTGGATTTTCAGCGGTTTGATGTCGATGAATCCGCTCGGTATCTTCGATCCGAAAGGTGATCGTCCCGATATTTCTGCCTATCGCGGCGGCAATCCGGCGACGCACCATTTAGCACTGGGAGTACCGCAAGCATTGGCCTTATTAACAAATGCTCACTTCCATGCAAACGAAATCGAATGGCGCATTCTCGATGGCAAACCGTACCTGCTGGCACGCAACGCCGCCAATGCCACACGCCTGATCGTGCAGGACAAAGCCGGCTTCAAGGCCATCGAACAATGGGCCGACAACGATCTGCTGCAAGCCGCATTACATTTAATGCCCGCACCTGTTCTATCGCATCAGGTTCTTGCGCAATACGACACGTATTACTATGGTCGCCAGCAGGAAGCGATGATGGGCGCAGCTGAACGTCGCCTTCCTGCATTAAGAATTCGCTTCGACGAACCGAATGAAACCTGGGTGCATCTCGATCCATTTACCGGCAATGTGGAACTCAGTCAGGATAAGTCCCAGCGCATGGGACGCTGGCTATTCAACTTCCTGCACAGTTGGGACTTGCCGCCAATGCTGCAAGCGGGAGCATTACGCGATGCAGTCCTGATCCTGCTGAGCCTGGGTGGACTCGCACTCAGTCTGACCGGCATCGTAATCGGCTACTTCCGTGTGCGCATCTGGCTGGGGAAAAGACGCCACACGCATTGACAGGCCAGGACATGCGACGGGATAAATTAATTCCGGCAAATCATGGTGTTACCATTATGAAACTTTATATGCCGCCGCCTGTTCCACGTCGCCATACGCAAACAGTGCGGCATACAAGTCAAGTCACGACGAACGGATATCGTGCCAACAAGACAGATATCGGCGGTGCGAAGGCATCGAATCCGGGAACCTTATGACGATAGTCACGGTATTCAATCAAAAAGGTGGCGTGGGTAAAACCACGACTGCACTGAATCTTGCCGCCGCACTGGCGCAGCGCGGTTGCCAACCCTATGGCATTGATCTGGATCCGCAAGCGCACTTGAGTGCAGTCACCGGCGTGACGGCGAAGTCCGGCAACGATACTATCCTCAGCCTGTTTCAACACACTCGTACACTGCGCGAACTGGTGCGCGTGTCGCCTACCAGCGGTATCTGCATCATCCCCGCACATATGGAATTATCGAAAATCGATACCATGTTTGGCAAAGGCTACGATATCGTCAACATGCTCAACGCCAATCTGCGCGGCGAGAAATTCAACGACGAGAACACGCCGGTGCTGATCGATTGCTGTCCATTGATAGGCGTGCTGTCGCTGAACGCGATCTTTGCCTGCGACTGCCTGATCGTACCGGTATCGGCAGATCACCTGTCGGCAAAGGGCGCCATCCAGATTGAAAAGACCTTGAAGGCATTGGAACCGGTGTTGAAGCGCCGCGTCAATCGACGCTATTTATTGACGCGCTTCGACGGCCGACGCGGCATGGCGTGGGAAGTGCTGAAAGTACTGGAAGAACGATTCGGCACCGATGTCTGTCGTACACGTATCTCGGAAAATGTCAGCCTGGCTGAAAGCCCTGCATACAACAAGACAATATTCGAGCATGCGCCCAACAGTCGTGGCGCACAGGATTATGAAACATTGCTCGATGAATTGCTGGCCGAAGGCTTTATCGGCGGCCCCGCCTTAGCGCGAGATGAGAGACAGAATATCGTCAACTGAATGAGCGATACCAGGGCGTTGTACATGCCCTTTTATGTCACAACGCAATACTTCGCAATGACGATACATTTGCCGCAATTTTCGTTCGGCATCTTCGCGATCCATCCCACCGATCACGATGCTGTCTATTTTTTGGCCTTCGCGCGTCTTCACTGAAAAATTAAATTTCAACATGAGTACCTCTCACAGATTCGAGTCGTCCGCATTACTCCCTCTAGAATGTATAAAAACACTACTGTGTTGCAAGTCATTCATTGCCTGGATGTAACGTTTCTTTGTAAAAAGGCACCATTTTTGTCATATAAAGTGCCGATCTGCGTGCAAAATGTCGGAAATTCGTCACATTGCCCGATCATTGCGCGTAGATACGCAATGTCATGCCCGCAATTGCAGATAAGGCAAGATTCAAGCCAATCATGTAATTCCTGCAAAGTTCAGTCCAGCGGCTTCACGCAACCATTCCTCCGATGTACAGTCACAAAAGGCCATTCCTCAACTTTTCTAAGGATTCGTCATGCGCATTGATATTTATAGAAGAGCAGAGCACGCCGGTCACTTTTCCTACATGGCCGTACCTGAAGGCAAACTGATTCCGGAAGAGGCAGTCAACACGGATTGGGAGCTGACAAATCGTGGCGTGGATATGGAGGACGGCGCAACGCAGCTGGCAGATTTTGCGATCGATGCTCCCATTGAACAAATCAAGGCCAAAGGTTACGCAATCACCAGCATCACGAAACTGGCAAACGGCTCGCCGCAACGCTAATCCCGTTTGTATGCGCCTGACGTACGGTGCCTGCAACGAACAGCCGTTTTAATGCCGCGCATTACTGTCCGCGCCAACGGACGGTAATGCGTGGCCGGATTTTTCATGCTCTTCCTTCTTGTCCGGATCATGCATTTTTCTTTCCATACTCGCGGCACACCTATGCACAAGCATTGCTTCAAGGCTGCTGCCATGTCGCTCTTGTACATCATCATTTCTTCCGCCTCGGCGCAGGATGCCGCTGCAGTGCGTACCGAAATTATTGCGCAGGGACTGGATCACCCGTGGGCGCTGGCCTTCATCGACCATCGGCGCATGCTGGTCAGCGAGCGCGCAGGTACTCTGCGCGTGGTGCAGGCCGGCGTTCCGGTTTCCACCCCTGTCGCCGGCTTACCAAAAATCAATATCGGCGGCCAGGGCGGCTTGCTCGACGTAATCACAGACAGCAAATTCCTCAGCAATCGCACCATTTATTTTTGCTATAGCGAAGCAGCCAATGCAAAAACCGGCGGCAGCGGCAATTCGACGGCGCTGGCCTCGGCACGCTTGTCCGACGATGCCACGCGACTGGAACAGGTGAAAGTGCTATTCAGTCAGCAGCCGAAATTCAACAGTCGCGCACACTTCGGCTGCCGCATCGTTGAGAACACCGACGGCACACTGTTCCTGACGCTAGGTGATCGTTTCAGTCGCATGCAGGATGCGCAAACCCTGCACAACCATCACGGGAAAATTGTACGCATCCGCAAGGACGGTTCGGCGCCTGCAGATAACCCCTTCGTCGGCAAACCCGACGCACTGGCGGAAATCTGGAGCATTGGTCATCGCAATGTGCAAGGCGCCACGCTGGGCCCGGATGGAAAACTATGGACGCATGAACATGGCCCGCAAGGTGGCGATGAAATCAATCGGCCGCAAGCCGGAAAAAATTACGGCTGGCCTGTCATTACTTATGGCGAGAATTATGGCGGCGGCAAGATCGGCGAAGGACTGGCATCCAGAGCCGGCATGGAACAGCCGCTGCATCAATGGACGCCATCGATTGCGCCGTCCGGCATGAGTTTCCTGCACAGCGACAGATACGGCAAGGCGTGGCAAGGCAATCTGTTTGTCGGCTCGCTCAAATTCCGTTATCTGGCACGGCTGGAACTCAGGGATGGCAAGATCTTCCGTGAAGAACGCCTGCTGCAGAATGTGGAACAGCGCATACGCGATGTGCGCGAGGGACCGGATGGATTGCTGTACGTTTTAACGGATGAGGCGCGCGGACAGTTGTTGCGTATATTGCCTGCACAGCAAGACAAGGCGAAGTAAATACAGGTCGTTTGCATTATCGCCATTCACCAGGCATCACTCAAACTGCTCTCGGCTCACATAAATTCCGCATGCTTTTTATGCCGGCGATGTTAGCGAGTCCTTGCAGCATACAAGGCCCAGATATCCACAAGCATTAACTCCATGCCGCTACCGTACTCACTTACAATAACGGCACATCAAATTGGAGTATCTATGTTTTCAGGTCAATCTTTCGAACAAATTCTGCAAAAGAAGAGCACGCGTCTGGTTCTTGCCGCACTGTGCATATATCTGGCAGTAGCAGGTGCACATCAATTACTGACTGGCACCGAACAGGCCGACTGGCTGCGCGGTGGCGGCAATCTGCTTTTGTGGGGCGGTTTTGCGGTAATGAATCTACTCAAAGCCTATGGTCGCGCAACGAAAGGAATCAACATTCCTATCAATATCGGTCTGGTATTGGTTGTGGGTAGCTGGATCGTGAAAATGAATTAAATTCTCACCCTAAATTTCAAGGATAGAAGTTATGCAATTCAGACATTACAAAGGTGGCATTTACGATTTTGTCTGTGCTGCCAAACTCGAATCGAATCCGGAAACCGTCATGATCGTGTATACCGCAGCCGACGGTTCATTTTGGACACGGCCGGAAAAAGTGTTTTTCGAAGTAATAGAGGTCGATGGAAAAACCGTGCAGCGTTTCACCACAATCGAAGAATAGATCTTTCAGCGGCACTAGTCACACATCAAGAATAGCGACGCTGCCGCAACTCGTCTGTACACCAACGCCTACAGAATTTTTGCAAAGTCAGCAATGCCTGTTATCGTTACCACGGTACCAGTTGAATTTCACAACAATGCGCTGAGGAGACATAATGGGGGAATATCGCAAGCTGTGGTGGATACTCATCGTCATTCTGGCCGTCACGTTTTCCATACTCGGCATCAGCGGCGTCGAAATATACAAACAGGCACCGCCAATTCCTGCACAAGTCACCACCACGTCCAACCATGTTCTCATGACCAGCGAGGATATCCTCGACGGCCAGACTGCATGGCAAAGCACAGGCGGCATGCAACTGGGCTCCATCTGGGGGCATGGCGCTTACCAGGCACCCGACTGGACTGCCGACTGGCTGCATCGCGAACTGCTGGCCTGGCTGGAACTTGCCGCGCTGGAAACCTATCACCAGCCGTATGCACAACTCAGCGGCGAACTCCAGGCCGCGTTGCAATATCAACTTAAAACAGAATACCGCCACAACACATACAATGCTGAAACAGGTGTCGCCACCGTTTCCGAGCGTCGTGCAAAGGCGATGGCGCACACGGCTGACTACTATCATCGCCTGTACGGCGATGCGCCGGAATTGCGCGCATCGCGCGACAACTTCGCGATGAAGGAAAACACGCTCCCCGATGCAGGTCGCCGCGAGGATCTGACCAAGTTCTTTTTCTGGACGGCATGGGCAGCCTCAACCGTCCGTCCTGGCACAACCGCCACCTATACCAACAACTGGCCGCCGGAACCGCTGATCGACAATCACCCTACACCTGAAAACGTCCTATGGTCGCTGGCATGCATCATCATCCTGATTGCCGGCATCGGCTTTCTGGTGCTGGGCTGGTCTTTCCTGCGCAAGCATTCGCCCGATCCGCAAGCGCCAAGCGCCGATCCCCTGATGCAAGCCGGCCTGACGCCATCGCAAAAGGCGCTGGGAAAATATCTGCTGATCGTGATGGCGCTGTTTGTCTTTCAGGTATTACTGGGTGGTTTGACTGCGCACTACACCATCGAAGGACAGCACTTCTACGGTCTGAATATTTCACAATGGTTCCCGTATTCGCTCACCCGCACCTGGCATCTGCAAGCGGCTATTTTCTGGATTGCCACTGCCTTCCTGAGTGCCGGCCTATTCCTTGCGCCTGTCATTAATGGCGGACACGATCCGAAATATCAGAAACTCGGAGTCGACATTCTGTTCTGCGCCTTGCTCGTAGTAGTGGCCGGCTCTTTCGCCGGCAGCTTTCTCGCGATCAAGGGCGTCATGCCAGCTGAGCTGAATTTCTGGCTTGGACATCAGGGTTACGAATATCTCGACCTTGGTCGTCTGTGGCAGCTGGCATTGTTCGTCGGCATCCTGTTCTGGCTCGGGTTGATGCTGCGCGCCATGCTGCCGGCCTTCAAACAGGGCGGCGACAAAAACCTGCTGGCTCTGCTGTGCACCTCGACCATCGCCATCGGCCTGTTCTACGGAGCAGGCCTGTTCTATGGCGAACGCACGCATATCACCATCATGGAATACTGGCGCTGGTGGGTCGTGCATCTGTGGGTAGAAGGCATTTTTGAAGTTTTTGCCACCACCGCACTGGCTTTCATTTTCTCCAGCATGGGGCTGGTATCCAAACGCGTGGCAACCACGGCCAGTCTCGCATCCGCCTCCCTGTTCATGGTCGGCGGCGTGCCTGGCACCTTCCATCATATGTATTTCTCCGGCACCACCACGCCTGTCATGGCAGTGGGTGCAGCCTTCAGCGCACTGGAGGTCGTACCTTTGATCCTGCTCGGGTATGAGGCATGGGAACACTGGCGTCTGAAGGAGCGTGCCCCGTGGATGAAAGCTATCGAATGGCCGCTGATGTGCTTCATCGCCGTCGCTTTCTGGAACATGGTCGGCGCCGGCATCTTCGGCTTCATGATCAACACACCGGTGGCGCTGTTCTACCTGCAAGGTTTGAACACGACTGCCGTGCATTCTCATGCAGCGCTGTTCGGCGTTTACGGCTTCCTGTCCATTGGTTTTGTATTGCTGATACTGCGCTACATACGGCCAGAGATTCAATTCAACCATCGCCTGATGCATACCGGCTTCTGGTGGCTGAATGCCGGTCTGATTCTGATGATCACAACCAGCCTGCTTCCGGTCGGCCTGTTCCAGTTCCAGGCCAGCGTCAGTGAGGGCATGTGGTACGCCCGCAGCGAAGCATTCCTGCAGCAGGATTTTCTTGAAACCCTGCGCTGGGTACGTACTTTTGGCGATGTCGTTTTCATTGTCGGAGCGTGTGCGGTGGCATGGCAGGTGGTGCTAGGCATTCTTCATATTGCACCACCGCATGCAAAAGCCGGGGGAAACGCAGTGCGCACTCCTTGAGTTCGCTCGAAGCCGCATCTGCCGGATGGCAGGTGCGGCAGCGCACATGACAATCAGCTGAAACGGGAAATCGCCTGCGGCTACCGGCGATAGTTCCATGAAATTAGCCTATGATAGGCAACCCGGAGCAATCAACAGAAGCGAATTTGCATGCACAACGCGGAATGGCAGGAAGACAATGAAGCAGATCGCGGCAACGCCATCCATGAAGCGCGCCTGTGGCGCGATGATGGCTGGACTGCTCGCGTCATCAAGAATGAAGATGATGAAGGCTGGGCCGTCGAGATGATCAAGGATGGCGAAGTCGAGCCTGCATTGGTCGGTCCGTGGACAATGGGACGCGACAAGAAAAATCCCAAACCGCTGGATACACCGGCCTTCCACACACTGGTCAAGACCGCTGCCGAAGTTTTACGCAGGCATGAACAGCAATTGCATGCGATGCTGCACAAGAGCATCATTGTGAATACGGCATCAGCAACAATCAGCGTCACACTCGACATCGTGCCCGATGAAGACGATCCCTATGCCATTCTGGCGGCACAGGATGACAACAGCGAACAGCTGGCAGCTGTGCGCGTGGCACCAACGTTCAAGCTCACGCGCAGTAGTGCCGAGCAATGGATAGGCAACGAATTCCGCCGGCCAGCCGATCGCTAGAACAGAATAAGCTGCATACTCGTTTGTTGCCACAGTCACGGGAGGCTTGAATGATTGCCGTTATCTTTGAAGTCATTCCGCATGCCGATCACAAACAAGATTATCTGGATGCCGCCGCAACGTTGAAACCGCTGCTGGAAAAGATGGACGGCTTTATCTCTGTCGAACGCTTTCAGAGCTTGACGCAAGCGGACAAGATCTTGTCGCTCTCGTACTGGCGCGATGAGGCAGCGGTACAAAGCTGGCGCAATCTGGAAGAGCATCGCACGGTGCAAGCCGCCGGCCGGCAAACCATTTTCACAGACTATCGCTTGAGGGTTGCGCACGTGCTGCGAGACTATGGCATGCATGAGCGGGCAGAAGCGCCGGCGGATTCACGCACGGCGCACGAAAAGAACCGGACCGGCTAGCAGGAAATTCTGCTGCTCAAACGCTGGCGAGATTTTCGTATAAACGCTTGAATTCTTCTTCCAGCGTATTCTGCGGCAAGCTGCTGTTGCCACGACCGTACCAGTAACGCGCATTGCCAAGATCGCCTTCGACTCGATGCAGATAGCCGTGAATCCTGCACGAAAATTCGTCGCCATGCACCTGTACCAGCGCATGCGCCTCTTCCCAGTTTCCTGCCTGAGCCAAATCCAGCACTTTCCTGTAATCACAAACCATTTCACATCCTTGCTTGTTTATGTGTTGCTTCACTTGCGCCGAAACGCTCCAGTTCGAACAGTTCGGCATAGTCAGCTTGGAAGCTTACGCCAGCCTGGCGATTGATGCTCAGCACGCGCTGATCGAAACCCTGTCCGCGCATATTCAAATTGCGCTGATGCTGCGACAAATGCAAGCGCAACATTTCCGCCTTCCACTCCGCGTTGTCGGCACCGAAGGGCATATAGAGGTCGGTGCGCATCGCCAGCGTTTTGGCATCCTGATTCAACACTGCCCACACGTTCAGATTATCCGTCAAAGCCACCGCGCGAAACAAGGCATAGGTACGTTGATGCGTGACATTGCTGTCGCTTCCATGCGGCATGAACACCAGATCCGGCTGACAGGCAGCGATCTGCGATCGTATCGCAGCATGATTTGCCGCATCCAGGCGCAGATTGCCTTTCTCATCCGGCAGCAAACGCAGGAAGTTGAGACACTCCGGCGGCAAGCCGAAAAATGCGCAGCTTGCCATTTGTTCAGCCTCGCGCAATGCTGTTTTTTCGGCGGCAGTGTGCGCACCGGAAAAACCATCTTCCACACCGCTGGCACCGGTAGTCAATACCGCCAGATGTATGCTGTCGCCGCGTTGATGAAAAAAATTCAGTGTTACGCTGATGGCATCGAAATCATCCGGATGCGGTGCCAGCACCAGCAAGCTCAGCGGCGAGGATAAGGACAGCTCGTCCAGCCGAGCCGGGCGCTGTTTTGCCAGCACTTCCTGCAGGCTGCTCGTCATGGTTTTTCCAAACCCGGCTGGGGCGCCTTGCTGTCTTCATCGATATTCTTGATGCCGCGTGCTTTTTTCATCATGCGCTTGAGCCAGTGCTCGATATCGTCGATATATGTAAACACTGCAGGCACCACCAGCAAACTCAGCAGGGTCGAGGTGATCAAACCACCGATCACGGTGATTGCCATCGGCGAACGGAAACTCGGATCGGCACCCCAACCAAGCGCGAGCGGCAACATGCCGGCGCCCATCGCGATCGTCGTCATGATGATGGGACGACTCCGCTTGTGGCAGGCATCGACCAGTGCATCAAAACGGTTCATGCCCTGTTGCCGCGCCAGGATGGCGTAATCAACCAGCAGAATCGAGTTCTTCGTGACTATGCCCATCAACATGATCAGGCCGATCATCGACGGCATCGACAATGCCTGGCCGGTGATCAGCAGCGCAACAAACGCACCGCCAATCGACAAGGGTAGTGCCGCCAGAATCGTGATCGGCTGCATGAAGTCCTTGAACAGCAGAACCAGCACACCATAGATGCATAGCACGCCTATCATCATCGCCAGACCGAAGCTGGCAAACAATGCCTGCATTTCCTGGGCGTCGCCCAGTTCGGCAATTTTCACGGCAGGCGGCAGATTCTGCATCGACGGCAACGCACGCGCTTCGGCATTCACTTCGCCGAGCGAGCGTCCGCCGAGCTCCACATCGAGCGTGACATTGCGGCTGCGGTTCAGGCGATCAATCTGTGCCGGTCCGCTTTGCATCGTGACAGTGGCAACATTACCCAGCATGACCGGGCCATTTTTACCCGGCACCGTAAGGCGTTCAATCGCCGACAAATCAGCCCGCACTTCGTCCGGCAACTTGATGCGTATCGGCACCTGGCGTTCAGCCAGATTCAGTTTCGGCAAATTCATGTCGTAATCGCCGGCAGTGGCGACTCGCACTGTTTCGCCGATACTGGCCGTAGTAACGCCCAGATCGGCAGCACGTGCAGAATCAGGACGCACAATGATTTCAGGACGTACCAGCGAGGCGCTGGAACTGACATTGCCGACACCTTTGAGCGTACGCAATTCACGTTCGACTTTTTGCGCGGCTTCCGACAATGCAATCGGGTCTTCGCTACGCAGCACCAGTTGCATCTTGACGCCGGTGTCGGGCGGACCGACGTTGAATCGCGCACCGGGAATGTCGGCAATATTGGCACGGATTACCGCTTCGATATCAGCCATCGATTCATGTCGATCATTGCGATGCGTGGTCGTCAATGTCAGTACGGCACGGCGCGCCTCGGCTGCAGCACCGGGAGCAAAGGCATCGCCGCTGGAACCGCCGCCAACCGAACTGAAGATGCTCTTGATGTTGGCATCTTTCGATACTGCAACGCGCACGCGTTCGGCCACCGCAGTCGTTTCCGCCAGAGTGCTGCCGGGCGGCAGTTCAATGTTGATCTGCGTCTGGCCGCGATCGGCGGGTGGAACAAACCCTGTCGGCAACAGCGGCACCAGCATGATGGAAGCGAAAAAGAAAATGCCGGAAGCAATCGCCGTGGTCAAACGATGCCGCAGACACCAGCGCATGACAACCAGATAGCGCTGCATCAGCCAGCTGTCTTTTTGCTCATGCTCCTTGACCGGCTTCAGGATATAGGCGGCCATCATCGGCGTGAGCAAACGCGCCACCACCAGCGATGCCAGCACCGCCAGCACTGCGGTCCAGCCAAACTGCTTGAAAAACAATCCCGGTATGCCGGCCATGAATGCCGTCGGCAGGAATACCGCGACCAGTGCGAAGGTCGTCGCAATCACCGCCATGCCGATTTCATCTGCCGCTTCCATTGCGGCCTGCATCGGTGTTTTGCCCATGCGCAGATGCCGCGAAATATTCTCGATTTCGACGATCGCATCATCGACCAGCACACCGACCACCAGCGCCAGCGATAGCAGAGTCACCGTATTGAGTGTATAGCCGAAGTAACTCAGGCCGAGAAAAGTAGGAATGACGGACAAGGGCAGGGCCGCCGATGCAACCAGCGTGGCGCGCCAATCGCGCAGAAACCACCACACTACCAGCACCGCAAGGATGGCGCCTTCGTACAGCAGCTCCATCGAACCCTTGAAGTTTTCTTCCACCGGCTGCGCGTTGTCGATGGCCTGCTTGAAGATGATATTGCCGTTGTCTGCCTGCAGTTCTTCCACTGCGGCACGCGTACCTTTGGCAACATCAAGTTCGCTGGCGCCCTTGGTCCGGAACACTTCAAAACCGACGACGGTGCGACCATCCTGCGATGCCGACGAACGACGCTCGGCGAACGTATCGGTCACAGTGGCAACCTGATCGAGCCGGATATGATGGCCATCTGCCAATGGAATATCCAGCAATGCCAGTTCGGCGGCAGTCTTCACGGTGGCGATAGTACGCACCGCCTGCTCGGCGCCGCTTACATCGCCGCGCCCACCCGGTGCCTCCTGCTGTACCAGGCGCAAGCGACGCGACACATCGACTGCAGCGACATTCAGTGCTGCCATTTTTGCCGGGTCGAGTTCAATCCGCACTTCGCGGCTGACACCGCCCACGCGCTTGAACGAACCGACACCCGGCACGCTAAGTATGCGTTTGGCAACCGTGTTATCGACGAACCAGCTCAGCTCCTGTTCATCGAGCTTGCTGTCCGGCGCGGCGGCGGCAGTGAACGTCAGGATCACGCGTCCTGCGGTCGACACCTTGGTAACCGATGGATCACGCAAATCGCTGGGAAGATCGGCGCGGATCAGAGCCACCGCATCGCGCACGTCATTGACTGCATCCGAAATATTTTTCTCGAGGACGAATTCAACCGTGACTGTCACTGCACCATCGAGCACCTTGGTATAGATATTCTTGATACCTTGCAGCGTCGCAACCGAGTCCTCGATCTTGCGCGCCACTTCCGTTTCCAGTTGCGCCGGCGCAGTACCAGGCAGGGAAGCCGTGACTGTCACAATCGGCAGTTCAATATCGGGGAAATCCTGCACTGCATTCGATTTGAACGACAACAGGCCGCCCAACCCCAGCAGCACGAACAGCATGATGGCGGGAATCGGATTCTTGATGGAAAGCGAGGAAAAATTCACGCGCGCTCCTATTTGGCCGCCGGTACAGCGCGCGCAGGTGTCGTTACCGCATTGGCTTTTTGCTCTGCGGTAGTCGGCGGCAAGACAGGTGCAGTCGTTACAGATGCCGCCTCAGCAGGCAGTGCAGGAACAACCTTGACCAGATCGCCATCGTTGAGGAATCCGGCACCGCTCGCAACCAGCACCGCATCCGCTGGAATACCTGTCACGACTTCAATCCGGTCGGCCAGACGGCGTCCCGGCTGAATCTTCGTTTGCGTCACACGGTTATCAGCATTCAAGCGGAATACATAACTGAAACCGTCCCGAATCACGATGGCTTGCTGCGGTACGGTAACGGCGGTGGACATGCCGAGATCAAACTCGCCGGTGGCGAACATGCCTGCACGTGCAGGCGGCATGTCAGCTGCGGCAGGCAACAGGTCGACATACACGAGTGCCGAGCGACTTTGCATGTCGACCGTCGGTGCAATCATGCGCACCTTGCCTTTTACTTGCGTCCCGTTGGCTGCCGTGACCAGGGCCGGCGTTCCGGTTGCCAGACGTCCGAGTTCGGCTGATGTCACTTCTGCACGCCATTCCAGCCTGCCCTGACGGATCAGACGAAACAGTTCAGTGCCTGCACCAACCACCGCGCCCACAGTTGCGTTACGCGCAGAGATAACGCCGTTGTCGGAAGCCAGTACCTGCGTTTGTGCGAGACGCACCTGTTGTACCGCGAGCATTGCTTTTGCCGCCTCGGCTTTGGCCCTGGCGGTTTGTTCGGTCGTCATATACTGGTTGATCTGTTGCGTGCTCAAGGCACCGGTGCTTTCCAGCGTACGCGCACGCTCTGCATTGTTCTTTGCATCAGCGGCATTGGCTTCGGCTTCCATCAGGTTGGCACGCGCCTGCGCCACATCGGCCTGTGTCGAGATGGCCGAGAAAGTTGCCAGCACCTGGCCGCGACGCACGACATCACCGACGTTGACACGCACGTCGGTCAATTGCAATCCGTTCGATTCGCTGCCGATAATGGCTTCCTGCCATGCTGTAATGCTGCCGTTGGCGGAAAGCTTGATTGGCAAGCGCGCCTCTGAAGGCTGCGCTGTCGTCACAGTCAACGCTGGTTTGGGGCCAGCTTCATCCTTTTTCTTCTCTGCACCGGGTTTTCCGCTTGCAAGGATGATGATCGCGACCAGAACGACAAGTGCGATGACGGCAAGGACAATAGTTTTGGTCTTGAAACGTTTCATGTGTTGAGTCCGTTATTGTTGCTATTGGTCAGATTCAAATTGACAGGTGCAGCAATTATTACGGTTGTGCGGCAACTGCCGGCGCAACGTCAGGATTGACCCAGCCGCCACCAACGGCGCGATACAGGGCAATCCATGCAGCCATACGCTCACGCTCCAGCGACACTGCATTCAATTCGGCCGCCAGCCGGACACGGCGCGAATCTTCCAGCTCCACCAGACTGGCAAGACCATTCTGGTAACGACTTTCCGTGCCGTTGAACGAGGCACGATAACCGTCCACCGCAACGCGTGCATCGTCGCTGCGTGCGGCCGTACTTTGCAGATTCACCAGCGCCTCTTCCACTTCACGCACTGCTTGCCGTACGCCGCTGCGATAGCTGACTACCGCTGCTTCGTACTGCGCCTGCGCTGCCGTCACATTTGCCGCACGTGTACCACCATCGAAAATCGGCAGCGACAATGACACCGGCCCGATCGACCAGGTATCCAGATTGGTCGTCACGCCGCCTGAGCGGAAACTTGCGACGCCGATAGAGCCGCTCAAACTCAAGCGTGGATAGCGTTGTGCCTGTGTATTACCGACTTCAGCACTGGCTGCCGCGACTTCACGTTCTGCAATGAAAACGTCAGGACGTTGCGTCAGCGTTTGTGCCGGCAGGCTGGAAATATCGAGCACCGTTGACGAAGTATCCGGCGCCGGGATGTCGGCAATTTTTTTACGCAGAGCCGGCTCATCAACGGCTGTCAACGCAACCAATGCTTTCACATCCAGATCGCATAATGCAGCCTGTTGTGTCGCGCGACCACGACCTTCAGCCGCGCTGGCACGCGCCAATGCAGCTGTTGCAGGTGCCTGGAATCCTGCCTTGGCGCTCAAGTCGGACAAGCGTGAGGTTTCAGCACGCGAATCAGCATCTGCACGCGTCACAATGACCAGTTTGTTGCAGGTACGCAGGCTGTAATAGCGGTTCGCCACCTCGGCTGCGACCGATACGCGCGCGTCATGCCAGTTCGCCTGCGCGCCTTGCAAGCGTGCCAATGCTGCTCGACTTGTCGCGCGATTGCCGCCAAATACATCCGCCTCCCATGAAGGTTGCAACGCCGCCTGCGTGGTTGTCCCCAGCGGCAATGGCGCCTGCATATTGCTGCGACTGGAGCTGACCGTTGCATCCAGTTTCGGTATCAGTACCGCTTCTGCAGCAACCCGCGATGCACGCGATTGCTCGATGCGTGAGACGGCAGTCGCAACAGTCGGACTTACGATTTGTGCGGACTGTATCAATTCCACCAACAGTGGATCGTTCTGCTGCTGCCACCATTGCGACAGATCAGCCAGCGTACCGTGATGCGGCAAGTCGGCAGCACTGCTGTCAGTAGCCGGCGTTTTCGGCAACGGCGAATACCACTGTGATGGCGCAGTAGCCGACACTTTTTCAGGTGGCGCGTTAAGGGCACACGCACTCAGCACTAAAGGCAGACTGGCACAAAGAACAAAGTGAGCTTTTTTCATCATGG
Source organism: Oxalobacteraceae bacterium UBA4003 (assembly GCA_002384815.1). Taxonomy (GTDB): domain Bacteria; phylum Pseudomonadota; class Gammaproteobacteria; order Burkholderiales; family Burkholderiaceae_D; genus Oxalicibacterium. The sequence continues at coordinate 34,589 of DGBN01000074.1, read as the reverse complement.
TTTTTTTGCTTTTTTGGCAGATGCCGTCGATGCAATTGCGCTGCCCAACATCTGTCGGCGTGCGATCTCCATCGCAACCATTGCTTCGCCATAATCGACCAGACGTATCGCCCATTGATCGACAGCCGCCGGTGTATTGATCAACTTCGGACGAATCGCATCGATCACGTCGCGACAGACGAAGAGTTGCAGCGCGAGGCCAGCCAGCGAGAACGCCAGTCTATGCACGTCATCGTCCGCTTTGGACAAATTGAGATGGCGCAGCAACACCGCGACTAATCCTGCATGCGATGGCTTGATGTGCCTGTCGATTTCCTCCATCCACAAGCCGGTCGGTTCCAGCATTTCACGAAAATGCATGCGCACCGCAAGTTGCACGACATCGCCGTGCTTGAGTGGCGCAACAAAATCTTCGAAGAAAATGCGCAGCACATCCCGCAGGCTCAAACCCGGATCGGACAGATCGACACCCTGGCAAGCGGTACCAAGAGGTTCGCTGAAAACCACGCGATAAAGACCCGCTTTGTCTCCGAAATAATATTTGATAGCCGCAAGGTTGACTCCGGCCGACTCCGCGATCTCGCGCGTGGAGGCCTTGGCAAATCCCTTCTCGGCGAACAGTCGCAAGGCCGCCAGCAACAGCCGACTGCGTGCCTCGGCCCCATCGGAACGCGGCTTGCGTGTGTCGCCACTATCTGCAGTTTTTGCAGAGGCACTCGCACGGGATACGGGCGGATTGGGTTTGATGACAGGTTTCATGAGCGATATTAAAACACACAAATCAATCAAGCGATTTAATTAAGTCGCTTGATTGCATTAAACCGCTTGAAACCAAGATCCAAAACGACGCGGAGATCCTGGTCTCAATTGTGTGCAAATCATGTCTTGCAATAAATGTTAAATAATTGGCATGTTCAAGACACATCATTACCCAAAGACAATCTTGTTTTCCGGCAATCTCACGAGATGGAGTCGTTTACAAGCGTCGCCTCTTTACCCAAAAACCGCTGCCCAAGGCCTTAAACCTTATTCCAGAATCAGGAAATGCAACAGCACTACTCATTGCTTACGTACTGCCGCTGGAGATGACAGGAATCAGCACGTACACTGACAACACCTTCGTTACCGGCGGCGAACCGCGACTCGCGAGTGGCTGTCTCTGAATAATGTGGGAAGCAACTTGACCACAGTCAACATCACTGACGGCGGTCGCGTCACGAGCAGCAGCCTGACAATGGGAAGCCCATTCGGGGGAGGTAATCTCGATGCATCGTCCTGGTATCTGGCACCGGTTCAACCTGGGCCATGCAAAATGGCTTGGTATCCACAAAAGCACAATGTCAGTTCTGGATAGTCGTCTCGTAACGACTGTATCAGGGAGCATGGACGGAACCGCAGTCCATCCCGGCATTCTGTTCATATCCGGTCCCGGCTCGTCGGTCAAATCCGCAGCCGATAGCCGACAAGTCAGCTTTGCGCGAAAAGAATGCATTACACTACATACTTGAAGTGCAGCATTTAACCAAAGGAAGCCATGTCTCTAACTCTTCTTCTGCGCTGTACCGACATAAACCAGACACGAGACTTTTATGAATCTGTGCTTGGTTTCAATGTTCTGGCTACGGCGGAAACGACAATCACCGCTGTCAAATACGGCGGGAAGCTAATCTTTACCGGGCAAGATTTGTGGAACGCTTCACCAAGCTTTTCAGGGACCATTTATTTCAATATCCCTGACGTGGAAAATTACTACTCAATCGTTAAGGATAAGGTATCAATTGCATGGCCGCTGCAGGAAATGTCTTATGGCACGCATGAATTTGCCGTCAAGGACTGCGATGGATACTTGCTCGCTTTTCAGCAACATTTAATCGCCAATTGAATCCGCAATCAAAAACAGACATCCGTGATTGCTCAAACGCAGACTTGTAATCGCTACCGCAAAAAGCGTTAAAGGATGTGCCCTTGCAGACAATGACAGAAGTTAAGAAATGCTAATTAAAGAACCATCGTTACCGATAGAAAGGCTCAACCCTGCCTTTTAATTTAGTCATTAAGGGATTGCCCTTCCGATCGAGTGCCTTTCCGGCCGGGACTTTAATCCATCCCTCGCTGATGCAATATTCTTCAACATCGGAGCGCTCTTTATCGTTAAGTTTGATGCCAACCTCGTGTTCAAATATGGCAGCGTCGTAGTAAGGGCTGCGAGGATCGATGGAGAGTCGGTCAGGAAGCGAGGGGTAGTGTGCAGTATCGTTCATGCCGACATTATCAGCTATAAGATTAATCCAAACAATTTTTTTGCTTTGTTTCGTTCATCGCCCGGTCGCCGCTATCGTCCAGATAGCGGACATTGAAGTTAGGGTCCAGCAGTTCGACTTGCTTAGGTGGAAAGAGGCAAATACTCTCCGCAACCAGCAGGCCATAGCGCAAGAACTTCAAAGCCCGTTTCGGTAACTGCAACCATGTGCTCCCATTGTGCAGATAAGGGTGGTCCCTGGTAACGACTGTCTGTCCATCCGCCCGGCGTTTCTTTTGAATGTCGTTTACCCGCGTTCATCATTGGTTCAATGGTGAATACCATCCCTGCTCAACTGTTCCAGTGATTGCATGTCATGAGCATGGTCACATTTTGTTCAGTGCTACAGTCTTAATAGCCTTGGCAAAAGAAGATTCCGATAGAAATTTAGCTGCCTTGAATTAATTTTATTAGGGCTTCTTACAAGATATTGAATAGAGTCTCACCACAACGCTTTATCCCTTTTCATTACAAAGGAGTTGTGATGCCGCGCCTGCCAAATAGAAGTTGCAGCCCCCCATGTCGCAAGAAACTGTGTTGTACCGTCTTCAGTCTTGCCGGCCTGATAACAGGAAGTGCTTGGGCTGATTGTGACAATACGGCTCCAAACTCAGGCGACACGGTCAATTGCACTCCCTCAGTTGGTACCGCAACCAGCGTCATCGCAGTACCCGGCAGCAACAACGTTAGTGCCACTGTGTCAGCAGGCACCATATCTTTTTCCAGAATAGGCATACAGATTATTGGAGATAGTAACGTCACAAACAACGGCACTATCGTTACGGCAGCCGGTTCAGGCAGTGGTCTGAAGGCGGCAATTTCAGCACTGACCAACAATAATACGATTACCAATAACGGCACGATCCAGGTGACGGGCACGAGTATTTACGGCATCTCCATCGGCACTTCCGCGGCCGGCGGTGGAGGAGTAGGAAACACCATCATTAACGGCGTTGGTAGCTCGATCACGACGCAACACAGTAACTCGGATGCTATTCACGCCGTTGGCGGCAACAACACGATTATTAACAGCGGGACGATTACGACGGCCGGCTCTTCCTCGACTGCTGTATATGCGCAAGGCAATGCCAACAATTTTACAAATAGCGGCACCATTCATGTACAAGGAAACGGCTCCGATGGCGTATTCATGAACACGGTGAGCTCGACGTTTACCTCGAACATGACGAATGCAGCTGGCGGTCAGATTATCAGTGACCAGTCGTATGCTATCCGCGGCCTCAATGGTAGCGATACCGTTATCAATGCCGGTTACCTGGAAGGGCATGGCGGCATCAATGACGATACTGCCATCATCCTGGGTAACAGCGTTAACAACTCATTAATACTACGAACCGGCTCACAAATTGTGGGAGCCGCGGATGGTGGTAGAGGTAACAGTAATGTGTATCTCGAGGGAAACGGCCTGGTTGATAGCGTGTTTCGTAACTTCAACACGCTGACTATGCGTGGCACGGCCTGGAACTGGACTACTGACGCTGCTTTCAATAGCACTCTGATTCAGAGCGGTACGCTAACATTGGATAGCGTGCTGACGAGTCCCGTATATATCGATACAGCGGGTACGTTGACCACAACGAGCGGCACCACTTCCGTTGCGGGAACGTCAGCAGGTGCACTGCCTGGCACGGTTGTCGGTGTGTTGTCGGGCGTCGGCACAGTCGCAGGAAACTTATCCAATGGTGGCACCGTACACCCGGGCGCAGGCGATGGCACGGGCGCGCTGACAATCACGGGTAACTATATCCATCAAAGTTCGGGCACGTTGGCGATTGATCTCACACCGACGTCTGCCGGCAAACTGATCGTCAGCAACCCTGGCACTGTGAATATCCAGGGTGGCCAGGTAACGGCTAATTTCAAACCGGGAAATTACGACAATTTTCGACAGCAAGAAATCATTCAATGCACAGGCAATTGTGTGACAGGCAGTTTTGCCGTGTATACGCCGTCAGCATTTGTGGACACGGCAGTCTTCAATGGTGCGGGGAACAATGGCGTGTTCATCGGCTACCAGCGCAACGACGTCAATTTTGCCGATGTCGCCACGACAGATAATGACAAGGCGCTGGCCGCTTCGCTCGATGCAAATGCAAAAGCAGGTGGTCTGGCTAACACTGTTGATCAACTCGTTGTGATGTCCGCAGCACAGGCACAAAGTGCTTTTCACAGTTTAGGCGGTGGTGATGTGCATGCAACCTTAGCAGGCTTGAATATGCGGCAGAGCGGGATGTTTGCACGTTCATTGACGCAACGTCTCTCAGGCCCCATACCGCGCGACATGACACGTGACTCTGCCTTGTGGGCACGACCTTATTACACGCGTGGCGACGTAAACAGTGATGTGGTTGCAGATTTGGATTACAGCATCAACGGTTTGGCAGCAGGCATGGATCGCTGGATTAGTCCTAATTGGTTGTTTGGTGTAGGCATTGATGTCTCTCAAATGCATGGTGATTTTTCAGACTATGGCGCGAGTGCAAAAACGGATGCTTATCAACTAGGCTTGTATAGCAGCTATCAGCGCAATGATTTTTATGTAGATGGCATTCTCAGTTTTGGCTGGCAAAAAAATATCGTCGAACGCAATATCAATTTCGCTAACGCCAGCTTGCAAGCCACATCCGATTACACTGGGGAAAATGCCAATGTATATATGGAGACAGGTTACAAATTGCCTTTATCCGGCGGTCTGCTATTGAAACCTTTGGCCTCGCTTGGTTACGTCCGGCAACATGAGGAAGGATTTTCGGAAAGTGGCGCCGGAGAAATCGGGTTGAATACCGAGAGTGCCACAACGCACAGTGTTCGTTCAGGTTTGGGTGTAGCGCTGATGAAGGATTTCGTACTTGCTGACGGCGTTTTGACCCTGGAAGGCAAGGCACGTTGGTTGCATGAGTTTAAAGATCGTACCCCACAGTTCAAGGCGACATTTGCTGGTGATGTAACTGGACAGCATTTCACTGTTCAAGGGGCAGAAGGCTGGAGGGATGCAGCTCTGCTAGGCGTGAATATCATTTATGCCAATAACGCGAATATGAATATTTATCTCAGCTACGACGCCACTTTGGCAAAAAGAGACACCGCACATACCGTCACTGCCGGCTTGCGCTACGCCTGGTAAGCCGCTCGTTATCAATCTCCTGTAACGTCCTTAATTTGAAAAATTCCTATGATCTATCTGAGCGCCCAATTCGCTCAACTTGAGTAGCTGCTTTAGGTCTGGGATTCAATCTGTCGAAAGCAGCCCGTCTGTTATCGACCAATAGCGGACGTAACACTCCCGGATCAACCTTTGGAAATATTAGGTTCAGTTGGATTAATAAAGGCATCAGGTAATAGTAATGGCTTTGAAATTCAGCGCACTGGGTGCTTCGCCATGGAATATCGAGCTGGCAGGGTTGGTTCGAGAGGTTTACTTTCTCCCCGCGGTGATTGGCGTGCCTCTAGCGATACAAGTTAGACGGTATGGTTGGCAGATTTAAAACTATTTCGGATTCAAATCAAGACTGAATGCTTGCACAGCTTTTTTAAATCCTGCAGATTATGATTTCTTACCTTTAATGGCGAATCCGGTTTTCAACTGCGCCCTGAGGAAATCAACAAAAATTCGCACAGGCTTGGAGATGTAGGGGCTGTAGGGACGAACTGCATGCAAGTTGCCTCCAAACGCTCCTGCAGACTTCCAGGTTGGCAAAACCTGAACGAGCCGCCCTTCCCTCAAGTCTTTTTCCGCTGAAAAGTCAGGAACCAAAGCAATTCCCAAATCGCCGAGCGCAGCTTCTCGCAATGCCTCGCTGTTATTGGTTGCAAGGGGGCCATTAATTGGAACGTTCACACGGTTCGCCTGGCGTCCTTCCTGCTGAAAGCTCCAGCTCGAGACTTGGCCGCGCCTGAAATAATGCAGGCAGTCATGGTTGGCTAGTGCTTCGGGAGTCTTCGGCATTCCTCGTAGCCTCAAGTACCCTTTGGATGCCACCAGAACTGCGTCTGTTTTGCAAAGCAGCCATGCGATATGGGTGTCTGGCACTGTGTCGCTATGACGTATTGCCAAGTCAAATCCTTCCTTCGCCAACGAAACGATTTGGTCTGAGAGCTCCAGCTCAATGCGGATGTCTGGGTACAAGCGCAGGAAGTCTGCCAAACGGGGCACAATTTGTTGGCGTGCAAGTGCGACAGGAGCAGTTACACGGACGATACCCCGTGGGTCGCGTAGGGAGTCTCGCAGTTCCACATAATTTCTCTCGATACCTTCAAAATAGCCCCTGCTGGAGTCAACAAGTCTTTGACCGGCTTCCGTCAGGCGGACACTGCGCGTTGTCCGTTGAACTAGAGACATCCCTACGACTTTTTCAAGTTCCGCCACGCGCTGGCTTACCGCGCTCTTGCTTATCCCTAGTCGCACTGCTGCTGCCGTGTAACTTCCGACTTCCTCCAGCACGACAAGTGTATGGATGTGGCCCCACATGGGCTCGTTCTTCTGTTGGTCCATAATTGATTGTTTAATTAATTGAACAATAAATCAAGTTTTAAGACATTGTTCTTAACATAGTACCTCTTTAGACTTGCCTCATTCTTTGAACAGAAAGGTCAAAAATGAGCAACGTCCCAGCATATGTGTCTTCCGCCACAATCGGTCACTTCATCGATGGCAAGACTGTCACCAGCAAAGAAAGCCGTGAGCAAGCCGTCTTCAATCCGGCATCCGGTACTACCTCGCGTAACGTGATTCTTGCTACGCGCAACGACGTTAATTCCGCTGTTGAATCTTCCTTGAAGGCTTTTGAGAGTTGGTCTGCGGTTCCAGCGATTCGGAGAGCGCGTATCGTCAATAAATTTCTGCATTTGATGAACGAGAACAAGGAAGAGCTTGCTGCCATGATTACGGCGGAACACGGGAAAGTGTTCACCGATGCACTTGGCGAAGTTGCTCGCGGCATTGACATTGTCGAATTCGCATGTGGTATCCCGCAGTTACTCAAAGGCGATTACACAGAGGAAGTAAGCACCGGCATGGACAACTGGACCATGCGTCAGCCATTGGGCGTGGTCGCTGGCATCACCCCATTCAACTTCCCTTGCATGGTTCCGTGCTGGATGTTTCCAATCGCCATCGCAACTGGCAACACCTTCATTCTCAAGCCGAGTGAACGTGACCCAAGCGCCAGTTTATTCATGGCCAAGCTATTCACTGAAGCCGGCTTGCCGCCGGGCGTATTCAATGTTGTGCAAGGCGACAAAGAGTCGGTAGATGCGCTGATTGAGCATCCTGATGTCCGCGCTATCAGCTTTGTTGGTTCGACTCCTATTGCCCGTTATATTGCGGAACAAGCGGCTAAACAAGGCAAACGATTCCAGGCCCTTGGTGGCGCCAAGAATCATATGGTCATCATGCCAGACGCTGATATCGAACAAGCTGTTGATGCATTGATTGGCGCGGCCTACGGTTCTGCCGGAGAACGTTGCATGGCAATTTCTGTTGCAGTTCTTGTTGGCGATGCAGCAGAGCGTGTCATCCCTCTGCTGATTGAGCGTACGAAGAATCTCAAGATTTCTGACGGTATGCGCCTTGATGCCGAGATGGGGCCTGTAGTTACTCGTGACGCGTTTGAGCGAATTGAAGGCTACATAGCCAAAGGCGTAGAAGAAGGTGCCAAACTGCTGGTTGATGGTCGTAACTACACAGTGCCTGGCAATGAAGGTGGTTATTTCATCGGTGGCACCTTGTTTGACCACGTTACTCCAGATATGAAAATTTACCTGGAAGAGATTTTTGGGCCAGTACTTTCGTGCACCCGTGTGAAATCAATGAACGAAGCACTCAAGCTGATTAATGATCACGAATTTGGTAATGGTGTTGCATGTTTCACCAGTGACGGCAACACGGCTCGCGAATTTGCTCGTCGAGTTCAGGTCGGTATGGTCGGTATCAACGTGCCAATTCCGGTTCCAATGGCGTGGCATGGTTTCGGTGGCTGGAAGGCGAGTTTGTTTGGCGACATGCATGTCTATGGAGAAGAGGGCGTTCGCTTCTATACCAGGCAGAAATCCATCATGCAGCGATGGCACAAGAATGCGAAGTCTGGCGCTGACTTTGCCATGCCTTTCGTGTACTGAGAAAAGGCCCCTCCCGGGGCCTTTTTAATTGGTGTGAATAATGTCTGGATTTGCATCAAAGATGATCCACGCCTAGAACACAATCCTGCGTATCAAAGTGAGTGGGAGGTTGGAGTAATCGACGTTTCCCGACTTCTCTCGACAAATACGCTTTCAAGCTTTCAGCCTCGTTAAAAACTGAAACAACGCAGCCACGCAAACAACGTCGGCCCCTGAAACAGATGCACATCGACTTGCGTGCGCTGGGATTTGAAGGGGCGTCTGACTGGGTCGCAGCCTTCGCCAGACAGTGGAGGGTAGATCAGTTGGAGCAGGTCAATTTTGCAAGAAAATCAACAAGATCGCCCAAAGCTGATGACACTGCGCCGGATTTGCACACCGCGAAACTATTTACTTGATCTTCCCGATTTAAGCCTCTAAACTGACATATCAGAATCTATATCTGATATGTCATAAATCTATATTAGAGGAATGCACTCATGAAAACATCGCGTTCAATCGCCATGGCCACCGAAGGGATGGTTGCTTCTCCGCATTATTTTGCTTCGCTTGCAGGTCTTCGTGTTTTACAGGACGGCGGTAGCGCCGTCGATGCTGCCATTGCTGTCAACGCCACTTTGGGTATCGTTTACCCGCATATGAGCGGGATGGGTGGCGACTCCTTCTGGTTAATTAATGATGCCGAAAACAACAAGGTTCATGCCTTGAATGGCTCAGGCCGGGCGGTAAAAAGCGCCACACGCGAACGGTATAAGAAATTGGGATTGTCGGTTATTCCCCAGCGTGGTCCGCATGCGGCAGTAACCGTGCCAGGGACCGTTGATGCATGGTGTATGGCGCATGAGCGCTTTGGCAAAGTATCGATGGCAAAGTGTTTGGAGCAGGCAATCAAATATGCACGCGACGGTTATCCGGTATCAGCGGGACAGGCGATGTTTACGCGCAATACAGCGCAAGTGCTGGGGCGCTACAAGACAACAAGCGAAGTTTTCATGCCGAACGGTCGGCCTCCTGAAGCTGGCGACATCATGCGCTTTCCCGGGATGGCTAACGTGATGGAAGCAATTGCGCGAGAAGGCCGCGCCGGTTTTTATGAGGGCGAAGTACGTGACGAAATTATCGCGTCACTAGCCGCCGCAGGTGGTGAATGGCAATCCTCGGATCTGACCGATCACGCAGGCACATGGAGCGAGCCGATCTCTACCACTTATCGCGGTTACACCTGTTATCAGCACCCACCTAATAGCCAGGGTTTTGCACACTTGATGGTGCTGAATATTCTCGAGCAGTTTGATGTGGCGGCGCTGAAAAACGATCGTGCTGCGTACATTCACTTGCTGGTCGAGGCAACCAAACTGGCGTTCCGTGATCGAGATCGTTATCTGACTTGTCCGGATGCAGGCCAGATCCCGCTCGACCGTCTGCTGTCGAAAGAATATGCAGCGGAACTGGCGAAGCAAATCAGCTTTGACACCACGATTGAAAATCAGCCGCAGCCAATGGGCCAAGACACGACTTGTACAGTGGTAGTCGATCGTCACGGTAATGCGGCATCGGTCATCCAGAGTCTTTATCACGAGTTCGGCTCCGGATTCGTTGCCGGCAAAACCGGCATCCTGCTGCAGAATCGTGGGTCGTTCTTTTCGCTCGACGAGAATCACGTTAATACGCTGATGCCGGGCAAACGCTGTTTTCATACCTTGATGCCGGGCATGCTTTTCCGCAATGGCAAGCCGGAACTGGTGTATGGCACGATGGGCGGCGAAGGCCAGCCACAAACCAGTACTGCGCTGGTCACGCGCTACGTTGATTTCAACCACGATGTACAAACTGCTGTCGATAATCCGCGTTGGCTGTATGGCCGCACGTGGGGAGATGCGACACAAGCCTTGCGTGTGGAAAACCGTTTTTCGGAAGAAGTATTTGCCGCATTACGAGCGCGCGGCCACCAGGTAGAAATCACGGAAGCGTGGAGTGATTTCATGGGTCACGCTGCCGCGATCAAAATTGATCCGCAAACGGGTGTGTTGTCGGGCGCGGCCGATCCGCGCGGCGAAGGCATTGCCGTTGGCTGGTAAGGCACGACCTCAACCAACTTGACTGGATAACATCATGAATATGACAGTTTCTGCAACAAACTGGCTGATTGCCTTTCTACCGCTGCTGTTTCTACTGGTACTGATGCTGTGGCGTAAATGGGGGGCTGCCGAGGCGGGTCCTCTGTCCTGGCTGGCGGCTGTGGCAATGGCGTGGCTCTTCTTCGATACGCCCGCAACGATAATTGGCTATGAGAGCATCAAAGGTACATGGAGCGCAGTCACCGTGCTGTATGTCGTCTGGGCCTCCATCCTGATCTACGAGGTAACACACGAAGGTGGTGCGTTCGAGCCTTTGCGTCAGGGGATCACGCGGATTCTTCCCGACCCTCTGATTCAGGTGCTTGCATTCGGCTGGGCTTTTGCCTCCTTCCTGCAAGGTGTGACGGGATTCGGCGTCCCAATTGCAGTGTGCGCTCCCTTACTGGTTGGTATTGGCGTACGACCTTTATATGCGGTCATCATCCCGTTGATTGGTCATGCATGGAACAACACCTTTGGCACGCTGGCAGTAGCATGGTTGGGCCTGAAGGAAGTGACAAACATGACCCCTGAACTGGCCATGGAAACCGCACTTTATGCTTCGGCGTTCATCTGGGTATTGAATCTGCTTGGCGGGTTTCTAGTTTGCTGGTTGTATGACCGCTGGCGCGGTATTCGCAATGGCTTGCCGGCAATTCTCGTGATGTCTGGCCTGCAAGGTGGATTAACGCTGTTGCTGTCGCAATGGAACGATACGCTCAACGGATTTGTAGCGTCTACCGTCGCGTTTATTGCATTGTTTGCGATTGCCCGCTTGCCACGTTATAGAAACGCCAAACCAGCCGACAGTCACATCTTTGAAGATTCGGTACGGGAAGGTCGTGGCGTAGCGAAGGCGACGCCGCTGGTGGATGGCGATGCTTTGCAAGGTAAATCGATGACGCTAAATCAGGCGTTCATTCCTTACTACGCATTGCTAGTTATTACCTTCGGTGTTTTGTTGATTGCACCTGTAAAGCAGGCTCTGGGTCAATTCTCCATCGGGATTGATTTTCCGGCGACCATCACTGGATTAGGGTTTGAGCGCGCTGCCACTTTCCTTTCTTTCACACCTTTAACGCATGCTGGTACGTTCCTGTTTTCTGCAGCATTAGTGGGCTATTTTGCATTCGCAAACATGGGACGGATGCGCGAGGGTGCTGTGGGACGCATTTTCCACAACACTGTAGACAAAGCGATTCCGTCTACAATTGCAGTGATTGCGTTAATCTCGATGTCCAATATCATGGCCGGATCCGGCGCTGTCCACGTGCTTGCTCTAGGTGTTGCCACGGTAGCTGGTACCGGCTACGGCTTCTTGGCACCGCTAGTTGGTGGATTGGGCTCGCTGATGACGACGTCCAATCTTGCATCCAACCTGCTTTTCGGAACCTTCCAAGAATCTACTGCGGCTGCGACCGGTTTGAAGAGCTCTGCCATTCTTGGTGCACAGACTGCGGGCGCCGCCGCAGGTAATATGGTTGCACCAGGCAATGTACTGCTCGGAACAACGACGGCAGGCATCCTTGGACGTGAGGGCGAGGTGCTGCGCGTGACAATTCCGCTATTTGTGATGGTGTCGCTGATTATCGGCGTCGTCGTATTATTGGTCGCATAAGGAGAAACAACATGTCAAAACAAACGATTTGGTTGATCTTTGCCGGTGTGACAGCGTTGCTTGCAGTACCGCTGATGTATATCGGTCTGCAAGAAGGGCGTGAAAGCTTGCTTATCACAGGCTTTGGCTTATTTACGCTGGGAATGATGGTGACGCCTGTCATGCGACTGATGAGTACGCGTCAGTAGTCTCACACGTGCAACGCGGGAGGCTGTAGTCGTTTTATCGCCTCCTGCAACTCACTTGTTTCTTGCACCTCGCCAGACTTCTGGCGGGGTGTTTTTCAATACCTTGATGGTCCGATAGGTATAATCTTCAACGTAGTCAAGTAGCGCATCTGAAGCTCGGCGAGCCTGCTCTTCGTTCTTGTCCGCAACAGCCTTTGCGATGTCGGCATGCAGCGTTGACACTTTGGATACATCCCCGAATTCCCTATATTGCAAATACCAGAGCCGTCTGGTTTGCGCCTGCAACGGCGCCATTGCTGCCGCCGCATAATCATTGTCGGCGGTCTGTGCGAGCAAGGCATTGAACTCACCATCTGCACTGATGAAGAGAGTCGCATCGTTGCTGCTGCCAGCTTTCTTGAAACGCTTTACTAAATCGAGAAATTTTCGACTAGCGATAGGGTCCGCCAGTCGTGCAGCACGAGTGACCAGTATGCGTTCTATTTCTCTGCGCAACTCAATCAGCTTGAAATGCTCGGAAAAATCGATTTGCGATACCACTGCTCCCGAGCGCGGCTGTATCTTGATCGTGCGTTCGTAAGCAAGACGCTGCAAGGCCTCGCGCACTGGTGTGCGACCGATGCCCAGCTCCGCACTGATGGATTGTTCAGAGATGCGACTACCTGGCGGCAAGTCTAGGGTCACGATCATTTCTTCAATAATACGATGCGCGAATTTGGACTGGCTTTCACCCTCCTCGGTGCTTTGCACGATTTTATTTTTATTGGAACGGGATACGTCCGCCATGCTTAATCTTCCTCTATTTCGAGACGCAATGATGCTTGCTTTTCATGCCATCCCAGCAGTGTAAGCGATGCCTTGCTCCGATCGCAATTTATTTGAACAGGCTGAATCCTCTCGACGTTACACGGTTCATTGTGACGTATGAATTCAAGGTTTGACCGACATACTTTGCCCGGATTGAAACGTGTCGCAAACGGGTTGTCATGCCTCTTACAGATTTACATGGCGGCGGTGGGTAGTTTCATCAATCTGTTGCACCCACCGCCTGAATCCAGGATCGAAAGCGGACATTTCATCGACGGTACGCACCTTGCAATTAAGTGCCCGCTTTGGTTTGCGAATGGATGGCGATACGCAGCAACGAATTGCGTTGCCGGAAACCTTACCCGCACAACGCGAAACCAATTGAACCTGCCAATAAAAAACGCTGCCCAAAGGCAGCGTTTTTTATTTCAAAGAGTCGATCTTTAGAAGTCGAACTGCGCTGACAATTTAAATACCCGCGGCGCACCAGGGATCAGGTAGCCACCAAACGCATTCGACGAATCGCCCCAGTAAAACTTGTCGAGTACGTTATCAATGCCGAAGCGGAAAGTAGTCGCTGTATTGGAAACCTTGGTTTTGTACTGCGCACCTACGTTCAGTACATGATAGGCATCAACTTCCTTGCGCACAATTACGTCAGGCGCTGCAAAATCGCGTGTCGGCGCAAATATCTTGCTACTTGAATAGACCCACGTCGCATTGAGCTTGAGCGCCGGCATGGTTGGCACTGTGTAATCCATATAGACAGCGGACTTGAAGGCCGGCACATTACCAACGCGCTTGCCTTCGATCTGCGGCTCACCTGTATTTTTCGCAAACGCCTGCAGCGCCGTCATGCTGGCACCTATCATCAGGTTACGCGTAGCCCTGCCTTGTGCAGACAACTCCAGTCCGCGATGCACGGCCGTTCCGGCAACGACATAATCGAAAGAGGAATTCGCGTAATCGTTGTTGCGTTTGATCTGGAACAGTGCCGCAGCAACACTCAGGTCAGCCGACAAATCCGCCTTTACACCGATCTCGATCTGTTTCGATTTACTCGGATCAAGTACCGTCTCGGCATCATTTAGCGGCGACGGTACTTCCGCGCCGGATTCCAGACCTTCCGAATAGGAGCCATAAACAGACCAGTTTGCTTTCGGCTTGAATACCAGCGCCACACTCGGCAATACAAAATCTTTGTCGGTATGGCGAACCAAGGCGCCCGAGGCCCTGAACTGATCGCGTTCAATCTGGGTATAACGCAAGCCGGCATGCAACTTGAGCCGCTCGCTCAAGGACAGGATGTCCTGCGCAAAAATAGACCGCTCCTCTTCTTTGCGACGCAAGCTGACAGGATTGGTAGGAGCAAGGGTAATCGTGTTGAACTTCGGATAGTAGATGCTGCCGAGGCCATCGCCATCAGCTCGATTGAAAAGATAATCGGCAAAGTTATCTCTGCGATTGAGTGTAGATACGCCCAGAGTCAAATCATGCTTGAACTCACCCGTATTGAACTTGCCCTGCAACATGGCCTGCGTCGTCATGACCGTGCGCTTGTCATTGTCACGCCGCAGATCGTACAAGCCGAATGTCCCGTCTGCGCAATAGCCGGATGATATGAAGGTCGTCGGGCAACCTGACGCCAATGCAACCGCATCGTCGCGCCGCAATTCAAACTTGTTGGCCTGCAAGGTGGTACGCCAGTTGTCGTTCAATTCGTATTCAAACTTGATACCCATGTTATTGGTATCGTCGGTAACTGGCAGGCTCCACGACTGATTGTTCAACATCGTCTTGCCGCTCACGCCTGTGGGTATCGTGGTACCGCCCAGCAATTGAAAGCCCGGCACCGTCAGTTGCGACTTGTGGTGGTAATCCAGATCGATTTGCAGCAAGGCTTTCGGACTAAGACGCCAGTCAAATGCACCGGAAACAAACTTGCGGTCACCGTTGGAACCCTGCGCATAGGATTTGATATCCGCAGCCGCCGCATTGATGCGATAACCAAAGCGCTTGTCGTCCGAACGGCCACCCAGATCGATTGCACCGTAAAGCGTGCCGCGTTCGCTGACTTCCAGCGTAACCGAGCGCAATGGCTGGTTTGTTGGGCGTTTGACGACATAGTTCAGGATACCGCCGGCCGAGGCGCCGCCGGCCTGCAAGCCATCGACTCCTTTAAGAATCTCGAAACGCTCCTTGTTTTCCATCGGGATCATCGATTGCGCAAGAATCACCATGCCATCCTTGCGATAGCTGGAACCCTGATCCAGTACAAAGCCCCTGATGGCAAACCAGTCGGACAAACCCACTGCGTTATAGGAGTTCTGTACGCTGGCATCGTATTTGACTGCATCAGTGGCACTACGGATGCTGCGATCCTGCATCTGCTCATGCGTGATGACGCTGATCGAGGCCGGGACTTCGCGCAAGGGCGTGTCGGAAAAACTGCCTATGCCGGCTACGCCCGCGCTGGTCGCCGAGTCCGAAACCACCGTCACGGCGGGCAATACATCATCGGAAGTTTGTGCCTGCGCTGCCGTAAAGGAAAACGCCTGTGCAATTGCAAGGGCTAGCAGGGAATAGGAGAAAGACGGGGCGGGCATCATGTTGTTCATTCGGTCGCAAATCAATCGTAAAAAACGGACGCGAGCGAAGGAATGAACAAAGAGGATGGTGCGTGGACTTTGTGCGCTTCCCTACGCTGGCATTATCCAGGTCAGGTACGGAGGGTTTTATCTCACCCGAAGACTTTTGCCTTCAGGACCCCTAGCGTGCGGTCGCATACTAACATGAAAGAAGTAGCGCGTGAAACGGCATTTTTACTGAAAGTTGCAGCAGATTTCGCCGATCTTAACCGGGATCAATTAATACTGAAACAAGATGACAACAGACCTGTCCCAGGTCTGCTGCACGACAAGAAGGCAGCACTGCGGCATGTACAGCACCGATATGCCTCCAATATTCTGCTGATTGAGCTTTTTATTTGCGGGTCTTTTTTGCCGCTTTTTCAGTTGCTTCGATTTCATTGCTGTTTTGGTGATCGACATGTGCATCGACGGCCTCCGGCGAATGCTCGATGCGCGTGATACTCGATGCCACTGAAACCGGATCACTGGCAGGAAAGGTCATTTCAATACCGATATCCAGCAAGGTTTCCTTGGCTTGCGCTTCCTCGGAAGACACGGTTTCAGTCGGCAGTTCAGCCACCGGATCGCTGGCGGGAAAGGTCTGCGCCAGAGCCCTGTCCAGCAGGTGCTCTTCATGCGACTCGCGGGCAAGTTTTTGCGTTTCGACTGCCGGCTTCTTTTCGGTTTTTGAAGAATGATCGTGCGCCATGTGACACTCCTTGATGACTGATTCTGTTTGCAGGTCGAGCTGCACCTCATATCAACAGCATTACTCCATTTTCTTATCATTAAGACTCGCTGCAGCGCCGCCCGGTTCACTATTGCGCACCGGATATTGCACTGCCAGTACCTTCAACATCTCCGTTCCGGCAGGACTTTCCAGCATCACCTCGTCGCCTGCCGATGCACCCAGCAGGCTTTGCGCCACCGGCGACCGCCAGCTGATTCTGCCGTTGGCCGGATCAAGTTCATCCAGACCGACGATGGTCACGTTCTGCTGTTCGCCTCTTTCATGTTGATAGGTAACGTTGGCGCCAAAAAAGATTTTCTCTTCGCCGGTATGCACGCCGGGATCGACAATCTCCGCCGTTTCCAGGCGTGCTTGCAGATAATGGATGCCTTGCTCGATTTCGCGCATTGCGCGTTCCGGCGAGATGTCCGACAAGGCGGCCGGCGCACGACCTCCCTCGCGAACAGCTTCAAACTGCGCCGCATTCATCAAGCGCTGCAATTCACTTTGCAAATGCCGATAACCTGCCAGCGTGATGTAATTGCGTACACCCGACGGCATTTCCGGCAACGAGGACAAAGTCTCGTCGTCGCCTGTTTCCTTTACAAAAGCCTTGTTCATATCGCTTGTCGATGTCGACACCCTCGCATTGAAGAGTCAAGTATCGCTGGAAAGCGCAGCGTTATCTGTACCTTACATCACATAGGAGAACACTGCTTTTGTGCGCGCAAATGGCGACTCAGATGGAAACCTTGCCGCGCATGGCCTTGGTTTGCCCGCGCGCATTCTTGCTATCCAGGCGCTTGCGCTGCGAACCGTAGGTCGGTTTGGTAGCGCGCCGCGCTTTTGGCACGATGGTCACGCCGACGATCAATTCCTGCAATCGGCGCAACGCCTCTTCGCGGCTTTGTTCCTGGCTGCGCCCCTGCTGCGCCTTGATCACGACGATGCCATCCTTGCTGATGCGTTGATCGTTGAGCAGCAGCAAGCGCTCCTTCAGATAATCCGGTAACGAGGAAGCAGCGATGTCGAAACGCAAATGGATCGCCGTCGCTACCTTGTTTACATTTTGCCCACCCGGGCCTTGCGCACGGATGGCGGTGAGATCGATTTCGCTATCGTCGATAGTGAGCGTATCAGTGACGTACATGATTTATTGACGGGATGCCGAAAATATCCGCGTGTTCATGCGTGCCAGCCGGTGATTCCGGCTGGTACAGAGGACTATTCCAATCAGACGTCGGACCACAGCTTGCCACCGGTTGCCCAGTTTTCGCGCTTCACATCTTCAATGATGATATCGACCGATTCAGCGCTGGAACCGAGCGTTGCAACAGTTGCTTCGGTAACGGCCTTGACGAAAGCACGCTTTTGTTCGACGGTACGGCCTTCAAATAATTGAACGTTAATGGTTGGCATGGATTTTCCTTCTGGTTAATAAATTTCTGGATAAGTTGTTGGGTAAATTAGTCGCCGCTGTTAATCGCGATATGCAGGCGATACCGCATCGAGTTTGCGCAGCAAGGCCGGCCATTCGAGTATGCCTTCCGGCGCGCCGTCGCCAAGCAATTCCCTGTAAGTCTTGGCACACACTTCAGGCGGCGGAATATTCAGCGGCCCGCCGCCAGCCTGCGCCTTCAGCTGGAAAGAACACGCCTTGTCCAGCGTATCCATCAACACATAGGCTTCGGCGATTGTGCGACCGCTGATCAGTGTGCCGTGATTGCGCAACAGCATCGCAGGATAATCACCCAGGCGTTCAATCAGGCGTGTTTGTTCCAGCGGCGACAGCGCCAGTCCTTCGTAATCGTGATAGCCCATCTGCTGGTAAAAGCGCATTGCGTGCTGTGACAAGGGCAGCAATCCCCCTTGCTGCATGCCGACCGCAACGCCGTTTTCATTATGCAAATGCATGACGCACATCGCATCCTTGCGTGCACTGTGCACGGCACCGTGAATCGCAAATCCGGTCACATTCACGCGCGCGGATTGATCGCCGATGATATTGCCCTGCAAATCGATCTTGACCAGATTCGAGGCGGTGATTTCTTCGAAACGCAAACCAAATGGATTGATCAAGAAATGATTTTCTTCGCCCGGCACCGTCGCAGAAATATGCGTATAGATCAGGTCGTCCCAGTTTTTCAGCGCACACAGGTGATAACAGGCGGCGAGATCGAGACGCACCTGCCATTCGGCATCACTGATGCCGGTTGCTGCAGTTTTAGTGGAAGGGATACTCATAAGCCTTGAATTGAAATCTGAACGGAATCCGCACGATGCCGTGCGGATGCAGAGACAAATTATAAGGTCATTAGCGACGCAATGTAGGCACTGCCGCAGTCACAAGCTGCGGCAGTGCGACGACGAGAACAGGGCGCCATGCCATGAAGATACGGCTGACGCCCGGGTTCCTTGCCTTACTGTGCTGGTATTTGTGCAAAACGCCCGCTATTGAAATCGGCAATCGCCTGCGCGATTTCTTCCTGACTGTTCATCACAAACGGGCCGTAACCGACGATCTCTTCCTCGATAGCCTCGCCACTCAGCAGCAACACCACCGCATCGCCATTCGCTTCCATCCTTACTTTGCTGCCGCTGCTATCGAGCACCACCATCTGCGCTTCGCGTGCGACGCGTTCATCATTGATCAGCACTGTGCCGCGCAAGACAATCAGCGCAGAGTTCCAGCCATCGGGCAATGTAAACTCACTCTTGCTACCCTGCTTCAGGCTCAGATCCCACACCTGCATGGGTGTAAAAGTATGTGCCGCTCCCGCATGGCCTTCATAGTCGCCGGCAATCACCCGCAGCGTTCCGGCATCGTCCGGTAAAGACACGACCGGAATATCGTTGCTGACGATAGCCTGATAGCCGGGCGGTGTCATCTTGTCCCGTGCCGGCAGATTGACCCACAGCTGCACCATCTCCAGTGTCCCGCCGGAACGTGTAAACGCATCCGAGTGAAATTCTTCGTGCAGGATACCCGCACCGGCCGTCATCCATTGCACATCGCCCGGACCTATCACGCCGCCCTGGCCGGTGGAATCGCGATGTGCGACCTCGCCCCGGTAGACGATAGTGACGGTTTCAAAGCCGCGATGCGGATGCGAACCGACGCCGGGCGGGCGATCGGCGGCCGAAAATTCCGCCGGACCCGCGTAGTCGAGCAACAGAAAAGGGCTGAGCTGCTTGCCGTGGCTTTGATACGAAAACATCGAGCGCACCGGGAACCCGTCACCGACCCAATGAGGTCGCGGAGCATCGGAAACAGCAATGATTTTTTTCATGACGCTTTCCTTTCCTTTAATACTGTATATGCGGTCTTGGCGAACGCAAAACAAGGGTAAACCGGCTTCACGACACGCGTCCCAAACAGCGACACAGTCCGCTGGACGCAGCAAATCCCGTAAGACGGCATAATAGACAATTCGTTATTGAAACAGCTGCATGCAACCCTAATCGATAGCGAAAACAAATCGAACACAGAAATTAAATCAATTATACAAATAATGGATGCTCATCTATTATTCGTACTTGCACAGTTTTTAACCCCAACCAAAAGGAAACGACATGTCCCTTATCAACACCCAAGTCCAGCCTTTCAAGACACAAGCTTTCCACAACGGCAAGTTCATTGAAGTCACCGAACAATCGTTGAAAGGCAAATGGTCAGTACTGATTTTCATGCCGGCAGCGTTCACATTCAACTGCCCGACAGAAGTTGAAGATGCAGCTGACAGCTATGCAGAATTCCAGAAACTGGGCACCGAAGTCTATATCGTCACTACCGATACTCACTTCTCGCACAAAGTCTGGCACGAAACATCGCCGGCAGTTGGCAAAGCCAAATTCCCATTGGTTGGCGATCCAACTCACCAACTGACCAACGCATTCGGTGTGCACATTCCTGAAGATGGCCTGGCATTGCGCGGCACCTTCGTGATCAATCCAGACGGCATCATCAAAACTCTGGAAATCCACTCGAACGAAATCGCTCGTGATGTTTCGGAAACACTGCGCAAGCTGAAAGCTGCTCAATACACCGCGGCTCACCCGAACGAAGTGTGCCCGGCAAAATGGAAAGATGGCGAAAAAACCATCGCTCCGTCGCTGGATCTGGTCGGCAAGATCTAAGAAGTAATTAGTAGTTTGAACAAGTAAATATTGTTTGATCGTTCCGGGCC
Source organism: Oxalobacteraceae bacterium UBA4003 (assembly GCA_002384815.1). Classification (GTDB taxonomy): domain Bacteria; phylum Pseudomonadota; class Gammaproteobacteria; order Burkholderiales; family Burkholderiaceae_D; genus Oxalicibacterium. Next base: position 13,875 of record DGBN01000074.1, on the reverse strand, counting down.
CGGTGTCGGGCCCGGAATAAAAGCTTCACCGCAGTAGCAAGTGCATCGCACTTTACGCATTACCTCTATTTAAACTGAAAAGAAAGCAGGGACCCATCATGTTGGATGCCAATCTCAAAACCCAATTAGCCTCTTATTTGGAAAAGATCGTGCAACCGATCGAGATCGTCGCCTCACTCGATGGCAGCGACAAATCTCGTGAGTTGCAGGAACTGCTGCAGGAAATCGTCGTGTTGACCGACAAGATCACTCTGGTCGAACGCACCGATGACGACGAGCGCAAACCTTCTTTTCTCATCAAGCGCCCAGACGCACACGCAGGCATTCAGTTCGCCGCGATTCCCATGGGCCACGAATTCACTTCACTGGTGCTGGCATTGCTGCAAACCGGCGGCCACCCGTTGAAACTCGAAGATTCGGTTATCGAACAGATACGCAATCTGGACGGCGACTATACCTTCGAAACCTATATGTCCTTGTCGTGCCATAACTGCCCGGAAGTCGTGCAAGCCTTCAACGTGATGGCGCTGATCAATCCACGCATCCGTGCAGTCACGATCGATGGCGGTTTGTTCCAGGACGAAGTCAAGGAACGCGACATCATGGCGGTACCGACAACCTTCATGAACGGACAACCGTTCGAATCCGGTCGCGTCAGCATCGAGCAGATACTCGCCAAACTCGACACCGGCGGCAACAAGCGCAAGGCTGAAGAACTGAGCGCAAAAGCACCGTACGATGTATTGATCGTTGGCGGCGGACCTGCGGGTGCAGCAGCTGCGATTTATGCAGCACGCAAAGGCATACGCACTGGTGTAGTCGCGGAACGTTTCGGCGGCCAGGTGCTGGATACCTTGTCGATCGAAAACTTTGTATCGGTACAGGAAACCGACGGCCCGAAATTTGCCGTCGCACTGGAACAGCACGTCAAAAGCTATGACGTCGACATCATGAACGTGCAACTGGCTTCCGAGCTGGTGCCGGGCAAGCTGATCGAGATCAAGCTGAAAGATGGCGGCTCGCTGAAAAGCAAAACCGTGATCCTCGCCACCGGTGCACGCTGGAAAACCATCAACGTGCCGGGTGAAAACGAATACCGCAACAAGGGTGTGGCGTATTGCCCGCACTGTGACGGTCCGCTGTTCAAGGGCAAGCGTGTAGCGGTAATCGGCGGCGGCAATTCCGGCGTGGAAGCAGCGATCGATCTGGCCGGCATCGTCGGTCATGTAACCCTGATCGAATTCGGCGCAGAGTTGCGTGCCGATGCAGTGTTGCAGCGCAAATTGCACAGCCTGGCAAACGTTACCGTGATCACGTCAGCGCAAACGACGGAAATCACCGGCGACGACAAGCGTGTCAACGGCCTCATCTACAAGGATCGCAAATCCGAAGAGTTGAAAACTGTTGCACTGGAAGGCGTGTTCATCCAGATCGGTCTGGTACCAAACACCGAATGGCTGAAAGGCACGGTTGCCTTGTCGCGTCACGGCGAAATCGAAGTCGATGCACGTGGCCAGACTTCAGTGCCAGGTGTATTTGCCGCGGGCGACGTCACGACGGTGCCGTTCAAGCAGATCGTGATCGCGGTCGGCGAAGGCTCCAAAGCTGCCTTGAGCGCCTTCGATCATCTGATCCGCAGTCCGGATTCCGATGAAGAAGTCGTTGCGGTCAAAGGTGAAGCAGTTCCTGCATAAACCTTTTATCGCACACAAAAAAGCCGCATCGCTGCGGCTTTTTTATTGCCCTGGAAAATAATAGGGATCGCCGTGTGAACGACGGCGCCTTATGAGCAAATGTTTAATTCACCAAGTTCAGCACATCAACATCGATTTCCGGTGTTTCCAAAAAATCTTTTTCAACTTCGCCGCGTATTTCAACTTTGGTCTTTGCATCGACTTTCATATTGGCGAAGTGCTTGTCATCGATATCGATCCTGATTTCTGACGTGCCATCAGAGAAAAGATATTTCTCATTTCCCACTTTTTTGACGATATATCCGCGCAGCGTAACCGGCTGGTCGTCAACCGGATGTTTGAGTATCTCGGCAATGGAAGTAATGGTCACTTGCGTCGTTGGGCCGACGTATTGCGCTGATGCTGCCGATGAAAAACCAATTGCCGACAAGGCAATGATTAATGCTGCAATGTTTTTTTGTTTCATTTTCACTCCGTCAGCAAGATTGAATATATTCACAAAAATCATGGATCTCCTTACGCATTCTCTCTGTTTCAAAAATTGTATTCACCGAATACATATTTGTCGAAACTGAACTTGCTGCCACCCGGCAGCGTATCGACCAGCCGTTTGACATTCTTTGCCGAGATAAAGACATCCGCCATCTGATCCTTGCAGCGGAATCTGGTCGCAGGACTCAAGATGGTATTGGCCTTGATCCTGATGTGACGGAAGCTCTTCGCTTTCTCGCTACAAATCAAAAAATGCTGCTCCTGCCGAAAACCAGACAACGGAATATTCAGCCACCATCCTTCATCACCGGCATACGGCACCACCGTCGACCATTGCGTATTGCGCTCGTTCAACAGGCTGGCGTGCAACTCTTCATTGACCCGTTTAATTGCTTCTATCTTGTTCATGGCGGCTTTATCGAAATACGGTGGGCGCATTGCATCCAAAAACATCAGGATAAAGCAAATGCGAAGTATCAGGAATCAAAACGTGTTGCGTATCTGCTCCACTGTGCGATACATAACATTAGCCAGCAGGAAATGAGACTATTATTTCCAGACACATGGTACGCCATGCGTAAGTTGCAAGCACACCATGAAAAAGCGCATCGCCGCCGCAACAGACGACCACAGCCGGATCATAAAGGAGACAAGCAATGAAAGCATCTTCGACTTTCCGTGTATTGCCACAACTCGCCGCCGTCGCCGCATTCTCTGCGCTGGCGGCTTTTTCTTTGCCTGTCGCCGCGCAAAGTGCCGGCGACAATATTATCAATGTAGGCTGGTTTCACCTCACCACCGATGATTCCAGCAAACCGCTGCGGCAAACGAGTCCTGGCTCCATCACCTTTGTCGGCAGCGGTGCCACCGTAGGCGATGCAGATACTTTGGGCATCGCATTCACGCATTTTGTCACCGACAATTTTGCGCTGACAGCCGATTTAGGTATTCCGCCAAAATTCAAACTGGATGGCGATGGCACACTTGCGGGTTTGGGCCGGCTCGGCACCGCCAAGCAATGGAGTCCGGCCATACTTGCGAAGTGGTATTTCGGCGACAGGAATTCCCAGGTGCGTCCCTTCGTCGGCCTGGGCCTCACGCATGTCTGGTATAGCAGCGTCAAACTATCGCAATCATTGCAAACACTGGTGACCGCGCCTGCGCCTGGAGGAACCGCCACTGCCAATCTCAGCTCCTCATGGGCGCCAGTTGCCAATATCGGTCTGACGTACAACATCGACAAGAAATGGTCGCTGGGGTTTTCGGTCTCCTATATTCCTCTCGATACAGATGCTGAAATAATAGGCAGAAGTGCCGGCGGCACTGTCATTAGCCGCCATGTGACCAACCTGACACTGGACCCACTCGTCACCTTTCTGTCTGTGGGCTACAAGTTCTGACTATTACTTGAGCGCAGGATGATGAAAAACCTGGCGCAGGTAAGCCAGGAACGTCTCATCCCTGCACAGGGTCTTGCCTGCAGAATCGGACAGCTTGGCGACAGGCTGTCCGTTACACACCATCAGCTTCATCACGATGTTCAATGCCGGGATGCCGGTGTCGTTGGATAGATTGGTACCTATCCCGAAACCGGTCAGCGCCCGATCCGCAAAGTGTCGATACAGCGAAAAGGCGCGCTGCAAATCCAGCCCATCCGAAAACACCAGCCGTTTGCTGCCCGCATCAATACGCAAGCGGGCGTAATGTGCGAGCGCTTTTTCTCCCCACTCGACCGGGTCGCCGGAATCATGACGCAAGCCATCGAACAATTTGGCAAAGTACAAATCAAAATCTGCCAGGAAAGCATCCATCCCCACCACGTCAGTCAATGCAATACCCAGGTCGCCGCGATATTCCTGCACCCAATCCTCCAGCGCTGCTTTCTGGAAATCGCGCAGACGCACACCGAACGATTGATAGGCCTGCAGATATTCATGCGCCATCGTGCCGATAGGCGTCAAACCGTATTTTTTTGCCAGATACACATTCGAGGTTCCGGTGAAATACTGCGGCACTTCCCTTGCCAGCGTAACGACGACTTCTTCATGCCAAGCCGCAGAGAAACGACGCCGCAAACCGAAGTCGAAAAATTCAAACGGATTTTTTCTGGCCGCTTCCTTTCCCAATCTTTGCAACAGGCGGATTTTTTCCTGCAGACGCTGCCGTGCTTCCACCAACGCCACTTGCTGATCGAAGCGGCGGAAGTAAAGTTCGTTGACGATATAAAGCACAAAAATCTCAAAGCCCATCACATGCACTTGCGGACCTATCGCACGTATGCGCAGTGTCGGACCATCTGCTGCCACCGTAATGAATTTGCGCTGGAAGCGAAAAACCGTGAGGAAATCCACGAAGTCGCTTTTCATGAAACGCAAGCTGCGCAAATAAAGCAACTCATCGTCGCTAAACGCCAGCGTACAAAGATGATCCAGCTCACGTTCCACGTCTTCCTTGAGTTCGCTCAGCGGATACGATGGTGCATTGCGACAAACAAATTCATATTCCGTCTGTGCTTCGGGATGGCTATGCAGCAAGGCCTGCCACATGGTGAATTTGTAAAGATCGTTTTCCAGCAGGCTATTGACGATGGGAGGCATAGTGGGTCCGGAAAGAAAACGCGTTGATCGAGCCAGCATGCAACCTGAGCCGCACGGCTATTGTTTTCAGGAATTGTGCCGATACCAGAGTAAGGGCATTAAAAAGTCTGCTTCAAACTGCTCATTTTATCCAATGGATAGTCTTGCCAGATGTTAAACATCTCAGTCACCTTCCCTTGAGATTTGATGCGCCGAAATGGTGCCAATAAGCAACAATTCACTTTGGTTCACGTAGCGATCTGTCAGGAACTGTCAGTTCTACAGTTATGATATTTCCACAGGGAACGGTCGCCACGCGACAGTGCGATTACAACAATAAAGCAATGGATGGAAGTACGCGATGAATAATGTCATACGTAAGCTCGCCAAACTTGGTGTCGGCGCAAAACTTGCCACTATCTCTTTTGTATTGATTGCCATCGTCTTCGGTATTTTTGTGTGGGCAAGCGGGCAAGCGACCAGCGCCCTGCTGAAACAACGCGCAAGCGAGGAAGTCGCGGCCAGAAGCCGGCTGGTACTAAGCATGAGCAACGATGCACCACAGCTCAGGAGCACGCTGCTGTCGCTCAAGGTCGGCAAGACCGGCGGCTACTATGTGCTCGACGCTGCAACCGGCCCTGATTACGGCCGGCTGATCATTGCGGCTAAAAGAGAAGGACAAAACGTCCTGGCAGACAAGACCGCCGACGGCCGTGAATTCATCAAGGAAATCCTGAACAAAAAAGAAGGCGTGATTTACTATCGCGCGGCCGCCGATGTCGGCGAACGCATGGCCACCTTCATGCATGTTCAGGATAAAAAATGGATCATCGTCGGCGACACCTACGTCGATGAATTCACCCATGAAGCAACGACGCTGCGTAATTTTTCAGCAGGTGCCGCATGTATCGCCTTGCTGATACTGACTGCCTGCCTGTACGCCAGCATACGCAAAACCGTTACCGGCCCACTCGCGCAGGCCACGCAGCTGGCACGCCGGCTGGCGACCGGCGATCTGACCAGCCGCCTGGAAACCAAACGTACGGATGAGATCGGGCTCTTGCTGCGCGCCATCAACAGCATAGGCCAGGGACTTGCCAACGTCGTATGGAATATTCGCCACGGTACTGAAACACTGGCAACCGAAACCAAGGAAATCGCCGCCGGCAATCTGGACCTGTCTGCCCGCACCGAACAACAGGCCAGCTCGCTGGAAGAAACCGCGTCCGCCATGGAAGAGATGACCTCGACCGTCAAGGAAAATGCCGCCAACGCCGAGCAGGCGAATGCTCTGGCGCACACCGCTGCCAAAGTCGCCATCAAGGGCGGTAACGTGGTGGCTGAAGTCGTCAACACAATGGACGCAATCAATCAGTCGTCAAAGAAAATCGCCGACATCATCAGCGTCATCGACGGCATCGCCTTCCNNGGCGAACAGGGGCGCGGCTTTGCCGTGGTTGCCAGCGAAGTACGCAACCTGGCCCAACGCAGTTCGGCTGCCGCACGTGAAATCAAAACGCTGATCGACGATTCGGTCGGCAAAGTGCAAAGCGGCAGCAAGCTGGTAGCGCACGCCGGCACCACGATGGATGAAGTCGTCAGCAGCATCCAGCGCGTGGATAACATCATGAGCGAGATCAGCTCGGCCAGCCGCGAACAAAGCATAGGCATCGAGCAAGTCAATCAAGCCATTGCACAGATGGATCAGGTCACGCAGCAAAATGCCGCACTGGTTGAAGAAGCCGCCGCTTCGGCAGAGTCATTGCAAAACCAGACCACGGAATTGAACAATGTCGTCAGCATCTTCACGATCAAGAGCGGCAGCCATGGTTCGACCGAGGAAGCGCAAGAGATGGTCATGCAGGCCATCGAAGCGATGCGCGAGAATGGCACGGACGCAGCTTGCGCCGAAATCAACAACAAGCTCGGCCGGTTCTGCGATCGCGATCTGTACGTTGTGGTCTACGACATGAACGGCCGCAACCTTGCACACGGCGCCAATCCGGGCAATGTCGGCAAGGACATGATCGATGCCAAGGACAGTGCCGGCAACCTGTACATCCGGGAGCGCATCGCCATCATTCAAAACAGTGGCAAAGGCTGGCAAGACTATATGTTCCTCAACCCGATATCCAAACAGATAGAAGCCAAGTCCATGTATCTGGATCAGTATCAGTATCAGAATCTGATCATCGGTTGCGGTGTATACAAGAAGTAAGCCGGGATAGATTCTTGCAATGGGAAAGAACGATGCCACCACACTGCCTCATATCGGCATCGCAAGGATTACCGGATTTCGTGGGGCAGCCGCACTTAAACTGACTACGTCATCGTGCTAAGATGAATCATTCTTCGAGGAGATCATCATGGCTGAAAAAAGACTGAGCACGCAAGAGTTTCTGGATGAACTCAATCGCAACCTGAAGGATCATCCAGGCTATGAAGACTGGATGCAGTTTGTGCCAGCACCGGAAGGCATGGAGCCGGATACGATAGAGGGCTTCGAGCGAACCGGCCCCGAACCACGCCATTCGCTGTACGATCTGGTCGCGCTGAAAGTCGGCGAAGCGTTCGACATGTTTCCGAAATAAATCACCGCATCTGCCTGCACGGCGATTTGCAATTGCGAGGCAGGCAAATCGTCTTCAGGCGCCCCTGCAAACGGGGCGTTTAGCCTCCTGCCTTAACGCAACATCCCCCGTGCATACGACCAGCCATCCTTCGGATGCGGTCGCGGCTCACCCTCATCCATCAAATAAGCTTCCGTTACTTCTCGCGGAAAAAATTCCATATGCACCCAGAAATTAACTGTCTTCCCGCCAACGCCGGATGACATTGTTTCGCCGGAAATGGAATCCTGGTACCAGACGATCTGTATTTGATCCACTGGAATCGGTTTCATCGTGCATCCTTGTTCATCAAATGAATGCGGATATTTTACGTCGCTTTACGGCCAATTTCATATCCTCATTTGGATGCGATGACTAGCTGCTCCTCACTGACTCCATGTGCCAGCAAGACCATTCACACCGACGTTAACGGCTTTCGTGCGAAACGCCTGCGTCTACCGTTCCATACACTTGCACGCCCGAACCGTTGCCGGACGTGTTCGCATATCCGCCGCATCCGCCAAGCATCGCAAAGGCGAACAGGCACAGCGTCGCGCGCATCATGAAGGTTCTGGTTATCGTATTCGTTGCCTGTGGCATATGCATTCTCCTGATGATGAGCTCTAAGAAGTGAGGGCGTTGTACGGGAACTCAACGCCCGCCAAACACCGTCTCGCCAAATATCTTGTTCTGGCCATGCGGTGCCGAGCGCCAGTATTGCGGCGGTGCCTCGATAGTTGCGCCAAGCGCAGCCGCCGCATGCCACGGCCAGCGCGGGTCGTACAAAATACCGCGTGCCAATGCGATAAAGTCGGCCTTGCCGCTGGCGATGATCTCTTCCGCCTGTTGCGGCTCGGTGATCAGACCCACCGCCATCGTGTTCACGCCAGTCGCTTCCTTCACACCTTGTGCAAAATCGACCTGATAACCGGGGCCGAGGATGATTTTCTGCAAAGGTGAAATGCCACCTGACGACACATCTATCCAATCGACATCGCGCTTCTTCAACTCGGCGGCAAAGGCGATGGTCTGCTCCAGATTCCAGCCGCCCTCCATCCAGTCGCTTGCCGACACTCGAATACCTACCGGCTTGTCTGCCGGAAAAACCGCACGCACCGCATCGAACACTTCCAGCGGAAAACGCATGCGATTTTCCAGCGAGCCGCCGTATTCATCAGTGCGATGATTGGCAATCGGCGACAGAAACTGGTGCAGCAGATAACCATGCGCACCATGCACTTCAAGCCCATCAATACCCAAGCGTTGTGCCCGTTTGGCCGCCAGCACAAACGCATCACGCACACGACGCAAACCAGCAGCATCCAGCGCCAGTGGTTCGACATCGCCCTCCTTCTGCGGCACAGTCGACGGCGCATACGATATCCAGCCACCATCCGCGACCGGTAACTGTTGCCCGCCTTCCCACGGCACCTTGCTCGACGCCTTGCGCCCCGCATGCCCAAGCTGCATGACCACGGCAATCCTGGAATGCTTGCGTATCGCAGCAAGGACAGGCACCAGCGCCGCCTCGGTTGCGTCATCCCACAAACCCAGATCCGACGGCGTGATGCGCCCTTCCGGCTCAACAGCCGTCGCCTCTATCATCAACATGCCGGCACCCGACAAGGCAAGATGACCGAGATGAATCATGTGCCATGCAGTCGCCGCACCGTTGTCGGCGGAGTACTGGCACATGGGCGAAACGACGATGCGGTTGGGGAGGGTGAGGCTGCGGAGGGAGTAGGGGGAGAACAGTTTGCTCATGATTGATCCGATTGATGGATGAGCGAACCAGAGTAGCAGACACACGCATTTGCTGCAGATGCTTCCGGAATCGCAAGCTTATTCCAGCCGCTATATAAATTTTATTCAACGGCTTTCTTGCTGCACGCAGAAGGGTTCAGGCCAAGCTTGTATCATCAGCGCTGGGACAGCAGCATGACGGATAAAGCCTATTTTTATTGATCCCGCCAAAACATATATAGATATTTGTCTTTTCTATACATATAGCTCCCCATGTGTATAGAAAATCGCTTTTTCTATACATGTCACCATATATGACGAGTTTCAGAACAACAGCAGGGCAAAGAGGCTATTTCAAAGTTGGAATTTGCCAGCCTTGGCGGCTGCAGCAAATAAGATTGCTTGGATTAGAGTTAGAGATCGAAAAGACCGCTTAATGGCAGTCTTTTTTGCGGCCAACGTTTTGAGGGGCATCTGCTACATGGGCATCCATCTGCGGTCAGCGGTAGCGCGTGTGGGTTGAAAAGAATGTGGATTCAAACCACTTTTTCACTGATGATATATAAATGTCAAAAACCTTAGAACCGCGAATCATCATTTCCTGCAACCCATAAACTTCATATAAAGCCATGGCCAGAAAAAGAAAGCAAAGCGGTATCGATGTACTGATACGTTCGCCCTGGTGGATCAGCTCAATTTTGGGAATTGTCGGCTACATTGTTTTGCGTTGGCTTATCCCATCCTTCTTTGCTTCAAATCCCTTCCTGGTTAGTCTGGCAGCAATGTCTCGATCACTTGCATGGCTAGCGCCTTGCGGATTTGGTGTCATCGCCTTGATTTCGTTCTTTGCAAACAAGCGCACTGAAGATCAATCATTTACGCCACAAAAACAGAGGCCAAGTAAGATCACTAGGCCTGAGCCAAGCTTCAACATCAATGGACAGGATAAATGGAGGAATGCTCCCTCTTTTTCACCATCCATTCCTGATGTAATTATTCCTCCTTACAGACCGACATGGGGCATAGAATCTTTGCGCTCTCTTGAATGGAAACGTTTTGAATTGCTGTGCGCGAAGTATTACGAAGCTACAGGATTTAAAGCCGTAACAATAGCGAGCGGCGCGGATGGCGGCATCGACGTCAAATTATTCAAGACAATGCCAAACCCGATTGCGATCGTTCAATGCAAGGCATGGAGTAAGGCAGTTACTGTTAAAGAAGTCCGCGAGTTACTGGGTGTGATGGCGCATGAAAAAGTAGCACGCGGCATTTTCATAACGAACGGAAGTTATACGCCAGACGCCATTGCATTCGGCGCATCCAACCCAATACAACTTCTAGATGGCAATTCGTTTCTTCGAAAAATTCAGGACTTGGAGTCAGCCGTTCAAGACAAACTGATGGCTTTTGCATTTGATGGAGATTACAAAACGCCTACATGCGCTTCTTGTGGAATCAAACTGGTTAAACGAAAAACGTTTTGGGGTTGCTCAAACTTTCCTCGTTGTCGTACAACGATATATTTTAAAAATACGAGGATATAGTGCAGCCTGTTCATTTCTAATAAACAGGAAAATTTGATGTCGCTCATTCTTGACTTTCGAATAGACCCACGTTTTCGCAGGCATCCAAAAATGGTTTTTTGAGGAAGGCGCAGTCGGAGTATGGCCGACTTCGTGCGCTTAACGCTACCGCCTTAAGAAAGTCGGCCGGGTTTCGCCCTAGCTCAGTCCATTCATCCAGTACCTGCGTCAGCCAAGCCTTTCCATCGTTCTCTCCACAAATTTTGGCCTTGTACCGCTCCTCAATCCCGTAGACCTCTTTCCAAGTGACGATTTCCTCGTTGATGGCAACAGGGCCGAATTGCAAGGTGATGTTGGCTGGCTCTAGATTAGCGATATCTGCATGTTGCAAAGCAAGTTGCAACTCAATGGTTTGACCGACCGGAGCATATGGATAAAAAGCTTTACGCCGCCCAGCATTGTTGTGCGACGGGTCTTTACTCAACTTATAACTACTGTTGCATTCATGGCACGCCGGGGCCAGATTACGGAAGTTGATAGAGTTAAATGGATACAACGCCTTGGGCAGATAGTGGTCGTAGGCCTCACGCGTAGTGTGATGTGGTCCTTTGATGTCATGTATGCCACAGAAAGGACATTTTCCAGACTTATTGGCAGGCAGAAACGCCTGATGATAATGGCCATCGATGTCGCCGATCTTTGCACGAAGTGCGGCCAAGTCCAGGAGTGCCTGCGAATATAGTCCCTTAAAAAATATGCCGAGCTGGTCGGCAAGGTCTTTGTAAAGTACTGTAATGTCAGCGTAAGCACCCGATTCGGCGCGAGCTCGGCACATTGTTAACCGCAGAAGAATTAACAAAACTTAAGCTGGATTTACCTTCTTGCCAGCATTGTGCAGCAGCGCGAATTAACGACTCTCAAAAATTTTGTCATCAGTGCGGCAAAGAATTGGTAGCTTCTTCTCTTTTTGAAGACTGCATGGCAATTCCATTAGAGAACGTACCAGGAATTAGCCAAACAATGGTTAATCGAATTGCTCAGGACACACCCATTCGAAGTCTAGGCCACATTTATGCTTCCCAAAACGCATCTGGCGAGCTGCAACGTGCCAACTATGTGGGCCCAGCTAGAGCAGGCGAAATAATAAAAAAGGTAATGATCGTTGTAGATGAGTTTCTTTCATAATCATGAGCGACTCTAAAATTTTCCGATGTTCAGTTAACATGTGTGTAGCCAAGGCGAACCCTACGCTCTTAACACACACGTTATTTGATGTTTCTCATAAGGAGCCACTCGGTTCTCCTATCGATGAATTTTTAACGCGCCTAGAAGAAATTAATAAACTCTCCCCTTTGCCAGATGGCTTTAACCCGTATCAAGGACAGTTGATATTATTGGGCGCAATTGCCGCAGTAGAGAGTTTCATACGCACAATTTTTCGCAAGATTATTGTGCATGACCCAATGGCTCGGAGATCAGTGCATGAACGCGAAGTCACGTATGGAGCTGCACTCCATCTCAGTGAAGATTTACTTCCAGAGGCCCTCTTAGAAAAGATATCTTTTGTCGGAGAAAAATCAATTGTCGGCGCACTCCGAGATCTACTCGGGGTTAAGGGAAATATTCCCGCAGATTTAAAATTAGCGATTGATCAATATGTTCGTGTTTGCCAATTACGTCATTGTGCTGTCCATCGTTTTGGAAAGCTCGGAGTTAATAATGCAATTGCATTAGGTCTTGATGAACATAAAGATCTTCTTGAGAAGCCGTTAAAGTACGACTATGAGACGCTGCAAAACAGCATAGCCATTGCAACGGGTTTTGTTAAAACTATGAACAATTTTTTGTTTAACGAAATAATTTCACGAGTGCCACCAACGGTGTGGACCGGAGTTTACACAAGTGACAAGTCTACCTTTAGGATTTACTACAATCTGTTCTCGGATAAAACCAGTTCAAAATCAACACCGGCACCGAAAGTTGTTTATACGCAGTTTCAGAAGCAATTTAATGCGTGGAATAAAGCACCGATTCGAGCTACGCCCCCCAGTTAATTCGGGCGAATGGAGGTTTTGGCCATGCTTTCCGCCTTCTCCGCAAACTATATTTGTAACTATAAATCGCCGAATACTCTACATTTAATTAATCCGTTTATGTTCCGTATCGGTTCGCAGCGATCGACCAAATAAAAAAGCCCCAGTAATTAATTGCTGGGGCTTTTTTGTGATCTAGTAAGAAATTTTGATCAACTTTGAGAATAAGTTTTCATGGTAGTGACGGAATTTTCATCTTCTATGACTTCCCACACTACCGCAACTTAAATATCAATATTCCCCGCAGACAGCGCATTCAATTCAATAAACGCACGCCGTGGTTCCACGTCATCGCCCATCAATGTAGTGAAGATCTGATCGGCTGCAATCGCATCTTCGATCTGCACTTTTAACAGGCGGCGCACGGCTGGGTCCATGGTTGTTTCCCACAGTTGCGATGGGTTCATCTCGCCCAGACCTTTGTAGCGTTGCTTGCCGACGCTGCGTTCTGCTTCGTTGCGCAACCAGTTCATCGCCTGATGGAAATCGTTGATGCCGATGGATTTTGCTTTTTCGCCGGCACCGCGTTGCACCATTGCGCCGGCACCGATCAAACCCTTGAAGGTGGCGGCAGCATCGGCAAGGACTCTGTAGTCTGCGCCATTGACGAACTCGGCGTCGATCGCGCTGACCTTGATGTTGCCGTGGTACATGCGGTGGATGCGCAACGAGAATCTGTCGGCCAGTTCGTCGTGACGCACAACAACTTCTACCGATGGCTCGCCGATGCCGTCTTGCAGGCGCCGGGCGGACGCAGCGGCCCCTTCCTGCGTGCTGAGGTCCAGCGTCACGCCGGTCATGATGGCGGTGAGTGCGGCGCCGTCCACCATACGTGTCAGGCGGTTGATGATGGCGTTGGAGGTGTTGTACTGACGTACCAGTTCGGCCAGGGCTTCACCGTTGATCGGTGCTGCGCCTTCGGATGGAATCAGCGCGGCGTCGTTCAATGCGATCTGCATCATGTAGACGGCTTCTTCCAGGTCATCCTTCAGATAACGTTCGTCCTTGCCGTGCTTGACCTTGTACAGCGGCGGTTGCGCGATGTAGACGTGGCCGCGCTCCACCAGTTGCGGCATCTGGCGATACAGCAGCGTGAGCAGCAGGGTGCGGATGTGGGCGCCATCGACGTCGGCATCGGTCATGAT
>DGBN01000031.1 GCA_002384815.1 Oxalobacteraceae bacterium UBA4003 | reverse complement strand
TGTTCGATGCCGAAGAGATACAGCTGTTTTATCAAATCGCCGTGCATGGTCGCAATGAGTTGGGATTGGCGCCGGATGAATACGCCGGTTTTTCGATGACCTTGCTGCGCATGCTGGCCTTCCGCCCGGGTTTTGGCCCGGCAGAGACGCAGGCTGGTACACCGACAGCGCCGTTGGCGGCCCGCCCATCTATGCCTGTCGCCGCGGCATCTGCTGCTCGCTTGAGCGCCGCGCCGCAGGCCGTAACGAATAGTGCGCCTGTTGCGCGGCCCGCCGGCATGAGCCCGGCCATGGCGGCGTTGCAAGCCGCTCGTTCCGGCAGCAAGGCGGCAATGCCTGCGGCTCCTGCTCCTGCAGCGGTCACACGTGCGTCGGTACCGGCTCAGGCAGCAGTACGAGCACCTGCACCAGCGCCATCGGAAAAATCAGTTGCCATCGACTTGCCGCCGGCACCGCCGTGGGACGATGAAATACCGTTCGGAAGCAGCGACGCCAACGATGCTTTTTCCAGTTCTGCGGCTCAAAAAAAAACTGAAACGCAATTCGAGCCGTCAGTAAGGCCGCAGGCGTCCACTGCTGGGCCAGCACAATTGCCAACACCCGAGCCGCAAGCTGTTCCATCCCGTCCTTTTGAACTGCATCCGGCGCCATCCCTGAATTGGGACGGTAACTGGCCGCTGCTTGCAGCATCCCTGCCAGTGCGCGGCGTGGCGCAGCAACTGGCGCAGCAGAGCGAATTGCTCAAATGTGCACCAGGCGCAGATAGCAGCCAGATCCAGTTCGATTTGCAGGTTTCAGTAGAAACCCTGCTGGCCGCCGGCAGTGTGGAAAAACTGACTGCTGCCTTGTCCGAACATTTCAGCCAGACGGTACGGGTGCACACCAGGCTCGGCGCGGTCGAACACACGGCCAATGCAGCCGCACTTGCCGATCGTGCAGAACGGCAGGGCGAAGCAGAGCAGGCTATGCGGGAAGACCCGTTCGTACAGAAACTGATGCGCGAATTCGGCGCCACCATCATATCGGGCTCGGTCAAGCCGATCTGAGAGCGAACCCCCGTAACTTATTCATCCAACTCTACCCATCCATACTGAATTATTTGAAGGAGCAACATCATGATGAAAAACCAATTGGCCGGCCTGATGAAGCAGGCGCAAGCAATGCAGGACAATATGAAAAAAATGCAGGAACAACTTGCATCGATAGAAGTGGAAGGACAATCCGGCGCCGGCCTGGTGAAGATCGTGATGTCGTGCAAGAACGATGTGAAGCGCGTGTCCATCGATCCATCGTTGCTGGCTGACGACAAGGACATGCTGGAAGATCTGGTTGCCGCCGCCTTCAACGATGCCGTGCGCAAGGCAGAAGCAACATCGCAGGAAAAAATGGCTGGCGCAACTGCAGGTATGCCGATACCGCCAGGTTTCAAGATGCCGTTCTGATGCAGCATTGTTTTGTTGCCGCATAATTGAAAGCCGCCGTTTGAAATCTCCGTCCAGCCTTGAGTTCTTGACCGAAGCATTGCGGCGCCTGCCCGGCGTCGGGCCGAAGTCTGCACAACGCATGGCCTATCACCTGATGCAGCATGACAGGGATGGCGCTGCCATGTTGGGTCGCGCCTTGTCGCAGGCGGTTGATCGGGTGCAGCACTGCGCGATGTGCAATACGTTTACAGAAAACACCGTGTGCGAAACCTGTCTCGACGCCGGACGTAATGCGGCTTTGCTGTGTGTGGTCGAAACGCCGGGTGATCAGTTGATGATAGAACAGACCCTGACTTTCAAGGGTTTGTATTTCGTGCTGATGGGGCGCTTGTCACCGCTGGACGGTATCGGTCCGAAAGACATCCATCTGGAAAAACTGATCAGTCGGGCTACCGATGGCATCGTGCAGGAAGTGGTGCTGGCTACCAACTTCACGAACGAGGGTGAAGCTACCGCACATTACATCAGCGAAACACTGAAGGCGCGCGGCTTGAAGGTGAGTCGTCTGGCGCGCGGCGTGCCGGTCGGAGGCGAGCTGGAATATGTCGATGCCGGCACCATCGCACGTGCGATGCTGGACAGACGTACGACCTAGGATTTTCCGGTTCCAGCCTGCGGAGTTGATCATGCTGCATATCTTTGTATTCTTTTCTGAGCGCCATGACTAAAACTGCATCGTCCGGTCCGCTGGCCGGCATCAAGGTTCTTGAACTCGGTACATTGATTGCGGGCCCGTTTTGCTCACGCATGCTGGCCGAGTTCGGTGCCGACGTGATCAAGATCGAATCGCCGGATGGCGGTGACCCGATACGCCAATGGCGTGTGTTGAAGGATGGCACGTCCTTGTGGTGGTCGGTGCAGGCGCGTAACAAAAAGAGCCTGACATTGAATCTGAAAGATCCACGTGGCCAGCAGATCGCGAAAAAACTCGCGCTGGAAGCGGATATCATCATTGAAAACTACCGGCCCGGCGTGCTGGAAAAATGGTCGCTCGGTTACGAGCAATTAAAGGCGGAAAATCCGGCCATCATCATGGTGCGCCTGTCAGGCTTTGGCCAGACCGGCCCGTTGAAGGATCAACCTGGTTTTGGTGCGATTGGTGAGTCTATGGGCGGTATGCGTTATGTCTCCGGTTTTCCCGATAGACCGCCGCTGCGTATCGGTATTTCCATCGGTGATTCGGTCGCTGCCATGCACGGCGTGATCGGTGCGATGATGGCTTTGCGCCATCGTGATGCGACTGGTGGCCGATGGAATGGAAAATCCGGCAATGAGCGGGTCGCAGGGCAGGGGCAGATGGTCGACGTGGCCTTGTACGAAGCTGTCTTCAACATGATGGAATCGCTGGTGCCGGAATACGATTACGCCGGTGTTGTGCGGGAACGTACAGGAGGCGCCTTGCCCGGCATCGTACCGTCGAATACCTATACTACCGGCGATGGTGAAAATATTGTCATCGCAGGTAATGGCGATGCGATTTTCAAACGCCTGATGCTGGCCATGGGACGCGACGATCTTGCCAACGATACGCAACTTGCACGCAACGACGGCCGCGTGCCGCGCACGATGGAAATCGATGCGGCGATTCAGGCCTGGTGCACGACGCAGACGATAGAAAGCGCGCTGCAGATATTGCAGAAAGCCGATGTCCCCGTCGGTAAAATCTATTCGGTGCGCGACATGATGAACGATCCGCAATTCCTGGCGCGCAGAATGTTCGAGCAGCACACATTTGCCGACGGCACGCCGATCAAGCTGCCTGCCATTACGCCCAAGCTATCCGAGACGCCGGGTGAAACAAAATGGCTGGGACCGGCATTGGGCGAACATACGGATGAGGTGTTGAAAATGCTGGGTTATGATGAGGCTGGTATTGCAGAGTTGAGACGCGACGGCGTGGTGTGATGTGCTTTGAGAAACGTCGCAAACAAACAGATAAAGGGAAGGCGATATGAACAAGAATTTCTGGAAGCAGTTTGTGATTGCGATGGCGCTTTTTCTATTTGGCTACTGGACGTTTAATGGCTTGATCTTTAACTAGACGGTACGGTGAAGGCGGAAAGCGTTCGCTTTTCCGCCTGCGCATTTCCTTTTCTTCTAATGGTGCACTAACGCGCCGCTTTCAGTTTTTTCTTCAGCGCCTTCACCGGATCCTGCTTGGCATCCATCCCTGCAATCGTGGTGAGCAACTGCAATGGTTGCAACGATTGCTTGTTGAAGCGGAATGCATCGACGGTGACGAATGCGCCGCTGCCGGTGTAGCGGGTGAGAACGATGATGTCAGGCTTTTTATCCCCATTGATATCGGCGAATCTGATTTCTTCAACAGTGCCGTTGCGTGAACGTACCAGTCCGGCAATAAAGCGATCATAAGGGTAGGCCGGGTCGTTCTTTGCGTACAGGTGCAGGCTGTAGCTGCCGGTGCCACGCGGTTCCAGACGGCCTTCCGAGACGACCACGGCCATACCTTGCGGCATGATGGCGGTGACGGTGCGATCCTTGTCGGCGGCGATGCTGCTGGTGATCATGAGGCTGGCGGTGAGGCTGAATAACAGCAGGGCGATTTTTTTCATTGGTTTATCTTCAGTGTGGATGTGTAAAACGTTTTTCGATGATGTGATGGCGTATTCAGCTGGCATGGTCGCCAAGCCATGTCCCTGCCCGGTGAACAGCTTCAGTCTGGCGCTGCCCAGGCCGGGTTCCACACAACCTCCCACAGATGCTGGTCGGGATCTTTGAAATATCCGGCGTAGCCACCCCAGAAGGTAGTATGCGCCTGCTTGACGATGACGGCTCCGGCATCCTGCGCCTGCTGCATGACGACATTCACTTCGTCTTTTGACGAGACATTGTGCCCTATCGTGAATTCAGTTGCACTGACTGGGGCGACGGCAATGCCGGTGTCGTGCGCCATGCTGTTGCGTGGCCATAACGCGAGTTTCAATCCGGCCTGCAGATCAAAGAAGGCGACTGCGCCATGCTCGAACTCCTTGCCGATGATGCCTTGTGTCTGCAGGCCCAGGCCATCGCGATAGAAACGCAGCGATTTTTCCAGATCATCGACGCCAAGTGTTAGAACGGTGATGCGTGGTTTCATGCTCATACCCTCGCTGAAATGGATGCCATGTATTGTAATGTTTGAGCAGAATCCGCTTCCCAAATGAATAATGCAGCACGTGGCTGCATTATTTTATGGCGCTGAAAATCAGTCCTGCAATCTCTGCTGGTTTATTGTCTTACGCAATCCACGAAATAACCGCGCTTGCCGTCCACTTCGCGCGTGACAAGGCCGTGGACATCGGTTTCGAAACCAGGGAATTTCTCGTTGAAGTCGCGTGCAAAACGCAGGTAATCGACGATGGTCTTGTTGAAGCGTTCACCAGGAATCAGCAAAGGAATGCCCGGTGGATACGGCGTCAACAGAATCGATGTGACGCGGCCTTCGAGTTCGTCGATAGGCACGCGGTCGATTTCGCGATGCGCCATCTTGGCGAATGCGTCTGACGGCTTCATCGCCGGTTGCATATCGGACAGATACATCTCTGTCGTCAAACGTGCGACGTCGTAGGTTTTGTAGAAATCATGAATCGACTGGCACAGATCACGCAGACCGACGCGTTCATAGCGCGGGTTCGCCGCAGTGAATTCCGGCAGGATGCGCCACATCGGCTGGTTCTTGTCGTAATCGTCCTTGAACTGTTGCAGCGCGGTCAGCAGCGTGTTCCAGCGG
>DGBN01000045.1 GCA_002384815.1 Oxalobacteraceae bacterium UBA4003 | reverse complement strand
GTCGGCAAGTTCGTCGAGTTCTTTGGCGAAGGTACCGAATCGCTGTCATTGACCGACCGCGCCACCATCGCCAACATGGCACCGGAATACGGCGCGACCATGGGTTTCTTCCCGGTCGACGATGCCACCATCGATTACTTCAAGGGCACAGGTCGTACCAAAGCTGAAATCGATGCATTTGAAAACTACTTCAAGGCACAAGGTTTGTACGGTGTTCCAAAATCCGGCGAGATCGATTACACCCATGTAGTCGCACTCGACCTCGGCTCCGTCGCACCCTCATTGGCCGGCCCGAAACGTCCGCAAGATCGTATCGAAATCGGCAACGTCAAACAAAACTTCGCCGACCTGTTTGCCAAACCGGTATCGGAAAACGGTTTCAATAAAAAACCGGAAGATCTGGATGCAACTTACACCAACAGCGACGGCGTCAAGGTCAAAAACGGCGACGTGCTGATTGCAGCGATTACCTCATGCACCAACACTTCCAACCCTAGTGTCTTGCTGACCGCAGGTTTGCTGGCGAAAAAAGCAGTTGAAGCAGGCTTGAAAGTATCCCCGCACATCAAGACTTCGCTTGCTCCTGGCTCACGCGTCGTGACCGAATATCTGCAAGCCGCCGGCCTGCTGCCCTACCTGGAAAAACTCGGCTTCGGCGTCACCGCCTACGGTTGCACAACCTGTATCGGTAATGCTGGCGATCTGACACCGGCGATGAATGAAGCGATTGTGCAGAACGACATCGTCGCTTCGGCCGTGTTGTCTGGCAACCGCAACTTTGAAGCACGTATTCACCCGAACATCCGCTCCAACTTCCTCGCCTCACCACCGCTGGTTGTCGCCTACGCAATCGCCGGCAACATGACGCGCGACTTGATGACGGAACCAGTCGGTCGCGGCAAAGGTGCCGATGGCAAGATGCGTGACGTCTACCTGGGCGACATCTGGCCGACTTCGCAGGAAGTTTCCAAGCTGATGAAGTTTGCGATGAACGCCAAGGTATTCAAGGATAACTACGCGCAAGTCAAAACTGCACCGGGTAAATTGTGGGAAGGCATCAAGGGCGTCGCTGAAGGCCAAGTCTATGACTGGCCAAACTCGACCTATATCGCCGAACCACCATTCTTCGATGACTTCACGATGGAACCGAAAGCTGCGGCCACCGGCATCATCGGTGCACGTGCGCTCGGCGTATTCGGCGATTCAATCACCACCGATCACATCTCGCCTGCAGGTTCGATCAAGGACAGCAGCCCTGCCGGTAAATACCTGACCGCAAAAGGCGTATTGAAAGCAGATTTCAATTCCTACGGCTCACGTCGCGGCAATCACGAAATCATGATGCGCGGCACCTTCGCCAATGTGCGCATCAAGAATCTGATGATCCCGATCCAACCGAATGGCTCACGCGTTGAGGGTGGCATCACCCGCTTCCAGCCTACTGGCGAAGAAATGTCGATCTACGATGCCGCGATGCGCTACGTCAGTGAAGGCACGCCTACCATGGTCTTCGCGGGTGAGGAATACGGCACAGGTTCGTCACGTGACTGGGCTGCAAAAGGTACGCAGTTGCTGGGTGTCAAAGCGGTGATCGCACGTTCCTATGAACGTATTCATCGCTCCAATCTGGTCGGCATGGGCGTATTGCCCTTGCAATTCCTCGGCGATGACAGCGTCACGACGCTGGGTATCACCGGTGCAGAGACCTTTGACTTGAAAGGTCTGGAAGGCAATCTGCGCCCGCAACAGGAAGTGACCTTGGTAATTCACCGTGCAAACGGTCAATCGCAAGACGTCAAAGTGCTGTTGCGTATCGATACCCCCATCGAAGTCGATTACTACAAGCACGGCGGCATTCTGCCTTTCGTTTTGCGTCAATTGCTCGCGGCCTGATCTTCTTCATGCAACTCTTGCAGAGCACACGAAGACAGCAGCTGCGCAACAGCCGATAACAAAAAGCCGCATGCTTCAAGCATGCGGCTTTTTTATTTATTTGAATGTTGCGCAATACGACTGCCAATTGCGCCGCGTATACGCAGATCAAACTGGTTTCAGGGGCTATGCGACACCCACCCTGCCGGCAAAATCGCCTGAAAGTGCCGGATTACGTTTGTACTACGCGCAATCCACTACAATACAAGTTCTCCGCCTTTCTTCAGATCATCCCTTCATGCGTCGTCCATCCAAAAATACCGCCCACAAGCTGTCCTCCGATAGTCAACGATTGGCGACCCTCGCCCAGGCAATTATCCAGGCATCCAGCCGTCTGGAAGAGCGTCACTGGGAGCGGCAACTGGATTTTCTGCTACGCAAGCTGCTGAAGGCGCATCATCAGGACGTCATCGATGCCGCGCTTGATCATTTGTTCAAACTGGAATCCGCCGCTTACGATGCCTTGATGGAATGCGCAGAAGCAGCCAGCGAATCCAGCCAGATCGAGCAAGACGGTATTTTTTACGATGCCTTGCTGATCGCCATGCCCATCCTCGCGTGGACACGCTTTTCCATTGCTTCAGGCGCTATCCCGGCTGAAATGGTGACAACCCTGTCGGCGCATTTGCAGGCGCACATGCTGGCGACAGAAACAAAAATGGCCATGATGCCAAATCTGTTTTCTATCGACCAATTGCCGCGCAGTCATGCCGAAACCTTCTCCCTCACGCAAAAGATGGCGCAGGCAGCATTGAAAGGCAGTGTATTGAAGCAGGTAGCGCATCAGCCTGAAACCGCCCCCTTTCTTGCCGATACGCGTTATCTACTGGCGGTAGTCACTACCGTTGCGGGCGAACCATTGTTTCGCTGGCAGATTTCGGCCAATTTGCAAGAACGTGACGAAGCCCTGGCACAATGGAATACGCAAGCCATGCCGAATATTGCACGCCTGTTGCCGGGCTGCGGTATCGAACTGCTATTGCCTGAGGCATATTTCGTCGCCTGTCGCGAAGGTGACAAGCAAATTCGGCCGGCATCGATACGCGCCGCCGTACACTATCTGACCTACACATTGAATGTCGAGGCCAGCGATTTACAAGCCATTATCGGCAGCTTTGGAGAAGAATCTGCTGATGGTCGCGTCGATGAATACCGCATCAGCTTTGCATCCACGGAAAACATGCATGTCGCCTACGGCATCGTGTGGCCACTCTACGGTCAGGAAGATGACGAAGAATTGCAATACCGCACAGTTGAAGTGCCTGACAATCCTGTTATTTCGGCTGATGTGGAACGCAAATCACCGATAGAAGAAATTCTTGCACTGCTGGAAGAATGCGGCGTCACCAATGTAAAGCGCCATGCCGAAGTATTCGCGATGGAAGTCTGCGACGATTGCGGCGCACCGCTGTTTCCCGATATGGATGCAGAATTGACGCATGCAGAAATGCCGGACGATGCACCGACAGGCTCAACGCATCTGCATTGATATTACTCACCGGCGCACTGCCCACAGCGCCGTATGCCTCACCACGCTGTGTATGGGTGGAGTAACAGATTTGCATTGAAATAACGCACGTCATCTGTCACTTCTTCTGCGACCCAGTCCGGCTGGGAAAACGCCTGCTCTTCACTTTCCAGCTCTATCTCTGCGACCACCAGGCCGAGATTGTCACCGAAGAATTCATCGACTTCCCACACCATGCCTTCATGCGTAATGTGTGTACGCATCTTCTCGATCAAGGGTCGCTCACATAAATCATTCAGCAGTTGATCGGCTTCCGCCAGCGGAATCACATATTCCCATTCGCTGCGCGTGATACCTCTGGTCCGCCCTTTGATGGTCAGGGTCGCAGTTTCACCTTCAATACGCACACGCACCACACGATCCGGATGCGGCGATAAATACCCCTGACGTATTGCGACACCCTGTCCCAGCGCCCTCCATTCCGATCCGCGCACCAGAAATTTTCTTTCAATCTCGACGCTCATCGTACTGCACGCTCCACGTTATGCAGAATCGGCTGCAGCATCTGCCTGCCCAGTTGTGCGCTGCGCGCACCATTCCAGCCCACTTTGGGATCCGGCGAATGTGCATTGTCCTTGAACGGCATTTCCAGCGTCAGCGATACGCACTTGAATGTATGGCCTATGTACTTGGAAGCCAGCTTCAACATGTCCGCACGATACTTTCCTGCGCCGTAACCGAACTCTGTCTGAAAATCCTCGCTGGCCCGTAAAAAATCTGTAATGAATGTCTGTTGTTCATCAGCCTGCTGTTGCGTAAAGCCTTCCAGCATTTCACTGCCGGCTACAAACACATATGGCAAACCTTCATCGCCGTGTATGTCTAGAAACAGATCGCAACCGGTTGCATGCATTCTGCTTTTCACATGAAACACTTCCGGGCTGCGCTCCAATGTAGGCGCCATCCATTCGCGATTCAGATTGACACCTGCAGCATTGGTACGCAAATTGCCGTTGACTGTGCCATCCGGATTCATGTTCGGCACGATGTAAAACACGGCATGCCTGAGCAGCTTGTGCACCAGCGGATTTTCGGTATCCAGCAAGGCATCCACCATGCCTTCGGCAAACCATTCCGCCATCGCCTCGCCCGGATGCTGACGTGCAATGACCCAGACCTTTTTCCGTGCAGCAGGATCGCCTATCACCAGCAAATTCAAGTCACGACCTTCTACCGTAGCGCCTAAGTCTTCAACACGCGTCAGGGGCGATGCCTGCGCTCTTCCCAGCAAGTCCAGATGCCGCTCCCATGAATAGGGCTCGAAGTAAGCGTAGTACACACTGTCGAACTGCGGTGTATGCGAGATCGTCATCACGCTGCCATCGAATGCAGTCGGCACGCGAAACCAGTGTTTGCGATCGTAGCTGGCTACCGCCTGATAATTCTTCCATCCATCCGGATACGTCGCCTCACCAGCATTCAGAAAACGCAGAGTGCAGCGCTCGCCACGCACACCCTGCAAGCGGAAATAAAACCACTGATGGATGTCAGCATGGGTATCTTGACGTAATTTGAGCTCGATGGACTGCGCCGTTTCGGCACGCAATACTTCAATTGCACCGCCATCGAAATGAGAGCTGATTTTGATAGACATCGTTTTTCCCGTGGCCGGACTTGCCGGCAGGATAAGGTAAAACGATGATGATACGCGACTATATTGAAGGAAGACGCCTGAAGGAATGGCAAGCGGACCTTCTTTCAGCCTGGACGGTGATGACAGGCTATATGGAGAAGGAATTGGTGCCGGTATATTTTCGAACCGCCGGCTCCGGTGATGAGTGCAATGAAGTGTAACTATCACTGCACATCGCTGGTATCGGATAAGGCCTGATGTTCATGTAGGAAAAACGGCAGTCCGTTTGCACGTGGAAACGCAAGAAAATGAAATACCAGATTCAGGCCAAGCCAAATTCTTTCAGCGCAGGAAGAAGACTGGCATTTTTGTGCCCCGAGCGCGTCAGCTTGATCAAGGCAAAACGTTGCAGATCGCTCAGAGCCGACCATTGTGCAAGAGTAGGTGCAGGCAAAGCCAGTTCCATCAGCGTAGCCAGTACGGTCTGTGGAATCGCATGACGATCCTTCCAGGCCTGTGACATCTCCGTTTCGACAAACTCGATCGCCGCATCCGGATTATCGGCATGCGGCGCCAGCATGGCGATAATCCGTTCGCGATAGACATTGCTTTCCGCTTCCGACGTGCACGGCATATTGATGAGTTGCTCGCGCTCATCGCGACTGAGCGTAATCCACGCGGTAAGCGATATTTTTATTCCGCATGCATCCAGATTGAAACGCATGATCATCGGAATACGGCGCAAAGGATAACGCCCGTCCTGTTCGAAATCAAAAAGCCTCATCATGATCAGATGGCAGAGCCAAAGCGATGTTGATGCAAGTGGTTACTTTTCATCATTTTCCTGAATCGGTTGCGAGCTCATCGAAGACATGAAGAAATAAAACAAGCCAGCTCATTAATAGAGAAACCATATTTTTTCAAAATGGCTCGCCCTATCGCCTCATCACAAAGCGGACAAAATCTTTTCCTGTAGCCGAATGCAGATCGATGAGTAAAAATAAAAAAGGGCTACAGTAAAAACTGCAACCCTTTGAATTCCTTGGTCGGGACGGTGTGATTCGAACACACGACCCCTTGCACCCCATGCAAGTACGCTACCAGGCTGCGCTACGCCCCGACTAGCGCGAAATTATACCAGAGCAGTGCTGTTTTTTCGTCATGCAAAAACGCAAAAACTTTCGACATGAAAGCAGGCATATTACTTCAGCAGAGTCAGAATTTCCATCAGCTCGCTACGAATCGCAAGCACAGCATTGGGATCGATGGTCACGGCATCCAGCGGTAAACCCTCATCGCTACGCGCGTCCAGAATCCGGCTATCCAGCTTGTTACGCGCACCGCTGATGGTAAAGCCCTGTTCGTAAAGCAGTTCGCGGATACGACGTATCAGCAACACTTCGTGATGCTGATAATAGCGTCGGTTTCCGCGTCGCTTGACCGGCTTCAACTGGGTGAATTCCTGCTCCCAATAGCGCAAAACGTGCGGCTTGACGCCGCACAATTCACTAACCTCACCGATGGTGAAATAGCGTTTGGCAGGAATTGGCGGCAATGTTGCCAATTCAGCTTTATTGATCCGTTCGTTCATCTAGTTCAGCGGGTATGCGCGAGTGAAGTCTGGCTGGAAACCTCGACCATGCCTTTCAGCTTTTGGCTGGCATGAAAGGTGACAACGCGACGTGCAGTAATGGGAATTTCTTCTCCAGTTTTGGGATTGCGGCCCGGGCGCTGCGGTTTGTCACGCAACTGAAAATTACCGAAACCGGATAGTTTGACCGCTTCACCGCGCTCCAGCGCATTGCGGATTTCGTCAAAAAACGTTTCAACCATGTCCTTGGCTTCGCGTTTGTTCAAGCCGACTTGCTCGAACAACAACTCCGCCAACTCAGCTTTGGTCAGGGTCGGCAAATTCTTTTCCGCCTGCGAACGTACCTGCGCCTCCAGCATTGCGCGGTTGAGATCGGCGGCCAATACGGATTGGAGTTCAGCGGAATTCACATCATTCATATTCGTTATATTCACGGCTTGGGTTGCGACTTCGTCATGCACGTAATTTAGCCCCATGTTTGGCACCGGCAGCAGTAACCAAGGCTGCCATGGCAGCGTCGATCAAATCATCTTGCAAGGTTAATTGAGTATCTTGCAAGGTGCAGCGGAAAGCAAGACTTTTCTCGTCGGATTCCAAGCCTTTGCCGCGATATTCATCAAATAAAACAACCACTTGCAAGACATTACAAACTGGATTCGATTTCTTTTCTGCAAGGAAAACATCCATTAAATTCTGCATGGAAACTGTGTGCTTGACCACCAGAGCCAGATCGCGTGTTACCGCCGGGAACTTGGATATTTCCTTGTAGGAAGGAACATCCACTTGCTGCAAGCCACTTGCCTCGATTTCGAACAAAACCGGCGCCAGTGGCAAATCGTACTTTTGCTGCCAGCGCGGATGCAGTTCGCCGATAAAACCGATTACCCTGGCATCGAGCAAAACATTCGCCGAGCGACCCGGATGCAGTGCAGGATGCTCGGCTTTGGCGAAAGTCAGCATCTTCGGTGCAAACAAGGCCTCCAGATCGGCTTTGACATCGAAATAATCGACATTGCGTGTATCCAGGCCCCACTGCTCCTCCATGACAGGGCCATACGCAATTCCGGCAACATGCTTGGGCTGATCGTAACCTGCAACTGAGAGCGGGCCGTCCTGATCAATCTTGTTGCGCAAATAAACGGCACCGATTTCAAACAGGCGAATACGACCGACCTTGCGGTTCAGGTTGTGGCGCACATTGGCGATCAGATTGCCTATCATCGATGAACGCATCACGCTCATCTGGCTGGCAATCGGATTCAGCAATTTGATGGGATTGGTGTTGCCGGCGAAGTCGGCTTCCCACGCCTGCTCAACAAAGCTGAAGTTGACCACTTCCTGATAGTCGGCATCGGCCAGTTGGCGACGAATCGTAAACAGCGAGCGTGTATTCTCAGGCCGAATGCGCATCGCATTCGCTGCGACTGGCGGCAAGGCTGGGATATTCTCGAAACCGTAGACGCGCGCAATTTCTTCGATCAGGTCTTCTTCTATTTCAATATCGAAACGATAGGAAGGCGGCGTCACCGAGAATACGCCGTCCTGTTGCGTGAATGGCAAAGCCAGACGCGTGAAGATGTCGGCAATCTGTGCATCGGTCAATGCCACGCCTATGACCTTGACAGCACGCGCGGTGCGCACGCTGACAGGATCGCGTTTAGGCAGATTGACGATATGGTCATCGATAGGACCAACCACTGTTTTACCTTGTTGACCACAGATCTCGACGATCAATGCAGTAATGCGTTCGATGTGCTCGACCGTAGTCGCAAAGTCAACACCACGCTCGAAACGATGCGCCGCATCAGTCGAGAAATTCAAACGACGTGCGCGCCCCTGAATCGCATTCGGATACCAGAATGCGGCTTCCAGATAAATATCTTGTGTGTCCAGCGATACAGCAGTCGCGTCGCCGCCCATGATGCCGGCCAGCGATTCGATCTGCCGGTCGTCGGCAATCACACCTATCCACTCATCGACGGCAACCGTGTTGCCGTTCAGAAGTTTCAGCGATTCGTCTTTTTTACCCCAGCGTACATTCAGGCCGCCGTGGATTTTATCCAGATCGAACACATGCGTAGGGCGACCCAGTTCCAGCATGACGTAATTGGAAATATCCACCAATGCAGAAATCGGCCGTTGGCCGCTACGCTCCAGACGTTGTTTCATCCAGTCCGGCGTATTCGCTTTGGCATTCAAGCCGCGTATGATGCGGCCGGAAAAACGACCGCACAAATCCGGCGCGGAAACCGTCACCGGCAATACATCTTTGATCGTTGCTGCCACCGCTTGATACGATGGCGTTTTCAATGGAGTATCGGTCAGTGCCGATACTTCACGCGCCACACCGAGAACCGACAAACAGTCTGCCTTGTTCGGTGTGAGCTTGATCGTGAATTTCAAGTCATTGAGTTGATAGTAATCGCGGAAGTTCTGGCCTATAGGCGCATCGGCTGGCAAGTCCATCAGCCCGCCCTGCTCATCCGACAATTTCAATTCTTTCGCCGAACACAACATGCCTTGCGATTCCACGCCGCGCAATTCACCTACCTTGATCTCAAACGGTTTGCCATCTTCACCCGGCGGTAATATCGCACCAGCCAAAGCGCAAACAACTTTCATACCGGCGCGCACATTAGGCGCACCGCATACGATGTTCAACAAGGTGCCAGTACCGGCATCAACCTTGCAAACATTCAGGCGATCAGCGTTCGGATGCTTGGCGATCTCGCGTACTTCAGCAACCACGACATTCGAAAATGGCGGTGCGACCGGTTCGACTTCTTCGACTTCCAGACCGGACATCGTCAACATATGCGCCAATTCGTCCGACGTCATGTTCGGATCGACCATCGTACGGAGCCAGCTTTCGGAAAATTGCATGATTTAAAAACCTTTTGCCACAGACATCACAAATACAGAAAAAATCAGGGCACGCGCTTGTTCAGCATGCCCTGCCTTGTTACTGCTAGTTGAATTGTTTCAGGAAACGCAAATCGCCTTCGTAGAACAGACGCAAATCATTGATACCGTAACGCAGCATCGTCAGGCGTTCAAGGCCGGATCCAAACGCAAAGCCGATAAACTGTTCCGGATCGAAGCCCATATTGCGCATCACGTTCGGATGCACCTGGCCGGCACCCGACACTTCCAGCCAGCGGCCTTTTAACGGACCGCTACCGAAAGCGATATCGATCTCGGCCGATGGTTCGGTAAACGGGAAATACGATGGACGGAAGCGCACCTGCAGGTCGTCGGTTTCGAAAAACGCTTTCACGAAGTTGAGGTACACGCCTTTCAAGTCGGCGAAACTGATGTTCTCGTCTATCCACAAACCTTCAACCTGATGGAACATCGGCGAGTGCGTTGCATCGCTGTCGACGCGATAGGTACGGCCAGGCGCGATGACGCGGATAGGCGGTTTGTTCATGCGCGCATAGCGCACTTGCATCGGGCTGGTATGCGTACGCAATAGCAAAGGCTTGTCTTGCGTATCCTTGCCTTCGATGTAAAACGTATCCTGCATCGAACGTGCCGGATGATTTTCCGGGCTGTTCAATGCAGTGAAATTGGTCCAGTCATTTTCGATTTCGGGGCCGTCTGCCACGTCGAAACCGATAGAGCCGAAAATTTCTTCCACGCGCTGCCATGTACGCATGACAGGATGGATGCCGCCGGTACCGCGACCGCGACCAGGCAAGGTGATGTCGATGGCTTCCGCATTCAGGCGGGCTTCCATCTGTGCGTTGGATAAAGCGTCGCGACGCGCCGTCAACGCAGACTCGATCTTTACTTTTGCAGAATTGATGACAGCGCCTTGCGTCTTGCGCTCATCCGGCGCGAGCTTGCCCAGGCTCTTCATCTGTTCAGTGATCTGTCCGGTTTTACCGAGGTACTTCGCTTTCGCGTTTTCCAGCGCGGCGGCATCGTCTGCGGCGGCGAAATCGGTCTGGGCTTGAATGACAAGTTGGTCTAGGGGATTCATGCGGTTTGTTTTCGTCCTTAGCAAGTAAGCCGAAAAGGAAAGCCAAAAAGGCAGGGCAAAAATAAAAACGGGACATAGGTATGAACCCTGCCCCGCTCTCGGATATTGCTGCACTGCCCGAAGACAGTGCATACGATCACAACTTAAGCAGCGATGGTAGTTTTCACCTGATTCACGATTGCCGCGAATGCCGGTTTGTCCATCACAGCCATATCAGCCAGGACTTTACGGTCCAGCTCGATGGATGCGCGTTTCAGACCGTTCATGAACACGCTGTATGTCAGACCATGTTCACGCGATGCTGCGTTGATACGGGTAATCCACAATGCGCGGAAAACACGTTTCTTGTTACGGCGATCGCGGTATGCATATTGACCAGCGCGCATGACTGCTTGCTTGGCGATACGGTATACCTTGCTGCGACGACCACGATAGCCTTTGGCTTGATCGAGGACTTTCTTATGACGGGCCCGTGCTGTGACCCCACGTTTTACTCTAGGCATGATTGCTCCTGATTATTTGAGTGAGGTTAAGCGTTCGGCATCATTGCGCGTACGGAATTCATGTTGGTGTCATGAACACCTACAGCTCCACGCAATTGACGTTTATTTTTTGTGGTTTTCTTGGTCAGAATATGACG
>DGBN01000073.1 GCA_002384815.1 Oxalobacteraceae bacterium UBA4003 | reverse complement strand
TTCTGGACGCGCGTCATTGGCGATGGCGATCGCAGCAAGCTGTTTCACATGCAAACCAATTTGCGTTTTGGCTGCTCGATACTGCGCATGTATCTGGATATGGAAAAAGGCGATCTGTTTCTTGCGCTCGGCCGCTATAACGGCAGTCGCGGCAGGGCAGAATATCCGAATGCGGTATTGGCATCCTGGAAAAAATGGGAACATCATCCCTGATGTACGCGCATCGCAGCTGGATAGTAAGACAGCGCGCTGGAAAAATATAAAAGACTGCAGCAGAAACAAAAACGCCCGCGCGATGCGGGCGTTTTTGTTTGGTACCTGAAAAATTATTTCAAGTGACCTGAGATGAGTTTGGTCATCTCGAACATCGATACTTGTTTCTTGCCACCAAAGACTGCTTTCAGCTTTTCATCGGCATCGATCATGCGTTTGTTGGCTTCGTTTTGCAGTTTGAATTTCTTGATGTATTCCCACACTTTTTTGGTTACTTCAGTGCGTGGTGCTGGTGCAGCGCCGATAACAGCGGCCAGAACTGCGGACGGTGTTACTGGTTTCATGAACGCGGCATTAGGCTTGCGTGCGGTTGCCGGTTTTTTAGCGGCTACTTTTTTTGCTGCCGGTTTTTTTACTGCGACTTTTTTCGCTGCTGGTTTTTTAGCGGCTACTTTTTTTGCAGGAGCTGCTTTCTTGGCAGGGGCTGCTTTTTTAGCGACTACTTTTTTTGCTGCTGGTTTCTTGGCGGCCGGTTTTTTGGCCGCTGGTTTTTTGGCTGTTGCCATCTTCAAACCTCCTTCACATTGTGTTGGGAAATTGCGCCACTTCACGCACCGCTAATAGTGGTGCGGATTTTCTTGCCACGCAAGTGTTTTTTGAGTGTTTCACGTGGTATTTGTCGGTTGTGCGCCACGCAGAGATCACAGGGAGAAAACGGTGAACGCAGTATTCGGTGCGCGCGATTCAGATTTGCCTGACTCGAGCTAGTGGATGTATGGAATTCTTCCGGAATTAAAAATGATCTTTTGCGTTGATTTTGGCAGCGGGAAATGCCGTCGGCATCGTCCGCAGAATTGGCCTTGCACCATTGAAGTGCCGACAAAGGCGTCACAGCATGAAAAAAGCCCGGCGTTGGCCGGGCTGGCGCTGTCTTGCCAGACGTGAAAATCAGCGCATCCCGGGCAACATACCTTTCATGCCGCGCATCATCTTCATCATATTGCCGCCTTTGAGCTTCTTCATCATCGACTGCATTTGATCGAATTGTGCCAGCATGCGGTTGACTTCCTGCACCTGAACGCCGGCACCGGTGGCGATGCGGCGTTTGCGCGAAGCCTTGATCAATTCGGGTTTGGCGCGTTCTTGCGGCGTCATCGAATTGATGATGCCTTCCATGCGCACGACCTGTTTGTCTGCCATGCCCATGTTGGCGCCGCTGGCTGCCTGTTGCAGCTGCGCTGGCAGTTTATCCATCAGATTGGACATGCCACCCATCTTTTTCATCTGCGCCAGTTGCGATTTGAAATCGTTCAAGTCGAATTTGCCGCCAACCTTGATCTTTTGCGCCAAACCGGCCGCGGCATCCATGTCAACGCCTTTGCGGGCTTCTTCGACCAGCGCCAGGATGTCGCCCATGCCGAGTATGCGATCGGCCATGCGAACCGGGTCGAAGGCTTCCAAGCCATCCAGTTTTTCCGCTACGCCGGCGAATTTGATCGGCTTGCCGGTAATGTGACGTACCGACAGCGCCGCACCGCCGCGCGAATCGCCATCCAGCTTGGTCAGTACGATACCGGTCAACGGCAGCGCATCGCTGAAGGCTTTGGCAGTGTTGATGGCATCCTGCCCCAGCATTGCATCAACGACGAACAGGGTTTCAATCGGTTTGACCGCAGCATGCAGTGCGGCGATTTCCTGCATCATCGCTTCGTCTATACCGAGACGGCCGGCGGTATCAATGATCAGGACGTCGTGATAATGCCGTTTGGCGTAATCCAGCGCCGCCAATGCAATATCAACCGGCTTGTCGGTAATTTCAGACGGGTAGAAGTCGGCGCCGACTTGTTCGGTCACGGTTTTCAACTGACCAATTGCGGCCGGCCGATAGACGTCGGCAGAAACGGTCAGGACTTTTTTCTTCTTTTGTTCGCGCAGATATTTCGCCAGCTTGCCGACGGTGGTGGTTTTGCCCGCACCTTGCAAACCGGCCATCAGGATGATGGCGGGCGGCTGGGTGGCGAAATTGAGTTGCGATGCTTCCGGCCCCAGATCGGCGCCCATGATGGCGGCCAGTTCGCGTTGTACGACACCGACCAGTGCCTGTCCCGGGGAGAGCGCGCCGATGACATCTTCGCCCATCGCTTTTTCCTTGACGCGGCCGATGAACTCCCTGACGGCGGGTAGTGCAACGTCGGCTTCCAGCAAGGCGAGCCGGACTTCGCGCAGCATTTCTGCGGTATTCGATTCGGTCAGGCGCGCTTCTCCGCGCATGGTTTTGACCGCTTTGGCAAGGCGTTGGGTGAGATTGTCGAGCATGGATGGTGGCGATTAAGGTAAAGGTGATGCGTTAGGGGCGAAGCGCGGCGCGGCGAAATATGCGCAGGCGACGCAGGCAGACTTCATTTTACCCGATGCAGTGATGCATGGCCGGGCTTGCAAACGGTTTGCGCTGAAATGGCGGAATGCACAACTTGCTGCCTGGGCTTTATCTTGTATAAGCGTTTTTTCCTGGCGGATGGTAATGTCGCGGTAATCATTTCGTGGCGCAGGGGAATGCCGCCCCGATATTTGGCACGGCAGCAAGGCGAAATCCATCCCGGCAGGGAACCGGCGGTTTTTTCGACGCCGGCTTGCGAATCACATGGTGTAAACTTAAACGATGTATACATACTTATTTGTCCTGGCTGCTGTTTGCTATGCGGTGTGCGCATGCCTGCCATCGAAAAACCGCATGGCCATTTCGCTGGGTACCTTGTTCGGCTGGCTGCTGCATGGCGGTGCGTTGTGGGTGGACGTGGTGACATCTGGTTCCCTGCGCATGGGGTTCGCGATCATGCTGTCCGGGACTTTATGGATTTCGGTTGCTGCCTACTGGCTGGAAAATCGCAACTTCAGCCTGGATGGTTTGCGCATACTGGTCTTGCCTTGTGCTGCAGTCAGCGTCTTGCTGCCGACAATTTTCCCCGGCCGCCTGATTCCGCTCGCGGGCAAATCGGTGCTCTTCCCGTGGCATATCGCGATCGCGATGTTGGCCTATAGCACGCTGACCATTGCCGCCTTCCATGCAGTGCTGATGGCCTTGCAGGAATCCAAATTGCATACGCGTCAGAGTGTGCAAAAAACCGGCTTGTTCGCGCGGGCGCTTGATCGTTTGCCGGCTTTGCTGACGATGGAAAAATTGTTGTTTCGCCTGATCGGTTTCGGGTTTCTCCTGCTGACACTGACCGTACTGTCCGGCGTGGTATTTTCCGAAGAATTATTTGGCCAGGCTTTCAAATGGGAGCACAAGACGATATTCACGATGTTGTCCTGGCTGTTGTTCGGAGTGTTGCTGGCCGGGCGCAAGTGGCGCGGCTGGCGCGGCAAGACAGCGCTCAGTTTTACCCTCACCGGTTTTACCACCTTGTTGCTGGCGTATGTGGGTAGCCGCTTTGTGCTGGAAGTGGTGCTGCATCGGAGCGTTGCATGAAATTGCTGTTGTGGGCGGCCATCGTTCTTGCGGTCATCTGGATACTCCGCAGTAAAAAATCGTCGCCCAAGGTTGATAGTGCGATGCCGCCGCATTCGACCGAGGACGCGGCAGAAGTCATGTTGCGTTGCGCGCATTGCAAGACTTATTTCCCGGCTTCCGAGGCCGTATTCGATTCTTCGCATACGGTATTTTGCAGTGTCGAGCATCGCCGCCAGCATGCGGCATCCTAATTCATGAAACAGGCCAAACCGGTTTTTGACGACGCCCGGGCGACCTTCTGGCGCACGCTGCAGACCTTCGCATTTACGCGTACCGTGATCGTGGCGGTGCTGCTCACCTATTTTAGTTTGAGTACCGCGAAGCTGTGGCCGGACCAGCAGCAGTTCTGGGAAGCATGTCTTGTTTACCTGCTGTTGGCCTTGCTGTTTGTACTGTCGTCTCTGTATTGGCGCCGCCGCTTCATGCTGCAACTGATGCTGCAGATAACGCTTGATATCGGTGCAATCACCTTTCTGTACTTATCGGCAGGTGGCATTAAAAGCGGTCTGGCAATTCTGTATCTGTTCCCGCTGGCGGGCGGGGCGATTCTGGCACCGCTGGTACTAGCGCTGTTTTTTGTTTCTGCGGTGACCTTGATCCTGCTGGCGGAAAACGGTTATCAACTCCTGAATGAAAATGCAGGCATTTCATCTTCGCAGATCGGGCTGTACGGTGCGGCGTTTTTCATCATCATTTTCGCGATCAATCGCCTGGCCGCCCGTCTGATCAAGCAGGAATCGCTGGCATTGGGACGTGGCAAGGCATTGCACGTGCAACAGGCGATCAATCGTCTGATCATTGCGGATATGGAAGACGGTATTCTGGTCGTCGATCGCAAGGGACGGGTGCTGACGAGCAATCCTGCCGCTGCGCACATGCTGGGACTGACCTTTCCGCATGAAACAGCGTACGGAAAATTATCCGACATGGTGTGGTTGCGACCCATCGCCGATGCCTATCTGGCATGGAATGCGAAGGCCGGCCTGCATACAACGACGCAGGCGAATGTGCCGACCTTTGTTTTAATCAAGCAGAATGACGACACCACCCTGCAGGGGGGGACAACGATCATGGGCAGTCGCAGGGAATTGATTGCGCATCTGAAGTTGCGTTTTGCCAAAGTGGATGCCGATGGCGTGCTGGAAGATAGAGTCGTGATTTTTCTGCAGGATGTCACTGAAATTGAAAATCGCGCGCAACAACTGAAGCTCGCATCCATGGGACGCTTGACCGCCAGCATCGCGCACGAAGTGCGCAATCCACTGTCGGCAATCGGGCATGCAGCTTCGCTGTTGAGTGAAGAAGAGCCGAACGCAGGTCGACAGCGGCTACTGATTATTATTAATGAAAACGTGGCGCGCCTGAACCGGATGATAGAAGATATTCTGAAGCTATCGCGCAAGGCGCATCAGTATCATGAGCCGCTTTGTCTGGGATTGTTGTTTGACGATGTGCTGGCCGAGTTGCATGAAATGCATGCGGTGAAGGAGGGGATGATCGAGATCGGCGATATGGCACCGTACACAGTGCGTTTCGATCCCTTGCATTTGCGCGAAATCGTCTTGAACTTGCTGACAAATGCGTTACGCTACGCAAGCGGTGCGCCCGGAAGCATCCGGGTTTATATTGTCCCCGGTGTCGGGCACAGACTGGAGTTGCACGTGCAGGATGACGGTCCACAGATTACGTCGGCCGTGCGCGCTCATTTGTTTGAACCGTTCTATACAACCTCCAGCAAAGGTACGGGCCTGGGTCTTTATCTGGCGCGCGAATTGTGCCTGAACAATGGCGCGATGCTGAATTACGAATATCGCACCGATGATGAAAAGAATCTGCCTGCCGGGCGCTTCGTCATAATCTTTGGCAATAATGAAAACATCTAAGCATATGAATTGTAAGGGGCGCGCGCCATGACTTCTCCTCGTATCCTGATTGTCGACGATGAAGCAGACTTGCGTGAATTGCTGGAGATTACGCTCGTCAAAATGGGCCTGGATATAGACAGTGCCGCCACGCTGGAAGCGGCGCGCGACTATCTGGCAAGGACTGAATATGCGCTGGTGCTGACCGATATGCGCTTGCCCGATGGTTTGGGTATCGAGCTGGTGCAGGAAGTTGCCGCGCAATACAAGAACACGCCGATAGCCGTGATTACCGCCTTCGGCAGTACCGACAATGCGGTGATTGCATTGAAAGCCGGTGCTTTCGATTACCTGTCCAAACCGGTCGGCCTGGAGCAGTTGCGCGTGATGGTGCGCTCCGCCCTGCGTATCAGCCAGGGTGACGCTAGCGACAAGGTGAATAAAAAAACGATGGCGCCGACCGCGTTGCGCCTGATGGGGCAATCCGATGCGATGCAGGCCTTGCGCGCGCAAATCGCACGCCTGGCGCGTAGCATGGCACCAGTGGCAATTAGCGGCGAATCGGGCAGCGGCAAGGAATTGGCTGCGCGCGATATACATGCGCAGAGCGCGCGCAACGACAAACCCTTTATAGCGGTTAACTGTGGCGCCATTCCGGAGGCATTGATGGAAGCGGAGTTTTTCGGTTACCGCAAAGGTGCATTTACCGGCGCTGTGGATGATAGGGATGGCTTTTTCCAGGCGGCCAATGGCGGTACTTTATTACTGGATGAGGTGGCTGATTTGCCCTTGGCGATGCAAGTCAAATTGTTGCGTGCCATCCAGGAGCGCTGCGTGCGCAAAGTCGGGGCGACGGCAGAAGAGCCGGTCGATGTGCGTATTATCAGTGCGACGCACCAGAATCTGCACGACTGCGTAGGTAAAGGTACATTCCGCCAGGATTTGTACTACCGTCTCAATGTCATCGAACTGTATTTGCCGCCGCTGCGCGAACGGCTGGACGATATCAGTTTGCTGGCGCAAGCCATCCTGACCCGGCTTGGTGCCGGTGAACCGGCGGCATTGTCACCGGCAGCATTGGCAGCACTGTGCAGCTATTCCTTTCCCGGTAATGTGCGCGAGCTGGAAAATATTCTGGAGCGGGCGCTGGCATTTGCCAACGAGGGTTTGATCGAAGTGGCGGATCTGGTATTGAAAGCCTCACCTTTGCTGAATGCCGCGCATGCGTTGACGCCTGCTGCAGTCAGCATGCCTGTACCGGAGCAAGCCGAGCGTCAAGCATGGACTCAGCCGGTGCCTGCCAGCGATATTCCGGAGTCCTTGCCTGATCATCTGGACGATATGGAGCGCGAGATCATTCGGCGCGCCCTGGCCAAGACCAGATTCAATCGGACGCAAGCGGCGGAATTGCTCGGCATAAGTTTTCGTCAGTTGCGTTATAGGATGCAGCGATTGGATATCAATGCGCCGGAATAAAGCTCCCGTCCATGCATCCTTGCCGTTTCAGATTGATGCAAACGGTTGGGCAGCCGATGTCGTGCGCCTGCCATCGCCCAATTTTGATTTGCGTGCGGAAGGAATGGAAATTGCATTGCTGGTGATTCATAACATCAGCTTGCCTCCAGGACAGTTTGGCGGCCCGTTTATTGCCGATCTGTTTCTGAACCAGCTTGATTACGCTGCCGATCCGTATTTCGATCAGTTGAAACCTTTGCGCGTCTCTGCTCATTTTCTGATTCGGCGCGATGGTACGGTCATGCAATTCGTATCGGCCAGAGACAGGGCATGGCATGCCGGTGCTTCTTCTTTTTGCGGGCGGGAGTGCTGCAATGATTTTTCGATAGGCATTGAGCTGGAGGGCACCGATTTTGAGCCATTCGAGGATGCGCAATACGCGGCGCTTGCATCGCTTACCGTGGCATTGAAACTGGCGTACCCGTTGCAGCATGTCAGTGGGCACGAACAGATTGCTCCCGGCCGCAAAACCGATCCCGGTCCGTTTTTCAACTGGAGCGGGTATCAGGCGCTTTATCGAAAAAAACATGCGGAATGGCGGGAGGGTGCAACGCAGAAATTGACGCAAGAGCAGTTGCAAGCTTGGGCGGTGGCCGGCGATTTGCAGTTCTGCACAGTTTAAAAATGCCCTCTGGCAATCTCAGGCAGGAATATAAAAAAATATATCGGGAACAGGCAAGAAAGTGATTGCATCCCCGACTTTACCGCACTAGAATTAGTGCAGATCATAATTTCCGCACTAGATGTAGTGGGTTTTGTCGATCTCCCCTCAAGTTTGTTCAGTTGTTTGCTTCACCATAATTTGTCTATATATGCATATTATTAGCAGGAGCCCTGAGCAGATGTCACTCAATACAATTAAATCAATAGAGTCCGTATAGGCGTCTGGTGCAGGTTCGTCAGGCTGGGTAGTCCATACAAAATATTTTCGCGAAAACGGCAGCATCATGTTTTCTCTCTTACAACCAGCAGGACTATCGTTTTTAAAGGAGTTGTAATGCTCTCTACGCAAGAAATTTCGGCCAAGTCGTCGACGGAAATTGGTAACGTCGCGCCCCTCGCGGTTGCCCCTTCGACTTCAGGCACACATGCTGCTGGTCTGAGCGACCACCGCATCATTCGCCGTAACGGCGCAGTCGTCGGCTTTGAGCCATCGAAAATTTCCATCGCTGTCACCAAGGCATTTCTGGCCGTTAATGGCGGACAAGGTGCGGCATCCGCACGCGTGCGTGAACTGGTCGATCAATTGACTTCCAGCGTGGTAAACGCTTTGGTACGTCGTCAGCCGGCCGGCGGTACTTTCCATATTGAAGATATTCAGGATCAGGTTGAGCTGGCGCTGATGCGTTCCGGCGAGCACGATGTTGCGCGCGCTTATGTGTTGTATCGCGCCAAACGCATGGAAGAGCGTGCGCAGCAGCAAGCCGCCAAGCCAGTCGTGGAATCGAATCAATTGCACGTGACCGAAGATGGTCAACGCCGTCCGCTGGACATGAGCCAAGTACGCGATTTGATCGGTGCTGCATGTATCGGCCTGGAAAAACACGTGGATGCCGATGCGATCCTGCATGAAACAGTCAAGAATCTGTACGACGGTGTGCCGGTCGAAGAATTGCACAAGTCGGCAATTCTGGCAGCGCGCGCGCTGATGGAAAAAGATCCTGCCTATACTACCGTGACTGCACGTTTGCTGATGCACACGATACGCAAGGAAGTGTTTGGCAAGGAAGTTGCGCAGGCGGATGCACCGGAAGCGTATCTGGAATACTTCCCTAAATTCATCAAGAAAGGTATCGAGGCGGAATTGCTTGACGCCAAACTCGGTCAATTCGATCTGAAAAAACTCGGCGAGGCTCTGGTGCCTGAGCGTGATCTGCAATTCGGCTACCTTGGCTTGCAAACGCTGTATGACCGCTACTTCCTGCATATTCGCGATACCCGCATCGAAATGCCGCAGGCATTCTATATGCGTGTCGCGATGGGTCTGGCGCTGGGTGAAATCAATCGTGAAGAGCGCGCGATCGAGTTCTACAACCTGTTGTCGACGTTCGATTTCATGAGCTCGACCCCTACGCTGTTCAATTCCGGCACTTTGCGTTCGCAATTGTCGTCTTGCTACCTGACGACCGTGGCCGACGATCTGGATGGCATTTACGAAGCAATCAAGGAAAATGCATTGCTGGCGAAATACGCCGGCGGTCTGGGTAATGACTGGACGCCAGTCCGTTCACTCGGTGCGCATATTAAAGGCACCAACGGCCGTTCGCAAGGCGTGGTGCCCTTCCTGAAAGTGGTCAACGACACTGCCGTTGCAGTGAACCAGGGCGGCAAACGCAAGGGTGCGGTTTGCGCTTATCTGGAAACCTGGCACATGGATATCGAGGAGTTTCTCGACCTGCGTAAAAACACTGGCGATGATCGCCGTCGTACGCATGACATGAATACCGCGAACTGGATTCCTGATCTGTTCATGAAGCGCGTGATGGAAAAAGGCGAGTGGACCCTGTTCTCGCCATCCGATGCGCCAGACTTGCATGACAAAGTCGGCAAGGCATTTGAAGAGGCCTACACCGGCTACGAAGCCAAAGCGGCGCGTGGCGAATTGAAGCTGTTCAAGAAAATCCAGGCACTGGATCTGTGGCGCAAGATGTTGTCGATGCTGTTTGAAACCGGTCATCCATGGATCACATTCAAAGACCCATGCAACATCCGTTCGCCACAACAGCACGTTGGCGTCGTTCACAGCTCTAACCTGTGCACCGAGATTACATTGAACACCAATGAATCGGAGATCGCTGTCTGCAATCTGGGTTCGGTCAACATGCCGGCGCATATGAAAGACGGTCAACTCGACCACGTCAAGCTGCAGAAAACCATACGTACCGCGATGCGTATGCTCGATAACGTGATCGATATCAACTATTACGCCGTTAAAAAAGCGCGTGACTCGAATCTGCGTCATCGTCCGGTCGGCCTCGGCATCATGGGTTTCCAGGATTGCCTGCACATGATGCGCGTGCCATACGCTTCGAAAGAAGCGGTGCAATTTGCCGATAGCTCGATGGAGGCCGTTTGCTATTACGCTTACTATGCATCGACC
The DNA here is from genome assembly GCA_002384815.1 of Oxalobacteraceae bacterium UBA4003. Classification (GTDB taxonomy): domain Bacteria; phylum Pseudomonadota; class Gammaproteobacteria; order Burkholderiales; family Burkholderiaceae_D; genus Oxalicibacterium. Next base: position 2,721 of record DGBN01000073.1, on the reverse strand, counting down.
GAACTGGCAGAAGAACGAGGCCGTTACAGCTCCTACAAGGGTTCCTTGTGGGATAGAGGCATCCTGCCGCAGGATTCGCTCAAATTGCTGGGTGAAGAACGTGGTGGTTACCTGGAAGCCGATTACAGCGAAACATTTGACTGGACACCGTTGCGCTCACGCATCAAGGAATTCGGTATGCGCAATTCCAACTGCGTGGCGATTGCTCCAACTGCGACGATTTCCAACATCATCGGTGTGTCTGCCTGTATCGAGCCAACGTATCAAAACCTGTACGTCAAATCGAATCTGTCCGGCGAATTTACCGAGATCAATGAATATCTGGTGCGAGATTTGAAAGCTCGCGGCTTGTGGGATGAAGTCATGATTTCCGATCTCAAGTACTTCGATGGCAGCCTGGCGAAGATCGATCGCATTCCGCAAGATCTGCGCGACATCTACGCAACGGCATTTGAAGTCGAACCTTCATGGTTGGTGGAGGCTGCATCGCGTCGTCAAAAATGGATAGATCAGGCGCAATCGTTGAACATCTACATGGCTGGCGCATCGGGTAAAAAACTCGACGATACCTACAAGCTGGCATGGTTGCGCGGTTTGAAAACCACGTATTACCTGCGTACCATGGGTGCAACGCATACCGAGAAATCGACCTCCAAAACCGGCGCATTGAATGCAGTGGACTCGGGCGGTGGCAATGCTGCAAATGCATCTGCAACGGAAACGGATGGCCCGGCGTGCATGCTGCGTCCAGGCGATACCGGATTTGAAGAGTGCGAAGCCTGCCAATAATCGTCTATTCAGACCTTGGCATACGCTAGCTAAAAATGACATTCACGATGTTGCACTGAACTTGAATTGAATAATGCTGACAAAGCTGTATAAGGTTTTGTCAGCATTAGAGGTTTCGGCAATATCTGCACTATCGCAGTATATAAATAATAAGGAAATACATCATGCTAAGTTGGGATGAAGAAGCAAAGCCAGCAGCACCGCAGCCGGCATTGCAACCAGCACTGCAACAAGTACGTGATGCAGCAGCACAACGTGTACAAACCCAGGACGTCGCCATGGATCCTGCATTGGTAGCAAAGCCAGTCGTTGCCGTTGATCCAACCCGTCGCATGGATGCGGCCGACAAGCGCGTCATCAATGGTCAAACCGACGTCAATCAACTGGTTCCATTTAAGTACAAATGGGCGTGGGACAAATATCTGGCCGGTTGCGCAAATCACTGGATGCCGCAAGAAATCAATATGCAGCGCGACATCGAGCTGTGGAAAAACCCGAACGGTTTGACTGACGATGAGCGCCGCCTGGTCAAACGCAACCTCGGATTTTTCGTCACTGCAGATTCGCTGGCTGCCAACAATATCGTGCTGGGCACCTACCGCCACATCACGGCACCGGAATGCCGCCAGTATCTGTTGCGTCAGGCGTTTGAAGAAGCGATTCACACGCATGCCTACCAGTACATCGTCGAATCGCTGGGGCTGGACGAAGGCGAAATTTTCAATGCGTACAACGAAGTGGAATCGATACGCGACAAGGATCAGTTTCTGATCCCTTTCATTGAAACACTGACCGATCCGCAATTCACCACCGGCACCACCGAGAATGACCAGAAACTGCTGCGCTCGCTGATTGTATTCGCGTGCCTGATGGAAGGTTTGTTCTTCTACGTCGGCTTCGCGCAGATCCTCGCGCTCGGTCGTCAAAACAAGATGATGGGAGCGGCGGAACAGTATCAATACATTCTGCGCGACGAATCCATGCACTGCAATTTCGGGATCGATTTGATCAACACGATCAAGCTCGAAAATCCGCATTTGTGGACGCCGCAATTTCGCGATGAAATTAAAACGTTGTTTTTACGCGCAGTAGAGTTGGAATATCGTTACGCAGAGGATACAATGCCGCGTGGAGTGCTTGGACTGAATGCTCCGATGTTCAAAGGCTATTTGAGATTTATCGCAAATCGTCGCGCGCAACAAATTGGTTTGGAACCGATGTTCGAACAAGAGGAAAACCCTTTCCCTTGGATGAGCGAAATGATTGATCTGAAAAAAGAGCGCAACTTTTTTGAGACACGTGTCATCGAATACCAAACGGGTGGCGCGCTCAACTGGGAATGATCGGTTTGCGTCGAACCTAGAATGTCAGTCGAAAAAAGATGATACAAGACTGCGAAAACAGGAAAGGCAACAACCAAATTTAATGAACAGTAGAAGACCTATACGATCTCATCTGCTCAAGCCGCACCACCTGATTCAGTCAGGTGTGGCGGCTTTTTCTTTTAAAAAAGGTTTGTTTTTTCTGAAACAGAATTCCAATGCCGGCATGAGTGCTGGCGTTTTTTTTGGCTAATGCAGTAGCGTCGCTACGAAATACGCATAGCCATGTAAGGCTGAAGTGCTGCATAAGTGAGGGGATGCAGCAGTTCAGCTGGTGCCGAATTCATTAGCGCAAGCAAGAGTACGCTTGTGCCGATGAATAATCCGCTAGTGCCATCGCGATGGGACGGGCGGGTTTCCAACCTAGAAGCTTGATTTTTTCCATCACGTGAAGGAGAAACAAAATGGCAACAGCAGCAAAAAAATCAGCAGCCAAGAAACCAGCTGCCAAGAAACCAGTAGCAAAAAGACCTGTGGCAAAAAAAGCTGCAGCTAAAAAACCGGTAGCGAAAAAAGCAGCAGCTAAAAAGCCAGTGGCTAAAAAAGCTGT
>DGBN01000025.1 GCA_002384815.1 Oxalobacteraceae bacterium UBA4003 | reverse complement strand
TCGCGTTTCTGGCCTGCCGATTCGTATGCAACCGGCATTTCGCCGCCATCGTTCGACAAGCAATTCGTGCGCGACTATCTGGAAACCCTGACAGAGTGGAAAAAGACTGCGCCTGCACCAACCCTGCCGGCCGATGTCATTGAAAAAACCGGTGCCAAGTATCGTGAAGCACTGACCCGTTTGACTGGTGAAAACCTGAAAGGCTGATATGGCAAATGCACCTTTGATAGGCGTGGTGATGGGATCTTCATCCGACTGGGATGTGATGCAGCATGCGGTCGCGATTCTGAAAGAATTCGGTGTCGCACATGAAGCGCAGGTAATTTCTGCGCATCGCATGCCGGATCAGATGTTTGCCTACGCGGAGTCGGCACGTGCGCGCGGTGTGCGTGCCATCATTGCCGGTGCCGGCGGCGCAGCGCATCTGCCGGGCATGCTGGCGGCCAAAACCATCGTGCCGATTCTGGGTGTGCCGGTGCCGTCCAAATATCTGCGTGGCGAAGATTCGCTGTTGTCCATCGTGCAAATGCCGAAAGGCATTCCGGTTTCCACTTTTGCAATCGGCGAAGCGGGCGCTGCAAATGCTGCGCTGGCAGCGATTGCGATTCTCGCCACCACTGATGACAAACTGGCTGCCAGTCTCGAACAATTCCGCGTCAAGCAAACGCAAATCGCTGTAGAAATGAAATTACCTGTATGAGCAAGAATGAAATTCCTCCTTTGAATCCTGTCGCAGCCGGAACCTGGCTGGGCGTGATGGGCGGCGGCCAGCTGGGTCGCATGTTTGCGCACGCTGCGCAGCAAATGGGTTTCAAGGTAGCAGTGCTGGAACCAGCACTCGATTGCCCGGCCGGTCATGCTGCCGATCAATTGCATAGCGCCGACTACACCGATGCTGAAGCGTTGACCAAGTTGGCTTCGCAATGCGCGGCAGTGACGACTGAATTCGAAAATGTGTCGGCGAAGAGTCTCGCATTTCTGGCCGAGAGCACCTTCGTTGCGCCATCGGCATCGTGCGTTTCAATTGCGCAGGATCGCATGGCGGAAAAGCGTTTCTTCATCGAGTGCGCGATTACTTCCGGCGTTTTCCCGGCCTCGCACAAGGAAATCAATTCTGCCGCTGATGTGGATGCAGTACCCGACGATTTGTTGCCGGGAATTTTGAAAACCGTACGCATGGGCTACGACGGCAAGGGGCAGGTACGCGTCAAGACGCGTGCCGAATTGCATGCGGCTTATGGCGCGATGAACGGCGTCGCCTGCGTGCTGGAAAAAATGCTGCCGCTGGCCTACGAGATTTCCGTATTGGCGGCACGCGGTGCCGACGGCAAGGCAGTGGTTTATCCGATTGCAGAGAACGTGCATAGAGACGGCATACTGTTTACCACCACGGTGCCGGGTCCGAATATCAGCAAGGAATCTGCCGAAAAAGCACAGGCCGCAACACTGGCGGTGATTGAACAGCTGGGTTATGTCGGCGTGTTGTGCATAGAGTTTTTTGTGCTTACGGACGGTTCGCTGGTTGTCAATGAAATGGCGCCGCGTCCGCACAACAGCGGTCACTACACGATAGACGCTTGCGTCACCAGCCAGTTTGCACAACAGGCACGCGCGATGGCGCGCCTGCCTTTGGGCGACGTGCGTCAGCATTCAGCGGCAGCGATGTTGAATATTCTGGGTGACATCTGGTTTGCCGGCGGTTCGGATGAAATACGCGAACCGGCGTGGGACCAGGTGCTGGCTTTGCCGGGCGCCAATCTGCATTTGTACGGGAAAGATACTGCGCGTCGTGCACGAAAAATGGGCCATATCACTTTCGTCGCAGCGACGCTGGCAGAAGCGCAAGCCAATTTGCGGCAGGCCTGTGTCATCCTCGGCATCCCGGCTTGAGCATTGAAAAAAACGGCGATGCCTGAATCATTGGATCTGTCGAAGATAGCAGATGCCGCGCGCCGCCTGGAACGTGGCGAGCTGGTCGCTTTTCCCACCGAGACTGTGTACGGACTCGGTGCGGATGCAGAAAATCCGCTGGCGGTTGCCAAAATCTATCAAGCCAAAGGCCGTCCCTCGAATCATCCTGTGATTGTGCATCTGGCGCCTGAAGCCGATATTGGCTACTGGGCGAAGGATGTTTCGCCGGAGGCGTATCAATTGATCTCCGCATTCTGGCCCGGTCCGCTGACGCTCATACTCAAGCGGGCGACGCATATTCCCGATACGGTTGCAGGCGGCCAGGATTCGATAGGTTTGCGTTGTCCATCGCATCCGGTTGCACAAGCCTTGCTGCGCAATTTCAAGCAGGGAAAAGGCGGTGTGGCTGCACCATCAGCGAATAAATTCGGTCACGTCAGTCCGACGACTGCACAGCATGTGCGGGATGAGTTTGGCGACGATATGAATAGCTTGCTGGCTTGCGTGCTGGATGGCGGTCAAAGTGAAGTCGGTATCGAATCGACGATCGTCGACATGTCGCGCGGCCATGCGGTATTGCTGCGTCCCGGCCACATCAGTGCGGCGCAGATCACTGCCGTGCTGGGTGTGGCGCCCTTGCTGCCGGATGCTGCCGCGCCGCGCGCTTCCGGTACGCTGGAATCACATTACGCACCGCATACGCCGGTGGTATTGCTGGAGCGGGAACAGATGCATGAAACCCTGCAGGAATTGCATGCGCATGGCAAGTGTGTCGCGCTGATGCATCACTCTTTCGCAAGCACAGTCCCGCTGGCGGCAAGCATGGTCATGCCTGCCCAGGCAGCGTTGTATGCGCATGACTTGTATGCCGCCTTGCGTGCGATGGACAACGCACATGCCGATGTCATCATGGTGGAATCGCCACCGGACGATGATGCATGGAACGGCGTCAACGACAGGTTGCGGCGCGCGGCGCACGATTCGTCGGGAATACTGTTGAAGTTGCTGCAGGATTGAGGCGCAGCCGACCCGGCTGAAACAGATTTACAGCAGTTTACTCGCCATGAAGCGCCCGCCGTGGAATACCAGCGGCTCTTGCGGCGATACATCGCAGGATTCCACTTCACCGACAAAAATAACGTGGTCGCCCTCCGGATAGCGGCTGCGGTTATGGCACTCAAACCATGCTGCAACACCTGAGAGAATCGGCAAGCCGGTCGGCGACAGCGTGAAATCCACGCCTGCAAAACGATTCTTGCTGGGCCGCGCAAAACGATTGGCCAACTCAGCCTGATCGGCGGCCAGAATGTTGATCACATAGTGCGAATTGCCGGTGAAAACAGGCAGGCTGTTGGCAGTTTGCGCCAGGCTCCACAGCACCAGCGGCGGATTGAGTGAAACGGAATTAAAGGAGCTGGCCGTCAAGCCGAGAAAAGTGCCGTCTTCCAGACGTGTCGTGATGATGGTGACGCCGGTGGCGAATTGGGACAATGCATCGCGAAAATGGCGCGCATCAAATACAGGCGCTGCTTTGTGTGAAGAAGAAATAGACATCGGTGATCCATGGAATTTCAATCATTATGCCGAAAAAACAGGCATTGATGGCGAAACGCTGCATCGTCGGTGCGCTTATTACGTAGAATCGGGTTTGAGGAGAAGCCCTGTACATGAATCTTTTTAATATTCTGCGTCAGCATGTCGCGACGCAACCGGATGCCATCGCTTCGCGCTCCAGCCGTCGTATCGTCACATATAGAAAATTCTGGTCGCGCATCGAGCGCGCCACCGCGCGCCTGAAGGATGAATGGCACGTCAAGCCTGGCGATACGGTCATGTATTGGGGGCAGGGACATCAGGATGCATTGATGTTCTATATTGCGGTCGCGCGTTGCGGTGCAAAGCTGCTGCCGCTGGAGCATGCACCACTGCATCGGAACAGTAGTGCCATCCTGCAGAAAATTCCGGTTGCGTTATTGCTCCACGACGATGAAACGATATTCGACGCGCCGCCTGCAGCATCTGTTGTGGCGAACTTGTCGTCGCTGATTGCGACACGTTGTCACCATACGCCGCCAGTGACGGAAGATGTGCACCAGCCCAGCCTGCTTTCGCTGCTTATCGAAAAAGACAATGTGCCGGAAGCGAAAGAGCAAAGTCTGCATCAGCTGACAAGCGCCGCATCGGCCGATGCCGCGCGCACATTCAGGATTGCAGGCGCCTTGTTCGATGCGGATATTTTTGCACCGCAGGTTTTGCCCGTACTGGTCGCTGGCGGTACCATTCTTTTTCGCTGATGATGAGTGTGCGATAACGGATAGCTGTAATGGAAGCAGTTGTTGTTGAGACGCTATTTCACGCCTGCTTCCTATGCATGCTTATCGGTTTGCGCTAAAGTCATGGCATACAGTCACAGCATTTACTAACGGAGCAATGGAATGGCAACAGAAATCGCAACTCTGGGCGGCGGATGTTTTTGGTGCACGGAAGCCGTCTTTCAGCAGATGAAAGGCATCACTGCCATCGCATCCGGTTACACCGGCGGCCAGGTCGCCAATCCAAGTTATGAACAAATTTGCGAAGGCACCACCGGCCATGCGGAAGTGGTGCGCTTGACTTTCGATCCTGCCGTCGTCAGCTTTCGTGAAATCCTCGAAGTATTCTTCACCATCCATGATCCGACCACACTGAACCGTCAGGGTAATGACGTCGGTACGCAGTATCGCTCGGTGATTTATTACCATACGCCTGAGCAGCAACAGATGGCCAGGCAGGTCATGTCGGAAATGGCGAATGTATGGGATGCGCCTATCGTGACGGAACTGAGTCCGGCTGAAACGTATTACAAGGCCGAGGACTATCATCAAAATTATTTCCGGCAGAATCCGTTGCAGGGCTATTGCGCGTTTATTGTGGCGCCCAAGGTTGCCAAATTCCGGCAAACCTTTCGCGACAAAATCAGAACGGATCTGTCCTGAGGTCTTGAAGTAAGGTATGCCTCATGGAGGCCTTATGCATATCGAAGAATCGGTCAAGCTGGACTTCAAGGATGTGCTGATACGTCCCAAACGTTCGACACTGACGTCGCGGCTGGAAGTCGATATTCGGCGTGAATTCCTTTTCCTTCATTCGCGCCAAACATATCGCGGCATTCCCATCATTGCATCGAATATGGATAGCACCGGCACTATAGCGATGGCGCATGCGCTGGCGCCGCACCAGTTGTCTGCGGCTTTGCACAAGCACTATTCCATTGACGATCTGCTTGCCTTTTTCCAGTCGCTGAAGGATTCTGCGCAAGCTGCCTCGACAGCGTTTTATTCGATGGGTATCAGCCCATCCGACTACGATAAATTCACAGTGGTAATGGCGCGTCTCGACAATGCCATTGAATATGTCTGCATCGATGTGGCGAATGGCTATACCGAAGGTTTCATCAATTTCGTCAAGAAGGTACGCAAGGAGTTTCCGCATCTAACCATTATGGCCGGCAATGTCGTGACCGGCGATATAACCGAAGAATTGATTCTGGCCGGTGCCGATATCGTCAAGGTCGGCATAGGTCCCGGCTCTGTGTGCACCACGCGCAAGATGACCGGTGTCGGTTATCCGCAATTGTCCGCTGTGATTGAGTGTGCCGATGCGGCGCATGGTTTGGGTGGGCAGATTTGCGCCGATGGCGGCTGCTCGGTGCCGGGCGATCTGGCCAAGGCATTTGGCGGCGGCGCCGATTTCGTGATGCTGGGCGGCATGCTGGCCGGCCATGATGAATGCGCCGGCGACGTGGTGGAGCGCGATGGAAAAAAATTCAAGCGCTTTTATGGCATGAGCAGCCGTGCCGCAATGGAAAAATATGCAGGTGGCGTGGCTGAATACCGTGCAGCCGAAGGCAAGGAGGTGCTGGTCGAGTATCGCGGCCCGGTCGCCAATACCTTGCAGGAGATTCTGGGCGGCGTGCGCTCCGCGTGCACTTATGTGGGCGCGCACAAGTTGAAGGAATTGACGAAGCGCACGACCTTCATCCGTGTGACACAGCAGTTGAATGAGGTATTCGGCAAATCCTGATGCATGCAGGCACACATAAAAAAAGCGGCCAAGGCCGCTTTTTTACTGGAAAGAGGAGGCCCAAAAACCGGGCTGCTTCCGTTTTTAGCTCCCCCAGTGACTACTCGCCTGCTGGATCGCGATTGCCGCTGCCTATCGTCTTTCTGGTAAAACGCTTTCCAAGTTCGAGATATAGCTGCGTCCTGAATCAGGCGCTTGGAGAGGGTGCGGCCGCTGTATTTCCCGGTGCGGCAAGTTCGGCTTCTGCCGCCAGTTTGCGTAAAACATGCGCCGCAGCGACCAGCCCGAAAGATGCGGTGACGACCATCGCGGAACCGAATCCTGCGCAATTGAGACCGGTGATACCGGATTGTGTATCGCTATCGATGGCACATGCTTCTTCGCTTTCCGGAAAGCGCAGCGGTTCGGTCGAAAATACGGCATCGATACCGAATTTGTTTTTTGTTCCGCGCGGGAAGCCGTGTTCGGCGCGCAAGCGCTTGCGTACTTTGGCCAGCAGCGGTTCCTGTTCGGTGCGGCACAGATCGAGTACAGCGATTTTTGTCGGGTCGATTTGTCCGCCTGCGCTGCCTATGGTTACCAGCTGCAGGCCGTGTTTGCGGCAATACGCAATCAGTGCCGTTTTGGCGCGCACATTATCGATCGCGTCGATGATGTAGTCGTAGTGGTGCGCGCCTATCATTTCATCCAGATTGTCTGCACTCAGAAAATCCTCGATTTCCGTCACCATGCAATATGGGTTGATTTGTTCTATGCGTTCTGCCAGTGCGCTTACCTTGGCCTTGCCCAGCGTATCGGTCAATGCATGGATTTGCCGATTGACGTTGGATTCCGCCAGATTGTCCAGATCGATCATCGTGATCCGCCCGATGGCGCTGCGCGCCAGCGCTTCGACGACCCAGGAACCGACGCCGCCTACGCCGACCACGCACACATGCGCAGTGCGAAAACGCGTTAGTGCAGCTGAGCCGTAGAGACGCGCAATGCCGCCGAAACGGCGCTCGAAATCGATTTCGGGAATGACGGGAGTGAGGGGAGCAGGCTGAGAATTCATGCCGCCATTTTAACGGACGCCGGCTCAAAGCTGGTTTCTGTCAATTATTTAGCAGAAAAAACATGTTCTATTTTCTGCTGCGGCAGAGAGTGTACAGCGGAGATTTATTTGCGGTATTCTCGGAAACGGTTGAGATGGATCAAATGAAGCAGGAGCCGCATCCAGTAGACTTGCTTCAGGAAACCGAGGAAGTTTTCGCCTCTCCTGTGGCGCAAGGTCTTTTTCATTCAAGATTCGATGATTCAACTAGGTACTGCCATGCGCGCGCCGTGGCATTCATGCATAAAGGAAAAAATTTCATGTCGATTGCAGATATCCGCACCGATTACGCGCAAGCCGATTTATCCGAAACGGATGCCGCCGCAGATCCTGTAACCCAGTTTGCGAAATGGTTCGATGAAGCGCTGCATGCAGAAGTACCAGAACCGAATGCGATGGGGGTTTCCACTGTGGGTGAAAACGGTCGTCCGTCTTCGCGCATTGTGCTGATCAAGGATTTTGACGAGCGCGGCTTTACGTGGTTTACCAATTACGGCAGCCGCAAAGGCCGGGAACTGGAAAAAAATCCCTATGCCGCCTTGCTGTTTCACTGGATTGTGCTGGAACGGGAAGTGCGTATCGAAGGACGGGTGGAGCGGGTGTCGGCGGAGGAAAGCGAACAGTATTTTCAAAGCCGCCCGCTCAAGAGTCGCTTGAGTGCAATCGCATCAGTGCAAAGTGCGCCGATTGAGGATCGTGCGGCGCTGGAAGCGCAATATGCAAAAGCAGAGGAGCAGCATGGCGATAGTGCGCCGCGACCCCAGCATTGGGGCGGTTATCGCCTAAAGCCGGAGTATGTCGAGTTCTGGCAGGGCCGCCGCTCGCGTCTGCATGATCGTATTGCGTATACGCTGGAGAAAGATGGGCAGTGGAAGCGGCAGCGTCTGCAACCTTAAAGCGTGGATATTCTCGTCAGCGGTATCTAGTGTTATGGATACTCTGACGAGAAAAGAGTGACAGTAAAAAATCAGAGGGAGGCGGGCTTTTCGCTGCACTCTGCTTGTGGCGGAATGATGCCCCACTCGACGACGACTATGGGGCCGCCTGGTTTTTTGGTCCACGGAATTTCCAGCGTGCCGTGTTGCGTACTCTGAGCCATCAAGGCGATGACTTCGTTATCGACCTGATCCGGATTGATGGTGCTGCGGTTGATGGCAACCAGCATGCCGCATTTGTCTGCCTGCTCTTCATTCACCCACGGCGATTTGCCGAAATCACCATCGATCAAAACTTGCACCTGAGAGCCGATATGGGTGGCTATATTGCCACCTAACCAGGTGTCTGACGCTACCAGTTTCAGAGGAGTTTGCATATTCGCCTGCCATGCGGCATGCACTTGACGCGATACTTCGGCGCCCGGGAAGGTGGCACGACTTGGCCGCCCCGATTTGTCCGCCAATGGCCCACGCGCCAGACCGTAACCGGCTGCACCGAGTATCTGCATGATCACAACAACGATGATCGTTTTGCGCAAAAGGGAACCATCATTACCGCTACGCAAAACCCAGAACGAGAAAAAGCCGAACAGAATGAAGAAGGTGGTCGCCCAGTGCGCTGCCAGTGGAATCTTCATCGCGCCGGCGACCAGCATCGTCAACGCCAGTGGCGCAAACCCGATCAACAGCAGGAAAAAGCGATCCGAGACGGCCAGTTCACTGGCAATTTTTGGCGGACGCGCAGACTTGGGCGTCAGTTTGTACTGGCGCGCCGCCCACACTGCAACGATGCCCAATGCCAGCAGCATTGCGGCAATACGTCCCAGATTCGTCAGCGAAAAACTGAACAAATCCTGCAGCTCAAGCCAATAGCTTGCTTGCGGCACCATTTCGCTGCCGGCATACGCGATCGGGCCGGCCGCTTGCTGCTTCAGCCACAGTAGATGTGGCGTCACCATTGCAAGCAAAATGGCCGTCGACAATGCGATGCCTTTCCAGGTTTGTGCACGGCGCAGGTGGCCAGTGAACAGCAGGTACAGGGCGAATGCAGCGAACTGGATCAGCGCGCTGTATTTGGTCAGAAAGGCACAGCCGCAAAAGAAACCGAGCATTGCCCAGGCGCGCATGCTGTCGGTGCGCGTGGCGCGATAAAACATCCAGATTGCACCAGCTATCGACCACAATTGCATCGTGTTGTGATTGTTCATCACGCCGCGTACGGTGAAGTAGGCAACTAGGGAAACCAGCAAGGTCGCGATCAGCGCGCGGCGTTGTGTGGTGATTTCGCAACCGAGCTTCCAGACCATCCACAAGGACAGGATCACGCTCAACTGGCCGGTGAAAAAAGTCAGCCAGACCGGACGGCCGAAAATGGAAACCAAGCCATACAGAATCCAGGAAGGCAACGGCGGATGTTTGTAATATCCCCACTCCAGCCCGCTGGCCCAGACCAGTTCTTCCATATTGTCCCAGTCCGGCGCTCTATGGCTGATGCCGGTGAAGACACTCCATAAAGCCAGATGCAGCAAGAGCAGCAGGATGACCAGCGGCGCAATATTCTCTGCACTGGGCGAAAACAGTCTTGCGAATTTATTGGACGAAGAACCTGGCTGTAGGGGCTGAGTTGGCATCATCGTTAGAAAGTAAGTTATGTACGTCGAAATATGCAAACAATTTCAGTTTGGCAATCGCATACAGTGGCGGTGAATTATAATCGTTGGCCAGAATGTTCCGCTAACTTTTTACCCTGCAGCCGGCCCCATACCCTCATGGTTTAAGGCCTGTACGCTGCCTGGCCGTCTGATTCAGAAAGGCTTTTCTCATGGTGACACTGACCGCATGGCCGAAACATCGCCCGGACCACGCCTTGATTTCCTGCGTGATTCCCGCTTACAACGAGGCTACTCATCTTGCCGCATTTTTGCAGGACTTGCGAAGAACACTGGAGAGCTTCGCTCCCCGCTATGAAATCATCGTCGTTAATGACGGCAGCAAGGACAATACCGATGAAGTGATGGCACCTTTGCTGGCAGATACGGGTTTGCGCTACATCAGTTTTTCCAGAAATTTCGGCAAGGAAGCTGCGCTGTCGGCTGGCATAGCCGCGGCAAAAGGCGATGCCGTTATTTTGCTGGATGGCGATTACCAGCACCCGCTGGAATTGCTACCGGAAATGGTAAGGCTGTGGTTCAGCGGCATAGACATGGTGTATGGCGTGATCAGCGACCGCAGTAACGAATCGCGGCTCAAGCGCTGGGGCACAGGCATGTTTTATCATCTGATGGAGTCCGGTGCGCCTATTACCATCCCGCGCAATGCAGGCGATTTCCGTTTGATGGATCGCAATGTCGTGAACGCCTTGCGCCAACTGCCGGAACGCAATCGTTTCATGAAGGGTTTGTATGCGTGGGTCGGTTTCAGCAGTATTGCGTTGCCGTTTGTGCCTAACGATAGAGCTACCGGCGTTTCCAGTTTCAGCTATCGCAGCCTGAGCCGTCTGGCATTGGCCGGTGTAACTGCATTTACCACGCTGCCGCTGAGGATATGGAGCGCGGTCGGTGTCGTGATTTCCATCATTGCGATTCTGTACGCATTCTGGATTGCCGGCGAAGCCATCCTGTTTGGCAATGATGTGCCGGGCTGGTCCACCTTGGCGGCAGGCTTGATGTTCTTTTCCGGGATACAGTTGATTTCGATAGGCGTACTTGGTGAGTATGTAGGACGCGTCTATGACGAAGTCAAAAAACGCCCACTGTATGTCGTTGCGCATGACGTAGACAATGGCGTCTTCGACAATGGCAGCGCTGCTAAGACAGCCTTGAACACTGTTGCCAAAGAAGTGCATGCGCCTGACTGAACTGTTGCGGCTGGCCCGTTTCGGCATAGTCGGCTTGACGGCTGCTGCTGTGCATTACTGGGTGGTGATTGCGCTGGTTGAACTGGTGCATATCGCTCCGCTGCAAGCGAACGTCGGTGGCTTCTTCGTTGCATTCTGGGTAAGTTATTTTGGCCATAGACACTGGACCTTTTCCGATGCAGTCGCTACGCATACTGGCGGCGAACATTCATCTTTCCTGCGGTTTGTGCTGGTCGCGCTGCTCGGATTCTGCATGAACGAATTAATGTTCTATTTGCTGTTGCGTTACGCCGGTTGGCCGTATTACCTGGCATTGGCGGTGGTGGTTTTTACGGTCGCCGTCATGACCTATGTTCTAAGCCGTTTATGGGCTTTTCGCCGCGCAACACATTGATGAAGAATGCCATGACACCGATTGCACTTTGTTCCGATGACTATGCACAGAACCCCGGTATCGATGCCGGCATTCTGGAGTTGCTTTCTCTAGGTCGTCTCACAGCAGTCAGTTGTTTCAGCACCTCGCCTCACTGGCAATCGGCGGCACCGGCCTTGCGCGCTTATCGCGAGCAAGCCGATATCGGTTTGCACTTCAATTTGACTGAAGGCTTTGGTGCGGATGCGCCGGGTTTGAATTCCGTTATATTGCGCAGCCTGCTGCGCAGCATGGACCTGCAAAAGGTCGAGCAAAAACTGGAGCGCCAGCTTGATGCATTTGAAAATGGATTTGGACAAGCGCCAGATTTCATCGATGGCCATCAGCATGTGCATCAATTCGCGGGTGTTCGTCAAATTCTTATGAAAGTGATCAAGCGACGTTATGCAGATCAAGCAATCTGGGTGCGTAATACCGTGCCGGCGAATCCTGCATGGCGCGGCAAACCGCAGATACTGAAATATCTTGGCGGGCAGTCGCTTGCCAAAGATTTGCAGAGTGCACGAGTTGCAAGCAATAAAGGCTTTGCAGGTGTGTACGGTTTCGATCAGGAAGATTACGCGGCTTGCTTCAAGGTGTGGCTGGATGCGGCGCAAGCCGGCATGCTGATCATGTGCCATCCGGCGACGGCAGCTTATCCGGATGATGAGATCGCACTGCAGCGCGTGCTTGAATATAACTTTTTCCGCTCGGAAGAATGCGCCACTATGCTCGATGCTGCCAGCCTGAGGCTGGAGCGCTTATCAGTTGTGCTTTAAAAAAATTATTGCTCTCAACTGGAGCCGTTGTACCCATATCAAACAGGCCCGTCTCCACGGCCCATTCTATTTTGTTGTGCGATGACCGCAGGCCTGAGCGTCAATGCAAAAAGCGGGCGGGAATAAAGCGCCGTATCTGGCGACCGACGATAGCGCGAAAGCGCGGACTGTGCAGGCAGATTGCGCCGGTGAAACCGGCCAGACAACCGAGCAAGGTGTCGAAGAAGCGCGCCTGAATCAATAGCGAGGGTGAGCCGTGACCCAAAGTTGCGGCTTCGGCCAGCAATATCGTTAACGGCGTGATGAAAATCGCTGCAAAGCCATAATGCCGGACGATCGCCATTTCAATGATGAAGGCCAGCATCATCATGATCAGCGAGATGCTCCATTTCTCCAGTGGCAGAAAAAGCAGACCCCAGGCGACCAGCAGCCCTATGCTGGTGCCGATGATGCGCTGCAATTGCTTGTTCCATACCGCGCGCAGTGTGTGTCCCTGAATGACGGCGAGACAGCTGACAGGCACCCAGTACGCTTTCTCCAGTTGCAGAGCCTGCGCCAGTGCCAGTGATATGCCGACGAAGGCGCCTATGATCAATGAGTCGAAAACGATGAAATCAAAAGTCGGTGGCGGTAACGCAGGTATAGGTTCAGCCGGTCGCAGGCGCAAGGTGTAGATGCTGTAGAAAAACGCGATCAGGCAGGCCAGCAGGCATCCCAGTGTCAGCAGCCCTACTTGCCGTGGGAGATCGATGAATTCGACCGGCGAGTACGCACCTATCGCTGCCGCCATGACGAAAAATAGGCTGCCTGGGGGCCCCAAGCCGTAAAAGCGGCAGAGCATGGTCACCAGCACTGTAGTGAAAGCGAGTATCGGTACCAGGAACACCGGAAAAAAATGCGCCATGACGCCGAACGCATAGCAGGCTGACATGGAAAATGCGCACGCCATGATGGATACCATGCGGTGATGCAGCGGTGTGCTCGGCAGGTACAAAAATACCATGCCGCCCAGTGAGGAAACCAGACCGAATTCCAGGCGATTGAAATAGGCGCCGATCAGCAAGGGCAGACCGGAAGAAAGCGCGGCTGCGAACGGCATTTGCCACAGGCGATCACTGGAATTGACCTTTGCCAGCTGATGCAGCTCCGTTTTTAGCAGAGAAATCAAGTTGTTCCATCCATCTCGCAATTGCATCGATCATTTACCTTTTTGTTATTTTATTCACCGACCCGGTGAATCGCCTGGGTGCCAAACGTCCTTATTTGCATGAAAGGAATATACGCCGTTTGCCTGGTTTCTTGATGCTTTTGGCTTTGCCGGCGGATACTCGCTCGCGCCCGCCTAGTGGGTTGCGCAAGCCTGAAACCCATGCCCATACTGGCTTTTTGGACAAAAAAAATCCCAGCCGATAAAGGTTGGGATTTTAAATATTGGTGG
>DGBN01000029.1 GCA_002384815.1 Oxalobacteraceae bacterium UBA4003 | reverse complement strand
GCAGCAAATTGTGGAAGGTCGGAAAAATCCAGCAGCGGGTTCAGGGCAATATTCATCAGTCGGTTTCTCTCTCTGCTGCTTCAATGGTGTTCACCAGAAGCATGGTAATGGTCATGGGGCCGACACCGCCCGGTACTGGCGAGATGTGGCCGGCGACTTCCTTGGCGGCAGCAAAATCGACATCGCCACACAGTTTGCCATTGTCATCGCGGTTGATGCCGACGTCGATCACGATCGCGCCGGGTTTGATCATGTCGGCGGTCAGCGTATCGCGGCGGCCGGTCGCAGCGACGACGATATCGGCCTGACGTGTGTGATAGCCGAGATCTGCGGTTCCACTATGGCAGATGGTGACGGTTGCGTTGGCTTGCAAGAGCAATAATGCCATTGGCTTGCCGACGGTATTGCTGCGGCCTATGACGACCGCATGCTTGCCGGCTATTTTGCTGCCTGTGCTTTCGATCAGCTTCATGCAGCCATACGGCGTGCAAGGGCGAAAGCCGGGCAGGCCGGTCAGCAGTTCGCCGGCGCTCAATACCGAATAGCCATCCACGTCCTTGCGCGGCGAGATGGCCTCGATCACTTTGGTCGGATTTATGTGCTTGGGCAGCGGCATCTGGACCAGGATACCGTGAATTTTCGGGTCATTGTTCAGCGCAGCAATGCGCGCCAGCAGGGCGGCTTCTGTCATATCCGCTTCGTATTTTTCCAGCAGTGAGAATACGCCGTTGTCTTCGCATGCCTTGACCTTGTTGCGCACATAAACCTGAGATGCTGGATCGGCACCAACCAAAATCACGGCCAGGCCAGGTTGATTACCTTTCGCCGTTAGCGCGGCGGCACGGGCTGCCACGTCCTGGCGAAGTTGTTGGGAAAGCAAATTGCCGTCTATGATTTGTGCGCTCATGAATTGATAGTGTGATTAGAAGAGAGGACTGATTATAAGGGACTGAAAAGCAGGAGATGTAACCCAAGCCAGATGAGCCTTGTAAGAAAGTTGTAAGTCACTATGCTCGAATGATGGTTTGTTGCTTGTCTGGATGATTCAAATGGCTTAAAAGCCTTTAAAAATGCTGCTTTGCGACATAATTTCGCATTATGGTAAATGATATCGCAATTTGAAAATAACAAAAACAGCTGTTAAACTCGGCGCAATCTGCAGGACTATATGTGGTATCAGTTTCAAAAATGACGCCCGTTTTTACAAAAAACGGCATTAAAGATAAATCAGGAGACAAACGATGTCAGCCCAAATCGACCAGGTATTGGCGCAAGCCGCCAACGACCCAGATGTAATGGAAACGCAAGAGTGGCTGGACGCCCTCGAAGCCGTTATCGAAAACGAGGGCCCTGACCGCGCTCATTATCTGATGGAGCGTCTGATTGATCTGGCACGTCGCCGTGGCGCGCAAGTTCCATTTTCCAGCACGACCGCATATGTAAACACCATCCCTGCAGACCTCGGCGTAAACTCGCCCGGCAATCTCGAATACGAAGAACGTCTGCGCTCATGGATGCGCTGGAATGCGATGGCGATGGTCGTTAAAGCCAATCGCGTTGACGGCGATCTGGGTGGTCATATCTCCAGCTTTGCGTCACTCGCCAATATGCTGGGCACCGGCTTCAACCATTTCTGGCATGCTCCTACCGAAGATCATGGTGGCGACCTTTTATATATCCAGGGTCACTCGTCGCCTGGTGTGTATGCTCGCGCTTTCCTCGAAGGCCGCTTGAGCGAAGAACAATTGATCAACTTCCGTCGCGAAGTTGATGGCAACGGTTTGTCATCGTATCCACATCCAAAACTGATGCCGGATTTCTGGCAGTTCCCGACGGTGTCCATGGGCCTTGGTCCATTGATGGCAATCTATCAGGCACGCTTCCTGAAATACCTGCACGCACGCGACATCGCGAAAACCGACAACCGCAAGGTCTGGGTATTCTGCGGCGATGGCGAGATGGATGAAGTCGAATCGATGGGCGCAATCGGCGTCGCCGGTCGCGAACAACTCGACAACCTGGTCATGGTTGTCAACTGTAACCTGCAACGTCTGGATGGCCCGGTACGCGGCAACGGCAAGATCATTCAGGAACTCGAAGGCGAATTCCGCGGTGCTGGCTGGAACGTCATCAAAATCATCTGGGGTTCCAACTGGGATCCATTGCTGGCGAAAGACAAGGACGGCATCCTGCAGCGCGTCATGATGGAAACGCTGGACGGCGAATACCAGAATTACAAAGCCAAAGATGGCGCTTACGTGCGCAAGCATTTCTTCGGCAAGCATCCAAAATTGCTGGAAATGGTGTCGCGCATGTCGGATGACGACATCTGGCATTTGCTGCGCGGCGGCCACGATCCACACAAGGTTTACGCGGGCTTCAAGCAAGCGCAAGAACACAAAGGTCAGCCTACCGTCCTGCTGGTCAAAACCGTCAAAGGTTATGGCATGGGCAAATCGGGCGAAGCGCGCAATACCGCGCATCAAACCAAAAAGCTCGACGATGAAGCAGTGCGCGAAATGCGTGATCGTTTCAATCTGCCTATCGCTGATGAGCATCTGGCCGACATTCCATTCTTCAAGCCGGCTGACGATGCACCTGAGATGAAGTATCTGCACGAACGTCGTGCTGCGCTCGGTGGTTACCTGCCGCAACGTCGCATGCAGGCGGATGAAAAATTGCCTGTACCGGAACTGTCCGCATTCAAGGCAGTGCTCGATCCAACCGCAGAAGGTCGCGAGATCTCGACCACGCAATCGTATGTACGCATCATGTCCATCCTGTTGCGCGACGCGAATCTGGGGCAACGTCTGGTACCAATTTTGGTGGATGAATCCCGTACCTTCGGTATGGAAGGTTTGTTCCGTCAAATCGGTATTTACAACCGCGAAGGCCAGTTGTACGAGCCGGTCGATAAAGACCAGGTCAGCTACTACCGCGAAGATAAAGCAGGCCAGATTCTGCAAGAAGGTATTAACGAAGCAGGTGCGATGGCATCGTGGATTGCAGCGGCAACGTCGTACTCGACCAACAACCGCATCATGGTGCCGTTCTATACGTTCTACTCGATGTTCGGTCTGCAACGCATCGGCGATCTGGCTTGGGCAGCGGGCGACATGCGCGCACGCGGCTTCCTGCTCGGCGGTACCGCCGGTCGTACCACATTGAACGGCGAAGGCTTGCAGCATGAAGATGGTCACAGCCACATCCTGGCATCGACGATTCCGAACTGCGTACCTTACGATCCAACCTTCGCACATGAAGTCGCAGTCATCATGCATGACGGCTTGAAGCGCATGATCGGAAATCAGGAAGACGTGTTCTATTACATCACCCTGATGAACGAGAACTACGCACAACCTGGTTTGAAAGAAGGCCAGGAAAAAGACATCATCAAAGGTCTGTACCTGTTGCAGGAAGGCGCGAAGAAATCGAAACACCGCGTGCAGTTGATGGGTTCGGGCACCATCCTGCGCGAAGTGATCGCCGCTGCCGATTTGTTGAAAGACGATTGGGGCATCGTGGCCGACGTCTGGTCCGCACCATCGTTCACGCTGCTGGCGCGCGATGGTCAGGATGTAGAACGCTGGAACATGTTGCATCCAGCCGATGCATCACGTGTTGCACACGTTACGCAATCGCTGCAAGGTACAACTGGTCCTATCGTCGTCGCTACTGATTACATGCGCACCTTCGCTGAACAAGTACGTGCCTTCATTCCGAAAGAGCGTACTTACAAAGTGTTGGGCACAGATGGTTTCGGTCGTTCGGACAGCCGTGCAAAACTGCGCGAATTCTTTGAGGTCAATCGTTACTTCGTGACGATTGCAGCACTCAAGGCATTGGCCGATGAAGGTGCGATTTCCGTTTCAGTGGTGGCGCAAGCTATCGCCAAGTACGGTATCAATCCAGAAAAAGTCAATCCGGTAACGCTGTAATCCACATACAAAAATCCTTCCTCATCAATGAGGTGACGGGGGATGCAGATGGCGCGCAGAAAACACTGCCAACCACTTGCTTCCCCGCTGTCATGATGATGGACACGCAAACAAGCGGAGAGTGAACGATGAGCACGGTTGAAGTCAAAGTCCCGGATATCGGCGATTTCAAGGAAGTTGAAATCATTGAATTGTTAGTCAAGGTAGGCGATACGATCAAGGTCGATCAATCGCTGATCACGGTTGAATCCGACAAGGCAAGTATGGAAATTCCATCCAGCCATGCCGGTGTTGTGAAAGAAATCAAAGTCAAACTCGGCGACAAGGTTGCCGAAGGCTCCTTGCTGTTGACGGTCGAAGAGTCGGCTGCAGCTGCCGAAGCTGCACCTGCACCTGCGGCCGCTCCGGCTCCTGCAGCAGCGCCAGCGCCTGTAGAAGCGTCTAAAGCAGAGCCGGCGAAAGCTGCCGAGCCAGCACCGGTTGCACAAGAAGCTGCTCCAGCTCCAGCAGCGGCTCCTGTCGCAGCGCCTGCTGCGGCACCTGCACCTGCACCAGTTGCAGCTGCCGCACCAGCTACTGCAGCAAACGCAAAAGCTCACGCATCGCCATCGATACGCAAGTTCGCCCGAGAACTCGGAGTTGATCTGTGCATTGTTGCCGGCTCCGGCCCTAAAGGGCGCATCACGCAGGAAGACGTACAGAACTATGTAAAAGGAGTGTTGGCTGCCGGTCCTGTTTCGGCACCGGTCGCTGCAGCGCCAGGCGCATCGCGCGGTGGTGCAGGTCTGGACCTGTTGCCATGGCCATCGCTGGATTTCAGCAAGTTTGGCGAAACCACGCTGCAACCGCTGTCACGTATCAAGAAAATCAGTGGTCCGAACCTGCATCGCAACTGGGTCATGATTCCGCACGTCACGCAATACGACGAAGCCGATGTGACCGAGTTGGAAGAACTGCGTAAATCGACGAATACTGCGCTGGCAAAATCCGGCGTCAAACTGACAATCCTGGCCTTCGTCATCAAGGCTTGCGTTGCCGCCTTGAAAAAATACCCGGAATTCAATTCCTCGCTCGACGCTGCTGGCGAGAACCTGATTCTCAAGCAGTACTACAACATCGGCTTTGCTGCGGATACACCGCAAGGTCTGGTCGTACCTGTCGTCAAAGGCGTCGATCAAAAAACCGTCACGCAAATCGCGCAAGAGATGGGCGAGTTGTCCGCGCAGGCACGCGAAGGCAAGTTGAAACCTGCCGACATGCAGGGTGCAACCTTCACGATTTCTTCCTTGGGTGGCATAGGTGGTACGTATTTCACACCGCTGATCAATGCGCCTGAAGTCGCGATCATAGGTTTGTCGAAAACCTCGATGAAGCCGGTCTGGGACGGCAAGCAATTCGTGCCGCGCCTGATCATGCCTTTGTCGCTGTCCTACGATCATCGCGTGATCGATGGCGCGCAGGGTGCGCGTTTCGTGACCTACCTGAGCGAAATGCTGGCTGACTTGCGCAAGTCGCTGCTGTAATCGGCAACGCGTCATCAGTAAAAAGATCAGTCCATGTTTCTGCCTGCTGCGAAGTATGAAAAGCGCAGGCAGAACGAGATGAAAAATACGGAGCTAAAGCGATGAGCACGATAGAAGTCAAAGTCCCCGATATCGGCGATTTCAAGGAAGTGGAAATCATCGAACTGCTGGTCAATGTGGGCGATACGATCAAGGTCGATCAATCGCTGATCACGGTCGAATCCGACAAGGCCAGCATGGAGATTCCATCCAGCCATGCCGGTGTTGTCAAGGCATTGAAAGTCAAACTCGGCGACAAGGTCGCCGAAGGTTCGGCCTTGCTGACGCTGGAAGTGGCGGAAGCAGCGGCGGCACCTGCAGTTGAAAAACCGGCGGCTCCTGTAGCTGCGACTGCAGCACCTGCTCCAGCCGCAGCATCAACTCCGGCTCCGGCAGCAGCGCCTGCAAAAGCCGCTGCGCCTGCAAAAGCCGCTGCGCCTGTTTCGACTCCAGCAGCATCAGTCAACGCTCCAGCTGCGGCCAGCTTCGCAGGCAAAGCCGATATCGAATGCGACATGATGGTGTTAGGCGCAGGCCCTGGCGGTTACTCCGCTGCGTTCCGCTCCGCAGATCTCGGCATGTCTACTGTTTTGATCGAGCGTTACTCAACACTCGGTGGCGTGTGCCTGAACGTCGGTTGCATTCCATCCAAAGCATTGCTGCATGTCGCGGCAGTGATCGATGAAGCGGCAGCGATGACAGCGCATGGCGTCACCTTCGGCAAACCGCAAATTGATATCGACCAGTTGCGCGGCTACAAGGAAAAAGTCATCAGCAAGATGACCACCGGTTTGTCCGGCATGGCCAAGGCACGCAAGGTCAATGTAGTGCAGGGAGTCGGTCAGTTTGTCGGAGCCAACCATATTGAAGTCACTGCAGCGGACGGCAGCAAAAAAACGATCCAGTTCAAACAAGCGATCATGGCAGCGGGCTCGTCGGTCGTGAATCTGCCGTTTGTTCCTTCAGATCCGCGCATCGTCGATTCCACAGGCGCGCTCGAATTGCGCAGCGTGCCTAAGCGCATGCTCGTCATCGGCGGCGGCATCATCGGTCTGGAAATGGCAACCGTCTATTCAACTCTCGGTGCGTGTATCGACGTGGTTGAAATGCTGGATGGTCTGATGCAGGGCGCAGATCGCGACATGGTCAAGGTCTGGCAAAAATTCAACGAGAAGCGCTTCGACAAAATCATGTTGAAGACCAAGACCGTTGCAGTCGAAGCATTGAAAGAAGGCATCAAGGTGTCTTTTGAAGCAGCCGAAGCAGGTGGCACCACGCCAGAACCACAAGTCTACGATCTGGTATTGGTCGCAGTCGGCCGCAGCCCGAACGGCAAGAAGATTGCTGCTGACAAGGCCGGCGTTGCCGTCACAGATCGCGGCTTCATCGAAGTCGATGCGCAAATGCGTACCAACGTCCCGCACATTTTCGCCATCGGCGATCTGGTAGGCCAACCTATGCTCGCACACAAAGCCGTGCACGAAGCACACGTTGCAGCAGAAGCCGCAGCAGGCGAGAAGTCCTACTTCGACGCCCGCGTGATTCCATCTGTTGCCTACACCGATCCTGAAGTCGCATGGGTCGGTATCACCGAAGACGAAGCCAAAGCCAAAGGCATCAAGCTCGAAAAAGGTCACTTCCCATGGGCAGCATCAGGCCGCGCAGTAGCCAATGGTCGCGATGAAGGCTTCACCAAATTGCTGTTCGATGCGGAAACACATCGCATCGTCGGCGGCGGTATAGTCGGCACGCATGCCGGCGACATGATTGGTGAAATCGCATTGGCGATCGAGATGGGTGCTGATGCTGTTGATATCGGCAAGACCATACACCCGCATCCAACCTTGGGTGAGTCGATAGGGATGGCGGCGGAAGTGTACAAAGGTGTGTGTACTGATTTGCCACCGATGAAGAAGAAATAAATCTTCATGTACATCAATAAAAAAAGCGACGCATTGAACTGCGTCGCTTTTTTATTTGAGAAATGAATAGTAGTATTTGGTGTATTTTTTTGGCATAGAACGAAGAGCCGTATATATAAAAACTCAGAGAATCTATTCAAAGATATCGTACAATTTTTTGTTAAATTTTGTTGAATAAGCAGGATGATCGTTGCTTAGCTTGTGAATTGCTTTTACTATCCTTGAGCATCAATTAATCGGTTCTAATCTCATATTTCAAAAATAGTAAATGCTCTACACTTCAACTAAGCCATAGGAAAACCTTTATGCATCCAGTCGTTCAAAAAACGCTCGGCGGCTTGTCCCCCCAGTATTACTTTCGCCAGCTATTTTTTGGATTAGTGGTGGCTGCTTTTGTCTTCTTTATGTCAACCCAAGATGGTCGGTCAATGCCGTTGGGCACGGTGTTTTTTATTGTTGCCAGTACTTTGCTGTACCCGTATGCACGTTTTGTATATGAGAGTATCGTCGGTTTTATCATGGGCGAAAATGTGTTCTTCGTGAACGCAATTTTGATGTTGATTACAAAGTTCATGACAATGGCTATATGTTGGGTACTCGCTTTGTTTATCGCCCCCATCGGCCTTGCTTACCTTTATTACCATCACAGTAAAACCGAACGCTAACAGCAAGTAGGGCGGAAAAGCGTAGCGCCTTCCGCCGTATGTATCTGTATGTATAGTGCGGTAGGTTGGGCTGGCAATGATTCAGGGTCAAGAAGAGAAAGGATGCGATTTATGAAAATTCGTAATGCCATCGTCATTAATTTACTCGCCTTCACCTGTGTTTCAGCAATGGCGGTTGATGCCAGAGAACGCGGTTTCATCAGCAAGGGAATGCCCGAAGGTGAAGTGCTGTTTAGAATCGGTAAGCCCGACCATGAAGTGTTTATCAAGACCGTGAGAGGGCAAGCTGAAGAGAAGTCGTGGACTTACTTTCCACACACGCAAGATCCTCAGACGCTAACGATCTTGATTCTGAAGGCAGGGGTGGTTGTGAACATCGAGCGCAAAATCGCTCGATAACGCTCAACGAAAAGCGCAGCACTTCACTCTCTCCTCCGTTCTTGGGAATCAACGAGAGTTTAGGGAAAAGATGCTGTGTTTTTAAGCTAGAGTTTTTACCTACAAAGGTTTTCGCGATAGTGGTAGGCGCTATCTGAACCACCACTCAGGCCAGTCCTGCACCAATCCAGCCAAGCGCCCATATCCATGCTTGCCCGGGTGCGCAAAATCATTGGCAATTGCTTCCTTCAGCCAGTGTTCATCTTTACGCAAAACTTCAAACACAGACAAGTACGGAACATTCAGCGTTGCGGCCAGTTCGGCAAACTGTTTATCCAACTGCACGACGCGGCGATTGTGGGCGCTGTCCGGCATAGGCGGTGGGCCTATCACCAAGACCTTGTAACTTGACGATGCGGTGCGCAAGATGTTCTGGAAGTTGGCTAGGCTTTCTTCTTCCGACACGCGCTGTACACCTTCATGAACGAATGTGTCATTGACGCCGAAGGAGAACACTACAAGTGCTTCGCAATCACTTGGCAGTCTTGCCGCACATTCCTGCTGCCAGCGCGCTGTGATATCGCGACTGGTGTCGCGGCGGATGCCGAGGTTGTAGTGGGTGAGATTGGCACCGCGTGCTACCGCATCTTGAGTAATGCGACCAGCCCAGCCTAAACAGAGCGGATCGCCTGTGCCTTGCACAAATGAATCGCCGACAAAACAAATGCGGTGATCGATTGCTGCTTTAGATTTGAGAGTGCTCACAGGTTCGCTTGCTGAAAGATCAGTCGAAATAGGTTCGAGCCATTTCAAACCTGGGCGCGAAGTACACATTGTCCATACGCTCGATACGCACTCTGCCTTTGCTTGATGGTGCGTGGATAAAGCGGCCGTCGCCTATGTAGACGCCGACGTGCGAAAACGATCGGTTCAAGGTGTTGAAAAAAACCAGATCGCCTGGACGCAGGGTGCGCGGATCAATTTCCTTGCCGCGACGCGCGATGTCTGCGGCGCTGCCGGTTACGCTCATGTTGAGAGCCTGGCGATAGATATAGGACACCATGCCGCTGCAATCCAGTCCTGCTTCCGGATTCTTGCCGCCGAACTGATAACCGATGTCTATCAAGCCCATCGCGTAAAGCGCTATCTCATTGCCTTTTTCGCTGACTGGCTGCGGTTCATACAGAATGGTGCGTGCCGATTGACGCTTCACTTGCGTTGAAGTACCGCAGGCAGTGAGCAAGGATGCGGCAAGCAGCGCAAGCAATATTCCGCGCAGGCTGCTGATCTTGATTGGAGTTTGATGTAGCATCATCAGCTCGCTCAACGCTTCAACTCGGTGCTTAACTGGCCCAGCACATCGGACAACATCGCGATCATTTGGTCGATCTCTTCCTTCGTCACATTCAGTGCAGGCATGAAGCGCAGCAGGTCAGGACGCGGTGAATTTAGCAGCAAACCGACCGGACCCATGTCGCGTGCTTTTTCCACGATCTGCGGACCGATATCGGAACCGAGTTTCAAGGCGCGTAGCAAGCCGTCGCCGCGTTCGCCTGCAAGTCCGTGCTGTTCTGTCAGTTTCAACAAGGCTTTGCCCAGATACTCGCCTTTGTCTTTTACCGATTGCATGAAACCAGGTGCCAGCAGTGTTTTGGCAACTGCAAGGCCGACTGCAGTCATCAGTGGATTCCCGTTATAGGTGCCGCCCTGATCGCCTGGTTCAAAGCAGGCCACTTCTTCGCGGCACAGCATCGCGGCCAGCGGTACGCCGCCGCCTATGCCTTTGCCCAGCGTCATGATGTCCGGTTCAATGTCGGACAACTGATAGGCAAACAACTCGCCGCAACGACCCATGCCGGTTTGCACTTCGTCGACGATCAGCAGCACGCCGTGTTCTTTGGTCAGTGCGCGCAAGCCTTGCATGAACTCACGCGAAGCCGGGATCACGCCGCCTTCGCCTTGTACTGGCTCAAGCATGACGGCGACGGTTTTGTCGGTGATCAGTTTTTTAACGCTGTCGAGATCATTCAGGTTGGCTTTGTGGAAGCCTGAGACTTGCGGCGCATAAATCGTGTCCCAGCCGGCTTTGCCGCTGGCCGACATGGCGGCGATGGTGCGGCCGTGGAAGCTGTGATCGAAGGTGATGATTTCGTAGCGATTTTCACCGGCGGCATTCTTGTTGAGCTTGCCCCATTTGCGCGCGAGCTTGAACGCGCTTTCATTTGCTTCTGCGCCGCTATTGGCGAAGAAGACGCGATCGAAGCAGGAGTTCTCGGTCAGTAGCGCAGCGAGTGCGATTGACGGTTCGTTGTAAAAAGCCGGCGATGGGTTGATCAGTTTTTTCGACTGTGTTGCCAGCGCATCCTGTATGCATTGCGGCGAATGGCCGAGGCAGTTGACGGCCCAGCCTTGCAGGTAGTCGAGATAGCGTTTGCCCTTATGGTCGGTCAGCCACATGCCGTCGCCTTCGGTAAAAACCAGTTCCGGACGGTTGGTGATGTTGAGCAGGGCGTTGACTGGGTACTGGCTGAATTCCATTTCGACTACTCCTGAATGCAAAGAATGTAAAAGATGTCTGGTACAAAAATACGAAAAAAAAGCCACAGGATTTACCTGTGGCTAGTTGAGCGCTTAAACGACGCTTACACGCACGGCAATCCCGGCTGAGGCAGCTGGCTACGGCGTCGCAAGAGTGTGGTGCTCATGTTCATGTGAAGAATATTATGACTTTTTGCGCAGTGCGTCAAAACGTTTTTCGCCATGCTGCTTGCGATGAATAAGCTCTTAACCTGTTGCCAGATCCAGTTCCGATGTAAATGCATCGGCGTAAAACTCTTCTTCTGGCAAACTGCAGCTCGCGCTGAAATCCGTCCTGGCCGCTTCAACCATCGCTGGTGCGCCGCAGGCATAGACCTGATAGTTCGATAGATCTTGCAGATCCTGCATGACGGCATGATGAACAAAGCCGACGCGGCCGTTCCAGTTGTCTTCCGGTGTCGGGTCCGACACGACAGGAACATAACTGAAGTTAGGGATGGTGCGTGTCCATTCTTCGCATAGTTCATGCATGTACAAATCGCGTGGACGGCGGCCACCCCAATACAGGATCATCGGACGCTTGCTCTTGATATGCACGGCTTGTTCGATGATGGCCTTGATCGGTGCGAAGCCGGTGCCGGATGCCAGCAGCACCATCGGCTTGTCCGAATCTTCGCGCAGGAAGAAGGTTCCCTGCGGTCCCTCAAAACGCAGGATGTCGCGTTCCTTCATCGTGTTGAAAACATGATCGGTAAAGAGGCCGCCCGGCATATGGCGTACATGCAAGGTGACTTGCTCACTCAGATGCGGCGCGTTGGCCAGACTGTAGCTGCGGCGCTTGCCGTCTTTCAGAAGAAATTCGACATACTGACCGGCACGATATTGCAGCTTTTCGCTGGCAGGTAATTGCAGGGTAATCGTCATCACGTCGTGCGCGACTTTTTCCAGCCTGGCGACGCGCGACGGTAATTTCTTGATCGGGAATTCGCCTATGCCTAAAACTTCGCGCGCTTCGATCACGACATCGCTATGCGGCCGTGCGCAGCAGAACAGTGAAAATCCCTTTGCTTCATCCGCCGCGGTAAGTGCACGCTCCTGATGCGGGCCATGCGTGACGTCGCCGGACAAGACCATGCCTTTGCAGCTACTGCAGGCGCCGTTCTTGCAGCCATATGGCAAGCCGACGTTGGCGCGTATGGCTGCAGCCAATATGGTTTCATCCGCTTCACAGCTAAATTGCCGACCACTCGGCTGAACAGTTACTTGGAACGTCATACAATCCTGTTAATGAAAATTGAAACTGCAAACAAAAATCTTTCCGGAAAATTCAACAAACCGCGTTTGCTCATCCTCGGGTGTGGCGATGTAGGCATGCGCCTGTTGCCACTGTTGCGCGCGCGATTCCGTATTTTTGCGGTGACTACGCAGGCCTCACGACAGGAAGAGTTACGTGCTGCGGGTGCAATTCCGATTATTGCGGATCTGGATCAGCCGGCTACGCTGGCGCGTCTGGCAAGGCTGGCGCAAAACATCATTCATCTTGCGCCGCCGCAATCGGATGGCAGCCGTGATCGCCGTACCCGCAGTCTGCGCTCCATTTTACCCGACCATGCGACGCTGGTTTATGTCAGCACGTCTGGCGTGTATGGCGATTGCGGTGGTGCATGGATAGATGAGACACGCACTGTACAGCCGCATAATCTGCGAGCTACGCGGCGGGTCGACGCAGAACAGGTTTTACGCAACTGGGCCAGGCGCTCGCAATCGCGCCTGGGTATCTTGCGCGTGCCAGGTATTTATGCCGCGAATCGCCTGCCGCTGGAACGTTTGCAAAAGGGCTTGCCGGCGCTGGCGGCGGATGACGATGTCTACACTAATCATATTCATGCGGATGACTTGGCGCAGGTGATTGCGCTGGCGCTATTCCGCGCGCAATCTGGCCGGATATATCACGTGGTTGACGATAGCGAAATGAAGATGGGAGCCTACTTTGATGCCGTGGCCGATGCTTTTACGCTGGAACGGCCGCCGCGCCTGACGCGTGAAAAATTGCAGCATGCAGTTTCGCCGATGATGCTTTCCTTCATGTCGGAATCGCGCCGCATGAGCAATCAGCGCATGAAAGCGGAATTGGGTGTGCGACTCAGCTATCCCACGGTCGCACATACACTGAAACAAGTTGACGCCTTGCCATTGAAGCAATAAACATAAAGAATTCGTTAAGAAAAAATAGCGATTTTCGTCATTTTCATGACAAAAACCCTGCATATAGTGTCATGCAGCGGCATTCTGGAACCTCCAGCCTGTTCCAGACTCAGTCCATTCGTCTTTTCTTTGGATATCTGATCCAAGCCCCTAAAAACCTGATATTTTCAGATATTCATTGCAGAAAAAAGATGAATTTATATCTGTTTTTATATGGATTTAAATAAAATAGTTCGATTTTTACGTATGAAAATAACGCTAAATTCGATTTTTCACTCTGTTAGAATTTCGTTAAAGTTTGACATTGCCAAAAAGCAGTAATCCATAGAATTTAAAGGGGACTGACATGTAGGACTGTTGGGCTTTCATATAAAAAGCATTTTCAGGCAATAAAACAAATGGCGTTGGCCGGTTCGCTCCCAACCTGACGGTGGAATAGCTGGAACAGTCATAGAGAAATAAGCAGCGCACAGGATTTGAACGTAAATGAGACGACGATCAAAGCCTATGCAATTTGGCACGGTGCACAACACCTGTCATTAACCAACTATTCGAGATAAACATGGAATTCCTACAAGTATTTACCACGCCGGAAGCATGGATAGCATTGGCAACACTGGCAATGCTGGAAATCGTTCTGGGCGTCGACAACATTATTTTCATTTCCGTTCTGGTAGATCGTTTGCCCAAGCATCAGCAGCAAACAGGCCGTATGATCGGTCTGAGCCTTGCAATGGGTACACGTATCCTGCTGTTGCTCAGCCTTTCCTGGATGATGGGTCTGGTTGAGCCGGTCTTCACGATTGCTGGCATGGGCTTTTCCGGTCGCGATCTGATTTTGTTCTTCGGTGGCCTGTTCCTGTTGTACAAGGCTTCGTCTGAAATCAAGGAATTGATGGCTGGCCACGAGGAAGAAGAAGCGAAGGAAACCAGCAAGAAAGTATCTTTTGCAATGACCATGGCACAGATCGCCGTGATCGATATCGTGTTCTCGCTGGATTCGGTCATTACCGCAGTCGGCATGGTCAGCCAGGTTGAAATCATGATCGTTGCGATCGTTATTGCTGTCGGCGTGATGATGTTCTCAGCCAAGGCTATCGGTGAGTTTGTCAACGAGTTCCCAAGCATCAAGATGCTGGCACTGTGCTTCCTGGTGATTGTCGGTGCGGTACTGGTTGCGGAAAGCTTCGAGTTCCACATTCCTAAAGGCTACATCTACGGTGCAATGGCATTCTCGCTGGTGGTTGAATTGTTCAACATCCGCATGCGTAAAAACCACAAGATGGCTGCATGCGATTTGCCTGAAGTTGGCGGTCGTCACAGCGCAACGGCTTAAACTCTCAATCAACGACGTGACAGCGAGTTTGCTGCGTCGTTGATCAAGCCAGCAGTATCTGGAAAAGGAACCTTCGGGTTCCTTTTTTTATGACGGGAATATCGATGGGCATACGGCAAGATTGCCGGATATTTCTGTATCGGTTCCGGATAAAAAGTGGGTCGGTGTTTTATGATGCAATCCCGTGGCTGGCGCCGGCAAGAAAAGTTGCGCACTGCTTAAAGCGGCGAATTCCAGGTAATTTTCTGACTGCTTGTAATCAACTTATTGACCATGTTTCTTGCCAGGCTGCATAAAAACAGCGCCGCAAATGAAATCAGCACGCGATACGCGTGCTGATGATGTTTGTTCCTGCGGTGGTTTTCTGAAAGACTTACTGTCGTTTCGACTCTTCCTTCTTCAGTTTCTTCGCTTCTTTTTTTTCCTTCATGGTTTTGAGGGGCTCTTTCTTCACGGCCTTTTTGCTGTCCTGACTTTTACCCATGATGCTCTCCGTAACAGATGAATGAACGTTAATAAATGGCGCCGCCAGCGTGTATTCCTCACTATAGCAAGCTATTGCATATTCACCGAGCTATTTGGCATTCCGGTATCAAGTCAGTGCAGCCGTTACCTTCAATACTTC
Organism: Oxalobacteraceae bacterium UBA4003; assembly: GCA_002384815.1. GTDB lineage: Bacteria > Pseudomonadota > Gammaproteobacteria > Burkholderiales > Burkholderiaceae_D > Oxalicibacterium. Next base: position 168,116 of record DGBN01000029.1, on the reverse strand, counting down.
TTCTACCGTTGTTACGCCTTCAATGATCTTCAAGGCGCCGGCCAGACGCAGCGGTTTCATGCCATCGGCAATGCTTTGCTGCTTTAATTGATGGATATCGGTCTCGGCCTTGATCATCTTGGAAAACGTTTGCGTGATGGTCAGCAATTCGTACAGGCCGGTGCGGCCGCGATAACCGGTCTGGCGGCATTCCGGGCAGCCGACCGGTCGATAGATGGTCGTGGGTTTGGGGATGTCCCAGCCTTCGGCCAGGCTGAGCCATACATCGTCCAGCATTTCGCCGTCCGGCGATTTGCAATGTGCGCACAGCGTGCGAGTCAGCCGTTGCGCCATGATGCCGATCAGCGTCGATTCCAGCAGGTAATAGGGCACGCCCAGTTCCAGCAGTCGCATGACGGCGGATGGTGCGTCGTTGGTGTGCAGTGTCGATAACACCAGGTGACCGGTGAGCGCGGCCTGGATCGCCATCTCGGCGGTTTCCAGATCGCGGATCTCGCCTATCATGATGATGTCAGGATCCTGTCGCATCAGCGAACGTACGCCATCGGCAAACGACAGATCGATGCCGTGCTGCACCTGCATTTGATTGAACGATCCTTCCACCATCTCAATCGGATCTTCCACCGTGCAGACATTGACTTCGCTGGTCGCCAGCGCCTTGAGCGTGGTGTACAGCGTCGTGGTTTTACCGGAACCGGTCGGGCCCGTCACCAGAATGATGCCGTGCGGACGCGTGGTCAGCTTGTCCCAGCGCGCTGCATCGTCAGGCGGAAAGCCGAGTTCGGGCAGCGATTTGACGACCACATCAGGATCGAAAATCCGCATCACCATTTTTTCGCCAAAGGCGGTTGGCATCGTTGATAAACGCAATTCGACTTCCTGACCGTTATTGGTGCGCGTCTTGATGCGGCCATCCTGCGGGCGGCGTTTTTCAATCACGTCCATGCGTCCGAGTAGTTTGATGCGCGCAGTCATCGCGATCATGACGATGGGCGGCACCTGATACACCTGATGCAGTACGCCATCGATGCGGAAACGTATCGCACACAGGTCGCGCTTCGGTTCCAGATGAATATCGGATGCGCGCTGATCAAACGCGTATTGCCACAGCCAGTCGACGATATTGATGATGTGCTGGTCGTTGGCATCGACCTGTTTGCTACTGTTGCCGAGTTCGACCAGTTGCTCGAAGTTGTTGCGCAGCGCCAGATCCTGGCCATTCAGTTTTTTCGCGCCCTTGATCGATTTTGCCAGTGCAAAAAACTGTGTTGTGTACTGTGCGATCTCGAGCGGATTGGCGATCACCAGCTTGACGTTGCGGCGCGTGATCTTGGCAATCTCGGCTTCCCATTCGATGGCGAAAGGCTCGGAGGTGGCAACCACCAGCTCGCTAGGCGTCATTTCGACCGGCAGGATATGGAAGCGCGTGGCATACGAAGCCGACATTACATCGGCCACGCGGGTGAAATCGATCTTCAGCGGATCGATGCGGTAGAACGGCAGCTTGACCTTGCCGGCCAGCCATTCCGTCAGCCAGTCCAGTGTGATCGGCCTGTGCGGTACGGTGGCGGACAGCAGCTTGCATTGCGCCACCGCCACCAGCGGATGCATCGCGATCGACGCATTCTTGTAAATGGCCTGGGACTGGTTATAGAGGGTTTTGACCTCATCCTTGGCGACGATGCCATCGGCCAGCAGCCAGGTGAAAATCTGCTGCATGTCCAGTTTTTTTGCAGCAGACTTGTTCGTCGCAATCGGTGTAGCGCTAGCAGTTGGCATGACCATGACCCATTAGATGGAACAGTGAAACGATGTTAACACACGGCTGATGCCTTATTGCTGCGCCTGCCATGCCTTGATGCCGTTGACCCATGATTTTGCCGGCAATTTTGTGCTTGCAGTGATGTGCGCCGCGCGTTCGTACAGTGCTGCGATATCCAGCGTCGGTGCGGTATTGAATGCGATGGCGATGACATTGCCGTCATGGACCTCTGGCAAGGAGATCACGGTATCGAATGCAAAGTGCATCGCGCTCAGATTCCTGGCGTAGCTCGGATGATCGCCAAACAGATTCACAGTCATGATGCCGTCCGGCGTCAGGCAGGCCGCGCACGATTGATAAAATTCAGGCGTATCGAGCACCGGTCCGCGCGCGGTGGCGTCGTATACATCGACCTGCAGGGCATCGATGCGGCCCAGATTGGCCGGATCGTTGACATATTCCAGCGCATCCATCTCGATCACGTTCAGTCGCTCGTCGTTTGGCGGCAGCTTGAACATCGTTTCGCAGATCGTGATGACGGAAGGATTCAGGTCAACCGCCGTGACCTGTGCTTCGCGAAACCACTTGTAGCTGAACTTCGTCAGTGAAGCAGTGCCCAGGCCGAGTTGCACGATGTGCTGCGGTTTGTCGTTGAACAGCATCCACGCCATCATTTGCTGTGCGTATTCAAGCTCGATCCAGTCGGGTTTGCTGATGCGCATCGCGCCCTGTACCCATTCGGTACCGAAATGCAGATAACGGATGCCGAACTGTTCGGACAGGGTAACCGGAGCGAACCTTACTTTTCGTGCCGGTTTGGGTTTCGCTGTTGCTGCAGGTTTTCTGCCCGGTCCGCTTTTCAGATTGGCGTCGGCTTCTATGGATTTACGTTTGATCAGCATGAATTCAGTGTGAGGATTTGTTAACTTGCAGCATGATACCGCGCCAGACGGCCAGCTTCTGCTCGAATGTCATGGCAGCATAGGCGGGGGAAGAGGATGGCAGCATGAATGTATTAAAACCTGCTGCGACGAAGTGCGCTTCCTGCTTGCCGGCAGTCTTGCCGTTAAAGCCTATGCGCGTGAGCGCCGGTGCCAGTTGCCTGAGTTGCGCATAATCGTTGTGTCTGGCCGCGCGGATTGCGCTATCTAGGCTGCCCTGGCGTGCGCAGGCGTCGATCACGTCCCATACGCCGATGTGATGGGACAGCAATTTATCCAGCCGGTCTGCGTAGGGTAGAGCGACCAGATCTTCATTGATCAGTGAAGATATCAGACGCCAGAACTGGTTGCGGGGGTGCGCGTAATATTGTTGCGCCGTCAATGACGCTACTCCGGGGAAACTGCCCAGAATCAGAATTTCAGTCTTGTGGTCGATGACGGGTGCGAAGCCGGATAGTAATGAATCCTGGCGCGGCGGTTGGCTGGAAGCGGACATGCTGGTATTTTAATGTAGGACTGCAGACTGGCAGTATTCAAATTTGGCGCCATCAGGAGAGAACACATGCGCAGGAAAGTGATGATCGTCACCGGCGGCAGCCGTGGCATAGGCGCTGAAATTTCCAAACTGGGCGGCATTGACGGCTATGCCGTATGCATCAACTATTTACATAACAAGGCTGCGGCCGATGCTGTGGTTGACAGCATCAGGCAGGCTGGCGGCGTAGCGATCGCAGTTGCGGCTGATATGGCAGTGGAAACTGACATTCTGCGCATGTTTGAAACCGTGGACAGTGAACTGGGCACCGTTACCGCGATGGTCAACAATGCAGGGATACTGGAACAGCAGATGCGTGTCGATCAGATGGATGCTGCGCGCATGCAACGCATTTTCACCACCAATATTGTCGGAAGTTTTCTGTGTGCCCGCGAAGCGGTCAGGCGCATGTCGACCCTGCATGGCGGAGCAGGCGGCGCCATCGTCAATGTATCTTCGGTCGCGGCGCGTACTGGTGGCCCCGGAGAATATGTCGATTACGCCGCGTCAAAAGGTGCGATCGATACGATGACTATCGGGCTGGCGAAGGAAGTCGCGACAGAAGGCATACGCGTCAATGCAGTCCGGCCGGGCGTGATTTATACCGAAATACACGCCAGTGGCGGCGAACCGGGGCGTGTCGATCGGGTCAAAGCCGGTGTCCCCATGCAACGTGGCGGTCAGCCGATTGAAATTGCGCAAGCAGTGCTATGGCTGTTATCGGATCAGGCGTCTTATACGACGGGGACTTTGCTGGATGTGACTGGCGGGCGATAGATAGACATTTCAGGCAGGGTCATCAGGAGGGATTGCAAATGAAATTGGTTACCAATGTCTTTCGCGTCATACATGGCTTGATGGCCGTTTTCTTTGCCCTTGCCGCGTTGATCCTGATTGCAATTGCCGTGCGTACCGGATGGCTGGGACTTGTGCATGGTTTTGATCAAACCGCGGCACAAATCGTCATCGAAGCCGTGGGTTTGCTGGCCGCTGCGGTAGTGGCTTTGCAGATTGCTGAAACCATAGCCGAAGAAGAAGTGGTGCGCGATGCGGACATCAGTGCACCGACCAGGGTACGGCGCTTCTTGTCGCGTTTCTTTGTGGTCGTGATTGTTGCGATGGCGATAGAAGGACTGGTAGCGACATTCAAGGCGATGCACGAAGATATGACACAGCTCCCTTATGCCGCCAGTATCCTGGTGGCTACCGCATTGCTGCTTGCCGCCTGGGGCGTATTCGTTCATCTGAACCGCTCCGCTGAAGAATTGGAGCCGGAAGCCATGGAAGATGCAAAGAATGAAGACCACAAATTGAAATAGCGCCGGATCGTTTTTGCAAGCACGCTACCGAACAAGGCAGGCGTGCCTGCCCGCACATTATTACTCAATCGGAACTGAGGAAAAAAATGAAAAAATCATGTCTCATCACACTCTTCGCATGCGTGCTCGCAATGCCCGTTGCACACGCCGCCGATGATATGAAAGCATTTCCGCCAGCGGAGCAAGGGATGACGCGTCATGTGCTGCAACTCCCCGGGCAGGATGATGAATCCGCCTTCAAGGTAGAGCTGATCGTCGGCAAGACAGTATCGGTGGATAAAAGGAATCGTTATTTCTTCGGTGGTGCGATAGAAGAACAAAACATAGAAGGCTGGGGATATACGCGATACGTCTTGAGCAGGATAGGGCCCATGGCCGGCACGCTGATGGCAGTTGATCCCGATGCGCCCAAGGTGTCGCGCTTCGTTACGCTATCCGGCAATCCCTATCTCATCCGCTATAACAGTCGCTTGCCGGTCGTGATTTATGTGCCTGAAGGGGTAGAGGTGCGCTATCGGATATGGCGTGCCGGAGCAAAGGTCAAAGACATTGAGCAAGGATGAGCCGGTATTTTCAAGGGAAACGACTGCCTGGAGTGGCATGAGCAACTGTTAGCATCAAACCGGCAATAAAGTTCGAGTCGGATGTTTGATCATCAGAGGTCTTTTAAAAAGGAAAACAAAATGAATGCAGCCAAACTCGCAGGTATCGTGCTGATCGTGGCAGGAACGCTTGGCCTGGTATACGGCAGCTTCAGCTATACCAAGGAAACACATGAAGCCAAACTGGGGCCACTCCAGTTCTCCGTGCAGGAAAAAGAGACCGTGAACATTCCGGTGTGGGCCGGCGTTGGTGCAATAGCGCTGGGTGGTTTGTTGTTGGTGTTTGGCGGCAGGAAGGGGTGATAGTGTCGTTGTTCAAGCTTGTCTTCAATGGCAGCCGGCACACAAAATGATCGTTCTGTCTCAGTCTCTAACGCATATGTTTATGTGGACGTGCTCGCACTGCGTACAATAACCGCTTTCAATCAACGAGGCCATCAATAATGAAAAAAACAGGAATGGCAAAAAGCGACGCCAAGAAGCTGATGGGCAAGATGGCCGCACCCGGCGGCGCAGGTTTTGGCAGCAGCAGTACCGCGATAGTAGGCCGACGCGAACAGCGCAAGCGTGATCAGGCGCTGGGTTTGATCCCTTTTGCAGTCAAGCTCAATAGCGATCTGGTGCTGCAATTGCAGGCGCTGGCAAAAGAACGCGGCCTTGATTTGAATGAGGTGACGGCGGAGGTGCTGCTTAATGGGCTCAAGGCTTGATCCATGCAGTAGAGTATCAGGCAACAGGCACGGTAGCCTAAGCTACCGTGCTTCAACCGTTAGGCCGCAGCAAGTAGTTCTGTGACAATCGGAGAATCGAGATCATGCAAATCCAATATTTGGAAATAGTGACAAGAGATGTAGATGCAGTGTGCGCCGCATACTCCTCAGCGAGCGGGGTGCAATTCGGCGAGCCGGATCCAGGACTCGGCAATGCACGCACCGCCAAATTGATGGGCGGCGGCTTGGTAGGAGTGCGTGCACCTTTGCGTGAGACTGAGGAGCCGGTAGTACGACCCTATTGGCTGGTGCAAGACATCGAAGTAGCGCTAGCCGCCGCAGTTGAGGCAGGCGGGAAGGTCGCTCATCCACCCATGGAGATTTCCGGTCACGGCACATTTGCTATTTACCTCCAAGGTGGCAATGACCATGGTTTGTGGCAGATCTAGCACTTGCTAGTCCTTAGAGCAGCGGCCTAACAATTCGTTCAAGCCGAAACCGCTTGCCATGCCTTTGGCTCCACTACGCGGTTCGGCTTAACTCAGGCGTTATGAATTTAAGTATGTGAGTCGTGAAGATAGACGGTTTTAAAGAATCGAATAATAAAAACAAAAAAAGCCACTTTCAGCGTGGCTTTTTTTGAGCGGGAAGTTTATTTCCCCGCCAACCCCAACAACATTTCATTCAAGCGCTTAACAAATCCAGCCGGATCGTTAAGATTGCCACCTTCAGCCAGCAAGGCCTGATCGAACAAAATATTCGACCAGTCGTCGAACTTGGCTTCTTCGTATTTCAAACGCTGTACCAATGGATGCTCCGGATTGATTTCCAGAATCGGCTTGGCATCCGGTGCATTTTGACCAGCCGCTTTCAACATGCGCAGCAGGTTGCCGGACAGTTCGTTTTCGTCAGCGACCAGACAGGCTGGTGAATCTGTCAGGCGGAAGGTGATGCGCACTTCCTTCGCCTTGTCGGCCAGTGCGGTTTGCATCTTGCCTACCAGTTCCTTGTACTGGTCTTCGGTTTCCTGATGCTGTTTCTTCTCGGCCTCATCTTCCAGTTGGCCGAGGTCCAGATCGCCTTTGGCTACCGATGCGAGTTCCTTGCCTTCGAATTCTTCGAGGTAGGACAACATCCATTCATCAACGCGATCGGTGAGCAGCAGGACCTCGATGCCTTTCTTGCGGAAGATTTCCAGATGCGGGCTGTTCTTCGCGGCGTTGTATGACTCGCCTGTAGCGTAAAAGATTTTGGTCTGACCTTCCTTCATGCGCGAGACGTAATCGGCGAATGAAACCGTTTGTGCATCGCTGTCGTTATTGGTTGATGCAAAGCGCAGCAGTTTGGCGATACGCTCCTTGTTGGTTGCGTCTTCGCCCATGCCTTCCTTCAGCACCTGGCCGAAGGCATTCCAGAAGGTCGTGTACTTGTCTTTCTTTTCTTGTTCATCGGCGTTTGCCAGTTCTTCCAGCATGCCTAATACACGCTTGGTCGAACCTTCTCGTATGACTTTGACGTCACGCGACTCTTGCAAAATTTCACGCGAGACATTCAGCGGCAGGTCGGCAGAATCGATGACGCCTTTGACAAAACGCAGGTACACAGGCATCAGTTGCTCGGCATCGTCCATGATGAATACGCGTTTGACGTACAGCTTGATGCCGCCGCGCTTGTTGCGATCCCACAGATCGAAAGGGGCTTGCGATGGGATATAAAGCAGTTGTGTGTATTCGCTGCGGCCTTCAACGCGGTTGTGCGTGTAGGTTAGCGGCTCGCCGAAATCGTGCGATACGTGTTTGTAGAACTCGACGTATTGTTCAGGCGTGATGTCGTTCTTGTTGCGCGCCCACAAGGCACTGGCTTGGTTAATGGTTTCCAGCTCGTCGCGGGTGACGGTTTCTTTTTTCTCTTCGTCCCATTCTTCCTTCTGCATCATGATAGGCAGCGAGATATGGTCGGAATATTTGCGGATGACGGATTTCAGTTTCCATGACGACAGGAACTCGTCTTCGCCTGCGCGCAAATGCAGGATGATGTCGGTGCCGCGGGTCGGTTTGGCTATTGCTTCGACGGTGAAGTCGCCTGCGCCTTCTGATTCCCAGCGCACGCCTTCATTGACTGCTGCGCCGGCGCGACGTGTTTCGACCGTGATGCGGTCTGCGATGATGAAGCCGGAGTAAAAGCCGACGCCGAATTGACCGATCAGCGCCGCATCTTTCTGCTGGTCGCCGGACAGTCGCGAGAAAAATTCCTTGGTGCCGGATTTGGCGATGGTGCCCAGATGTTCGATCGCATCGTCACGCGACATGCCTATGCCGTTGTCGCTGATCGTGATCGTGCGTTTTTCCTTGTCGAAGCTGACCTTGATTTTCAGCTCGGAATCGTTTTCAAACAATGCGTCGTTGTTGATTGCTTCAAAGCGCAACTTGTCGGCTGCATCGGATGCGTTGGAGATCAGCTCACGCAGGAAGATTTCCTTGTTGGAATACAAGGAGTGAATCATCAGTTGCAGCAATTGCTTTACTTCGGCTTGGAAGCCCAGGGTTTGCTTTTCTGGATTTTTTTGTTTGGATGCCGCCATTTTTACCTCGAGTGTCAAAAAAGAATATGGATTTTAGTATGCAAGCGATGTCGAAAGCCTGACAGCATGCCTGCTCACCAGGCCTGAATGATATTGCGCAGATGGCGAGTAAGCTAGAGCTGAGCCAGACGTTTCAAACGTTTTGTCGAAAATTGGGGTGAAAGCTGCTATTTCAAGTCTTGCTACGCACTTGGTCCATGGTTCGTTCCAGAAAGCGCATGAGGCCGGGATCGCTCATCGCTGCGACGTTAAAGCGCATATTGGTCGATGGTAGCTGCTTGGGTGAGAACAGGCTGCCAGGCGCCAGTAGATAACCTTCGGTCATGGCTTTCTCAGTCATCAGATTGGTATCGCAACCCATATCGGTCCAGATGAACATGCCGGCTGGCGTGTTGAAATTGATTCTGGCACCTATGCGTTCCATTTGCCGCATCGTCTTGTCACGCACCGCATCCAGTTTGCTGCGCAGACGGTCGCTGTGTTTGCGGTAATGCCCTTCGGATAAAACCTTGTAGACCACACGTTCGGTGACTTCGGTGGTGGTCAAGGCGGTCAGCATCTTGCGGTCGGCCAGGTCGCGTGCGATTTCGTGGGAGGTGGCGATGAAGCCGACGCGTAAATTAGCCGCCAGCGTTTTGGAAAATCCACCGAGGTAAATCACGCGATTCAATTGATCCAGCGCTGCGATGCGCGTCGCAGCTTGCACCGTAGTCCCGGGATGCATGTCGCAATAAATATCATCTTCGACGATCATGAAGTCGTATTGCTCGGCAATCTTCAATACCTGAAATGCCTTGGCGGCTGATAGCGAAGTTGACGTTGGATTGTGAAGGACGGAATTGATGACGAATAATTTAGGCCTGTGCAGTGCAGCCAATTCGGCCAGCTTGACGATATCGGGGCCATCGGAAAGACGTGGAATGCCGACCACTTTGGCGCCCAGCATCGCAAACGAGCCAAACATCAGAAACCATGCAGGATCGTCGACAAAAATCGTGTCGCCAGCCTGGATGAAATGGCGCGCCACCAGGTCCAGTGCCTGCGTGACACCGGATGTGGTGACGATCTGATCTGGCATGGCGGAAATTTCCAGCTCTGCCATTTTCAATTGCAGTTGCTGGCGCAACGGCAGAAAACCTTGCGGCGTACCGTATTGCAACAGCATGTTTTGATTTTGCCGACTGACGGATCGCAAGGCATTGCCGACCAGATCGCCATCCAGCCATTCGTTTGGTAAAGAGCCGACGCCGGGCATTTTTTCGGATGGCAGTTGGCGGAACATATTGCGCACCAGCCAGACGACATCCAGTTGTTGCGATTGCGCAGTGTTGGGACGCGGTGTTCGCAACGCCAGCATGGGCGCACGATCGCGCACATAAAAACCGGAACCGCGTCGCGATTCCAGCAAACCGCCGGCGACCAGTCTGTCGTAGGCTTCCACCACAGTAAAACGCGAAACGCCATGTTCATCAGAGAACTGCCGTATCGACGGCATGCGTGCACCGGTACGCAGCAATTTGTCGTCTATGCGCGAGGTTACCAGTTGCACGATTTGCTCGATCAGCGAGCTATCAGCTTGGCGTGACAACAACTGGCGCGGCAAATCTGCGGGGGCTGAAGTAGTAGCTGAAATGGTGCTGCGGGATGTCGCTGTATTGGTCATTTTGCCATGACAGTGGAGAGATTAATTCCTTAAGTGTACTGGTACTGTATTGGTTTTGTCGATTACGATGTTTTGACGATAAAAACAGCAAGGCGATGCATGTGTCGCTTTGTCATCCTCTTGGAACAATATGGAATCTTTGCTGCCGCTTTCCGTCTTCGCATGCGTTTCGTCGATTACGCCGGGACCGAACAACATCATGTTGACGTTTGATTCAGAATTGGCGATCCGGCCATGAGCGCGCATGACAGTCAGGGTGCAATCGCTAACACTGTTGATCACGCCGTCGGCAATGCTGAAGTGCCGACGACCATGAAATCCATTACATCTGAAACAAAAGGCATGTGGCTGGGCGCGATAGGCATCGCGATTTTCAGTCTGACTTTGCCATTTACGCGTATTGCAGTTGCAGAGTTGAATCCGGTGCTGATGGCGCTAGGTCGCGCGGTTGTCGCTGCCGGCTGCGCGGTGCTGCTGCTGTGGTGGACCAAGGCACCACGTCCAACGCGATCACAAGTGAAATCGCTGCTTATCATTGCATCGGGTGTAGTGGTTGGCTTCCCGGTGTTCTCGTCGATTGCGATGAGCCAGATTTCCGCTTCGCATGGTGCGATCATGCTGGGCATTTTGCCGCTGGCGACAGCCTTGTTTGGCGCTTTGCGTTTTGGCGAGCGGCCTTCGACAGGATTCTGGATTACTGCGCTGATCGGTAGCGCGCTGGTTGCCGCGTTTGCAGTGGAAGAGGGTGGAGGTTCTTTTCAACTGGGTGACCTGGCGATGCTGATTGCGGTGATTGCTGCGGCGATGGGATATGCGGAAGGTGGTCGCTTGTCCGAGTCCATGAGCGGGCAACAAGTGATTTCATGGGCGCTGGTGTTGTCCATGCCGCTTGTATTGCCGGTGACGATCTGGCTGGCGCTGCATTATGGCGTCAAGGCATCGGCGAGCGCATGGGTAGGATTTGCCTACGTTTCATTGTTCTCGATGTTTATCGGATTCTTCTTCTGGTACAAAGGTCTGGCGCTGGGAGGTATTGCACGCGTCGGCCAGGTTCAATTGATACAACCCTTTCTCACACTGCTGGGTGCTGCAGCGATTCTTGGCGAAGCGCTGGAATTGCGTACTTTCCTGTTTGCGCTGGCGATTATTTCAGTCGTTGCAGTCGGTAAGAAAATGGCAATCAAACGTTAGAATTCAACAGAAAACGGCTTGCCTTGGTATCATGTGACATTGCGCTGACAGCTGTATTTTGCAGTGCAATTCGTCTGTCTGCTTCCCTAACGTCGATAGTTGGCAAGAAATGCTGCGGATTTGAGATAATCACGCGTATTCCTGTTGTGGCTACTTGCCATTTCGCATGCCATTTTTGCAAGATGCGGGTTTGTTGTCGCAATTGCATTTCACGGACACCTGTTCATTTGTCATTTCTGCGTACGTGGAAATGACAGTACCTATTCTGGAGTTTACATGTCTTTTTACGAAAAACTGAAAGCGCTCAACATTGAATTGCCGGCAGTGGCGACACCCGCCGCGGCATATGTGATGTTTGCGCAAAGCGGCAACACTATTTTCCTGTCCGGCCATATCGCCAAGAAGGACGGCAAACCGTGGGTCGGCCAGTTGGGCAGGAACATGACAACCGAAGAAGGCAAAATTGCTGCGCGCGGCGTCGCCATCGATCTGATCGCCACCTTGCAGGCAGCATGCGGTGGCGACTTGAATCGCGTCAAGCGTATCGTCAAGCTCATGAGCCTGGTCAATTCTACTGGCGATTACATTGAACAGCATCTGGTCACCAATGGTGCGTCCGAACTGTTCGGCGAGATCTTTGGCGAACAAGGAAAACACGCACGTTCGGCATTCGGCGTGGCGCAAATTCCTTTGGGCGCTTGCGTAGAGATCGAACTGATTGCTGAAGTCATTTAAGAAATATTGACGTCTCTGTATTGAGTAGCATCCCGGTCATCACACTGCAGTCATAAAGCATCACAATAATGAAAATCGAAAATCCAACGCCGATCAAATGGCAATTCGCACAGCGTGCAGAGCAACTGCAAAGCTCGGTCATTCGCGAAATCCTGAAAATCACGATGCGCCCTGACATCATTTCCTTCGCCGGTGGTTTGCCGTCGCCGGAAACCTTCCCGGTCGAACACATGAAAGCGGCGTTCGATACCGTGCTGTCGCAGCAGGGCAAGATCGCGTTGCAGTACGGTCCCAGCGATGGCTACGCGCCCTTGCGTGAATGGATAGCGGATTCATTGTCGATACCCGGTGTGACGATCACTCCGGATCAGGTATTGATGGTGTCGGGTTCGCAGCAGGCGCTGGATTTGCTCGGCAAGGTATTGATCGAGGATCACAGCAAGGTACTGGTTGAAACGCCAAGCTACCTCGGTGCCTTGCAGGCTTTCTCTGTCTATCAACCGGAATTCGTTTCGATTCCGACCGATGATTTCGGCTTGCTGCCGGAAGAAGTCGAAAAAATTGCAGACGGCGCGCGCCTTTTGTATGCGCTGCCGAATTTCCAGAATCCGACTGGCCGCACGATGTCGGTCGAGCGTCGTTGGGCTTTGGTGGAAACCTGCGCACGTCTCGGCTTGCCATTGATAGAAGACGATCCATACGGCGCACTCAGCTATCGTGGCGAACCATTGCCGAAGCTGCTGACGATGAATCCGAGCGGCGTGATTTATCTGGGTTCGTTTTCCAAAGTGCTGACACCGGGTATACGCCTCGGTTATGTGGTGGGGCCGGTGCCTCTGATCCGCAAGCTGGAACAGGCAAAACAGGCAGCCGATCTGCATACATCGCAATTGACGCAGATGGTGGTGTACGAAGCGATCAAGGATGGTTTCCTCGCGAAACATATTCCATCGATACGCACGCTGTATGCGAATCAATGTCATGCCATGCTGGATGCGCTGACCGAGTTTTTCCCGGCAGGAGTGAAATGGAACAAGCCGGAAGGCGGCATGTTCATCTGGGTCACCTTACCTGAACATATAGACGGCATGGCTTTGCTGGAAGAAGCGATTGCGCAGCATGTTGCGTTCGTACCGGGTGCGCCGTTCTACGCGAACGAGCCGGAGAAGAACACGCTGCGTTTGAGTTTTGTTACCGTGCCGCCGGAGAAGATACGCGAAGGTGTGGCCAAGCTGGCGAAATTGATTGCAGCGAAAATCTGATTGATCGCATGCAAAAATAAAACTGGCCGCTGCCGAAAGGAGCGGCCAGTTTTTTATTTTGTGGATTTAAGTGGATGCCTCTTAGAGTTTGTTGATAGTTAACGCTGTTCTTTCTTCGTGGTGAGTTGCCGGGGGGGCCCGGCGGCCACCTTCTTTCTTTGCTTCGCCAAAGAAAGAAGGCAAAGAAAGGCGACGCAGAAGTCCTTGCCCGCTACGCGGGTACCCAAGTCAAGCAATCATCAGTCGGGAGCACAAACAAACTCGCCTTCGGCTCAAACAGGTTTGCGCTCTTTATCCGCTGACGACCGCTTGCCTTGGCAACGTCACATGCGATTAAGGTCAAAATTCCAACCGCAACCTCTAGCCCCTTGATTGCTTATTAATTTTTTGAATTGGCTTCTGCCAATGCTGTTGCCGTTGAACTGCCGTTGAACTGCCGTTGAACTGCCGTTGAAGTTAAACCGCTGTGATGCTGCCGTTTGTGCGGAGCAGAAAATGGAAATAGAAGAGAACGCTGTCTGAGCCGAAGGCGAGTTTCGTTCGCTTCCCATTTTTGATTTGCACAAGCGGGAACCCGTAGGGCAGCGGCTGCGCGGTCACCTTCTTTTGCTTACTTTTCTTGGCGAAGCAAGAAAAGTAAGTAGCCGCCGGGCTACCCCCGGCAACCGACTCTCATCGAACATAGGTGATTAGATTATTCAGCACTGGCCTTGGTCACCGGCGTCAAGGTCGTCGCCTTGATCTTCGATTCCAGTCCCTTGCCCTTGCGCGCACGCTTGCCGATGTGTGCGGCCAGGCCAGATGCAGATAACAAAATTTCCTGCGTCTTCGCACCACGCCCGATACCGGACACGATTACACCGCGCTGGCTGATCGGTTGCGCTGCCAATAGCTTCTCGTTTTTTTCCAGATCCATCAGAATCACGCCACGTCCGCCGGCGGTCAGTGATTTGATTTCGCTGATACCGAATACCAGCACACGGCCTTTTTCCGACAGACAGGCGATGGCGCTGGCATCAGTTGCGACCGGTCGTGGCGCCAGCGGGTCGTCACCTTCGTCCAGCGTGATGAAGGTTTTGCCACCGCGCGTGCGGCTGACCATGTCGCCGGACTTTGCCGTGAAGCCATAGCCTGCAGTCGAAGCGAGTAACAGCGTGACGCCGGCCGGGCCGGCAAAGTAATGCAGCACGCGTGTGCCACTCGCCAGTTCGATCAGTGTGGTGATCGGTACACCATCGCCGCGCGCACCGGGCAAGGCGGCGACGGCAACCGAGTAGATCCGGCCATTCGAGCCGAATACCAATAGCGTATCGACGGTGCGGCACTCGAACGCGTCGTACAGCGCATCGCTGGCCTTGAAAGTGAATTGGGCGGCATCGTGGCCGTGGCCGGTACGTGCGCGTACCCAGCCTTTTTGCGAGATGACGACAGTGACTGGTTCGTCTATGACTTTGGTTTCGACAACAGCTTTTTCTGCGACTTCGATCAGGGTGCGGCGTTTGTCACCGAACTGTTTCTCGTCAGCTTCGATTTCCTTGATCACTAAACGCTTCATCGACGATGGATTGTCGAGCAGGTCCTGCAGTGTCGATTTTTCGCTACGTAGTTCGGCCAGTTCCTGTTGAATCTTGATGGTTTCCAGGCGCGCCAGTTGACGCAGGCGAATCTCAAGTATGTCGTCAGCCTGGCGTTCAGACAATTTGAACGCATCCATCAATGCCGGTTTCGGTTCATCCGATTCACGAATGATCTTGATGACCTTGTCGATGTTGAGCAAAATCGCTTCGCGACCTTCCAGGATATGGATACGGTCGTTGACTTTTTGCAGCTTGAATTGCGAACGGCGTGTAATCGTTGTGAAGCGGAAGTCTATCCACTCGCGCAGGATATCGCCCAGCGCCTTTTGGCGCGGTTTGCCGTCGCCGCCTATCATTACCAGATTGATCGATACGCTGGTTTCCAGCGACGTATGCGCCAGCAGCATATTGGTGAATTCGGTCTGGTCCTGATTCTTCGATTTTGGTTCGAACACCAGGCGTACAGGCGCATCGCGACCGGATTCATCACGCACAGTATCGAGCATCGCCAGCACGGTTTGTTTCAATGCCAGTTGATCCGGCGACAGCGATTTTTTACCGAGTTTGATTTTCGGATTGGTCAGCTCTTCGATCTCTTCCAGCACGCGTTGCGACGAGGTACCGTGCGGCAGTTCGGTTACAACAGCCTGCCACTGGCCGCGCGCCATGTCTTCTATCTTCCATGTCGCGCGCACCTTGATGCTGCCGCGGCCGCTGCGATAGATATCGCTGATGGCAGTCGGTGAGGTGATGATTTGGCCGCCGCCGGGGAAATCCGGGCCCGGCACAAGCGCCATCAATTCTTCATGCGTCAATTTTTGATTGCGGATGATGGCAACGGCTGCCTGCGCGATTTCACGCAGATTGTGCGAAGGAATTTCGGTCGCCATGCCGACTGCAATGCCGGATGCGCCATTCAACAAAACGAAAGGCAAACGGCTGGGTAGCAGCTTCGGTTCTTCGGTCGAACCATCGTAGTTGGGCTGGAAATCGACGGTGCCCATGTCGATTTCTTCCATCAACAATTTTGCGATTGGCGTCAGGCGTGCTTCGGTATACCGCATCGCCGCCGCGCCGTCGCCGTCGCGCGAACCGAAGTTTCCCTGGCCATCGATCAGTGGATAACGCAGTGAAAAATCCTGCGCCATGCGCACCAGTGCGTCATAGACAGATTGATCGCCGTGCGGATGCAATTTGCCCAGTACGTCACCGACTACAGCGGCTGATTTGCGCGGTTTGGCGGCAGCGCTCAAGCCCAGTTCGTTCATCGCAAACAGAATGCGACGTTGCACCGGTTTCTGGCCGTCGCAGACATCCGGCAGGGCACGGCCCTTGACCACGGAGATTGCGTAATCCAGATATGCGCGTTCGGCAAAGGTTGCCAATGTCAGTGATTCGCCGTCATCGGCTGGTGTTGCAGTGTCAAAAAGATTGGCTTGATCGGTCATTATTGTTTGGAAAAATTATTCGATGGAAGTAATTGGATACGCAGATGAAGCATTCGCAGGAGAGCTGGTGTCACGAGGTCCCGGGATAATTATGTGCCTGGCATCCGAAAGCCGATTCGCAAAAACAGCATTGTCGGCAAAGTGCGCATCGACGCTGGCGTCGATATAGCCGTACACGTCTGCATGCGCAGCGACGGATAGCAGCGATAGCGATAAGGCCGGCAGGAAAGTACGCACGATGTTCATGATCAGATATCGGCCTCTGCTTCGTTGCCGTGTTCTTCTATCCATGTGCGACGTGCAGCAGCTTCGCCTTTGCCCATCAGCATGTTGAAGCGCGATTCGGAGAAATCCAGATCGAACTCACCGAGTGATACTGGCAGCAAGCGGCGCGTATCCGGATTCATCGTGGTTTCCCACAACTGTTCGGCATTCATTTCCCCCAGACCCTTGAAGCGCGAGATGGCCCATGCAGATTCTTTCACGCCATCCTTGCGTAATTTATCTTCGATTGCTTCCAGTTCACCATCATCGAGTGCGTAGATTTTTTGTATCGGTTTCTTGCCACGCGCAGGGGCATCGACACGATACAGCGGTGGACGCGCGATGCAGATGTGGCCACGGTCTATCAGTTGCGGGAAGTGCTTGAAGAACAGCGTCAACAGCAAAACCTGAATGTGCGAACCATCGACGTCCGCATCGGACAGGATGCAGATACGGCCGTAACGCAGGCTGCTGAAATCGACGGTATCGTTCTTGCCATGCGGGTCTATGCCGATTGCAACCGAAATGTCGTGTATCTCATTGTTGGCAAACAGGCGGTCACGTTCGGTTTCCCACGAGTTCAGTACCTTGCCGCGCAAGGGCAGGATGGCCTGAAATTCCTTGTCGCGGCCCATCTTGGCCGAACCGCCGGCGGAGTCGCCCTCGACCAGGAAAAGTTCATTGCGCGAAGTATCGTTCGATTCGCAATCGGTCAGTTTTCCCGGCAAGACGGCCACGCCTGAGGATTTTTTCTTTTCTACTTTTTGGGCGGAACGCAAACGCGATTGTGCCTGCTTGATGACAAGTTCGGCCAGCTTCTTGCCGTAATCGACGTGCTGATTCAGCCATAGTTCAAGCGCGGGACGCGTATAGGTAGAGACCAGACGTACGGCATCGCGCGAATTCAGACGTTCCTTGATCTGCCCCTGGAATTGTGGATCGAGAACCTTGGCCGACAACACAAAAGACACGCGTGCAAACACATCTTCCGGCAGCAGCTTCACGCCTTTCGGCAGCAGCGAATGCATTTCGACGAAGCTCTTTACTGCGCCGAACAGACCTTCGCGCAAACCGGATTCATGCGTACCTCCGTTGGATGTAGGAATCAGATTGACATAGGACTCGCGTACGACTGCGCCGTCTTCTGTCCACGCGACGACCCAGGCTGCGCCTTCGCCTTCGGCAAAACCTTCGGCATCGGCGTTCGCATATTGCTCGCCTTCAAACAATGGGATGACGGTTTCTGCATTCGATGCCTGTGCCAGCGATTCGGTCAGGTAACCGCGCAAGCCCTGATCGTACTGCCAGGTTTGTACTTCGCCGCTTTTCGCATGCACCAGTGTGACTTTGACGCCCGGCAGCAGCACAGCCTTGGAACGCAGCAGACGTTGCAGTTCGGCTTGCGGAATCACGGACGAGTCGAAATATTTTGCATCCGGCCACGCGGTGACACGAGTACCGCTGCGTTTTTCGTCGCGTGCAATGGCACGCGATTTCAAGGGTTCGATGACGTCGCCAGCGGAAAAAGTCAGCGTGTGGACGCCATTTTCGCGCCACACGGTAATTTCCAGGCGCGTGGAAAGCGCATTTGTCACCGAAACGCCGACGCCGTGCAAGCCGCCGGAGAATGCGTATGCGCCGCCTGAGCCCTTGTCGAACTTGCCGCCGGCATGCAAGCGTGTGAAAACGATTTCTACCGTCGGGATTTTCTCTTCCGGATGCAGGCCGACCGGGATGCCGCGGCCGTCGTCCTCGACGCTGATGCTGCCGTCCGTATTCAGGGTAACGACAATGTTCTTGCAATAGCCGCCTAGCGCTTCGTCGGAAGCATTGTCGATCACTTCCTGAATGATGTGCAGCGGGTTCTCGGTACGCGTGTACATGCCGGGGCGTTGCTTGACCGGCTCCAGGCCTTTCAATACACGGATGGATGATTCGCTATAGTCTGCAGAGGATTTTTTAGTGGCCATTCAATCTGATACGAGTAAGGAGCGGAAAATTATTGCACGTCGCTTTGCTTGTCGCTTATGCAAAGCGGCGTGGCTAGAGTGTCTGCATTCTAATGAAAAAAAACGAAGTGCATGATTTAACGTGCTTATTCCGGGAAAGGGAGGCGTGGAAAATTGTTAAATAAGGTTAGATTCGTGCCTCGCTACTGGTGCTTTTTCAATAAAAGCGTTCAAATGTGTGTAATTTGATAAATAGTTGACATAATTTTATACATTTCTCTTGATGGTTTGCCGGATTTCTTAAGGGTAACAGTAGAATTCCGGTGGGATGAATGTTAAATATGCAACATGGATGCGCTACAAATGCTTGTATAAAGATATTTGTATAAAACAGTGATTACGCTTTGTCTTCATGACCGATGTCCGTTAACAGTTTCCCCTTCGCGGTACGCCTGATTGGCTTCAAGCAACAGGAGACCGACATATTTGATGCCACTTTTGCTCTGGACCAAGGCAAGGGCTACGGCTATTTTCGTCTGGCCGAAGATAATTTGCAGGACCCGGATTTATATATCGCGAATGCGGAAGATCTGCGTGCATTGGTAGCGGTATCTGATTTAAGACCCAGCGATGTGCGGCCGGTGCTGCTGGTCGGTACGCCCGGCATTGCGTTGCCTTATGCGCGAGTGGAACGTCCCATACGCTGGCAGCGCCTGTTTGAAGCGCTGGATGCATTAATCGAAAAACGCGCCGATACGCTGGCACGACTGGCAGCGTCCGATATCGTTCTGGTGCCGGAGCGCAGGCGGCGTAATCGTGTCGATATCGATTTGACCGATCCGGTTGCGTACGAAGGCTTGCGTACCGAGTTGCCGCATGGCGGTGCCGTGCTGTTGATCGACAAGACGCCGGCTTTTCGCGATTTCGTCGCCGAATTCATGACGCGTTATCAGGTTGAGGTTTTGTGGGCCAAAGGTGAGGTGGAAGCGGAAGGCGCTTGCGTGCGCCAGCGCGTATCAGTGGTATTGATTAACACCTCCGTGTCGGATATCGATCCGTTTCGTTTATGCCAGACGGTCAAAACAGCACGCCCGCATGACAAGACTTCCGTCGTTTTCCTGGTCAGTAAATCCGGCGATTACGATGTCGAGATGGGTCGCAAGGCAGGCGTGGACGGTTTTCTGACCAAGCCGGTTGCCAGTCATCATTTGATTAGTGCGCTGAAAAAATTCATGCATCTGCCGCGCTGAATCCGGCGTACCGCAACGGACGCAGCGATTCTTTTCGAGATATTTCTGCAAGAATATTTATTTGCCCAGCATGCGCATGCCGCGTTCCAGGCCTTCCAGCGTCAGCGGAACCATGCGGTTATTCATCTGCTGCCGGATGATGGTGATCGATTGCCGGTATTCCCAGATATTTTCCGGTTCCGGATTAAGCCAGACATAGCTGGGGAACATTCTGGTAAATCGCTGCAGCCATTCGGCACCCGCTTCCTCGTTGTGATAATCGATAGCCGCGCCTGCCTGCAGGATTTCGTACGGACTCATCGTGGCATCGCCGACGAATATGAGTTTGGTGTCGGGCGAGTACTTGCGCAACACATCCCAAGTGGCAAAGCGCTCGGCGTGCTTGCGCTGGTTGTTGCGCCACAGGTAGTCGTAGACGCAGTTATGGAAATAATAGAATTCCATATTCTTGAATTCGCTCTTCGCTGCAGAAAACAATTCTTCAATACGCTGGATATGTTCATCCATCGTGCCGCCTACATCCAGCAGCATCAGGATCTTGATGTTGTTCCTGCGTTCCGGTTGCATCTTGATATCGAGATAGCCCGCATTGTTCGCGGTAGCACGTATAGTCGCATCGAGTGCCAGCTCATCGTGCGCTCCCTGACGGGCAAATTTGCGTAGCCGGCGCAGGGCGACCTTGATATTGCGGGTGCCGATTTCACGCGTCGTATCGTAATCGCGGTAGGTCCGCGTTTCCCATATCTTGACGGCGGAACGATTGCCGCCTTCGCCGCCTATGCGTATGCCTTCCGGATTGATGCCGCTATTGCCGAAGGGCGAGGTGCCGCCGGTACCTATCCATTTGCTGCCGCCTTCGTGGCGTTCCTTCTGTTCCTTCAGCAATTGCTGCAGGCGTTCGGCGAGTTTGTCGTAACCGAATTTTTCGATCAGCGCTCGTTCTGCGGCGCTTAAATCTTTTGCTGCACGTTTCAGTAGCCAGTCGAGCGGTATCGCGGCACTGTCTTCCAATACGGTGGCGATGCCCTTGAAGTACAGGCCGAAGGCGCGATCGAATTTATCGAAGTGCGCCTCATCCTTGACCAGTGTCAGGCGCGCCAGATAGTAGAAATCATCCAGCGAGGGGCCGATGACTTCTTTTTCCAGTGCTTCCAGCAGCAGCAAAAATTCCTTGATCGAAACAGGAATTTTTGCCTCTTTCAGCATGAAGAAAAAATCGATTAACACGGCAATTCCTGTAGACGTGCTTTAGCGATTGGTGCGTGACATGAACACCAGGCGTTCAAACAGATGTATGTCCTGTTCGTTTTTGAGCAAGGCGCCATGCAGCGGCGGGATCGCGATTCTGTCATCCTGGCTGCGTAGTGCTTCGGCCGGAATATCTTCGGCGAGCAGGAGCTTGAACCAGTCCAGCAATTCGGAAGTGGACGGTTTCTTCTTCAAACCATTGATTTCCCTGACCTGATAAAACACTTCGAGTGCTTTCGCCAGCAATTCCTTTTTCAGATCGGGGAAATGCACGGTGACGATTTGTTCCATTGTCTCGCGGTCGGGAAACCTGATGTAATGGAAGAAGCAGCGGCGCAGAAAGGCATCCGGCAATTCTTTTTCATTATTTGAAGTAATAATGACGAGCGGTCTGTGTATGGCTTTCACCATTTCTCGTGTTTCGTACACATGGAATTCCATGCGGTCGAGCTCGCGCAGCAAGTCGTTCGGAAATTCGATATCGGCCTTGTCGATTTCATCGATCAGCAAAACCACTTGTTCATCCGCGGCGAATGCCTGCCACAATACGCCCTTGAGTATGTAGTTATCGATAACTTTGACGCGTTCATCGCCGAGTTGCGAGTCGCGCAGGCGCGAGACGGCATCGTATTCATACAAGCCTTGCTGCGCCTTGGTGGTCGATTTGATATGCCATTGCAGTAAAGGCATGCCGAGTGCATCGGCCACTTCTTCCGCCAGCATGGTTTTGCCTGTGCCCGGCTCGCCCTTGATCAATAGCGGGCGTTGCAAGGTCAGCGCCGCGTTGACAGCGAGCTTCAAATCGCCGGTGGTGACGTAAGTACGGGAACCTTCAAAGCGTGTGTCTTGTCGCATGACGTGTCATTAAGGTGAAAAGAAATCGGAGTATAAGCGAGATCAACGCAAGCAGTCCTGTCAGCAAGGCAACAACAGATGCCGTGGAACAAGACGGGTTTGCGCAGGTGTATGGTGCATTGCCCGGTAGTCGTCCCTGGAAATTTTCCTCCACTTCAATCAATCAATGAAAATCTCTTTTCTCAGAATCTGTGCTGTGTGGCGCAGGTTCCGTCGTGGTGCATTACGACACCACACGGATCATGCGTCTTATCTGCCGCAGATTGAATCACTGATGCGTCGCGCCGATCCTCACGCATCTTGGCATGCGCGCGCTAACTGGATGATCGATCTGGCCGACTGGATACGTCGTGAGCCCAAAGTGTCCCTGCTGGACGATGGCACATGGCGGCGTGTCAAGCATCAGCGTATTCGCGTTTTGCTCGATTGGCTGGACGGCAATCGCGATGTGAAGCAAGTTGTGCAGGCAAGTTTGCGCAAGACTCTGCGTGAAGCGACTGGCCCCGAGCTTTTTTCTGCCACCGGCTTGCCGCGTGAATCGGCATTTTTTTCCGAGTTGTCGGAGCGTATGGTCAAACGGATCTTGCCGAGTCCGGTCGGGCAGCAGGATTTATCAACCTTGTTTACCGCAATGTTTCCGGATGAATCAGATGCCGAATGGTTGCTGGAACTCGATCCTAAAACCTTGTCGCGCTTGTGGAAGCTGGCGGGAGACGATGGCATTGCACATGGTTACCGACAGCAAATCGATGAGGCCATGCTGTATCTGGTAACGATGATCATTTCGGTCGGCATCAGCCCGGCGTTCCGCCAGCGGCTGGAGCCGCGCATGCCCTTGCTGGCGACACCATTCATGTCGCTGCGTCGCGAGCTGGAAAATTATCTGATGAACAGTGTCAGGGATGACGCGAGCTTGCGCAGCGTGCGCATGCTGATTGCCGTGTGTCAGGCGCAAACCGACAAGATCTACGCGCATCTGGATGAATACGGCGTATCCGTCGGACTGGTCTATCACGTCGAACGCATGCGCGCGCATTTGATCAGGATTTCGCGTTTGCTGGATTTGCGTTCCACACCGCATGTAGAAGGCGGGGCGAGTCAGATACAGGCGGTGCTGGTCGATCTGATCATCGCCCATCATCGCCGCTCCTCCGTGCGCGAACTGGTCAATCGCAGTTTTTCTTTGCTGGCACGCAAGATGGTGGAGCGCAACGCCAACCATGGCGAGCATTACATTGCACGTGATCGCAGCGAATACCGGGCCATGTTCAAGGCGGCCATGTGGGGTGGCGTGATTACCGCTTTCACAGCCTTGATCAAGCTCGGCATTAGCGATCTCGGTCTGGCGCATTTTTTCGAGGGTGCCTTCCTGTCGATTAACTTTGCCTTGAGTTTTCTCATTATTTCCGCGATCGGCGGTGTACTGGCGACCAAGCAACCGGCTGTTACCGCACCGGCGCTGGCGGCGCAGATGGGTGAGCTGGAGACAGTCGAAGGTTTGCGTGAACTGCTGGTGCGTATCGCTGCCTTGCTGCGTTCGCAAGCGGCGGCAGTATTCGGCAATCTGCTGGCTGTAGCGCCCATGGTGGCGGCGTTGTCATTGGCTGCCGTGCTGCTGTTCGACCAGCCGGTCATGAGTGCGGAGAAAGCGCAGGCCACTATCGCTTCCTTGTCGCTGGTAGGAGTGACGCCGCTGTATGCAGCGTTTACCGGCTTGCTGCTGTGGCTGGCCAGTCTGATGGCGGGTTTTGCCGACAACTGGTTTGCGTTGCGCCGCGTAAAGGAATCACTCACACACCACAGGCGTCTGGTGCATGCGCTGGGCGCACATCGTGCCGAACGCTGGGCCGGCTGGCTGGAGCACAATGTGTCCAGTATCGTCGGCAATGTATCACTGGCCGTGTTGCTCGGCATGATGCCGGTGATAGCGCAGTTCTTTGGCCTGCCGCTGGATGTGCGCCATGTGACCTTGTCGACGGCGACACTGACGGCGGCAGTGAGTACCTTGGGGTGGGAAGTATTCGCGCTGCCGCAGTTCTGGCTGGCTTGCGCCGGTATCGTGGCGATAGGCGTGCTGAATGTAAGTGTGGCATTTTCCTGCGCGCTGGCGCTGGCCTTGCGTGCCCGTGATGTACCAGGACGGGTGCGCCGTCTGGTATTCCGTGCCGTATTGCGCCGTTTTACGCTGACGCCGTATGTATTCTTTTGGCCCGTGTCGGCGGAAAGCACCGTTGCGGCGGCAGTGGAAGATGAGGCAGAATTACCGGGAGCCGCACCGGCAGAGAGGCAGAAAGAAACGGACGCACAATAAGCTGCGTGCAGTGTGGAGAAAATGGCCGGGCTGCAGTTGCAGGAAAGACTGTCGGGTGCTGTACACGCCGTGGCGATTTGAACATGGACTGTCCTGCGGTCTTCAGGTAGAATCGAGCGGTTTTGGTGTAGCCAGGCAATTTCCCCACGCAAGGTATGTGGTTTTGCGGCGCTGCAGCAGCGGGTTTCGTATTCACTATATCCACACAGCTATCATGAAAAAACTATTTGCACTTCTCGCGTTCGCGGGTGTGGCCAACATCGCTGTTGCAGCGGAAGTTGTTGGCGATGCCAAGGCAGCTGCCAACAAGGTTTCCATGTGTATCGGGTGCCATGGCATCCCGGGCTACAAAGCGACTTTTCCGGAAGTTTATCAAGTGCCCATGATAGGTGGACAGTCGGAAAAATACATAGTCAACGCATTGCATGCCTACAAGAAGGGTGAGCGCAATCACCCGTCCATGCAAGGTGTTGCGGCCAGCTTGTCGGATCAGGATATCGCCGACGTTGCCGCCTACTATTCGCAACAGAAATAACGGGAGCCCATATGAAAAAAATTCTCGCATTGGCTGTCGTTTCGCTGTCGGCATTTGTTTCACTCAACGCTGCGGCTGATAGCAAGATCGAAGCTGGCAAGGCAGCAGTTGCCAAATACAATTGCGCATCCTGTCACGGCGCCGATTTTCAGACGGCTATCGATCCTGGTTATCCGTCGCTGGCCGGCCAGCACAAGGATTACCTGAAACATGCGCTGGTTTCCTACAAGCGCGGCAATCAGGTTTCCAACGGCCGCAGCAATGCCATCATGGGGCCATTGGCCAAGCAATTGTCAAGTCAGGATATCGAGAACATCGCTGCCTATCTGCACAGCCTGCCAACTACGCTGGTTCTGCGCAAATAATTATTGGCCTGATGCCTGGCCACACAAAAAAGCCACGGTTCGCCGTGGCTTTTTTACATCTGTACTGGATTTTTCTTTAGCGTCGCCTGATGCATTCGATATAGGCCGCACCGTCCGGCGGCAGACCGTTGCGCTGTGAATTCCAGATCATCTCGCCCAGGCATTCCATGATGTGATGATGCGCGTCGTGTTCAGAGCCTAGTCTATGCGCCAGAGCGCTAGAGGCGGCGCGAATTCCCGGCGGCTGGTCGATGGAAATCTGTTCGGCAATCGACAAGTGCATGGACAAGTGCAAAAAAGGATTCGCCTGGCCCGACTCCACTGAATAATCCTGCGCCAGCGCGGCTTCCACATCCGTTAACGCATTCGCGTATTCCGGGTGCTGAATGATCCAGTCGCGCGCAATCGCTTCCAGCGGAGTGAGGATTTGATTGGCGCGCTGTTTGCGAAATGTTTCGCAGAAAAAGCGGCGTACATCGTGTTGTGAAGGTGTGAACATGAAGAGCATGAAAAAGGAAGTTCATTGAACGCTGGCTGCCATTGTACGTGGCTTGCTGCTGAACTGCCGGGCGGGTTTCGGTTAACATACGCATCTATTGCATTTTTTGCCGCGATTGCCGCTTTGCGGCATCTCTTTTGAAAATCTGAATGAGAAAGTCCTCATGTTGAATCAGCAAGCGCTCGAAACCCTTTTTACCCATGCCCATACCAATACCGTCTGGCTCGACAAACCGGTTACCAACGGTCAGTTACGCGAGATTTATGAATTGATGAAATGGGCGCCGACTTCGATGAACTGCATGCCGGCGCGGATTGCCTTCGTCAAGTCGCCGCAAGCCAAGGAGAAACTGGCTGGCTGCGTATCCGCCGGCAATGTACAAAAGGTACTGACTGCACCTATCACCGCCATCATCGGCATGGACATGGCGTTTCCGCGCAAGCTGCCGCAATTGTTTCCGCACATTGATGCGCAGGCTGTGTTCGCCGGCAACGATCAATTGATCGCCGACACAGCGTTCCGCAATTCTTCCTTGCAAGGTGCCTACTTCATCATGGCGGCCCGCGCAATCGGCCTGGATTGCGGCCCGATGTCGGGTTTTGATGCAGAAAAAGTGAATGCCGAATTTTTCGTCGGTACGCAGGTGAAAGCGAATTTCCTCTGCAGCATAGGTTATGGCGATCACGAAAAAATCAAGCCGCGTTTGCCGCGCCTGACGTTCGAGGCTTCCTGCGCCATCGTCCTGTAATACTGAAAGCCGCCCTGTGTCTGCAGTTCCTAGACGCCTTTGGCAGGCAGGGGCGTCTTCTGCTTGTATTCGCATAAATCGGTGATGATGCAGTTCCAGCATTTTGGCGTGCGCGCGATGCAGGTATAGCGGCCGTGCAGGATCAACCAGTGATGGGCATCCTGCCGGAATTCCGGTGCCACAAATTTCATCAGTTTTTGCTCGACGATATCGACGTTCTTGCCCGGTGCAATGCCGGTGCGATTCGAGACGCGAAATATATGCGTATCGACGGCGATGGTCGGTTCGCCGAAGGCCGTATTCATCACCACGTTGGCGGTTTTGCGGCCAACGCCCGGCAATGCCTCAAGCTCTTCCCGCGTACGTGGCACTTCGCCGCCATGTTCGGAAATCAGTATCCGGCACGTTTCAATGACGTTTTTCGCCTTGGTGCGATACAAACCTATGGTCTGGATGTAGGGCATCAAACCTTCCACGCCCAGCGCATAGATTTTCTTCGGCGTGCCGGCGTGCGGATACAGTTTGCGCGTGGCCTTGTTGACGGAAACGTCGGTTGCCTGCGCCGACAGCAATACCGCGATCAGCAACTGGAACGGCGTCTGGTATTCGAGTTCGGTAGTGGGATGCGGATTGGCAGCGCGTAATCGATTGAAAATTTCACGGCGTTTTTCCGCGTTCATTTATCGTCCTTTTCTGCCTGTTCTTTTTTCAAACGCGCACGTTCGATGGCGGCCTGGATAATGGCTTTCTTGCGTGCCTGTTCGGTTTGTTCTGCTGCCGAGAGTGGCGCTTCGGATTGCAAGGCCTGCAGTTTGGCGGTAGCCTTGGCTGCCAGCCGCGCCTCGTTTTCTTCTTTTTCGCGTTGCAAACGCAGAGTGCGGAAATCATGCCGGGCGCGTGCTGCATCGGCTTCTGCCTGCGACCATGCATCCCAGCCGGTTTTGCCCGGCGTGTACTCGACCATCGCAATGCAATCGACCGGGCAGGGCGCCACACACAGGTCGCAACCAGTGCACAGGTCGGTAACGATCGTGTGCATTTGCTTGGCGGCACCGACGATCGCGTCAACCGGGCAGGCCTGTATGCACAAGGTGCAGCCTATGCACAAACTCTCATCGATCACTGCAACCGGACGCGGTCGTTCCACGCCATTGACCGGATTGATGGGGATGACCTTCTTGCCTAATGCCTGAGCGAGCCGTGCCACGCCTTCGATGCCGCCAGGCGGACACTGGTTGTAACTGGCGCGACCATCGGCCATTGCTTCCGCATAGGGACGGCATGCGGGGTAGCCGCATTTCGTGCATTGCGTTTGCGGCAGCAGATCTTCCAGCTGATCGGCGAGAGATTTGTCGGTGGATGATGGCACAGCGCAGAATAAAAGGATAAAACAGGATTATCGTCTTATACGGGGCAATGCGCCAAATAGAAAAACGCGAATCTCGCGCTGTAGTGATTATGTTTTTGTGCTGGCTACAGCAGTTCAGGAGTGGCTGGCAATAAACTCGCCGATTTTCGGCGCAATGATGTCGCGCCATTTGCGACCCGAGAAGATGCCGTAATGCCCGCATTGCGGTACGGTGAATTGTTGTTTGTCCGATTTAGGAATAGAGAAACACAAATCCTGTGCGGCATGGGTTTGTCCGGCGCCGGAAATATCATCCTTTTCGCCCTCGATGGTAAACAAGGCGACCGACTTGATATCCTGCGGCCGCACCAGCTTGCCTTCGATTTTCCAGGTGCCCAGCGGCAGGCGATGTTCCTGAAAAACGGTCTTGATCGTTTCCAGATAATATTCGGCCGGCATATCCAGTACGGCATTGTATTCATCGTAGAACTTGCGATGCTCCTCTGCTGACTCATTGTCGCCTTTGCGCAGGTGCATGTAAAAATCCCAGTGACTTTGCGCGTGACGGCCAGGATTCATGGCGATGAAACCGGCGTGCTGCAGGAAACCCGGATATACCTTGCGCCCGAAACCCGGATAACTGGCCGGTACACTGTAAATCACCTGATTCTCAAACCATGCATGCGGTTTTTCAACGGCCAGATTATTGACTTGTGTCGGCGATTTTCGCGGATCAATAGGGCCGCCCATCATCGTCATCGTTTTGGGCAGTTTGGTATCGTGCTCACTGGCCATCAGTGAAATTGCTGCCAGCACGGGCACCGTAGGCTGGCATACCGAAATCACATGCAGATCCGGCCCCAGCTTGCGGATGAAATCCTGGATGTAATACACGTAGTCGTGCAGATGGAAGGGGCCTTCTGTCTGCGGCACCATGCGCGCATCGAGCCAGTCGGTAATATAGACATCGTGATCCTGCAGCAGACTGCGCACGGTATCGCGCAGCAAGCTTGCGTGGTGGCCGGAGAGGGGCGCCACCAGCAAGACGGCAGGCTGTTTCAAGGCCGCGAACTCCTTCGGTGGCAATTTCTTCTTGAAATGAATCAGGGTGCAGAATGGTTTTTTTTCTGCCTCTTCTTCGATGATGACGACAGCCTTGCCTTTCACCAATACGAACTCGATACCGAAAGTCGGCTTTTCATATTGTTTACCGAGGCGATATATGAGTTCGTAACCGGCGGCAATGCGTTGCGCATACGGTGAGTAGGCCAGCGGCGACACGGGATTGTTAAAGAGTCTGGACGTGGCCTCGGCCCAATGCGCCAGGGGATTGAGCAGGCTGCGGTTCAATTCATGCAATTGGTAAAGCATAGCGGCCTCTTCCGATGGCGATCATTGAAAATGATTGTCGCTAGAAAAGACTTATATTGCAATGCACCATTGTCAACTAATGGGAAGATTCGAGTCAGAATGCTGATTTATTGGTGCAATTGCAATCATTCACCTGATTTTTCTTCGTATATTGCAAATATTGCGACAAATGAAAAACGCCCCGTGGCGAACCAGGGGGCGTTTGCAGGAGGAAAGCTTTTTTAGCGCTTCAAAAACTGCAGTTTGTCCGTCTTGTCTTTCCATTCCTCGGCTTCAGGCAAGGGCGCCTTGGTTTTGGTGATGGAGGGCCAGTCGCGAGAGAGATCAACATTCAGCTTGATGTAATGTTGCTGGTCGGCCGGTACATCTTCTTCTGCATAAATTGCATTTACCGGGCATTCGGCTACGCATACTGCGCAATCGATGCATTCATCAGGGTCGATCGACAGGAAATTCGGGCCTTCGCGAAAACAATCCACCGGGCATACATCGACACAGTCTGTGTAACGGCAAAGTACGCAGGAGTCGGTCACTACGTGGGTCATACCAGTCCTAACTGTAAATATTTGAAATGGAGCCGGCTACGCTATGACGATGGTATTTTCATATACCTGATAGCGGCCGCAAAGCATTGTATTTTAAGGCATATCGCCTTTTCCCACAAACCAACCTTATACCGATTCTGAATAAGTAAATGCATTCAGCGTCTGACGAAGCAGAAAATTCAGACTTTTTAAGCGTAGTAAATGCGCGGTGGCACGCATTGCCGGGAAGACATGTTTTTTCTGGGATAAAATGGCAGGTCTTCATTTTGGAGCCTTCCATGCGTGCAAGTATCTTCGTCGGCATGCGTGCGCCGACTCCTGCACTGCACGGTATTCATGGTTGCCAACAGTCATATCGGCAATGCACCTAACATGATGGCGAAAGCGATCGCGGCATCCGCATGCCTTCGTTTTTCGCTTACATGGGCTGGTCGTACGTGATCCTGATACCCTTGTTTATCCTGATGACTTTTATCTTCCTCGTTTAAGGCGATGCATATGAAACCGAAAATACTCGTGGCGCGTGCAACTTTTCCTGATGTAATCGAGCGTTTGCAACAGCAGTTCGACGTTGAATCAAATCAGGAAGACAGAATTTTTTCCGCCACCGAGCTGCATGAAAAGATGCAGGGAAAAGATGGGGTGATCATCACCAGTAGTGAAAAACTGTCGGGGGAAGTGATTGCTGCCAATCCGCAGTTGAAGGCGATCTGCAATGTGGCAGTCGGCTATAACAATATCGATGTGGCGGCCGCGACCAAGGCCGGCATCATGGTGACCAATACACCGGATGTGCTGAACGAGACGACGGCGGATTATGCGTGGACGCTGTTGATGGCGAATGCACGGCGTACTTCGGAATCCGAACACTATCTGCGTGCAGGCAAATGGAAGAACTGGCGCTTCGATCAGTTTCTCGGCGCAGATATTCACGGCGCGACGCTGGCGATACTCGGCATGGGCCGTATCGGGCAGGCAATTGCACGCCGCTCCATGGGTTTCGACATGCAGGTGATTTATCACAATCGCAGCCGTCTGACGCCGGAGCAGGAAGCGCATGCAAACAATGCACGTTACGTCAGCAAGGAAGAATTGCTGCGTACGGCGGATCATTTGATACTGGTGTTGCCGTATTCCGAACAAACGCATCACATCATAGGCGCGGCCGAGCTGGCGCTGATGAAGCCGACGGCGACGCTGGTGAATATTGCACGCGGCGGCATCGTCGATGACGTGGCCTTGATTGCGGCCTTGCGCGAACACCGGATTGCATCGGCCGGACTGGATGTATATGAAAACGAACCAGCCTTGCATCCGGATTTTCTGACTCTGTCCAATGTCGTGCTGACGCCGCACATCGGTAGCGCATCGGAAAAAACCCGGCGTGCAATGTCGGATTGCGCCTCGCTCAATATGGTTGCGGCCTTGAGCGGCCAGCGTCCACCGAATTTACTCAACCCTGAAGTTCAAGCGAAGAAATAGAAGATGGCCGATATCAGTATCAAGCAGGAGCACCAACTGCCTTTACCCAGGGCAAAAGAAGCAGCACAACAAGTGGCAGACAGAATGGCCGCGGAATTCGACATGGCGACGCAGTGGGAGGGCGATGTTTTATCGTTCAAGCGCAGCGGCGTCGCCGGTACGCTGGCATTGCGGGAAAAAGAAGCGCAGATCGATATTACGCTGGATTTTTTGTTCAAGGCCTTTGCAGGTACGCTGGAAGAAAAAGTGGCACGCAATATGAAAAAGTATTTTGCCGAAGCGGCCTGAACCTGAGCTTGTACCGTCAAAAAAGCCCCGTATTTTATTACGGGGCTTTTTCATTTTCTGGCTGTGCAAGCGGAAGCTCAGCCTTTCAGGCTGTTCACCAGATCGACGTACTGCTGCATCGCTTCGTCCCTAGAAAGTCCTTTGAGATTATTCCACGCATCCCATTTGGCGCGTGCAACAAAGTCGGTCATTGCCGGCTGTTCCCCCGTGGCATCGCCGCCGGCCTGTTTGAACAAGCCATAGATTTTCAGCAAGGTCAGATTGTCCGGACGCTCCGGCAAGTTTTTGGAATCTGTCAAAGCTTGATCAAATTGTTCCTGCAGGCTCATAGGTGTTCCCAATAAAAGGTGGTCTAGGCTGATCAGAAGACATCTGATCGGAGTTCAGGCCGGATTTATACGCCCAGCAATTCCACTTCAAAAATCAGGGTCGCGTTCGGTGGAATGACACCGCCTGCACCGCGTGCACCGTAACCCAGCGAGGCTGGAATGATCAGCGTACGGGTGCCGCCGATTTTCATGCCTTGTACGCCTTCGTCCCAACCCTTGATGACATGGCCTGCGCCCAGCGGGAACTGGAATGGATCATTGCGATCCTTGCTGGAATCGAATTTTGCACCGGCGCTGCCGTCCGGGTTTTGCAGCCAGCCGGTGTAATGCACGGTGACATGGTTGCCTGCGGCTGCTTCTGCGCCGTCGCCGACAACTTTGTCTTCGTATTGCAAACCGGATGAGGTCGAGGTGGTAGCCATGTTTACTCCTTTGAAAATATGATCAGAAAGTGGGGAGATTGTAGCAGGTGAAGACGCCTTTATCTGTTGGCAGATGGCTGGCCGGCATGGAAGAATCCGGCACGGTAAAATAATCACTCTTCGCGCAGGCTGGCATGCATGGCCAAGTTTCTGACTGCGAATCCGATTTCTCAAAGGATATTTCCATCATGCGCCCGGTATTGAATGCATTCGGACGAGCCCTGTTATCCCAGTTGCATATCAGGATGCTGTTGTTGAGCGTACTGCCGTTCGCGTTGTCGATCGCAGTCTGGGGTGTCGTTTTGTGGCTGTATCTGCAAAGCATGATAGATGCCCTGCAAAAATATTTTGTCGAAAACGATGGCTTTCGTGTGACCAACGAGGTGTTGCTGTGGCTGGGATTGGGCGCACTGAAGACAGTCGTGGTGCCATTGATCGCCATGTGGATACTGCTGCCGCTGATGATACTGACGGCATTGATTTTCGTTGGCATGATGGCGATGCCAGTGATTGCCAGGCATGTCGGCAGCCGGCAATATCAGGAACTGGAAACGCGCAAAGGCGGCACCTTCTTCGGCAGCTTGTGGATGTCGACTTCATCGTTCACGATTTTCCTGGTGTTGTGGCTGCTGACTTTGCCGCTCTCGCTGATTCCACCTTTGACCTTCGTGATCCAGCCTCTGCTGTGGGGTTGGCTGACGTACCGTGTGATGGCTTACGATGCGCTGGCCGATCATGCCGATCCTGAAGAGCGCAAGTTTATCCTTCGCATGCATCGCTGGCAGTTGCTGGGCATCGGTGCAATGACCGGTGCGATGGGTGCTGCACCTACCTTGTTGTGGCTGGGCGGCGCCTTCTCGGTGATATTTTTTCCGGTACTGGCAGCTGGAGCAATCTGGTTGTATGTATTGATATTCATCTTCAGCGGCTTGTGGTTCCAGCATTACTGCATGGATGCCTTGAAACGGCATCGCGCTGCCGGTGTGCCGCAACCTGCTGCTGAACCGTCACTGATCGAAGACGGCAAGTAAATCGACGTGCGCCAACTTCACACGCTAACGCAAGAAAGAGAAACATGGCATTCGGACTCATCATCATCGGCGATGAAATCTTGTCAGGCAAACGTGTGGACAAGCATTTCCCCAAGGTTCTGGAGTTGCTCGGTGCGCGCGGATTATCGCTGGATTGGGTGGAAATCCTGGGCGACGATCGCGTGCGGATTACTGCGACGCTCAAGCGTACCTTCGCCAGCGACGACGTCGTGTTCAGCTGTGGCGGCATAGGCGCCACGCCGGACGACCATACACGGCAATGTGCGGCGGCGGCACTCGATGTGCCTGTCATCCTGCATCCGGAAGCGAAACAAAAAATCCAGGAGCGCATGCTGGACATGGCGTGCGAAGCGAACGTGCCCTTTGATTTGAACCGACCGGAAAACCTGCATCGCCTGAAAATGGGTGAATTTCCGCAGGGTGCAGAGATTGTCCCCAATCCCTACAACAAGATTCCCGGCTTTGCGATTCGTCACGGACACGTTGGCGCGCATTATTTCATGCCGGGTTTTCCGGTGATGGCGTGGCCGATGATGGAATGGATACTGGATACGCATTATGCGCATCTGTTCCACCAACAAGCGAAATTTGAAAAATCAGTACTGGTTTTCCAGTCCATGGAATCGGCACTGACGCCTTTGATGGAAACTATCGAGAACGAATATCCGCAGGTGAAAATATTCAGTCTGCCTAGCGTGGGTGATGCAGAAACGCGGCGTCATATCGAACTCGGCGTCAAGGGCGAACCCGAGCAGGGCGCCGCTGCATTTGCCAGATTGGTTGCGGAATTAAATCTGTTGCAGGTGGAAATACAGCACATTTAGCTGGAAATGCCGGGTGCTTCATTTTCCTTTGTAAATGTCACCACATGGTCGGCTTCCAGTCGTATGCCTATGCGCTCGCCCAGCGCATGATCGTGATGCGAGGGCACCAGTGCCAGCAGCAGCTGGCCGCTAGGCAGTTTCAGAGTGTACAAAAAATCTGCACCGCGAAAGGCCTTGCGCACGACTTCCGCCTGCAGCGGGCTGGCGTCGTCATGTACGACGTCATCGGCACGCAGCAAGACATCGACCTTCTGTCCATCCGATTCGTTCGGATCGCATGTTTCCAGGCCGTGACACAACGGTAGCGAGCCCAGTTCGATGTTCACGTTCTGTCCCGCCTGATCGATGATGCCGGGAGTGAATACACCGAGACCGATAAAGTCGGCGACAAAGCGATTGACAGGGCGGTGATACAGATTGTAGGCAGAGTCCCATTGGACGATGACGCCGTTCTGCATCACGCCGATCTGATCTGCAATCGCAAACGCTTCATGTTGATCGTGCGTGACCAGCACCGCAGTGGTGCCGACTTCTTTCAGGATATTGCGTACTTCGCTGGCCAGCCGTTCGCGCAGATCCACATCGAGATTGGAAAAGGGTTCATCCAGCAACAGCAGATCCGGTTGTGGCGCCAGCGCACGCGCGAGAGCGACGCGCTGCTGCTGTCCACCGGATAATTCATGCGGAAATTTTTTTCCTTGCGATGCGAGGCCGACCAGAGCCAGCAAGGTGGCGATGCGTGCATGTCGCTCGGGAGCTGCCAGTTTGCGCAGTCCGAAACCGACATTGTCGGCAACCGACAAATGCGGAAACAGCGCGTAATCCTGGAACACGACGCCGACCTGACGGGTTTCTGGCGCCGCAGTGTAATGCGCGTTGCTGAGTTCCTTGCCGCCCAATGTAATGCGTCCATCTATCAGCGATTCAAAACCGGCAATGGCGCGCAACACGGTGGTTTTTCCGCAACCAGATTGCCCCAGCAGGCAGCCGATCTGTCCGCGCTGCAATGCAAATGACAGGCTGTGCACAATCTCATGCATCTGCTGACCAAGCCGGTAACCGACCCGGATCGATTCAAGCGACAGATGTGGCGACAGAGCGTGAATTGCTGACATGGCTTCCAGTTCCAAAGTAAATGCAGAGATGCAATGAGGGATTGATTATAATTCTCATCCACTTGATCAAGAATGAATTCATGTTTTTTTATGTCCAGAATGCTCTCCGCGCCTGACGCAAGGCATCAAGGTGGCGGCCTGCATCCGCTGTTGCTTGCTTCGCTCGTCATCGCCTTGTTGGTGGGCGTCCCGATTGCCGGCGTGCTGTCGAATCTTTTTTCGCAGACCGAATTGAATGCCAGCGTCAGCACCTTCTCCCATTTATGGCAAACGGTACTGCCGGAATACATCGTCAACAGCGCGATCATCGCTGTCATCGTTGCCGTACTGACGGCAATGATAGGCATAGGTTGCGCATGGCTGGTGGCGGTATTCGATTTCCCTGGCAAGAAGTTTTTCGAGTGGGCGCTGATCCTGCCGCTGGCGATGCCGGCTTATGTGGTGGCGTACGCTTATACCGACTTTCTGCAGTTCACCGGCCCGGTACAAACCGGCTTGCGGTCGCTGTTCGACTGGCAGGGCGGGGCTTACTGGTTTCCGCAGATCCGTTCGGTTGGCGGTGCCGGTTTGCTGTTTGCGCTGGTGTTGTACCCGTATGTGTATCTGCTGGTGCGCAATGCGTTTATCGAACGCAGTCCGCGCATGTGGGATGCGGCACGCACTCTGGGGGCCAGCCCATGGCAGGCCTTCCTGCAAGTGAGTTTGCCGCTGGCGCGTCCGGCTGCTGCTGCCGGCATCGCGCTGGCCTTGATGGAAACGCTGGCCGATTACGGTGCCGTGGCTTACTTCGGCGTGCCGACATTGACAACCGGTATTTATAAATCCTGGTATATCTTTTCCGATCGTACTGCTGCTGCGCAAATTGCTGCGGTGCTGTTGGTGTTTGTCATGGGATTGATGCTGCTGGAGCAGAAGAGCCGGGGCCGTGCACGTTATTACGCAGTGGGCGGACGCAGCGCAGCGCAAGCGGTGACCGTACTTGCAGGGCGGCATGCCTGGAGTGCAAGCCTGTTCTGCGCATTGCCGGTAGTGTTTGGATTTTTTGTGCCTCTGATTATTTTGCTGCGCCTGCTGTTGAATGAAGATGCGCTCTCGTTTGGTACGCGTTATATAGGCTGGCTGGAAAACACGATTGTTCTTGGCGGTATCACGGCCCTGATTGCAGTCATGATTTGCGTATTGATGGCGTATGCAGCGCGCGTAACGAAGAGTAAAACGCAGGCAGTCTGCAATCGCATCGTCAGCATGGGGTATGCAATTCCGGGCGCAGTGATTGCAGTCGGCATCCTGATTCCGCTGTCATACATCGACACGTGGAATAGCGAGCACGGGATCAAGCTGATCTTGAGCGGCAGCGTGATCGCGCTGGTTTACGCTTATCTGGTGCGTTTTCTTGCCGTGTCATTTCAGAGTGTGCAAGCCGGTTTGACCAAGATTACACCGGCGATGGATGCCAGTGCGCGCAGTCTGGGGCATGGCATCACTTCTATGCTGATGCATATTCATGTGCCGCTATTATGGCGCAGCATGCTGACTGCCGGCCTGCTGGTGTTTGTCGATGTAGTCAAGGAATTGCCGGCGACCTTGACGATACGTCCGTTCAATTTCGATACGCTGGCGGTGATTACGCATCAACTGGCATCCGACGAGCGACTCGGCGAAGCGGCATTGCCGGCATTGACGATCGTGCTGGTTGCCATAGTGCCGGTAGTCATTCTGGCGCGTGCGATTGCCAGGACCAGCCGTTGACGGGATGCCGGATGTGCCGGCTGAAAAAATGCCCCGCATAGTGCGGGGCATTTTTCGTCAAGCATCATTTTTTCAAATAATGGGAAGATCGCCTGTGCTTAAGCGGATTTTCGTGTGCGCGTAGTGGTTTTTTCTGTGGCACCGACAAACTGGCTGGTGGCGGCGTTCAAATTGCCTTCCAGTGTTTCTATTGCATGCCTGGTGGTTTTGGACAGTTGCTCGTAACCTGCATTGGCATTGCCGATTGCGGATTTGATGATTGCAATGGCGTTTTCCGAGCCGGCCGGTGCATTCTTGCTCAACTCTTCGACCAGGGACAGTACCTTGCGATTGGTTTCTGTGATTTGTGTTTCTGCGGCTTTGGAAAATTCTGCCTGCGTGCTGCTAGCGATGCCGGCCAGATGGCGGCTGTAGGCGAGGGCTTTTTCTGCAGTCGGTTGTGCTTGCGCGGTACTCAAGGAAAAGAATTCCTGCGGATCTTTTGCACTGATCAACTGCTGCGTAGTGGCACCAGCTTCCTGCAGTGACGATTTGACGACATTCAGATTCAGGTCGACGATTTTTTGCATGCTGTCGAATGCTGTGCTGGTGAAGGAATTCAGGATGGCGAGTTGTGTTTCAAACTGATTTTTGGTGGCGGCGGAAAATTGTTCGGGAATGGCAAACATGGGTTTTCTCCTAATCGGATCATGGGAATACAGGATAAGGCTGTAATTGATGCGATGCAGCATTAAAGATTTTATATGTATTGCTATGGATGTCAAGATAAATTTGTTGCGACGCACAAAATAAATGTCAATAGCCAGAACGATAAAATTCCTCCCGGGACCAAGGGTGTCTGTGCGGCCAGTTTGAGGGCAGGCCAATGGAATGACGCTGGATAAACCATTGCTGCCGGCTGCAAAAAATTCAACCCGTGCTGATGGTTTGCGCGGCACACTAGTCGCTTCAACGCATGTTGTACTAGTGCGCCTCTTTCCGCAGATTTATGTCAACGATCAATAACGATTCAATGCGTCCTCTCAAAAACACCGCCGCTTCCTGGCTGACCACCATGCCTTTGGTGCCTTTTTTCTTCGTGCTGATCTGGAGCACGGGTTTTATCGTTGCAAAATTCGGTTTGCCGTACGCGCCGCCATTGACGTTTCTATCGTTGCGCTTCCTCTGTGTCCTGATTGTCCTGTTGCCGCTGGTCTTGCTGTTACGCACACCGTGGCCCTCAGGCAGCATGCGTCATATCGCAGTAGCGGGGATATTGGTGCAAGCCGGTTATCTGGCGGGGGTCTGGTGTGCCATCAAGTTGGGGATGCCGGCCGGTTTGTCGGCTCTGATCGTCGGCATGCAGCCGGTGCTGACGGCATTTTCCGCCCCTCTGATTGGCGAAAAGGTAGGCGGACGGCAGTGGGTAGGTCTGGTGTTTGGCTTGTGCGGCGTGGCGCTGGTGGTTGCCAATAAAATTACATTGACCGGTTTGAGCTGGCAAAGCATTGCACTGTGCGTGATGGCCTTGCTGTCGATTACGATAGGCACGATGTATCAAAAACGCTATTGCCCGCATTTCGATTTGCGCACCGGCACCATCATCCAGTTTGCCGCATCCAGTGTTGTGGTGCTGCCGCTGGCAATCTGGCTGGAAGATTTTTCACCCGCATTACAGACGGTGCAGTGGACGCCAAGTTTCATCGGCGCCTTGCTGTGGGCAAGCCTGGCCTTGTCGATAGGTTCGATTTTCCTGCTCTTTACATTGATACGTAAAAGCGCTGCCACGCAAGTCACGAGCCTGCTCTATCTGACGCCGCCTACAACAGCCTTGATGGCGTGGGTGGCGTTCGGCGAGGTTTTCAGTCTGATCGGAGCAGCGGGCATGTTGCTTGCCGTGATAGGGGTGGTGTTTGTTGTCAAGAAATAGCTGAGATGTGTTTATTTGAGAACGGTCTTGATTATTTGATGGGCAATAAAATGCCTCAATTTTGTGAGTAAAAAAACATCCCCTGTTAGAAAGTAGATTAATGAATGCTGCTAACTATCTAATTTACTTGCATATTTTTTGATATTTGCTACACTGCAATTCATCATTTCTGTACCAACTGGAGACTCGCAGATGCTTAAGTCCGCGCTAGGGGTGTTTTTTTCTTTATTGGTGATCGCTCACGCCCCCATTGCGCAGGCTAAAGAGCCGACTACCAGTTCGGCGAAAAAAACAAGCGCAACCAGCAAAGCAGCATCAAGCGCAAAAAATAAGCAGAGCAAAGCGGTACCACGCGCAAAGAGTAAACAGAGCAAAGCTGCGCCAAGCTCAAAGCGTAAAACAGCATCGAAAAATACCGCTGCGAAAAAAACTGCCGGTAAATCATCCGTATCATCCAAACGCGTATCTTCCAAATCAGCTAAACGCAGCGATGCAAAGACGGCATCCCGCAAAGCATCCCGCTCACGCAGCACTTCACTGAATTCCGATGAAAAGCTCGTCAAAAAAGTTGTGACGGTTAATGGCAAGAAGCGGGTTATCTATCAACGTGTCGCACGCCCGGTGATTCCGACGGTGCCTCCTGTCATGACTGCCGGCGATATAGCCGGCTTAAGCATGACGCGCGATGCACTGGCTCTGGCATCCAGCGTGGCGCTGGTGATAGATCAATCTACTTCCGAAGTGCTGTTCGAGAAAAATGCAAATGTCACGTTACCAATCGCTTCGATTACCAAACTGATGACCGGTCTGGTGGTAGTGGAAGCGCAGCAGGACATGAATGAAATTCTGGAAGTGACTGACGCAGATATCGATCGCGAGAAAAACAGTTCATCCCGCTTGCGCGTGGGTTCGCAACTATCGCGTGCAAACATGCTGCACATAGCCTTGATGAGTTCGGAGAACCGTGCTGCCTCCGCGCTGGGCCGTCATTACCCGGGTGGCCTGCGTGGCTTTGTCGCCACGATGAACGCCAAGGCAAAATCGCTGGGCATGAGAGGTACGCACTATGTAGATTCGACTGGTTTGTCGAGCAATAACGTAGCGAGCGCGCGCGATCTTGCGAAGCTGGTTGTGGAAGCATATAACCATCCGATTCTTCGCCAGTACTCAACTGACTCAAAATATGTGGTGGAACCTGGTGGTCGCTCGCTGCAGTATGCAAACTCTAATCGCCTGGTTACCAATCCTGATTGGGAAATCGGCATCCAGAAAACCGGCTATATTTCCGAGGCAGGCCGCTGCCTGGTGATGCAAACGAATATTAATGAACGGCCTATCGTCATGATCTTCCTCGATTCCAAAGGCAAGTTTTCACGCCTGGGCGATGCGGCGCGTATTCGCAAATGGCTGGAAACAACGGAGCCGCAAAACGTTGCGCGCACGCATCGAAGAATAGAAAGTTGATATATATCGATCATAAAAAAGGCGAACCGAGGTTCGCCTTTTTTATTGTCGCAAGCACGAGAGATTAATTGCCAGGCGCCGCTTCATTTCTGCTGTAGCCGAGCGCCATCGATATTTCCTGCGCAGTGCGCATCAAATCTTCCAGCCATTCTTCCTGCAAGCGGTCGGCAGGTGCAGAAATCGACAGGCCGGCAATCAGCTTGCCGCTATCGTCGTGAATGCCGGCAGCCATGCAGCGTACGCCAAGCTCAAGCTCTTCGTTGTCGCGCGCATAGCCGTGCGCACGCACCAGGTTTAATTCGTTTTCCAGTTTGAGCAAATCCGTAATGGAATTCTTGTTGTGACCGACCAGATGTGTGCGGCTTGCGTAAGCCTGCACCATTTTCGGTTCGTCTATCGATAGAAACAACTTGCCGGTCGAGGTCAGGTGTAGCGGTGCACGGCCGCCGATGGCGCGCACGACCTGCATGCCGGAACGCTCGGAAAAGGCGC
Organism: Oxalobacteraceae bacterium UBA4003; assembly: GCA_002384815.1. Taxonomy (GTDB): domain Bacteria; phylum Pseudomonadota; class Gammaproteobacteria; order Burkholderiales; family Burkholderiaceae_D; genus Oxalicibacterium. The sequence goes on along the minus strand of DGBN01000029.1, from coordinate 127,376 downwards.
GATCGATATAGATGATTTCATCGTTTTGCCGCACCGACAAATTGACGGTTTGATTGGTTTTTCGATGCAGGTGGCGCATCAGATCCAGGGCTGCTTCACGCACACTCAAGCGGCTTTTGACAATATTCCCCAGTTCCAGCAAACGCATGCCGAGTCGGTACGTGCCGGGTTCGGATCTGTCGACAAAACGCTTGAGGACGAGATCGTTCAGGATGCGATGCGCAGTGGAAGGATGCAGGCCGGTAACGCGGGAAAGCTCTTTCAAGCTGACCGGATCGGGGTAGCTTGCGAGTGCATCCAGTAGCGATACCATGCGTTCTATGACTTGGATGGAGGTTTTGTCCGCCTCTGCAGGATGATGTGTTTTCATGTTTGACTTATGCTGTGCAGTCCAGTCTTTATATCACATTGTGAAAGATGAAAAAAGTTTGCCATGCCTTGTCCATGGAAGTCTTGTGTTTTTATGTGGCGCTGTAACATGCTGCTGAACGCTATATTCACGGTGCGCATGGTATCGGGTCTATTCACGTGTACGCCTATACTGTTACACCGATAATCGCCCCTCACTCTTACACCAACCTTAAATCGCATGATCGATCCGGAACCAGCTGTGAGTGAATTTAAAAGCAAGAGCGGCCTGAAGCGTATTTTTTCTGCCTTCGCTTATTCAATGGCAGGTTTTAAATCTGCATGGCGCAGCGAACATGCGTTTCGCCAGGAATTATTTGTCGTTGTGATTGCGACCATTGCGGCCTTGCTGTTGCCCGTCGCGGCATGGGAAAAGTTGCTGCTGATAGGAGTATTTGTGCTGGTGCTGATTGTGGAACTGATCAATTCGGCGATAGAGGCGGTAGTGGATAGGGTTTCGTTGGAACGCAATCCGTTATCGAAGAATGCCAAAGACTTTGGCAGCGCTGCTGTCTTGTTGACGCTGATGCTGGCAGCAGCAACCTGGCTGGTTATTTTATGGCCTTTGTTTTCAGAAACATAAATGTTCCTGATAGGAATGAAGTGCTTCGTTTGTTGACGATGGAATAAGCTAATAACAAATGTTTATACAGGCTGCCACCAGCATTTTTGCTTATGGCAGCCTTTTATTTCAGTGTTCCATGTCATGGATTTCACCCGATGAACCGACCACATTTCTGTGTCGCTCGTTACTCTGTGCATGAGCTTATACGCATGCATGCATCGAACGTTTCCGGCATGAAGAATCAGCTTTTTCAAAGCGTCTTAAAAAATCCTTATGCGTAAAATGCATAAGGAAGGACGAAACAATTCGTGTCGTTTTTATTTGCAGCAATTTAATCTTCAATCCTCAGAAACGAATCGCCCAAGGGGAAAGAAAATGTTGCTCAAAAAATTGATAGGCACCGCCTTCGCAATTGCACTGATTGCACCAGCCGTACATGCGGCAGAAGTATCGTTGTTGAACGTCTCTTACGATCCAACGCGTGAGTTGTATCAGGACTTCAACAAGGCGTTCGCCAAGGAATGGAAAACAAAAACCGGCGACGACGTCAAGGCGAAAGTATCGCATGGCGGTTCGGGCAAACAGGGACGTGCAGTCATCGATGGTCTGGAAGCAGATGTGGTGACACTGGCATTGGCGTATGACATTGACGCTATCGCGGATAAAGGCCTGCTTGCCAAAGACTGGCAAAAACGTTTGCCGCACAACAGCTCGCCTTATACCTCTACCATCGTGTTCCTGGTCCGCAAAGGCAATCCTAAAGGCATCAAGGACTGGAACGATCTGGTCAAGCCAGGTGTAGCCGTCATCACACCAAATCCAAAAACATCAGGCGGCGCTCGCTGGAACCATTTGGCTGCATGGCTGTATGCATTGAAACAGCCGGGCGGTACTGAAGCAACGGCTACTGACTTCATCTCCAAACTGTACAAGAACGTACCGGTGCTGGATTCCGGCGCACGTGGATCAACCACTACTTTTGTTGAACGCGGCATAGGCGACGTTTTGCTGGCATGGGAAAACGAAGCCATCCTGGCGATCAAGGAACTGGGCCCGGACAAGGTTGAAATCATTGCGCCTTCCGTCAGTATCCTGGCTGAACCACCAGTGGCTGTAGTCGACAAAGTGGTCGATCGTCGCGGTACACGCAAGGTGGCTGAGGCTTACCTGAAATATCTGTACACGACGGAAGGTCAGGAAATTGCAGCGCAAAACTACTATCGTCCTACGGACGTGAACGTTGCGAAAAAATACGCAGCACAATTTCCAAAAGTGAAGTTGTACACGATTGCAGATGTTGGTGGTTGGGCTACCGCACAGAAGAAGCATTTCTCTGATGGCGGCGTGTTTGATCAAATCTATTTGCCAGGCAAAAAGTGATCTACATCTTTCTTTGGAATTGAAATGAATATCTTGTTGCTCGCGGGTAGTCCATCCACACCGTCTCGTTCTACCCGCTTGCTGCATCATGTTGGTGAACGGCTTGCATTGCTCGGCCATCGTTACGTGAAATTGCATGTTCGTGATCTGCCGGCGCAAGCCTTGCTACATGCAGACTTCAACGATGCAGCATTGAAGGTGGCCAGAGAGCAGGTCGCTCAAGCGGATGCAGTCGTGATTGCGACGCCTGTCTACAAGGCAGCGTACAGCGGAATACTCAAGGCATTTCTCGACTTGCTGCCGCAAGATGGTTTGAATGGAAAGCTGGTCTTGCCTCTGGCTACCGGTGGTAGTCAGTCGCATATGCTGGCGCTCGATTACGGCTTGCGTCCGGTATTGTCGGCACTGGATGCGAAGCATGTACTGCCGAGTATTTATGCAACTGATCAGCAAATCAATTGGTCGGCGGAACAAGGTTTGACGCTGGACTTTGCGATTGCCAAACGTGTCAGTGACGGCATAGAAAATTTGTCCAGCAGTTTGCATGCATTGAGCGAAGTGTCCTTGAATACCTTTGATTCAATTCCGTTCTCCAGCGTGCGATGTAGCGTTTAAGTCTATTGCTTGTGTAGCAAGCAGGTCGCCGTAACAATCTCGCTCATATAAAAATCAGTGCATATGCGCTGGCGGGGATTCTTTTTCTCAAAATTTGCATGACAAGGAAAATGACATGAGTATTTCAAACGATAAACGCAATGCCAAACGTCGCACACTAGGTCTGTTATCGGCAGCTGCTGTTGGCGCACTGACTGCCGGATTGCCTAATCTGGCATCGGCGCAGGCAAAAAGTGTGTTGCGCATCGGTTACCAAAAATACGGCACGCTGGTGATTTTGAAAGGTAACGGTTCGCTGGAAAAACGTCTGGCTTCTGAAGGGGTAGAAGTGAAATGGGCGGAGTTCCCTGCCGGCCCGGTATTGCTGGAAGGCTTGAATGTAGGCAGCATAGATTTCGGCACGGCAGGCGAAGCGCCGCCGATTTTTGCCCAGGCTGCCGGGGCCAATCTGGTCTATGTCGGCAGTGAACCGCCATCGCCAGCCAGCGAAGCCATTCTGGTTCCTCACGGTTCGCCACTGAAAACAGTAGCCGATTTGAAAGGCAAAAAAGTCGCCTTGAACAAAGGTTCCAACGTGCATTATTTGCTGGTCAAGGCCTTGGAAAAAGCCGGCGTGGCCTACAAGGATGTGCAAATCATTTTCCTCGCTCCTGCCGATGCACGTGCAGCGTTTGAACGCGGCAGCATAGACGCGTGGGTAATCTGGGATCCGTTCCAGGCTGCGGCAGAAGTACAACTGAAAGCGCGTGTTCTAGCTGATGGTGCGGGACTGGTTGCCAATCATCAGTTCTTCCTTGCGTCGCGTACTTATGCCGAAAAAAATCCAAAGATCGTTTCCATCGTGCTCGATGAGCTCGACAAGGTCGATCAATGGGCGGCCAAGAATTTGAAGGAAGCGGCGCAGATACTGGCGGCGCAAACCGGGCTGGATCAGGCAACTGTTGAACTTGCAACGAAGCGCCTTTCCTATGGCGTCAAACCGGTAACACCTCAGGTGATCGCCGAGCAGCAAAAAATCGCAGATGCGTTTTATGAATTGAAACTGATTCCTAAAAAAATCAGTGTCAAGGACGCGGTACTAGTCGCCAGGTAATTACATGCAACAAGCCGTGCTGCTTTCAGTGCCAAGTGATGTGCAGTGTGATCAGCAGCGCGGTGTTTAAAGGATTTCATCATGAGTTTGAACGTATTCTGGTTTATTCCAACCCACGGCGACAGCCGTTATCTCGGCACGTCGAAAGGCGCGCGGCAAGTCGATTTTGATTACATGAAGCAGGTCGCGGTTGCCGCCGATACCTTGGGTTACGACGGCGTGTTGCTGCCTACCGGCCGTTCCTGCGAAGACGCATGGGTGGCTGCATCGAGTCTGATCGGTGAAACCAAACAGTTGAAATTTCTGGTAGCGATCCGTCCCGGACTGAGTACACCCGGCCTGGCAGTACGCATGGCAGCGACCTTCGATCGTCTGTCGAAAGGCCGCTTGCTGATCAACGTCGTTACCGGCGGCGATCAGGCCGAACTGGAAGCGGATGGTCTGCATGCCAGCCATGCTGAACGTTACGAAATCACGGATGAATTCCTGAAAGTATGGCGCGCATCGCTGGCGGGTGAGGGCGGTGATGCAGGCTACGATTTCACGGGCAAGCATATACAGGTCAAGGGTGCGAAGACCTTGTATCCGTCATTGCAAAAACCGTATCCGCCGCTGTACTTCGGTGGCTCCTCGGATGCCGCGCATGAACTGGCGGCGGAACAGGTCGATGTGTATCTGACCTGGGGTGAACCGCCAGCCGCCGTGGCTGAAAAAATCGCCGACATGCGCGCACGCGCTGCCAAGCATGGCCGCACATTGAAGTTCGGCATACGCTTGCACGTGATCGTGCGCGAAACCAATGAAGAAGCGTGGAAGGCCGCCGATGAATTGATCCAGTACGTCGATGACGATCTGATCGCCCGTGCGCAAGCCTCGTTCAACAAAATGGATTCCGAAGGTCAGCGGCGCATGGCTGCGCTGCATGGCGGTAAAAAAGACAAGCTGGAAGTGTCGCCAAATCTGTGGGCCGGGGTCGGTCTGGTACGCGGCGGTGCAGGTACTGCATTGGTCGGCGATCCGCAAACGGTGGCGGCTCGCATGCAGGAATATGCAGACCTTGGAATTGAAACCTTCATCCTGTCCGGTTATCCGCATCTGGAAGAATCGTATCGCTTTGCCGAACTGGTTTTTCCTCTGCTGGGCAAAGGCCGCTCGCGTTCGGGTGACGCGGTATTGACCGGTCCGTTCGGTGAAGTCATTTCCAATGACATCCTGCCTAAAGTTTCACAAAGCTGAGGAGCTGCGATGAGTGCAATTATCTTGAACGCATCCGATACGGATGATGCAACGCTGATCAAGCCGGCCTCGACATGGGCCAGTTCTTCGCTAGCCAAACTGGTGCCATGGATAGTACCGGTCTTGCTGATTCTGCTGTGGCAGATTGCCGCCCAGACCGGCTGGCTGTCCAGCCGCATTTTGCCGGAACCACTGGCAGTGGCGAAAGCTGTCTGGGAGCTGGCAATATCGGGTGAATTATGGGTACACGTCAGCATGAGTTTGTGGCGCGCCACCACCAGTTTTGCCATAGGCGGTGGTTTGGGTTTGTTGCTGGGTTTGTTGACCGGTACCTTCAAGACGGCAGAAACCCTGCTCGATACCACGCTGCAAATGATACGCAACATTCCGGCGCTGGCATTGATCCCATTGGTGATTCTGTGGTTCGGGATTGAAGAAACCTCGAAGGTTTTTCTGGTTGCGGTTGGCGTGTTCTTTCCGGTTTATCTGAATACTTTTCACGGTATACGTTCGGTCGACAAAGGCTTGATCGAAATGGCCAAGAGCTACGGCTTGTCCGGCTGGCCGCTGTATCGCGATGTGATTTTGCCGGGCGCCTTGCCGTCGATACTGGTTGGCGTGCGGTTTTCACTCGGGCTGGTGTGGGTGTTGCTGATCGTGGCGGAAACCATCGCTGCGCAATCCGGCATCGGCTACATGACGATGAATGCGCGTGAATTTTTACAGACCGACGTGGTGCTGGTTGGCATTTTGCTCTATGCATTGCTGGGCAAGCTGGCTGACGCAGTGTCGCGTTTGCTGGAGCGCTACTGGCTGCGCTGGCATCCGGGTTACCGACACTGATTCGGCAATAAGGAAATCATCATGCAGACGATTGAAATTGAAACACCCGAAGTGCAGGCGGTCACTGGCGCAAAGCGCGGCATACGAGTCGCCGTCACCAGCCTGTTCAAGTCTTACAGCGGACGCGAGGTATTGAAGTCCATCAACCTGGTGCTGGAACCAGGAGAGTTTGTCGCCGTGGTCGGACGCAGCGGCTGCGGTAAAAGCACCTTGTTGCGCCTGATCGCAGAACTGGAAACCGCAGACCGCGGCACGCTGGTTTTCGGTGATGGAAAAGAAGCGCCGGAAACCCGCATCATGTTCCAGGATTCGCGTTTGCTGCCGTGGAAAAAAGTACTGGATAACGTGGCCCTGGGCTTGTCGAAAAAAACCGCCTCAGCGCAGGCATTGCAACAAGTCGGCCTGCAGGATAGAGGCAGTGAATGGCCGGCCGTGCTGTCAGGCGGCCAGCGCCAACGGGTGGCACTGGCGCGTGCGCTGGTACATGATCCTGAACTGCTGCTGCTCGACGAACCGCTGGGCGCGCTGGATGCATTGACGCGTATAGAGATGCAGCAATTGATCGAATCCCTGTGGCAGGAACGCGGCTTTACCGCCTTGCTGGTCACGCATGATGTGCAGGAAGCGATTGCGCTGGCCGATCGCGTGGTGCTGATCGAGGATGGCCGCATCACGCTGGATGAACGCATTCCACTGGCGCGTCCGCGCTCACGCGGCAATCCGAAATTCGCGCAACTGGAAGAACATATTCTGTCGCGCGTTTTAAAAACGCCAGTTTTTGCCGGCAGTCCCGATTCTTCCCTGGGCGACGTTTCACTGTTGAATGCAGTGCAGCGTTTCGCCTGGGCAGTTTGACGCACTATTTTTATTTAACTGTATTTTCAAATCACAACAAGGAAATAACATGAGTATCGACAAAATCAACGCCCGCAATCAGTTCAAGGGCAAGATCAGCAACATCATTCTCGGTGATGTCGTATCGGAAGTGGACGTTGAAACACCGGCTGGTATCGTCACTTCCGTGATCACGACGCGTTCGGTCAAGGATCTCGATTTGAAAATCGGCACCGAGGTCGTTGCGCTGGTCAAGGCAACTGAAGTGTCGCTCGCTAAACTGTTATAAATTCGCGCGACGTCCGCCTGCACGATGGAAAGGTGGACGTATGTCTGCGGATCAAGGAAGAGCATCATGAATTTCCCCGCCTTGCAGCAATACTTGTCGCACCTGCACGCCACGCCCCAGGCCGATACCAGCTTGTGGCTGGATGAGCAGGGGCGCGCGCATGGACGCTATTTCAATTCCACGCTGACCAGTGCATTTCAGCCGCTACGGACGCTGGACAATCAGCGCATCGTCGGTGTGCAGGGTTTCATGCGCAGTTATTCCAGAAGCGATGCCGGCCTCAGTATCTGGAAACTGCTGGATACCGGCGCGACTGACGAGCAATCGATAGAACTCGATCGCCTGTGCCGTTTGCTGCATGCCGTCAATTTCTATCGGCAGCCGGAAATGGTCGATATCGATCTCTACCTCAGTGTGCATGCACGGCTGCTGGCTGCGGTTGACAGCAATCACGGCATGTCATTCCGGCGCGTACTGGATGTGCTGGGTTTGCCGCACAGGAAAATCGTGTTGCAGTTGCCGCTGATTCAGCACGATCAGGCATGGTTGCTGAATTATGTCGCCGACAACTACCGACGCAATGGCTTCCGTCTCGCCGTCAACGCTGCCAATACGCGCCAGGGTCTGGCATTGCTGGAGCAGGTGCATCCCGATGTGATCAAGGTCGATGTACGAGAAATTACTGATGAAGCAGCTGCGCTGGCCTTGCTGCAGGCAAGTGCAGAGAAAAAGGTAAGGGTGGTGTTCAAACGTGTCGAGTCGACAGCGATTTACGACAAGTTGCGCAAGCTCGGTGAGTTGGCACAGCAGACAATTACCGCGCAAGGATATTTGTGGGATCAGCCTCAAGCCGGTTTTGCGCAGAATGGCACAGAGGCCCGGCAAGACAGGGGCATAAGGGCGGAGCTTGCATCATGAATCTTCCGTATTTGTCCGAATACCGTGTGCTGGTCGTGCCGGGCCTGCACGGCAGTGAAGAAGCGCATTGGCAAACGCGCTGGGAAAAGATGTATCCGGTATTTGAACGCGTGCAGCAGGACGATTGGGCCAGGCCCGAATTGCCGCGCTGGTCGCAACGTCTGGCACAGGTACTGGAAGAGTCGGACCAGCCAACCTTGATCGTTGCGCACAGCTTCGGTTGTTTGACCACTATGCATGCGGCCAGCCGCAGCCGCTCCAATCTGGTGGGCACCTTATTGGTGGCGCCGGCCGATCCGGAAAAATTCGCTGTCGCCGATATCTTGTGCGATGCACGCCTGCCATGTCCTTCCATCGTCATCGGCAGTTCCAATGATCCATGGATGGCCAGTCATCGTGCTGCTTACTGGGCCGATCGCTGGGGCTGTGGTTTCCTGAATGCCGGCGCGCGGGGACATATCAATGCTGAATCCGGGTTGGGTGATTGGGAGCAGGGCTTGCAGCAATTCAGATATCTGCTCGACATGGCGCACGCATTTGTGCCTGATTCAAATTACCTCGCCTGAGGATTTAAAAAATGGCGGGTGTAAATGGTTTGCGTGAAGGCGAATGTTTCGGGCGCTTATTTGTACTGGCTTAAATAAGCGAGCAGATCATCAATCTGCTTGTCATTTCCGATGCCCCAAAAGCGCATTTTATTTCCCGGCACGACATCATCCGGCGACTTGAGAAAGGCACGCAATGACGCTTCCGACCAGACGATGCGCGCATTCATCATCGCTGCTGAATATTTGAAATCCCTAGTGGAGCCGGCAGGCCTGCCGATGATTCCATTCAATTGCGGGCCAAAGGTTCCGCGAGCGGATCGTCCGATCTGATGACAACTTGCACATTTTGCGTATGCCATTTTGCCAGCGGCAACATCACCTGCCGCATGAGCCTGATATGCGCCATAACTCAATGCGAGCGTCAGTAATAATTTCTTCTTCATTTTGTGCGCGTGTAAAACGTTCTCTGCCAAAGGTCAGATGCCATTTCAGCAGCTGACCTCAACGCAGGCTTTTCCCTCGCGCATTTCACCAATGACGGCAGCTTCGGCAAAGCCGCCTTTTCTGAACAATGCCAATACCTGTTCGACGGCGTCCGGTGCGCATGACACCAGCAGCCCGCCGGCAGTTTGAGGATCGGTCAGCAGGGCCTGCTGTACCGGGCTGATGGACGGAGCCAATGTCACCTCGTGGCCGTAACCCTGCCAGTTTCTTCCGGATGCGCCGGTGATGCATCCCTGCTCGGCCAATTGCCGTACTTGTGGCAATAGCGGAATCAGGGACATGTCCAATTGGGCAGTCAGTCCGGCGCCGCGCGCCAGTTCCAGTAAATGTCCGAGTACGCCAAAACCGGTGACATCGGTCAGCGCATGCACACCGGTGAGTTGCGCCAGCGCCTTGCCGGGTGTATTGAGTTTGGTTGTGCTGGCGATCATGGATGCGTAACCGGCTGCATTCAGTACGTTTTTTTTCAATGCTGCCGACAGTATGCCGACACCTATCGGTTTGCCCAGAATAAGTTTGTCGCCGACGCGTGCACTGGCATTACGCTTGATCTGCGACGGGTGCACAAGTCCCATCACGACCAAGCCGTAAATTGGTTCGACGGAATCGATCGTGTGCCCGCCGGCAATCGGTATGCCTGCTTCTGCACAGATAGCTTCGCCGCCTTTCAGAATCAGCCCTATCGTTTCCAGCGGCAATTTTCCGATTGGCATACCGACCAGTGCGAGCGCCATGATCGGTGTGCCGCCCATTGCATACACGTCTGAAATGGCATTGGTGGCGGCAATCCGGCCGAAGTCGTAAGGATCGTCGACGATGGGCATGAAAAAGTCCGTGGTGGCAATCAGCGCCTGTTCGTCATTGAGTTGGTAGACGGCAGCATCATCGGATGTTTCTATGCCGACCAGCAGCTCTCTGGGCATAGGGAAGCCGCCTGTGCTTTTCAATATCTGGGAAAGCACGCCAGGTGCAATTTTGCAGCCGCAGCCGCCGCCGTGCGAGAATTCGGTCAGTCGGATGATGGGTGGTGTTTCTGTCGTCATGTGCAACCTGTCTTTAAAATACGCGCCGGTTCAGACGCCTGGAAAATTGTCTGGGGATGGATACAACTGCCGGGCCGCCTGCTGGAAACTTGCCTCTGAGATATCTGCCAGCGTGAGGGACTGTGCCTGCTGCAACTGAAGGAAATTGCGTTTGATCGATTGCAGATAACCCGGGTCGTAATGCGCGCGCAGCAACTCGTCCACCAGCTCGGGTGTTTGGTTCGACAGCGCGAGTTGATGCCATTGTGCGATTCTTTCGCGACCATGCAAGGGGATAAGGAAATCGAGTTGCGTATTGAGTTGCACCGGATCTGCAATAAAGTGCGGATACTCTTCCATCAGCAAGGCAACCCGATGCGGAGTGGAAAGATGAACTGTAGTGCAGGGCGAGGCACGCATTTTTTCCATTAACTGATCCGGCACCCGCAACTTTCCTACTTTCTTGCTCTCCGCCTCGACAAAAATCGGCCGTGCCGGATCGAAGCCGCTTAACAATTCCCACAGCAGACTTTCAAACCGCTTTTGCGATGGTTGCGGCGCTGCAGGCAAATCGCCCAGTACCGAACCGCGATGTGCTGCCAGCTTCTCCAGATCCAGTACCTGCGCTCCCTGGTTTGCCAAAACCCGCAACAAGCGACTTTTGCCGCTGCCTGTCGGTCCGCATAACACGTTGAAGTTCAAGGCCTGCGGCAAAACGGCCAGTTCGGCATTGACATGGTTGCGATAGGCTTTGTATCCGCCGTTCAGCTGAATGACCGGCCACCCGATGCGCGCAAGTATGTGCGCCATTGCACCGCTGCGATTGCCGCCGCGCCAGCAATAAATCAGAGGCTTCCAGTTTTGCGGATGGGTTATGAATTGGCTTTCGATATGCTGAGCGATATTTTTTGCCACCAGTGCTGCACCCAGCTTCTTCGCCTCGAACGCACTGACCGTCTTGTACATGGTGCCAACCTGCACGCGCTGTTCATTGTCGAGAACGGGGCAATTGATCGCGCCCGGGATATGGTCTTCGTGAAATTCTGCCGGGCTGCGCACGTCAATGATGGCGTCGAACTGCGCGAGTTGCGGTCGAACTTCGCTAAAGGAAAGTACGGCTGGGTACTTCATCGTTGGATAGTTGGCGAATGGAATGCCGGGTATTATCGCTGATAAAGCGAAAACGCTGATTTGCATGGCAAAAATTAGCTGCCTGATCACGTACTTCCCGCCAATTCGTCCTGTCGGTCTTCGTATGTCGCTACGTTTGTCCGTAGTACTTGAGCACGAAGAAAAACGGGACATATGATCGTGACCGGGCCACATGCATTGCACCGTGTGATCGAGAACAAAAATCCCTCTTGTTCAAGAGCGGCGGTACACTACCCGCGCTTTCAATTTTATCGCCTGAATCATGACCATTACTATCAACGAAGACCTTCGTGCCTATATCGATCCATTGACTGAAGATGAGTACACTGCGCTGGAGCGCAGCCTGCTGTCGGAAGGTTGTCGCGATGCATTGGTATTGTGGGGCGAGCTTCTGATCGACGGCCACAATCGCTACGGCATCTGCCAGAAGCACGCGATTCCTTTCAATACCGTGCAGAATCATGCCTTCCAGTCGATGGACGACGTACACCTGTGGATGATTGACAATCATCTGGGGCGGCGCAGCGTATCGGATTTTCAGAGAGGAGTGCTCGCATTACGCAAGAAAGAAATCGTCTCTGCACGTTTGGAGCAGCAGGAGCAACAGCAATCTTCTGAGGCTGCTGGCGGCGATGTGCATGTGCAGGTAGAGCAGGAATCGCGATTGACCCGTGAAGCCGTTGCGCGCGCCGCGCGCATGAGTAGTGCAACATTGGTGCAAATCGAAAAAATACAGAAAACAGCGGCACCTGAACTGATAGGTGCGATCAAATCCGGCGCCATTTCCATTAATGCGGCAGCAGCTGTTGCGTCCTTGCCGAGCGACAAGCAGGTCGCTGCCGTTGCCGGTGGCAAGAAGGAATTGCGCCAGGCGGCAAGACAGGTACGTGAATCCAGATTGCCGCAAAAGACCAGGGTCGAACCGGCAACGCCACCGGACGGAGCCTCGGCAGATCAGGTCGAAATTTACCGTTTGAAGTTATTGCTTGCTGAATTGACAGAAGAGCGCGATCTTCTGAAAAAGAAAGTGCAGCATTTGACTATTGCACTTGCTGAGTCACGGAGCGCGTAATAATCAGCGGTAAGCAAACTAGTGTGTCCGAGAAAAATCGAGGGTTCGGTATTTGGCATGGCATGAAAGATTGCCTGCACGCTCGCCTGCAGAGTCACAAAATAAATACGCAGGTGAGGAGTAAGCCACCAAGAAAAATATAGCGGTGAACAGACCTTCGATCTTGGTCAGGCGAGTGGATTTGTGGAGTGCACATGCAACAACAGCATCAATGCTATCCAACCATATTCAGTTGCTACGCTCTAGGTACCGGACTCCAACAGTCGGGCCCGCAGCACTGATGGTGTAAGCCCCGTCCAACGTTTAAAGGAGCGGCGAAAATTATTGGTGTCGTGGAAGCCCAGCCAGGCCGCGATCTGTTCATTGCTATATCCGCAGGTGTGGATCAGTCTTAGTACTGCGTGCGCACGCACCAGATCGATCTCCGCCTGAAAATGCGTGCCGTGCGCGGCGAGATGGCGCTTGAATGTGGCTGGGCTCACACCGAATGCGGTACTGGCTTGTTCCAGCGATGGTGCGACGCGTACATGATCCGTTAGAAATTCGTACAGGTCTGCCAGCAGACTGCGATTCTTCTCGGTTTCCGGGACGGCGGCTAATGCTGCCGACACAGCCATCGCACTGCCACGCGGCCACGGCCGATCAAGCCATGAGGCCGGCAAGCTCATCGCGTCCAGATAGTCATCAAATCGAAACCTCGTGCCCAGATGCACGGCGTACTGTTCTATGTGTGGCGGTCGCGTACGGTTGAACCGGAACTCCCACGGCAGTCGCTCTCCGGTCAGCCAGCGACTCATGCCGACAACCGCGGCCATCATCATCTCGACAACGAAACTTCGCAGGCCGGGGGTGACACAACTGTTTGTCCAGTGGAGCACTGCAGTTTCGTCATGCAATAACAGATGCGGAGCCAGCAGCGGACTCAGGGTTGCCTGATAGGTGCTCAGAATGGTGATTGCCTGGCGCAGGTTGCAGGCATGTAGCAACGCATGGCTGAGGTTGCCGTAATGACCCGGCAGTAGTAACTGGCCAAGCATGAAGCTGGTATCCGGTGCGGCCAGGGCTGTTTGTATATTAGCGAGCAGGCGTAGATAGTCGGCCGGACTGATGTATGTTTCGGGCGCCAGAATATCGCTTTCGAACAGATGCGTACCGCGCAGGAGGGCGTCGCTTTCAAGTTCGCGACTGTGCGCATACTCAAGGAGCAAGGCCGCCTGGTGCCGCGCCGGAATGAAGCGCGTTGCTAATTGGTAGTATTGGGGCCTCACATTAAGCTCAGGCGGTCGCCATCCCGGTTAATGGTGCCATTTCCAGGGCGGCATTGAGTTCTGCGAGCAGATGATCTGCATCAATACTGACCGATGCGAAAACAGTGCGTGCCGATATGTGAACGCGCGTGCCTTCACGCGTATGGTGTGCGAGCGTCGCCACTGCCTGTTGCAGATGCAAGGCCGCTCGGCTTGCCTGCATCGGTGTCGTGTCTGGCATCAGGATGGCGAAGCGGTCGCCAGCGTAGCGACAGACCAGGTCTTGCTGCCTGAGATTGAGTAACAGCAGGTGAGTAATTGCCTGCAGCAGGCGATCTCCCTCACGCTGGCCATGCTCCCTATTGACGAGATGAAAACGGTCGATATCTAACAGCACAAGCGCCGCCTCATGTTCGGGATGGCGATTTTGTTCGATGCGTATCTGGCGTCGCAGGTAGTCAGCGTTGGACAGTTGAGTGATGCGGTCGAACGAGCGGTGGTCACGAAACAGGCGTTCGCGCTTTTGCATGTGCTCATTGAGCGAGAATTGCTCCTCGCGCCAAAAATATAGTCCTACCGTGATTGTCAGCATACCAATCGGCGTCAATGCTTCGAGCCAATTGTCCCAGTATTGGGACGCAGGAATGACAAAAAATTCATCGAGGCAGTCTGACCATGCGCCTAGCGTTATGGCGAGAAGTCCGCCGGCAAGCAGAAAAGTGACGCGTCCGCCTGGCCGACTGCCGAGCACTAGCAGCATCCACAGTGCAGCCATCAGAGCGGTACCGCCTTCTCCAATGATGTCCATCCACTTCCAAAGCTCGATGGGTTTAGGCATGCCGAGAGCGCCGTACAGGGCAAAACAGATAACGCTGACGAGCAGCAGAAAAATCGGGGCAGTGCGATTGAGTGCGAGCATGGCAATCATGAAGACGGAAAAACTCCGATGATAGTTGTCATATGTGACAACAGCATTGCATCAACTTGCGAATTGCTGCAGGGGTTCGATCGGCTCACGCGAGTCGCATGTTTTACTGCCATCTCCATTCAGTCAGGGCAGCCCCGTAGTACGCAAGCTTATCTGCGCAAGACAGTACGGTAGGGGCGCAACAGCTCATGTTCGGCGTCACTTGTCTCTAAGTCCTTGATTTTTCGATCAGGCGATGTTGCGTGATCGTGTGTTGTCATACAACGGTCATTTTCCCGGCCTAGTCTGCGTTCCATTCGCAATAGTCATACTCAACAAGGGGAACGCAGTGCATTCACATCTTTACGCGCTCAATGCGCATCTTTCACATCGTGGCTTGCTGGCCTTCGCCATCTTGGCCGCGCTCAATTCCATGTTTGCCACGGCCGGCGCGCAAGAGGTTACTGCCGTGCTGCCGCAAGTCACTGTCACTGGTCAGGCAGCCACCATGGAGAGTGCGCTAGACGTGCAACAGATGGCTGACAATATTGTCAGCGTCGTACATGCAGATGCCATCGGTCAACTGCCTGACGCCAATGCCGCCGAGGCGCTGCAACGCGTGCCCGGTGTCTCGCTCGAACGCGACCAGGGCGAAGGGCGTTACGTGCGCATACGTGGCATTGGTCCGGATCTGAATAGCGTCACTATCAACGGCAGTCTGGTGCCGGCTCCCGAAGCAGAGCGGCGTGCCGTTGCACTCGACGTGCTTCCTTCCGGCCTGATCCGTTCGCTAGAAGTGACCAAGACTCTTACGCCGGACATGGATGCGAACTCCATCGGCGGTACGATCGAGGTGAAGACAATCTCGGCCTTTGATCATGAGGGTATGTTTTACTCGCTGGAAGGCGGCATCAGCCACGACAAGAATGTCAGCGCAAATAGCCCCAACTTCGCCGGCGCATGGAGTGACAAATTCCTTGACGGCAAACTCGGTATCGCCATCGGTCTGAACTCATCCAAGCGCAAATTTGGCTCGGATAACATCGAAACCGGTGGTGAGTGGGACTTCAGCGGCCCACAGCCGGCGCTAAACGAATTTCAGCGGCGCGACTACCAGATCACGCGCGAACGTCAGGGCGGCGTACTCAATATCGACTATCGTCCGGAGGAGGGCGAGGCGTACTGGTTGCGTACGCTGTATAGCCGCTTTTCAGACGACGAAGCTCGCCAGCTTCATGGCATAGAGTTCGATGCTCCCATGCTCCCCGGCGCTCTCGGCGATGCGGAATCAGTACGCGAACTGAAAGCGCGCAAGGAAATCGAGAGTATCGCATCGATAACCTTTGGCGGCGAGAAGAAGTTCGATGACTGGAAAGTAGGTGCGGCCTTCGGGATCAGTCGTGCAGATCAGAAGACACCGAATGCAATCGACGCCGCCGTTTTCGAGTCCGGCAGCACATACACCGCTGGTTACAGCGATACCAGGCGACCTCGTCTGCTGGGAGAAGCAGCGATGAATAACGCCTCTGACTATGAGCTCGACGCTATCGAACTCAGCAGTCATACGACGCGTGACGTCGAACACAATGCCCGCCTCGATCTCGATCACAAGTTGAAGATTTTCGGCATCGACTCCGATCTTAAATTCGGTGGCAAGCTGAGTCGCCGCAAGAAAACCAGTGCGCTGGACGCGTGGGAAGTGGACGGTGGCGATTTCGGGAATCCGGCTTTGACTGGTTTTCTCGGCGGCGGCATTCGCTATCCCTACGGTAACTTCGGCCCCGACATCGATCGTTCGGCAATCAAGAACTTTCTGGGCGGCGTGAATCTCGCCGATTATGTCAACGAAGAAGAGTCCCGCATCAACGACTTCTCGATGCACGAAGACATCAACGCCGGCTACGTTCAGAACACCTTCAACAGTGGTCTGTGGCGCGTGCTTGTTGGCATGCGCTACGAAAGCACGAAATTCAAGGCTAGCGGCACCGGTCTGGACAACGGTGCCTTCAACGCCATCACCGAGCGCAACGACTATCACAACTGGCTACCAGCCCTGCACGTGCGTCGAGACCTCGACGCCAACACTTCGGTGCGTGCCGCTGTAACCCATTCCGTTGTTCGGCCAACGTTCGGGCAACTCGCGCCAGGATTCGTCATCGATGGTAACGAAGCGAACTTCGGCAACCCGAACCTGAAGCCGATGAAGTCGCGCAATCTCGACCTCGGTATCGAAAAACGCCTTGGTTATGCCGGTGTGCTGTCTGCCTACGTCTTTCATAAGGACATCGACAACTTCGTCTACAACACCGACCTTGCCGGCAGTGGTGACTGGGTCGGCTTCGATGAAGCCAACACTTTCGCCAACGGCAAGAAAGCCAGCATCAAGGGATTGGAAGTGGCATGGATGAAGTCCTTCCGTGAGCTGCCGGCACCCTGGAACGGCATGCTGGTATCCGCCAACGCGACCTTCAGTGATTCGAGTGCGCGTATTGACGGCTTCAATGGGGGTGTCGCGGTCGGTCGTGATATTCCGATGCCTAGTTCATCGAAGCGGACGCTGAATTTGACGATGGGCTATGAGGCCGGCCCGCTGAGCTTGCGTCTCGCCGGCAACTATAAGTCGAAATACCTGCTCGAAGTCGGCAGTATCGGCAGCGCAGAAAAAGATCTTTATGTTGCCGATCAGACTCAGTACGACTTCGCTGCGCGATACAACATCAACAAGCGGGTGCAGATCGTGTTCGAAGTGCTCAATCTGACGGACGAAAACTACTATGTCTACACTGGTCGCCAGAGTCTGAATGCGCAGTACGAATCCTACGGTCGTACCTTCAAGCTGGGCGTCAAAATCGCTGGTTTCTGATTGCAACTGTTCATTATGTATTCAGGCTCGCCTTGCGAGCCTTACTTCACGGGAAATCATGGCACGTCTAATTTCTATCCTGCTATTTGCAGCCTTGTTTAACATTGCGCCCGACACCCTCGCCGCATCCGAGGAATCGGTCGCCCTGCCTGGCGGCAATCGGCTGCTTCTCGATAAACATGCGGTCCGTCTGCTGGACGGACAAGGTGTCGAACTTGACCGTTTTACGGTGCGTGGAGATCACCTCGACGTTCGCCCACAGGATGACGGCGCCCTTGCTGTCGTTTTCGACGACGACAGGCAAACGCCTTTGCTGCTGACTATCTCGGCACGCAACATCGTTACGCAACAAAGGTTGTCTGCGGTATCGTTTTCGCTGGAAAGTCTCTGCCTCTATCGGGATGCGCAGCAGCTTGACCATTTGTTCTTGATCGCCAAGGATGGCTTGGCTGAACAATGGCTGTTGAGTCCTGCTCATATCCCGCCGCGCCTGCTTCGCAAGCTGGCGCTGCCACCCACATCTGAGGGTTGCCGCGCTGATGATGGCAAGGGCCTGCTTTACGTCAAGGAAGAAGGCATAGGCATCTGGGCTTATGCGGCTGACGGTGAAGGTGTTCCGCAGCGCCGGCTCGTCGGCAATCGGATGCCAAAGATAATGTCTGCCAAGCCAACAGAGCGGACACTACCCATCGTCGTTCCGGTTGCGCAGACTGCTTCGGTTGCTCGAAGCGGTGATGCAGCCGATGATCCGGCTATCTGGGTGCATCCGACCGATGCGACGCAGTCACGCGTTCTCGCCACTAACAAGAAGCAGGGCCTGCTCAGTTACGACTTGCAAGGTACGCAAAAGCAACTGATTGAGGCTGGTCGCATCAACAATGTCGACGTGCGTCAGAATCTTCGTTTGGATGGCAAGACAATCGATCTCGCCGTGGCGACACAGCGCGACGAGAATGCGCTTGCCATCTTCGAGATAGACAATGATGGGGGAGTGCGCGATGCCGGACGCATCCAGACTGACCTTGTCGAAATTTACGGCACCTGCCTTTATCGCACTCCGCAAGGCGGGCTGGAAGTGTTCGCCAATGACAAGGATGGACGCTTCGAGCAATACCGCATTTCTCGGGTGGGCGAGGGCGGGATGAACACGCGTTATGCAGGTGAGCGGCTGCGCGGCTTTCGCGTTGCCAGTCAGCCTGAGGGTTGCGTGGTCAATGACAGGAATGGCCGTCTCTTCATTGGTGAGGAGAAGCGTGGCATCTGGACGCTGTCTGCTGTCGCAACGCAGAAGGAAAAACCGCAGTTGATTCTTGCGACCGGCAAGTTATTGGTCGCCGACGTCGAGGGTCTCGCGCTCTTCCACGGCAAGACGAGCGATTATCTGATTGCATCGAGCCAGGGCAATAGCAGTTACGTTGTACTCGATGCGCTGCCGCCGTACAAGGTACGCGGCGCCTTCCGCATCGGCATTAACGCCGAGGCCGGCATTGACGGCGTGTCGGATACTGACGGCCTTGAGGTTAGTGCAATTAATTTCGGTGGTGTGTATGCCGATGGCATGCTGGTCGTGCAGGATGGTTATAAGCGTCTGCCCGATGGTGCGCAGAACTTCAAATACGTCTCATGGCGAGATGTTGCGCGTGCTCTCAAGCTGGACGGAAGTTGATGATGGGCATGGCCTTGGCAAGATCCGCAGAACCGTCGCACGCTGGCGAGGAGCAGGTCGAATGGAGCGCCAGGAGTGGAGCGTCGCACCACGGCAAGCGTGTTTTGGCGGAGCAGGAAATTTCGCCAGCCATTCTTGCTGCAACATGCTCAAGTCTGTCCTCGTTGTCGCCGACATTGCTCCCGGCGAACGCTGTTCAGTACCGCCGCCATGCTTTTGCCACGACCGTCGCCTTGCTTGTGCACGGACTTGTGTTACTACCGTTGTTGCGCAGCGCACCCGAGCCGGTGCTGTCTACTACGCAAGCTGTGATGGTCGGCGTTGTGGTGGCGCCGCCGGTGCAACAGGTCGCAGTAAATACTGAGGCGCCTGCAGCGGTTCCTGCGTCTGTACCTGATGCACCTGCGCTCCAGCCCCGGCCTAATCCTGCTCCAACTCAGCGCTTGCCGACGGCATCGGTGACGCCGGCACCGGCACCGGCAACCGTACGTAGCGTCGCGGCTGCAGCTGTGGCTTCGCAAACACCGGCTATCCGAGAGGAAATGCCAGCAGTACCGGCAGCGCCAGCAGCATCGGAAAGTACCCGTGCCGAGGCCGAACCAACGACCACACCGCCGAACTATCAGGCAGCTTATCTCGCCAATCCGCAACCGCCTTATCCGGCCATGTCGCGCAAATTGCGCGAAGAAGGCACGGTGCGTTTGCATGTCATGGTGAACGCTGACGGCCGTGCCGAAACCGTGAAAATAAAAACCGGCAGCGGCTACGAACGCCTTGATCAGGTCGCCCGAATCGCCGTGCAGGAATGGCGTTTTGTTCCGGCGCGCCAGGGTGGTCAGAATGTCGCCGACTGGATCGAAGTCCCCATACAATTCCGATTGGAGAAATGAAAATGCATTACGTGACTTATTTTTTCGAACATACCGATGCACTCGGCGCGACACTGTTTTGCCTGCTGGTGCTGATGTCGCTGGTCTCCTGGTTCTGCATTGCCGCCAAGAGTTTCCATTTCTGGCGGCTGGCCCGTGAGGGTGCGCGCTTCCGCCAGAATTTCTGGCATAAGTCTGTGCATGAAGCGCACTCGGATAATCCTTTCTCGCGCCTTGCCACGGTCTCCATCGCCGTTCATCAAGACGTGCGCGACTCTCGCAGTGATTGTGACGAACTGCTGCTGCGTTGCATGCAACGTGTTGTCGGTGAAGAAGGTGCAAATCTGGATAACGGCCAGACCTTGCTCGCTTCTGTCGCGGCCATCGCACCTTTCATCGGCCTGTTCGGTACGGTTTGGGGTGTGCAGCATGCACTTTCCGCTATCGGTTCGGCCGGTGCCGCATCGCTGGAACAGATTGCCGGCCCTGTCGGCGAGGCACTCATCATGACCGCGCTCGGTTTGGCTGTTGCCATCCCAGCCGTGCTTGCCTACAACGTGTTTTCGCGCAGCAGCCAGACGTTGCTGGCCAAGCTCGACGGTTTTGCCCATGAGTTGCATCACTATCTGATTACCGGCCAGACCTTGCCGGCTTCGATACGAGAGGTCTGAACATGGCCTTTCTCACTCCGGGGGCAGCGGGACGAGGCGTGCCGCGCGCCGAGATCAACATGATCCCGTTGATCGACGTGATGCTGGTGCTGCTGGTCATTTTCATGATCACCGCGCCGATGCTCACGCACGCAGTCAAACTCGATCTGCCACGTGCCAGTTCGCAGCAAAAGCAGCCAGCGCCCAAAGTGGACATTTCCATCGCCGCGGACGGACAGCGCTACTGGGACGGCCAAGCCGCGAGCACGGACGAGTTCGAAGCTCAACTCGTTGAGCTCGGTCAGAAACGTCCCGAAACAGAGCTGCATCTGCATGCCGACAAACTGGTTCGCTACGAAGTCATCGCCGAAATCATGGCCAGTGCCTCGCGCGCCGGACTGCAACGCATCGGCTTCATCACCAAAGCAGGAACAACACCATGACCGACATCCATCGCCGCAAGTTGCTCAAGGGCATAGGCGCCTTTTCCTCAATATCCCTGCTGGGCCCGCTCGTTGCATTGCAAGCACGCGCAGCCTCGCAGCAAACGTTGCTTGTCGATAGCCCTTACGGACCGCTATCAGTCGTCGAGGACAGTTCCACAGGCCTGCCTTTACTGCGTCTTCCCAAGGGTTTCAGTTACGCGAGCTTTGGATGGAGCGGTGACCGCATGACGAACGGGTTGGCTTGCCCCGCAAAGCATGACGGAATGGGTGTGGTGAGTACCCGTGGCGATGAGGTTACGCTGATCCGCAACCATGAAGTCGGCCTCGGGCCAGATCGAAAGTTCTTCGGTGCGGATGCCATTTATGACCAAGGCATGATCGCTAAGCAGTACGCTAACGGTGGGACTACCGTACTGCGCTTCCGCGATGGCAAGTGGCTGGATATGGCGCCGGCGTTAAGCGGCACGCTGGCTAACTGCGCCGGCGGTGTCACTCCCTGGGGTACTTGGCTAACCTGCGAGGAAGTCGGTACCGATGACGCCAGCAGCGAGGGCTTGAAGCATGGCTATGTGTTCGAGGTTAGCCCCGACGGAAAGATTAATGCAAAGCCAATCGTCGGCATGGGTCGTTTCCGCCACGAGGCAGTGGCGGTTGATCCGCTTAGCAGCATTGTCTACATGACCGAGGACGACACCGGAAAGTCGGGTTTCTATCGCTACATTCCAAACATGAAAAGCGGCCAGCCCGGTAGCCTCGCGCGAGGTGGCGAGCTGCAGATGGCACGCGTGCTTGGTGATCGCAATGTCAATTTGGCCGGTGCGACACTGGGCCAAACCTATCGGCTGGAATGGGTGCACATCGCAGATCCCGACGCGAATCGAGGCCGGGTTATGATCACGGAAGAGCAGCCCAGTAAGAACGTTTCGGGTCCTTTTCGACAGGGCTGGGTACAGGGAGCATTGCGGATGAACCGTGGCGAAGGTATCGCGCATCACGAGGGCAAAGTCTATGTGATGGACACGACCGGCGGCAATGCCAAGACCGGCGCGATCTGGGAACTCGATCTCAAGACACAGGTCCTGCGCTGCATTTATGCGTCGCAAGGCATGTTGTTCGGCAATATGGGTGACAACATTACAGTCAGTCCACGCGGCGGACTTTTGATTTGCGAGGATTCCAACTCAAGCGCTGTGGATGAATATGGCGTCGGCGAGCGTCTCATGGGCCTCACGGCCAAGGGTGGAATATTCACCTTCGCCAAAAACAATTACGAGGTCGAGACCGAGGCGCTGATCCGTGCCGGCAAGTTGGCAGCCCATGCTGGCAATAAGCGCGACAGCGAGTTTTGCGGTGCCTGCTTCGACGCGAGCGGAAAAACCTTGTTTGTTAACGCTCAGGATCCTGGCATTACTTATGCAATTAACGGGCCGTGGCAGCATGGACCGTTATGAACATGACGTGCGGGCATTGTGATTTTGAGGTTGCGTATTTTTACGGATATCCCATGAAACATGGGGCCTGCGCAAACGATGGGTTACGGCCGTTAGCAGACAGGCTGCTTTGACCCAAAGCCGGCATCTGCGATAGCCAAGGCGACAGTGAGGACGAATTCGCTTAGTTGGCTGCAGATAACTCCTGGCCGACCATCATTCGATGCCCGTCTGGTGTCCCTATAACGAACTCTCGCATGCCGTGAGGTCTGTCGATCGGAGGCTGGAGTATGATGGCGCCCCGATTGACTAGTTCTCTGTGAAATGCATCGGCATCATCGACGTTAAGGTAAGCGAAATAGTTATGATCGCCGGTCACCGAAGGTGACATGGCGTCGGGGCAATGGCCAATCATGATGCGCACATTATCTCTGGACAGGAGTTGCCAGTCGGAGCCCTCAGGCCATTCAAGGCGAAAGCCGAGTGCGTCACGAAAATATGAAGCGCTATGCTTTAGATCGGGTACCGCAAGCACGAAAGAGAATGGGCCGAGTTTGGCGGTTGATTCGGACATATATTAGTGCCTGATTCGATGACGGTGCCAAATTATATCCTCGGCTCTCCATCGTCCGCTCCTGGCCTTGAATCCAAGACCCAAAGCGGACATCCTAAATAACTGCTAGAACCGGTATGAGATGCCAACAGAAAATATCTGTGCATTGAGGTCTACTGAATTAATCAGGTTATTACCTAGTGCAGGAAAGGCAGGATTTGTCACAAACGCTGATGTGTTCACTCTGCCATAGTCGACATAGGAATACTCACATCGGATAACCCAGTTATTGCTCAACGCATATTCACCACCAAATCCCATGCTCCAACCTAGTTTCGTTTCTCTGCTTGTGGCTTGGCCTGACGCCCCTGCGCCGAGAAAGTTGTCAGAAAAGGAAGCGTCCATCGTTATTCTTGTTGCGGCAACACCCCCGGTTAAATACGTCATCCATCTGTCATGTGTCCATCCCAGACGAGTTCTCAGCATGGCTTGCGAATTCGCTCGAACTGAAAGTTCGTTATTAAAGCTTCCCGCTGGATTCGATATGTAAATCGCTCCAGATGAACGTGCTCCATCGAATCGTAAACTGCTGATACTAGCTTCCAGACCAAGATATAGCTTACCAAACTGGCGACCAACACCGCCAAAGCCACCTAAGCCAAGGCGCGATTGTTTGATGTTGCCGTGCGCCGTGTTCGCAATTTGTTCAGGGTCAGGTGGCGTAAAGTAAGACCCAGGAAATGAGTCAGACGTCGATACGTCAGTTGTTGCGTGGCTCTTAACTAAACTTAACGTACCACCCACATAAGGTCCGGACCAGTTGAAGGGCTGTGTCGTCTGCGCAAACGCCGAGCTCGTCAGGCAAGCTATAAAAATGATTGCTAATGAAATTGCAGAAATATTTCGCAATTCGTTACCCCTTGATTGTGATTTTATAAACAGAATGCGGCACGTTGTCCTAGCTCAGTCATTACAAGCATAGAATGACTTTTCGACAGAGTGCTATCCCTTAAAATCGCAGAATATAACCTGAAAGGAAGTTTGGAGAAAGAGCTGCGCATACCTGAGCAGCTCTGAAAAAATTCCCGTAAGTGGGGCAGGCTTTTAATTAGGCAGATATCCTAATTTTTGCCGCTCTGATGACTGCTCTCGACCCGTAGCGGACTATCGCGCACGAGGAAAGGAGGCAGATTATTTTCTTTTGTAAGGTGTAATGAGCTCAGCTTTCAAGCGATATCCCGACGTGCCGAATTCGGTATCACTTCGCACGGTCTCCAATGTTCCGCTAACCCAGACGGCAGACATCATTTCCGCTTCCTTCAGCCGTTTGACCGCCACTCCATGGATGATCTGATTTGCCGGAGGAGGAGGGGTATGAATGCAGGCGCCAAAATACGGTACGAGCAGGAACTCTTTTAACTCCTTGCGTTGTGCATCAAGCGGAACAATAAATCCGGGAATGCGAATTCGGGCGCCGTTGAGGGACGGTTCCACCGGCGCATCACTCCATATTTTCTTCATGCGTTCCATTGCCTTCATTACGCGAGGATCGGCATCATCCATCTGACTCAGGTCCAGATTCTTCATGTCCTTCATCGGATCCCAATCCTTGGGGACAAGTACTTCCCAGTCCACTTCCTTGAATCCCTCCTTGGTCGGTGGTTTTTTCGAAGAGAGAAGGCGATCGCCCACACTGTAATCCGGTTGCTGTGCGAAAGCCGGGACAATTTGAGAGGCATGCAGGCCGCTCAGTCCGACTATCATAGTCAGCACAAGCGTTATCGATTTCAAATTCACGTGTAATTCCTTATGTACGCGGTGTCAGGCCATCGATCAGTGACAGTCGATATGCACGGTAGCCCGGCAGCATGCTTGCAATCAGCCCCACGACAACCACTGCCAGGATGAATGGAATTTCGCCGGCAGAAAGAAATGTCGTTCCAATAGACAAGCCGTATTGTGCTTGCACATACGGAGCAAAAAGCGCGGTCAGTCCATACAGGAAAAACAGTCCCGACAGGACGCCCGCCACAGTCAGAGCTAGTCCTTCCATCACCAGCATCATGAAGATGGCGGAGGGTTGCGCACCAACCGATCGCAGGATCGCGAGCTCCCTTCTACGCTCGTTGAGACCTGCAAGTATCACTGCGACCAAGCCCGTCAATCCGATAATGACGACCATTGCCGAGACGAGCAGCAGTGTACGTTCGAAGACGCTGATCACCTGCCATAACTGTTCCAGTGCGACGCCAGGAAGCACCGCAAGCAATGCTTCATCCTTATAGTCATTCACATAGCGCTGTACCCGGAATACGGAGATACGATTCTTCAGACCCACGATGAGGGCTGTCACGCTTTTGGGTTCAAGGTCGAATTTCCTGACCATCTCGACTGGAACATTGAATCCTGGAACGCGTCCACCAGCCAGCCAGTCCACGTGAATCGCCTCCATCGCTTCCAGACTGATATGTACGGTGCGATCGACTGGCGTGCCGGTTGCCTTCAGTATGCCGATAACGACGAATGGCTTGTCAGCATGTGAAGTAAGGGAACTCTCCTGCATTCCATGATTCAGGGCGATCTTGTCGCCAACTTTGTAACCCAGATGCGTGGCAACTTCTGCACCCAGTACGGCTTCAAACAGTTGCTTGAATGGTTTTCCTTTGGCCAGTTCCAGAGGTAAATCGTCTCCGTATCGATAATGCTCGAAATAGCTCGAAGTGCTGGCCAAAACCGGAAAGCCATGATGAGAGTCGCCGAGCGATAATGGGATAACCCAGGCAATAGAGGGGTGTTTTGAAATTTCCTCTACGCTTTGCCAACTCATATTGCTGGTTGCTTCACCCATACGGAAGACCGAGTAAAGCAACAGTTGGACAGGGCTGGTTCGTGCACCGATAACGAGATCTGCACCGGAAACCGATTGCGAGAAGCTTGTCCTGGCGTCGTTCCGAATGCGCTCTACGCCGAGAAGCATTGTGACTGACAAGGCAATTGTCAATGCGATCAATCCGAAAGTCAGTCGACGATTCCAGGCGCTCCGTAAGGCCATCAATGGAAGATACTTCATGCCTGTACTGCCGCCTGGTTGATTTCCGGAAGGGATATTTCACGTGTGAATTGCCTGTTGAGGCGGCGGTCGTGGGAAACAAAGATAACGGTCGCACGTGCTGCTTCACATTCATGCAGCAGCAACTCAAGAAAATTTGCCTGGCGGTCCGCATCAAGTGCAGAAGTCGGTTCGTCCGCGATAAGGATTTCCGGCCTGCCAATCAAGGCGCGTGTTGCGGCGACGCGCTGTTGCTGCCCGACGCTGAGCTCAGTCACTTGCCTGGATTGCAAGGTCGGATCCAGGTCCAGAGCGTGCAGCAATCGTTGTGCTTCATCGCGTATGGAGCGTCCGTCTGCAATGGCTCTTGCCTTCCTGATTTTGGAGAAACGGCAGGGAAGAAGAATGTTGTCGAGAACGGACAAATACGGGATCAGATTGAATTGCTGAAAAATAAATCCGACATGATCAACGCGAAACTGATCTCTTGCTCCATCCCGTTTTTTCGAGAGATTATCTCCGAGCACATGCAAGCTACCGCTCTGTGGCCTTAATACTCCACCCAGCAATCCAAGCAGCGTGCTTTTGCCACTGCCGCTGGGGCCGTACAGAAAAACTTTTTCAGTCGCCTGCACGCGGAAATCCGGAATGTCCAGACATGGTTCCGCGACGCCCGGCCATCGAAACTGCAAATCACGGACTTCAATGACGACTTGATCGGACATAAAAGCAGTTTCCTTACCAGGACAAGGTGCGATGAGCGCGCCCAAGCGACGACGCAGCCTGCCCTCCCGGAGCGGCTACTTCGGCCTGAACCCGTTGCAGATTGGGGAACACGTCAAACAATCGAACCTCAATGCTTTTCAATGCGACAGGATCTGCACACCGGAAGGAAAAGGCAGCTGTCATTTCCGCATGCTTTTCGTCATGTTTGCCATGGACATGTTCCGTTTTTGATGTCGACTGCAATATGGGTGCATCGATTTCCGTCTTGTTGTGCGTGCATTTTGCTGCAGATATCGGGACGATTAAAGACTGCGGTTCGTTCAATTGTTTCATCAATTTTTGCACGGCCTTGCGCTCCCTGTCGTTTCGTGGCGCGCGTTCGAAGCCGACCAGATTATCCAGCGGAGAGACGAGTTCGACTTCCAGGTTGTTGCCGTCAATAGCGACCAGCATTTTTGCGATGCCATGTACATGCGGCTCGGCGGCATGACTCATTGCCGCGCACAAACTGAAGGAAGTAAAGATGAAAGAGTGAATGAATTGGCGATGCATGTAAGTCCTTCGCTTCGGTACTTTGTGAAAAGTGTGTCGTCTGCATGGGCACGTAGTGTAGCAGTGCCGTATGAACGGTTCATGGCAAGATCCGGTATATTCTCTCATGTTGCAACAATGTTGCATATAATCCGACTCTTGACAACCGGGATACTTGCTCTTCTCGTCTTCTTGCTGAGAGTACGTATTGGTAAACCCTGACAAAGCCGAACCAAGCATATCTGTATTGATAGTTGCACTGAATATCGATTCGCTCGTAAATTGACCCAAGGTTTATGCGCACAAACAAAATCAACTGCTTTTTAAGCCTTAGAAGACCCTTCGGAGGAAAATATGCAAAAGGAAGATTTGCAAGCAGTTTTTAATCAGCAGGCAGCATCGTCATATGACAGCCACTGGGCCAAATTGTCGCCGTTGCGCGATGCGTTGCACTTGCTTATCGGTGCGGTGTTTTCGGATTTGCCGGCCAAGTCCAGAATTCTTTGTATAGGGTGCGGTACGGGCTCCGAGTTGCTTTATCTTGCCAAGAGATTTCCTGATTGGCACTTCACTGCGGTGGAACCTTCGGCACCGATGTTGGCGGTTTGTCGACGCAAGGCTGAAGAACAGGGCGTTGCATCTCGCTGTTACTTTCATGAGGGATATCTGGATACGCTTCCGACTCTGGAAGCGTTCGATGCGGCTACATCACTTCTTGTTTCGCAATTCATAATGGAGCGAAAAGATCGCTCCGGGTTTTTTCATGCGATTTCGCAGCGACTTCGCCCGCAGGGATATCTTGTCAGCTCGGACTTGGCTTCCGACATCAATTCTGCGAACTATCAACATCTGTTGGAAATATGGCTGCGAATGATGAAAGCCGCCGATGTTCCTCCGGAAAATCTCGAACATATGCGCTCTGTATATGGCAGGGATGTTGCCGTCTTGGCTGCCGAAGATGTCGCTTCCATCATCACTGCGGGCGGATTCGAGGTGCCGATACCATTTTTCCAAGGTGGGCTCATTCATGCCTGGTTTTCCAGGGCAGTCTGATTACGTAATATTTAGTGTTCTCCAATATATCGAACGTCTGCGTTGGGACTTGGATTCTAGTGGTGGCTGCAACAGATTGATGAAATCGATTTGCCGATGTTTGATATGAATGTCCAAGGACATTCACTCCTTGGGTCAACCAGGTGGATCGTTGTCCTTGTGCCTCATTCCAAGCCCGACACCCATTCCTATACCAGCACCTCCAGCGCCGCCCGTATTGCCCCCGCGACCGGAATTTTTACCCTCTTCTTTATTGCCATCGCCTTTACCACGACTACCGCTGTTTTGAGCCCTCGCCGGCCCTTGAAGCGGAATATCGACATCAGCGGGTATCGGGCCCAAGTCAAGAGCCGTGCGAATGAAGCTACGGAGGGAGACAACGAGCATTGCCGTGTGGATGGGCCGGCCAGCGGCCATATCGATTGCAGCTTGACTCGCCAGACGTACATGCTCCTCGGTGCCAAGAAGAATAATGTCCGCTAATGCAGCTTCGACCGTATCACGTATGCGTCGTGAACGATCGGAGCTTTTATTTTCCTCTTGATCGCTCATCTCCTTGATCTCTCCTCGTTCTGTAACCCGTAAGTCACGAAGGTGAGTGGGATCCACTGTCAGTTGGCCGGTAAAAGAACCTCCCAAAATCTTGTATGCGGAGATCAGGGTTCTCAGTCGCTCATTGATCTGGCGGTTCATACGCTCGCGGCGTTGCTGAATGGTCTGCATCATAAGCACACGGATGCCCACCCCAAGCAAGGTGAATACAGCGAGTCCTAGAAAAGTAGCCAGAATACCTTGCCACGAATTGAAATCGAAATAACGCAATTTAACCTCCGCAAGTATTTGCAGTGCTTACTATATCCCTTCGATTACTTTCGTTGGTGAAAGGCGTTTAACATTTGCTTGCGCAATAGTTACTGTGTTTATTCGTAATGGGAATAGGCGGTGAGCATGAAGACTACTACCGACCTTGGATTCAACCGGTCGATGCAACAGATTGATGAAATTACTTGCTAGTTCAGTGTTCTCCTTGAGGCTCATTTGAGTCGTCTTGCCACAGCATTGAGTTCAGACTGCGAAGAAGCTAGCCGCTTTCGATTGAGGCATATGTAGTTCAGGTCGGTAGGTAAAGCCGATAACCTATGGCCGTCTCCGTCAACAGATATTTAGGCTGTGCCGGATCGTCTTCCAATTTTTGTCGCAGGTGACCCATGTAGATGCGCAGATAATGTCCGTTTTCTGCGTGAGATGGTCCCCATACTTCGCGTAGCAACTGTGGATTGGTGACGACGCGACCGGTGTTGGTGGCCAATACCGATAGCAGGCGAAATTCGGTCGGCGTCAGATGTACCATTTCATTGGATCGTGTAACCAGCCGCGCCTTGATGTCGATCTTCACATCCCCGAATTGAATCAACCCCTGCAACTCGCTGTTCGGCTGGCCGTGACGGCGCAACGCGGAACGCACGCGTGCCAGCAGTTCACCGATGCCGAACGGTTTGGTTAGGTAATCGTCGGCACCGGCATCGAGTGCCCTGATCTTGTCGGTTTCGTTGACGCGTGCGGACAGCACAATGATCGGTACTGATGACCATTTGCGCACATCGTGGATGAAATTTACACCGTCACCGTCCGGCAATCCCAGGTCGAGCACGATTAAAGTGGGCTTGCGCGTGCCTGCATCGATCAGGCCGCGCTTGAACGATTCCGATTCGTGTACCTGCCAGCCTTCCTCTTCCAAAGCGGCGCGCACAAAGCGGCGGATTTGCGGTTCGTCTTCGACCAATAATGCAAGTGGTACGGATTCACTCATGGTGTTGTTCTGTCTGTGGGGTGTCGCGATTGTTGTCATCCATGTCCAAGCCGGGCATGGCTGGCGGCTTGCCAAGCGGAAGTGTAAAGACGATGGCTGCACCACCATCCGGTGAGTCGCCGGCGCGGATCGTGCCTTGGTGTGCTTCGACGATTGCTCGGCAGATGGCGAGACCAAGGCCGACGCCAGGTGTGGCCGATTCACGTTCGCCACGTGTGAATTTTTCAAAGATGATTTCGCTTTGACCTGTCGGCAATCCAGGACCATTGTCATAGACCGATATTTGGAGAGTCGTGCCGCTGCGTTCGGCGGCAATCGTGATGCGCGAATCGGGCGGCGTGTATTTGGTCGCGTTCTCGACCAGATTGCACAGTACGCGTTCGATCAATACCGCGTCGAAACGTACCAGAGGCAGGTCCGACGCGAGTTGTGTTCTGACTACATGTTTGCCGATGAACGACTGGCAGGCGCGCAATGCGCTGCCGACCACTTCTTCAAACGGCTGCCATTGCTTGTCGAGTTTGATTTCGCCGCTCTGGATGCGTGCCATGTCGAGCAGGTTGGATACCAGATTACTCATGCGCAGCGCTTCGTCATGCAATGCGTGCGCCATGTCGTGCTGCGCGACGGCGAGCGGCGGCTTCGACATTGTCAGCGATTCCGACAGACCGACCAGCGATGTCAGCGGCGTGCGCAGATCGTGCGATAGTGCGGCCAGCAGCGAATTGCGCAGACGTTCGGACTCCATCCGGATCAGCGCATCCTGCGCGACTTCGATGTAATGTACGCGTTCCAGCGCGATTGCCGCCAGCGTGGCGAAGGTATCGAGCTGTTGGCGTTGTTCCGGAATCAGCAGCCAGCGCCGGTTGTCCGGTTTGAGTGCCAGTACTCCGCGCGTGCGCATCGGCGCGACCAGCGGCAGATAGAAAAAGCTGCTGGCAGGCAGTGTGTCGGTGCCCATGCCGGCGGACATTGCATGGTCGAACGACCATTGTGCGATACCGATGTCCAGATCCTGCATGTCGGCGCTTTCGGTGCGCTGCAAGCGACCTTCGGCATCTGGCAGCAGCAATGTCGCCCTGGCGCGGAAGGTCTGCTGCACCGATGTGCGTGCAATCTCGAAAATCTGTTCGGTCTGCAATGTGCCTGACAATTCGCGTGCAAATTCATACAGCGCGCGTGCACGGCCTTCGCGATGCGATGCGATCCTGGCCTGAAAGCGCAGGCCGGAAGTCAACTGGCCGACGATCAAGCCGACTACCAGCATCACGCCGAACGTGACAACGTACTGCATGTCGCTGACCGCGAAAGTAAATCGCGGCGGGACAAAGAAGAAATCGAAGGCGGCGACGCTGACGAAGGCTGCCATCACTGCCGGTCCACGGCCGAATTTCACGGCGATCAATACTTCGGTCAGCAAAAACAGCATCACGATGTTGGCCAGGTCGAAGTACGGCAGCATCGGTGTTGCAATCAAGACAGTAAGAAAGCAGGCTGCGAAGGACCAGATGTAGGGCCAAAGGCGCTCCTTTCCCGGATACGACTGGGCTTCCACAACCGACTCGGCGTCGCCGGCAACCGGTTTTGCATGCCGGTCGGAACGATGTCGTCCGATTTCAATCAGGTCGATATCCGGCGCGTACTTTGCGATCCGTTGTACGTGACGGTTGTGGCCGAGCCACACCGATTGCGCGCGGCCGAGCACGATACGCGACAGGTTGTGCGTACGCGCGTAGTTGAAGATTTCCCATGCACTGTCGTTGCCGGACAGTACTGCGGTCGTCGCACCCAGATCGCGCGCCAGGCTCAATACTTTCAGGATGCGTTCGCGTTTTGCCGGTGGCAGGCGCTGCAGTTTCGGTGTCTCGACGTAGATCGCATGCCATTCGGTATTTAACTGACTTGCCAGTTGCGCGGTACTGCGAATCACGTGTTCGGAACCGGCATCCGGTCCGATGCATGCAAGCAAATCGGCGCCGGTTTTCCATACGCCGCTGATTGACTTCTCGATGCGATACGCCTGCACGTCGTCGCCAATCCGATCTGCGGTGCGGCGCAACGCCAGTTCACGCAATGCAATCAGATTTCCCTTGCGGAAGAAATTTTTTGCCGCGCGCTCGGCCTGTTGTGCTCCGTAGATCTTGCCAGCCTTCAGTCGCGCCAGTAATTCATTGGCGGGCACGTCGACCAGCACGACTTCATCGGCCATATCGAATACGGTGTCGGGCAAGGTTTCTGCAACGCGAATGCCGGTGATGCCGCCGACCACGTCGTTCAGGCTTTCCAGATGCTGCACGTTGACGGTGGTGAAGACGTCGATACCGGCGTTCAATAGTTCATCGACATCCTGCCAGCGTTTGGGATGTCGCGAACCGCGGCGATTGGAATGCGCCAGTTCATCGACCAGAATCAATGATGGATGTCGTGCGAGCGCACCGTCGATATCGAATTCTTCCGTGACCCTGCCGCGATACGTGACCTGCATTAGCGGCAGGACTTCCAGGTCGTTGAGTTGCGCCAGTGTTTCGGCGCGACCATGTGTTTCCACGATACCGACCAGCACACTACGACCTTCGGCCTGCAGTTTGCGGGCGGCGGCCAGCATCGCATAAGTTTTGCCGACGCCAGCCGATGCGCCGAAATACACGCGCAGCTTGCCCCGTTGCGCACGACGCTCATGATCCTGTAATTGCGCAAGGAGGGCGTCGGGATCAGGACGTTGCGAATCGGACTTGGAATGTGGCATGGGCGTCAATTGACAATATCCAGTGCTGAGATAGGAAAACGATGCGTTAGCTTACCGCCAATTGCAGGTGGTAGCTAACGCGGCGCTAATTAAAACGTCTTGCTGATGGTGGCGACGGCACCGGTTTTGCCGAGGTTCTGCTGATCCGGTCCACGATAGTTGTCATTATTGGTGCCGATTACAGCGATGCTGGCCGTCACAATACCGAAATCCCTGGTCACGCCGATCTTCCAGTCGGTGTAGCTGAACGATGCATTGTTCTTTACCGTCTGATGGCCGGCATGCAGATTCAGGATGTAGCCGCTGGCCAGATCGATATTGGTGCCGACATTCCAGTAAGTGCTGTTCTTGCTGTCTTCAAAGCCGAACAGGTTGGTGACCGAGCTTGAATATTTGATATAAGCGGGGCCGTAGCCGAGCTGGGCATATGCCTCAGTCGTGTTGCCGTTGGGCCGCAGATCGTTACCTGGATAGACATAAGTCAACACACCGAAATCGTAGGTTACGTTCTTGACGATTTCGCCGCGTTTTCCGCCGTACACATCCAGCTCCAGATTGCCGTCGCCGCCACCATCCTTGACCCACTTGATCGACGATGCCCATGCGCCTGCATAAAAACCGCTCGGATTATGCGTGTAATCCACACCGCCCGAAACTGCCGGGTCTAGCCGCGATTGCGACATGCCGCGAAAGCGATAGTCAGAAGTCAGTGCAGCATTAAAACTGACCAGATTATCGGCAACAGGTTCGTCCGCATATGCGCTTGGTGCGAACAATGTGGTGGCCAGAATGAATGTCGAAGCGATTGCTAAAACCAGTTTTTTCATATATTCCTTGAGAAATTCCTAAACATTCTGCTTATTCAAAATAATCAATCGAGTGCCAGATTCAGCTGCAGCACGTTCACGCGCGGTTCACCGAAGAATCCGAAAAACTGCGGTAACGAGTGCTTGCTGATCAGCGCCTGCACCTGCTCGACGCTGATATTGCGTGTGCGAGCAATGCGGCCAGCCTGATAAAGCGCGGCGGCGACGCTGATTTCCGGGTCTAGGCCGCTGGCAGAGGCCGTTACCAAATCAATCGGAATCGGCAAGGTATTGGCAGGATCGGCAGCTTTCAGTGCATCGATTCGACCTTTCACGTTATCGGTCAATGCGGGATTAAGCGGGCCCTGATTGGCACCACTGGATGCTGTCGCATTGTTTGGCATGGGATCGGTTGCCGATGGTCTGCCCCAGAAGTACTGCGGCGATGAAAATGCCTGACCGATCAGAGACGAACCAACTAGCTGTCCGTTGCGCGATACCAGGCTGCCTTCTGCCTGATCGCTGAATGCAAGCTTGCCGATGCCATTAATTGCATACGGATAGATCACGCCGCAAATCAGGGTGAGCATGGCAAATAAAACCAGTGCGGGACGAAATGTCGCTTTCATATTGACTCCTTCATATCAATTCCTAATTCAGATAAGACCAAAAATGGTCAGGATCATATCGATCAATTTGATGCCGACAAATGGCACCAGAAGGCCGCCCAAACCGTAGATCAACATATTGCGACGTAGCAGTGCGGCTGCACCAACCGCGCGATACTTGACGCCTTTCAATGCCAGCGGAATCAATACGACGATAATCAGTGCATTGAAAATCACGGCCGACATGATGGCCGACGACGGGCTACTCAAATGCATGATATCCAGCGCTTTCAACTGCGGATAAGTCGTGACAAATGCAGCTGGAATGATCGCAAAATACTTGGCGATATCATTGGAAATCGAGAACGTGGTGAGCGAACCGCGCGTCATCAGCATCTGCTTGCCGATCTCGACGATTTCCAGCAGCTTGGTTGGATTGGAATCCAGATCGACCATATTGCCGGCTTCCTTCGCGGCTTGTGTGCCGGAGTTCATCGCGACCGCAACATCGGCTTGCGCCAATGCTGGAGCATCGTTGGTGCCGTCGCCGGTCATCGCGACCAGACGGCCTTGCGACTGATATTCGCGTATCAGTTTGAGCTTTTGTTCCGGCGTTGCTTCTGCGAGAAAATCATCGACACCGGCTTCGGCAGCAATCGCTGCTGCAGTCAGCTTGTTGTCGCCTGTGATCATCACGGTTTTGATACCCATGCGACGCAATTCGGCGAAGCGTTCCTTGATACCACCCTTGACAATATCCTTTAGCTCGACCACGCCCATCACACGGCCATCATCGACTACCACCAAAGGTGTACTGCCACGGCGCGAAATGTCGTCCACAGTACTTGATACTTCTATCGGGAATGGATGGCCCAGCAATTCGATATGCTTCTTCACCGCATCGACCGACCCTTTCCGGATAATGCGCTCGCCCATATCGACACCGCTCATGCGCGTCTGCGCGCTGAAGTGAACGAAGTTCGCATTCAATGCTGCGATATCGCGTTCACGTACATTGAACTTCTGCTTGGCCAGGATGACGATGCTGCGGCCTTCCGGTGTTTCATCGGCCAGCGAAGCGAGTTGTGCTACATCGGCCAACTGGATTTGCGTGACGCCGGGTGCTGGATAAAATTCGGATGCCTGACGATTGCCGAGCGTGATGGTGCCGGTTTTATCCAGCAACAGCACATCGACGTCGCCGGCAGCTTCCACTGCGCGACCTGATGTAGCAATCACATTGGCTTGCATCATGCGGCTCATGCCGGCCACTCCAATCGCTGATAACAATCCACCTATGGTGGTTGGAATCAGGCAGACCAGCAAGGCAATTAACACGGTAATCGTGATTGGCGAGCTTGTTATCCCCGCGCTACCTGCGGCTTCTACCGAATACATCGAGAACGGCAATAAGGTCACAGTCACGATCAGGAAGATGATGGTCAGCGCGACCAGCAATATCGTCAAAGCGATTTCGTTCGGTGTCTTTTGACGCTTCGCACCTTCGACCATTGCAATCATGCGGTCTATAAATGCTTCGCCAGGATTGACCGCGATGCGCACCACCAGCCAGTCGGACAATACGCGCGTGCCGCCGGTGACAGATGAAAAGTCGCCGCCCGATTCACGAATCACAGGGGCCGATTCGCCGGTGATGGCGCTTTCATCGACGGATGCCACGCCTTCTATCACTTCGCCATCGACTGGAATGACATCGCCAGCTTCGACCAATACAGTATCTCCCTTGCGCAAATCGGCCGGCGATGCAGGCAACCATGATGTGCCGTGCTTGGGCGAGGCGAGTTTCTTCGCAAGCACGGTTTGCTTCAAGGCGCGCAAGGATGCGGCTTGCGCCTTGCTGCGTCCTTCCGCCAATGATTCGGCGAAGTTGGCAAACAATACAGTGAACCACAACCAGACGGAAATGGCAGCGATAAAGCCGGGGGTAGCCTCGCCTTTACCGACGAGAGATTGAATGAACAGTAAAGTCGTGATGATGCTGCCGACATATACAACAAACATCACAGGACTGCGCCACTGTGCACGGGGCGTCAGTTTTTTGAATGCATCGACAATGGCGGGACCTATCAAGGCCGTATCGAAAAGCGTCAGGCTTTTGCGTGACACGACAGGCACCGCCTTGGATTCTGGCATTTGCATGGCAGGCTTTCTTTAATTTATTGGAGGCGGAATCGTTATGCGTTTCCGCCCCGCGCTAGTTAATTAATGTGAGAACAATTGCAGGTGTTCGACGACGGGGCCGAGTGCCAGCGCAGGGACATAATTCAATACGCCAACCAGCACTACTACACCTACCAGCAAGGCAATAAACAGCGGACCATGCGTAGGCATCGTGCCGACGTTAGCCTCAAGTCTTTGCTTACCTGCGAGTGAACCAGCGATTGCCAGAATCGGAACGATCATTGCAAATCGGCCGAACCACATTGCAATTGCCAGCATAGAGTTGTAGAACGGCGTGTTGGCAGACAGGCCGGCGAACGCGCTGCCGTTGTTGTTGGCGGCCGAAGTGAATGCATACAGTATCTCGGAGAATCCATGCGCACCAGGATTGGCAATCCCGGCCTTGCCCGGTTCCAGCAGTACGGCAATTGCAGTCCCGACCAGTACAAGAGTCGGTGTCACTAAAATCGCAATCGATGCCATCTTCATTTCATACGACTGGATTTTCTTGCCCAGATATTCCGGCGTGCGACCTATCATCAGGCCCGCAATAAACACGGCAAGAATCGCGAAGATCAACATGCCGTACAAGCCGCTACCGACACCGCCGAAAACGACCTCGCCGAATTGCATCAATACCAGTGGCACGAAGCCGCCCAGTGGCGTCAGTGAATCATGCATGTTGTTGACGGCACCACATGATGCGGCCGTCGTCACCGCAGTGAACAAGGCAGATGCGCTGATACCGAAACGAGTTTCCTTGCCCTCCATGTTGCCGCCCGATTGCAGTGCGCTGCTGGTTTGATCAACACCTAGCGCCTGTATCGCTGGATGTGCGGTTTGTTCCGAGATCATCACGATGGAGGTCATCACAACAAAGATCAACGTCATTGCACCCAGTACCGCCCAGCCTTGCCGCATATCGCCGACCAGGCGGCCGAACGTGAAGCACAGACCAGCCGGAATCAGGAAAATCGCCAGCATCTCGATGAAGTTACTGATTGGGGACGGATTTTCATAAGGATGAGCCGAGTTCGCATTGAAGAAACCGCCGCCATTGGTGCCCAGCAGCTTGATTGCTTCTTGCGATGCGACCGGACCCATGGCGATGGTTTGCGTTTTGGAGGCCAGGGTTTCCAGCACAGGCTTGCCTTCTGCATCCAGTACAGGCTGTCCGTCAGCAGTCGTTTTAGCTTGCTGATACGTTACCGGATCGATCAGTGATACCTGTTGATATGCCGAGAAATTCTGGATCACACCCTGTCCCATCAAGGCTATGGATACAACGATGGCCAGCGGCAACAGGATATAAAGTGTGGAACGTGTCAGATCGACCCAAAAATTGCCTATCGATTTGGCTGAACGTGAACTGAAACCACGGATCAGCGCAAATGCGACAGCAATGCCGGTCGCGGCCGAAAAGAAGTTCTGGCCCGTCAGCGCCAGCATCTGCGTCAGATAGCTCATCGTCGCTTCGCCGGAATAGCCTTGCCAGTTAGTATTGGTGGTAAAACTGACGGCGGTGTTGAACGATGAATCCGGGCTGACGTTACCAAATGCCTGCGGATTGAGTGGCAACCACGCTTGCAGGCGCTGTATCGCATAGATGAAGAGCGCCCCCAGGGTATTGAACACCAGTAGTGCGATCGCATAGCTTTTCCACGTCATTGCAGATTGCGCACTGAGGCCGGCAAGCCGATAGAGAACATTCTCGATTTTCAGCAGCCAGCCAAATCCGCGTATGGTCGTGCCATCCGCGACCTTTGCCATGAACCGACCCAGGGGATAGGCCAGCACTAGTAATACGGCTAAAAATGCGACGAGGTACATGATGGATTGCGCAGTCATTTTACAAATCCTCCGCTTTCACCAATGCGATCACGAGATAAATCAGCAAACCGAGCGCCACCAGCGAACCGATTACGTAAAATACGTTCATCGTTCTGCTCCCAGGCGCGTGCAGCCTTCAGCGAATGCCCGGCAAACCAGCAAAAGCGCTGCGATTGCGGCTATAAATACAATGTCCATTTCACACTCCCACATCACTGTTTTGATGAGAAGCAGCTTAGGAGAAAGGGTCTAAAAATTGTGTAAAGACTTGGGTGTTGGGTGTAAACGAAATATAAATTTATGCGTGATGAAGAAATCAGCCGCGCTCGATTTCAAATCTTTCGACCAATAGATATTCAAGTTTTGGGCGTATATTCAAAATTTCGAACCAGTTACGTTGTTGATTTGCTCGCAGAATTGACCCTCTCTAATTGATCCACCTTCCACTGTCTGGCGAAGGCTGCGACCCGGTCATACGAGCCTTCAAATCCCAACGCACAAAGATCGATGTGCATCTGTTTCAAAGTCCGTCGTTGCTTGCGTGACTTCGTCGCCTCGGTCTTCAACCAGGCTGAAAGCTTGAAAGCGTATTTGTCGAGAGAAGTCGGAGAACGTCGATCAGCGTAGGCTGGCTCGACAGTTTTAGCGAGTAGATATTGCATCTGCCCACTGAACTGAAGATGTGCGAATGAAGTTTGCCTACCTGTCTCAACTAGTAGGGCAAAAATCTTACCTTTCGAGGCAATAATCTCGCCTTCTGTGTCCGTCACCCAACGATGAGAAACTCTATATACGTTTTTCTTCTAACAAAATGCAAAAAGATTCGTTCTTCTTATAACTGTGAAGTGTGATTATTGCGTCCTGTTAGTCATATTCGTAATAAGAGGGCTTATGTCCGTTGTCATCGCTGCTGTCGGGAGGCAAAGGATATTCCGGGTGCTTCCCGGTTTCCATTTGTCCCTTGGCTTCACTATTTTTTATCTGAGCCTGATCGTTTTGATTCCCTTGTCGGCGGTCTTTTTGAAAACCTTCACGATGAGCTGGGATGCGTTTGTTGCTGCGGTTACTTCCGATCGCGTGATCGCGTCATACAAGTTGACCTTCGGCGCTTCCTTGCTGGCGGCGACTTTTAATGCTTTTTTTGGCGGCATCGTGGCATGGGTGTTGGTGCGTTATACCTTCCCCGGTAAAAAATTCATCGATGCGCTGGTTGATTTGCCTTTTGCCCTGCCGACTGCAGTGGCAGGTATTGCGCTGACTGCTCTGTATGCGCCTAATGGCTGGATAGGCCGTTATCTGGAAATCATCGGCATCAAGGTTGCTTTTACGCCGCTGGGTGTGATTGTCGCCTTGACGTTCATAGGCTTGCCTTTCGTTGTGCGCACCATACAGCCAGTGCTGGAGGACGCCGAGCGCGAGCTGGAAGAAGCGGCAGCCAGTCTGGGAGCCAACCATTGGCAAACGTTTGCCAAGGTTATTTTCCCCACGGTGCTGCCGGCATTGCTGACAGGTTTTGCGCTGGCCTTTGCGCGTGCAACCGGAGAATACGGTTCCGTCATTTTCATTGCCGGCAATATGCCCATGGTGTCGGAGATCACGCCGCTGTTCATTGTGACCAAGCTGGAGCAATACGATTATGCCGGAGCCACCGCGATTGCCGTGGTGATGCTGCTGGCTTCGTTTCTGATGCTGCTGACGATTAATTTATTGCAGGCCTGGACGCGCAAACGCGGACAGGCGGAGAAAGTCTGATATGACCGCCATTGCACCGCCATTCAATAACGCGTTTGCCGCCAGTGTGCCGCGCGCGCCGCATGTGCCAGCTGCAACGCTGGAGCCGGTCTGGGTACGCAGCCTGCTGATTGCTACGGCGCTGGCTTTTCTTGCGCTGTTTCTGTTCGTACCGCTGATGGCGGTGTTTGCCGAAGCATTGAAAAAAGGCTGGGACGCCTACATCGCGGCTATCCTGGAAGAAGATGCCTTGTCTGCGATCAAGCTGACGTTGATTACCGCGGCGATTGCAGTGCCCTTGAATCTGGTATTCGGCGTGGCCGCTTCGTGGTGTATTGCCAAATTCGATTTTCGCGGGAAAAGTGTGCTGCTGACGCTGATTGATTTGCCCTTTTCAGTATCGCCGGTGATTTCCGGTTTGATTTACGTGCTGCTGTTCGGTGCGCAAGGCTGGTTCGGCGGCTGGCTGCAGGAACACAACATCAAGATCCTGTTTGCGGTGCCGGGGATTGTGCTGGCCACCATATTTGTCACCTTTCCATTCGTGGCGCGTGAATTGATACCGCTGATGCAATCGCAGGGCAGCGAAGAGGAAGAGGCGGCGCTGGTGCTAGGTGCCTCGGGCTGGAAAACCTTCTGGCATGTGACACTGCCGAATATCAAGTGGGGTTTGCTGTACGGCGTCATCCTGTGCAATGCGCGGGCGATGGGCGAATTTGGCGCAGTTTCGGTAGTTTCCGGGCACATACGCGGACAAACGAATACCATTCCGTTACAGGTTGAGATTCTGTATAACGAATACCAGTTTTCCGCAGCATTTGCAGTTGCCTCGTTGCTGGCATTGCTGGCACTGGTTACACTTGCGCTCAAATCATTCATTGAATGGCGTTTGCGGGACACACACGAACAGTTTCAGGAGTAGGGATCATGAGTATCGAAGTTAAAAACATCCACAAGCAGTTTGGCAATTTCACTGCATTGAACAATGTGTCGCTGGATTTCCCAGCGGGCGAATTGACTGCGTTGTTGGGACCTTCAGGTTGCGGCAAGACTACCTTGTTGCGCATCATCGCCGGTCTGGAGCAGCCTGATCACGGCCAGGTGTTGCTCGACGGTGAAGATGCTTCTGCACGCCATGTGCGCGAACGCCAGGTTGGTTTTGTGTTCCAGCATTACGCCTTGTTCAAGCATATGACGGTGTTTGAAAACATCGCCTTTGGTTTGCGTGTGCGCCCGGCAGCGACGCGTCCATCCGAACAGGTGATCAAGGAAAAGGTCACCAAGTTGCTGGAGCTGGTGCAACTGGACTGGCTGGCCGATCGTTATCCGCCGCAGTTGTCCGGAGGGCAGCGTCAACGGATTGCACTGGCGCGTGCATTGGCAGTCGAGCCGCGCGTATTGTTGCTGGATGAACCGTTCGGTGCACTGGATGCAAAAGTGCGCAAGGAATTGCGCCGCTGGTTGCGTCGTCTGCATGACGAGTTGCATGTCACCAGCATTTTCGTTACGCACGATCAGGAAGAGGCACTGGAAGTGGCTGACCAGATCGTGTTGATGAACAAGGGCAATGTCGAGCAAATCGGCGCACCGAAAGATGTCTACAACAATCCGGCCTCGCCATTTGTTTTCGGTTTCCTGGGCAACGTCAATTTGTTCCACGGCCGTGTGCATGAAGGCGTGCTGCAATCGTCGGGCATTGCTTTCGATGCGCCCGATCATGCAGAGACACAGGACAGCAAAGGCATCGCCTATGTGCGTCCGCACGATCTGGAAGTTGATCGTTATTCGGCAGACGCGGAAGGCATCGTCGTGCAGTTGCGCCGCGCGCATGCAATCGGTCCGCTGGCGCAATTGGAACTGGAGCGTGACGACAACGGCGAGTTGATCGAGGCAGTGATTTCAAATGAACGCTTTGGCCTGTTGAAGTTGAAGGAAGGCGAGATGCTGGTGGTGCGCCCCAAGCGTCTGCAGGTATTTGTCGATGATTCGATCTGATACGTGCTGCCGCGCCGCTGCTGCAGGAGTGCGCGATCAGCATGTTGTGATGGCAGTGCGATTTAGGTAAAGGTTTTGCGATATGAATTTTCAGCAATTACGATCGATACGCGAGACTGCACGTTGCGGCTATAACCTGACCGAGGTGGCGAACGTGCTGTTTACATCGCAGCCAGGGGTGAGCCGTCAAATACGCGAGCTGGAGGAAGAGCTGGGCGTCGATATTTTCGAGCGTAACGGCAAGCGTCTGACCGGTCTGACCGATCCCGGTCGCGGCATTTTGCAAATCATTGATCGACTATTGCTGGAAGCGGAAAACCTGCAACGCGCCAGTCAGGAATATGCAGGACAGGAAATCGGCACGCTGGCGGTGGCTACCACGCATACGCAGGCGCGTTACATGTTGCCGGAAGTCGTGCAGGCATTTCGTGCCGAGTTTCCGAAAGTACGCATCGCCTTGCAGCAGAGTTCACCGGAACATATTGCCGAATGGGTGTTGTCGGGCAAGGCGGATATCGGGATTGCAACCGAGGGTTTGAGTCAGTTTGAAGATCTGGTTTCCTTCCCCTGTTATCGCTGGCACCATGCCATTGTGGTGCCGCAAGGCCATGCCTTGTTGTCGCATACACCCGTCACGCTGGAAGCGCTGGCAAAATATCCATTGATTACCTACGATCTCGGTTTCACCGGCCGCGGACATATCGATGATGCGTTTAAAAGCGCCGATATCGCACCGGACATCGTGTTGACTGCGATGGATTCGGACGTGATTCAGCAATATGTTTCGCTGGGTTTGGGCGTAGGAATCGTTGCCTCGATGGCGGTGCAGAATAATGGCAGCAACGGCTTGACGGTCATCGACGGATCGCATCTGTTTGCGCAGAATGTGACGCGTCTGGCTGTGCGTCGCGGCGCCTATCTGCGGCAATACACCTACAGCTTCATTCAACAGTTTGCACCGAAATTGACGCGCGCCGATATCGACAAGGCACTGAAGCTGTCCATCTGATTTAACAGCGATCGATATTTCCATGCCGCTCAGTATTTTGCTGCGCGGCATTTTTGTTTTGCGGCAGATGTTCGGAGAGAACTTGGACATGAAAATAATGTCTGAATAGCACCATGTCTTGGTGCAACACAACTCTTGAGCAAAAAATAGCTGGAGTTCGGCAATTCTTGCCTTCCCGGGCGCAAGAATTGCCGATGTGAACTGAGTGCATGTCATTGTTTGATGGCAACAGCTTTTGGTGTTGCATTCATAACCAGCTATTCACTTAAACATGAGGTTGCCAACATGAAAACCGTTACAGCATCTGCATTATTGAGCGCTATCGCCCTTGTTGCCGGTTGTGCCGGCTATTCTGGATCAGGTCCGAGCGCTGAAGCGAAACTGAAACCGACGGCGGGAAACACGAGCAGTGGTGTCGTGCACTTTCAGCAAAACGGTAATCGCGTGACCGTACGCGCCAGCATAGAGGGCTTGACGCCAGGCGTACACGGATTTCATATCCATGAGAAAGGCGATTGCAGTGCGCCGGATGCCACGAGCGCAGGCGGCCATTTCAATCCTGGAGCGAAGCAGCATGGCGCACCGACGAGTGTCGACCATCATGGTGGCGATTTCGGTAATCTGACTGCCGATGCCAACGGCAGAGCCTCGCTGACTTTGGTCGTCGCTAACGGCGAGATTACGCTGGATAGGGACGTTGCCAACAGCATCATCGGCAAAGGCGTGATTGTGCATGCCGATCCGGATGATTATAAAACCCAGCCTACCGGCAATGCCGGCAAGCGCGTAGCTTGCGGAGTGATTGCGCGGAACTAATATCTTGATCTGGAAGTGAAAATGCCGTTCAGTCTGAAACTGAACGGCATTTTTTTGTGCCTGTCCGGAAGTAAAAGCCGGGCAACTGATGCAGCAGGCTAGTTAAGGCAGCAGAGATCTTTTCGCTGCCTGTTTTCCCTTGATGTCCGCTCGGGTTTTTTCGATGGCGGCAAGACGGTAAGAGGTCGCCGGATGGATCGCAGTGTAAGCGTTCAATACGGTTGCCGGATATTGCGTGGCCAGTCGTTGCCAGAAAGTAGCGACGCCATCGATGTTGTAACCGGCGCGCACCAGCATATAGAGTGCCAGCGTATCGGCCGCTGCATCGAGTTCCTGCGGGGTTGCACGCATGCCGCCGGAGCCGCCCAGCGTACTTGTATCGGGTGTGATACGGATCAGATTATCGATGATGCCGCCAGCGGTGGCATTCATATTTTGCTGGGTTGGATGGCCGAGAGCGTTATGTGCGAGTTCTTTCGCCAGTACATAGGCCAGTTCGGTATCGTTCCTGACAAAGTTCAGCATGCCGCGCGTGAGCAGCACGCGCCGTCCGTCTGCGTAGGCGTTCACGTTGTCGATATTGCCGAGCTCGATGCCGAAGCCGCAAGCCAGCGTCAACTGTACGGTGGCGCTTGTATTGGTGCCGCCGTGAATCAGGCCCAGCTTGACGGAAGAGCGCTTGCTGACCAGCGGGCCGAGTATGGCCGCCGCCTGACGCTCGGCGTTCGGACCTTGCGGAATCGCAGTGCCTTCTACCGTCATCAGGATATCACCGCGCTTGATGCCGGCACGTGCAGCGCCGCTGTTATTCAGGACACCCATGACTTGCAGGCGTTCGTC
This sequence comes from Oxalobacteraceae bacterium UBA4003, assembly GCA_002384815.1. Lineage (GTDB taxonomy): Bacteria > Pseudomonadota > Gammaproteobacteria > Burkholderiales > Burkholderiaceae_D > Oxalicibacterium. The sequence continues at coordinate 82,535 of DGBN01000029.1, read as the reverse complement.
GAAACCCATCGATTGCGCAGCGTCGACATAATCTTCAGAAAACGAATACTTGTTCTTGGCGCTGAAGCCGATCAGGTTGCGGGCATTGCCTTTGCACAAAGGAGCATTGCTGACCAGCAGCGGTGCGGCAACACGGTACAGCCGATCCTGCTGGCTGGTGATCGTGCGCAAGGTTTGCAATTGCGATGATTCGCTGGGGCCGACGCGCGAGGGGGTGTCGAGCGACACTGTGCTGCACCCGGCCAGCAATAAGGCGACAGGAAACAGCACTGTCTTGAAAGTAGGGGTGCGCTGGAGCGGGAAGCGTAAAACTTGTAGCAGGCCTGACATCAATCATTCTCCTGAGAATTTAGTGTTTGCCGGTACTGCCGAAGCCGCCGGCACCGCGCTCGCTGCTGTCGAATTCATCCACGATATTGAAACCGACCTGCAGCACCGGAACAATGACCAGTTGTGCCAGACGTTCCATCGGATCAAGGACAAACTCGGCTTGCCCCCGGTTCCATGTAGAGATCATCAACTGACCCTGATAATCGGAGTCGATCAGACCCACCAAGTTCCCCAGCACGATGCCATGCTTGTGGCCCATGCCGCTACGCGGCAGGATGACAGCAGCATACGCCGGGTCGCCGATGTGTATTGCCAGCCCGGTCGGGATCAAGTGTGTTTCGCCCGGTTTGATTGTGAGTGGCGCATCGATGCAGGCACGCAGATCGAGACCGGCACTGCCGGAAGTAGCGTAAGCCGGCATTTGTTCCTGCATGCGGGGGTCGAGAATTTTTACGTCTATAGTTTTCATGTGAACGATGGTGAAATGAAATGGATGGCAAATGCTGACATCGACAAGTATGCTGCCGCGATCACAGGCGGCGGGCGATTTCGCCTATCAGCTGGCGCGCCAGTTTTTGCTTGTCGGCCAACGGGAACAGCGTATGGCCCTGGTCGTCGAACAGCACCAGTTCGTTCTGGTCCTGCCCAAAAGTTTGATGGCCGATATTGCCGACCAGCAGCGGAATGTTCTTTTTCTTGCGTTTTGCTTCGCCGTATTCCTGAAGATTTTCCGATTCTGCAGCAAAACCCACGCAATACGGACGTTTCTCCAGTGCGGCGACGGCGGCCAGAATGTCAGTGTTTTGCTCAAATTCCAGTGTCGGCGCATTGCCGGCTGCATCTTTTTTCAATTTCTGCGCGCTCTGATTCTTGACGCGCCAGTCGGCGACTGCGGCGACTGCAATGAATACATGCTGCGAACTGACGCGCGACATCACGACATCGTGCATCTGTTCGGCAGTTTGCACGTTGATACGATGTACACCGTAGGGTGCCGCCAATGCAGTCGGGCCGGAAACCAGTGTGACGTCGGCACCGGCTTCGCGTGCGGCGCGCGCAATCGCATAACCCATTTTGCCGGATGAAAGATTGGTAATGCCGCGTACCGGGTCGATAGGCTCGAAGGTCGGGCCGGCGGTCACCATCACGCTTTTGCCGACCAGCAGATTCGGCTGGAAGCTGGCGATGATTTCCTCCAGCAGTTGTTCGGGTTCCAGCATGCGGCCCATGCCGGTTTCTCCGCAAGCCTGTTCGCCGGCATCCGGACCGAATACGGCGATGCGGTCGGCTTTCAGTTGCGCCACATTGCGTCTGGTAGCCGGGTTTTGCCACATCTCTACATTCATGGCCGGAGCGATCATCAGCGGCAAGGTATCGGGCCGTGCCACGCACAGCGTGGAGAGCAGATCGTCGCAAGCGCCATGCGCAAGCTTGAAAATGAAGTCGGCCGAGCAGGGAGCGATCACGATGGCATCGGCAGTGCGCGTCAGGTCGATGTGCGGCATGTTATTGGGAACGCGCGCATCCCACTGGTCGCTAACGACTGGGTTGCCGGACAAGGCTTGCATGGTGACCGGTGTGATGAAGTGCGTTGCAGCATTCGTCATGACGACTTGAACGAGTGCGCCGGCCTTGCTCAGTGCGCGTGTCAGTTCGGCGGCCTTGTAGCAGGCAACGCCGCCTGTCAATCCGAGTACGATTTTTTTACCGGCAAGATCCATGAGGACTCCTGAAAGATGTCGCTGGCTAGTTTAACAGTTCAAGTGCCGGTGGCCGGTTTTTTACCGCGCTTCAACTCGTCATAGACGAACAATACGGCACCTATGCAAATCGCGCTATCCGCGACATTGAATGCCGGCCAGTGCCAGTTGCCGATATAGATATCCAGAAAATCGATCACGTGGCCGTACAGAACGCGGTCGATCACATTGCCGATCGCACCGCCGAGGATCAATGTCAGCGCCCAGCTCAACAAACGCTGGCCCGGATTCTTTTTCAGCAGATAGATGATGAAAACAGATGCACCTATACCGATCACGGTGAAGAAATGACGCTGCCAGCCGGTTTCCGACGCGAGGAAGCTGAAAGCAGCGCCCTTGTTATAGACCAGCACCAGATTGAAGAACGGCGTAACCGGCATCGATTCACCGTACATGAAGGTGCTGGTGATTGCGATCTTGGTGATCTGATCGAGAATGATCAGAATCGCCGCAATGCCCAGCCAGCGGGCAATGCCAGTATTGGCAGCAGAATGAGTCGTCATCGCTTCTTTCTCTCCTTGTTCAGGCTGCGTTATGCAAAGCGGCGTGCTTCACCCTTGCCGAACAGATTGGCGACGCAACGGCCGCACAATCCTTCGTGTTCAGCATGTGAGCCTACATCGGCACGATAGTGCCAGCAGCGTTCGCATTTTTGCGCTGTCGATGGTGTGACGACGACAGATTCTTCTTCTGCGCTGGTGACTTTTTCCACGCTGGCTTGCGAGGTGATCAGAACGAATTTCAAATCGTCGTCCAGACTTTCCAGTGCAGAGAATTTGTCGCCGCTGGCTTTCAGTGCAACTTCTGCCTGCAGCGATGAGCCGATACCGCCGGCTACGCGTACCTCTTCCAGTTGCTTGGTCACGTCGTTGCGCACTTCGCGCAGCAGCGTGTACTTGTTCAGCAAGGCGGCACCATCCGCGACTTCCGGCAAGGTGTAATGGGTTTGCGTGAAGATCGTGTCGCCGGCATCCTTGCCGGCAAAAATCACCCACGCTTCTTCCGCAGTGAAGGACAGTACCGGTGCCATCAAGCGCAATAAAGATTGCGTCAGGTACCAGATCGCACTTTGTGCAGAACGACGTGCATGCGAGGTGACACCGCTGGTGTACAAACGATCTTTCAGGATGTCGAGATAGAAGCCGCCCAGATCTTCCGAGCAGTACATCTGCAGCTTGGATGTGATCGGATGGAATTCATACACCTTGTAATGAGCAAGGATCTCAGCCTGCAGCGCATTCATTTGCGCAATCGCATAGCGATCGATTTCCAGCATGTCGGCAACGGCAACCAGATCCTTGCCTGCATCGAAATCGGAGGTATTCGACAGCAGGAAGCGCAAGGTATTGCGGATACGGCGATAGCTTTCAGTCACGCGTTTCAGTATCTCGTCAGAGATAGACAGCTCGCCGGTGTAATCGGTCGATGCAATCCACAGACGCAGAATGTCCGCGCCTAATGTGTCGGAAATTTTCTGCGGTGCCAGCGTATTGCCTAGCGACTTCGACATTTTCTTGCCTTCGCCATCGACGGTAAAGCCGTGCGTCAACAAGGCCTTGTACGGAGGATGGCCGTTCAGCATCGACGAAGTCAGCAAGGAGGAATGGAACCAGCCGCGATGCTGATCCGAACCTTCCAGATACAAGTCGGCAGGGAAGGCCAGTTGGTTTCCGTGCGAACCCTGTCCTTGTGGCCCACCTAGAACCGTCTGATGTGTAGTGCCGGAATCGAACCAGACGTCCAGCGTATCTTTGTTCTTTTGGTACATCGCTGCCTCGTCACCGAGCAGGTCTTTCAGCTCCAGTGTCAGCCACGCATCGATGCCGCTTTTTTCGATCAGTTTGGCGATTTGTTCCAGCAACTCAGGTGTACGTGGATGCAGTGCGCCGGTTTCCTTGTGGACGATGAACGCCATAGGCACGCCCCATTGACGTTGACGCGACAGCGTCCAGTCAGGCCGGTTCGCGATCATCCCATGCAGACGCGCTTGACCCCACTCCGGGAAGAACTTGGTTTCGGAAATGCCTTTCAATGCGGTTTCACGCAAGGTAGGGCCGCCATCTTTTGGCATCACATCCATGCCGGCAAACCATTGCGAGGTTGCACGATAAATGATCGGCGTTTTATGACGCCAGCAATGCATGTAGCTGTGGTCGGATATCTTCAGCGCGAACAAGGCACCGGCTGCTGTCAATGCGTTGCAGATCGGTTTCGATGCTTCCCAGATGGTGAGGCCGCCGAACAGCGGCAGTGTCGATGCGAACTTGCCGTCGCCCATGACTGGCGTGATGATCTCGTCATCCTTCAAGCCGTGCGCTTTGCATGAAATAAAATCTTCGATACCGTATGCAGGCGCAGAATGGACGATGCCGGTGCCGCTATCGGCCGCGACATAATCGGCCAGATAAACCGGCGAAGTGCGATCGTAGCCGGCGTCTTGCGATGCCAGCGGGTGCTTGAAGCGTATGCCTTCCAGTGCAGCGCCGGCGCAGGTGGCAATGACTTTGCCTTCCAGTTTGTAACGTGCCAGGCACGCCTCGACCAGATCGGCTGCGAGTATCAGCAACAATGGTTTTTCATCGCGCGACGTTTCGACCAATGCATATTGCAATTCCGGATGCACGTTCAACGCCTGGTTCGATGGAATGGTCCACGGTGTGGTGGTCCAGATCACCACAAAACCATTTTCGGTCGGCAGTGCAGGCAGGCTGAATGCTGCAGCAACCTTGGCGGGTTCTGCAAACGGGAAGCCGACATCGATTGCCGGGTCGCGCTTGTCCTGATATTCAACTTCCGCTTCTGCCAGTGCAGAGCCGCAATCGAAGCACCAGTTGACCGGCTTCAAGCCGCGATAGACATAACCTTTTTCCAGCAAGGTGCCGAGTGCGCGCAACTCGTCGGCTTCATTGCCGTAAGCCATGGTCAGGTAAGGATTGTCCCATTCGCCCAGGATGCCGAGGCGGATGAAATCTTTTTTCTGACGTTCGACTTGTTCGGTCGCGTAGGCGCGGGCCTTGGTCAATACGTCAGCAGTCGGCAAGTTCTTGCCATGCAGTTTTTCGATCTGGATTTCGATCGGCATGCCGTGACAATCCCAACCCGGCACATACGGCGCATCGAAGCCGGCCAGGGTTTGCGATTTGACGACGATGTCTTTCAGGATCTTGTTGACCGCGTGCCCCAGGTGAATATCGCCGTTGGCATACGGTGGGCCATCATGCAGGATGAACTTCGGACGGCCTTTTGCTGCCTCGCGGATTTTTTCGTAAATCTTTTTATCCTGCCATTGCTTGACCCATTGCGGCTCGCGCTTGGCGAGATCGCCGCGCATGGGGAAAGGCGTATCGGTCATGTTGACCGGATACTTGCTGACTGGTTTGGCGTCTGGCTTGTTCGGCTTGCCGGGTTTGTTTTGATTGTCGGACATGGTCTGCTTTTATAAAGTATTCAGTGGATCAAACGAACGGTCTTGAGGATGAGTGCGTTCGATCGTCAAATTCGGTCTGTGGCGGATGTCGCCGAGTCGGCTATCTGCTTGAAGTAGGTACGTGCCTGCACGGCGTCGCGTGCGATTGCTTCAGTCAGCGTCGGCAAGTCGATGTACTTTTCTTCATCGCGCAATTTTTTCAGGAATTCGACGCGTATCAATCTGCCATAGCATTGTTGTGCGTAGTCGAACACATGCGTTTCCAGCAGCACGCGGCCGCTATCGTCCACGGTTGGGCGCACGCCTATGCTGGCAACGCCGGGTAACGGTTCCGGTTCCAGCCCGTGCACCTGCACTATATATATGCCGGAGAGCGACGGATGCTTGTGGCTGACGCGTAGATTCATGGTCGGAAAGCCGATCGTGCGTCCCAGCTTCTTGCCGTGCACGACGTGGCCGGACATCGTGTAAGGCCGCCCCAGCAAAGTCGTTGCCTGGGAAAAATCGCCTTGCAGCAGGGCTTGCCGCACTGCCGATGAAGAGATGCGTATACCGCTGCTGGTCACGGTTGCTTGCGACTCCACATGAAAACCGTATTTCTTTCCGGCCTCGATCAGGGTGGCAACATTGCCCGCACGTTTGGCACCGTAACAAAAGTCTTCGCCGACGATCAGCCATTTGACGTGCAAGCCCTGCACCAGAATTTTCTCGACAAATTCCTGCGGCGACAAGGAGGCAAAGTGTTCGTTGAAGTGTTCGACGATCACGCGGTCAACACCGGCTTTCGCCAGCGATTGCAATTTGTCGCGCAGGCTGGCAATCCGTGTCGGTGCCTTCGATGGGTCGCCGGCGCGCGCCGCAAAGAATTCGCGCGGATGCGGCTCGAAAGTCATGACCGCCGATTCCAGCCCCATTTTCGACGCGACTTCGCGCAGGCGCGCCAGCAAGGCCTGATGGCCCCTATGCACACCGTCGAAGTTGCCGATCGCCAGCGCGCACGGCGCACGGGAAGCAGCATTGGGAAGTCCGCGAAATACCTTCATTGAATAGACTGGAGTTGACGGGTAAAGCCGTCGCAAAACCTTGAATTATAAATGCTTTCGACCGGCGTTCCCTCTTCCACAATAGAGGGATTGCCATATTTGAACACCTTGCCGGCTATTTGCTGTGATTAATCAAAGTAATAAGTCACTAATAGAAAGCGACTTCGATGGTGATTTTGACTGCTACATGGCACCCCACACTGCATTCAAGGCCGCAACGGCAGCGACGCCAGCCGTTTCTGTACGTAACACGCGTGGCCCCATGGACAGCATCAGCGCCCCATTCGCAATCGCCAGATTTTCTTCCTTGTCTGTGAAGCCGCCTTCCGGCCCTATCATCAGCGCCACCGATTGCGGCGGATGGTGACGTGCCCAGTCGGACAAGGATTGCTCTGCACGCGGGCTGAGCATGATGCGCACATGTAAATCCTGTTGCGTCGTCCATTGATTGAAATCGACCGGTTCAGTCAGCGTCGCCAGACGGTTGCGGCCGCTTTGTTCTGACGCTGCGACGACGATGCCTTGCCAGTGCTGCAGTTTTTTAGCTGCGCGTTCGGCGGAAAGCCTGACCACGCAACGCTGCGACGCCAGCGGCTGGATCGCGTGCACGCCTAATTCCACCGCCTTTTCAATGATCCAGTCCATCTTGGAAGCTTCCGGCAGCGCCTGCGCCAGCGTGATGGCATAGGGCAGTTCGACTTCGCGCGGCTCGAAAATCTTGATTTCGGCGGTAGCGCGTTTTTTTTCTATCGTACTGATGGTGGCGGTGTATTCGCCGCCTTCGCCGTTAAAAAGGGTAATGGCATCGCCGGCGCTCAGGCGTATCACCTGAACATGATGTGCGACATGCTCGGGCAGCGTGACAACTGCGCCTATAACGAGTGGCTGAGGACAATAAAAACGAGGCATGGAGATCCGTTGGTTGTCGATCCGGCAAGGAATTTGCGGCGCATCGGGTGCTGCGTGTATTAATTACAAGGAATCGCAGGAATTCGATTTTAGCCTGAGGGCCTCACTCTGGTAAAATATGCGGCTTCGCAGCAAAGTGTTTTTTGTCCGCATATGCGCCTGTATTTGATGCTGCATTTGATTCCGTATTGATTCTATTCTTATTCGACTCGCCATCACCATATATCACATGACTTCCACTCTCCCGACTACCAAAATGGCCAACGCAATCCGTGCGCTGGCAATGGATGCAGTACAAAAGGCCAATTCCGGACATCCCGGCGCGCCAATGGGGATGGCAGATATTGCCGTCGCTTTGTGGTCGAATCACTATTCCCACAATCCGGCCAATCCTAAATGGATCAACCGCGATCGCTTCGTCTTGTCGAACGGTCATGGCTCGATGCTGCATTACGCGCTTCTGCATCTGACCGGTTACGACCTGGCTATGGACGAGATTCGCAACTTCCGTCAAATGCATTCGAAGACGCCTGGTCATCCGGAAGTCGATGTTACGCCTGGTATAGAAACCACGACCGGTCCTTTGGGGCAGGGCATTACCAATGCAGTCGGTATGGCGCTGGCTGAAAAACTGCTCGCCGCCGAATTCAACCGCCCGAATTTCAATGTTGTCGATCATCACACTTATGTGTTCCTCGGCGACGGTTGTCTGATGGAAGGTATTTCGCACGAAGCCTGTTCGCTGGCCGGTACGCTGCGCCTGCCGAAGCTGATCGCTTTTTACGACGACAACGGCATCTCGATCGACGGCCATGTTGAAGGCTGGTTCCAGGACGATACGCCCAAACGTTTTGAAGCGTATGGCTGGAATGTGGTTCGCGCCGTCGACGGTCACGACGTCAATGCAGTCGATGTCGCAATCAAGCAGGCGAAAGCGTCCGACAAGCCAACCCTGATTTGCTGCAAAACCGTGATCGGTAAAGGTTCGCCGAACATGGCCGGCACGCACAATGTGCACGGCGCCGCTTTGGGCGACAAGGAAATCGCTGCCACGCGCGCAGCCATCGGCTGGGAACATGCACCGTTTGAAGTTCCTGCCGACGTGTATGCCGCATGGGATGCCAAAGCCAAAGGCGCGGCGCAAGAGTCTGCATGGAATACATTGCAGCAAGCTTACGCAGCGCAATACCCTGAACTGGCAAGTGAATTGAAACGTCGGATGAGTGGTGAGTTGCCGGCTAATCTGGAACAAACCGTTGCCGCCTATATCTCTACCTGTGTAGAGAAAAAAGAAACCATTGCTACGCGCAAGGCCAGCCAGAACGCGATTCAGGCTTTGGCACCGGTATTGCCGGAATTCCTCGGCGGTTCGGCCGATCTGACTGGCTCCAACCTGACCAACTGGAAAGAGTGCGTCGCCGTGCGCGCCGACCAGTGGGGCAACCATATCAACTACGGTGTGCGCGAATTCGGCATGAGCGCGATCATGAACGGTATCGCTTTGCATGGCGGTCACATCCCGTTCGGCGCCACTTTCCTGACTTTCTCCGATTACAGTCGTAATGCCTTGCGCATGGCTGCATTGATGAAGCTGCGTTCGATTTTTGTGTTCACACACGATTCGATCGGCCTTGGCGAAGACGGTCCTACCCATCAATCGGTGGAACATGTATCCAGCCTGCGTCTGATTCCGAATCTGGATAACTGGCGTCCATGCGATACGGTTGAGTCTGCGGTGGCGTGGGAACAGGCGGTCAAACGCCACAATGGCCCAAGCACGCTGATTTTCTCGCGTCAGAACCTGCCGTTCCAGGAACGCAGCGCAGAACAAATAGCCGACATCAAACGTGGCGGCTATGTATTGCGCGACGCGGCGAATCCTCAAGTCATTCTGATTGCGACCGGTTCGGAAATCGAACTGGCTGTCAAATCCGCCGATGAACTGGCTCAACACGGCATGGCAGCGCGTATTGTCTCGATGCCATCGACCGATGTATTCGATAGGCAGGATGCTGCCTACAAAGCTGCCGTGCTGACCAAAGGCGTACCGCGCGTGGCGATTGAAGCGGGCGTGACCGACTTCTGGCATAAGTACGTTGGGCTGGAGGGCGCTGTGATCGGTATCGATACCTTTGGTGAGTCGGCACCGGCGGGCGTGTTGTTCAAGCATTTCGGGTTCACTGTCGAGAATGTTGTTGCCGCTGCCAAGAACGTCGTTAAAAGCGTACAGGCGTGACCGAAATCACTTTCCGTCCTGCGACGGCGGATGATGCTGCAGCGATTGCCGCCTTGCGTGTGGACAGCTGGCGTGCCACTTATCGTGGCGTCATGCCGGAGGCGTATCTGGATGGCATGCGAGCGGAAGAGAGCGCGACCATGTGGTCGCAGGTGCTGCTGGCCAATGTACCTACGATTTCGATTTTCGTTGCGGTAGCGGGCGACGAAATCGTCGGTTTTGCGGCTGGCATGCTGCTGATGCCGGCAAAGTTCGAGTTGAATGCAGAGCTGACAGCGATTTACCTGAAGCCGATTGCGCAACGCGGTGGTGTCGGTCGTCGCTTGCTGGCACTGGTTGCCGCTGCATTGCAACAGCAGGGCGCAAGCGGTTTGCTGGTGTGGGTGATTGCCGACAATCAGGCCGCGCGACAGTTTTACGAACAGCTGGGCGCTGAACTTTTGATCGAGCAGCCGTTCACATGGGACGGTCTGGATTTGATGGAAGCCGGTTACGGTTGGCGTGACCTGGCTGCATTGCAGCAGGCATGCACTGAGTGATTTTCTATACCTTGAAGTTGAATTTTTCTGGAGAAAAAGATGACCATCCGCGTCGCAATTAACGGCTACGGCCGCATCGGCCGCAACATCCTTCGCGCGCATTACGAAGGCGGCAAAAAAAATGACATTCAAATCGTGGCGATCAACGATCTCGGCGATGCCAAATCGAATGCGCATTTGACCCGCTACGACACCGCGCATGGAAAATTCCCGGGAACGGTTGAAGTCGATGGTGATTACATGATCGTCAATGGCGACAAGATACGCGTGTTTGCACAACGGGATCCGGCGCAAATCGGTTGGGGTGAATTGAATGTCGATGTGGTGCTGGAATGCACGGGCTTCTTCACGACCAAGGAAAAAGCGTCGGCACACATCAAGGGCGGCGCGAAAAAAGTCATTATTTCTGCACCCGGCGGCAAGGATGTGGATGCGACCATCGTGTTTGGCGTCAACAACGGCGTACTGAAATCCAGCGACACCGTGATCTCGAATGCATCGTGTACCACCAACTGCCTGGCACCACTGGTCAAGCCATTGAATGACAAAATCGGCCTGGTCAACGGCTTGATGACAACCGTCCACGCTTACACCAACGATCAGGTGCTGACGGACGTGATGCATGAAGATCTGCGCCGCGCACGCTCGGCGACGCAATCGATGATCCCGACCAAAACCGGCGCTGCTGCTGCAGTTGGCCTGGTCTTGCCGGAACTGAACGGCAAGCTGGATGGTTACGCGATACGCGTACCGACCATCAATGTATCCATCGTTGATCTGTCCTTCATTGCTGCGCGTGACACGACCGTGGAAGAAATCAATGCGATCATGAAAGAAGCATCCGAAGGCGCGTTGAAAGGTATCTTGACCTATCAAACCGAACCTTTGGTATCGGTGGACTTCAACCACAATCCGGCTTCGAGCAACTTCGATTCGACGCTGACCAAGGTGTCCGGCCGTCTGGTCAAGGTCTCGTCGTGGTATGACAATGAATGGGGTTTCTCGAACCGCATGCTGGACACCACAGTGGCATTGATGACAGCCAAGTAAACAACGTTGACATGCAGTTTCTTGCTGCATGAATAAGCCCCGGGTTTGAACCGCTATGTATTAGGCAGTTCGACACGGGGCTTTTTTTATCTCTTGTTTTATCATTGCTATTTTCACCCCGCATGAATGCAGGAAATACTTCTATCGGCCGTTGTTCGGTGGGTGAAGCACAGGTTTTAAACAAAATTTATATTGTCCGGAGAAGTTTTCAATGAGTAGCGAAAAATTGGTAACTGAAAATCAGACTTACGTTATCCCCGCGCCCGTCATTCCGGCTTTACCGGTACGAGGTACGAAGAAGCTATTTCCGGTACACCGCATTTATTGCATAGGCCGTAACTATGCAGCGCATGCGATCGAGATGGGCCACGATCCTGACAAAGAGCCGCCATTTTTCTTTCAAAAGAATCCGGACAACATTATTGTCGATCAGGATTTTCCGTATCCGCCGGAAACATCTGATGTGCATTTTGAATTTGAATTGGTAGTGGCACTAGACAAGGGTGGCAAGAACATCGCGGTGGATAAGGCGCTGGATCATATCTTCGGCTACGGTGTTGGGCTCGATATGACCAGGCGTGATCTGCAGGGCGTGGCAAAAAAAATGGGCCGTCCGTGGGAGCTTGGCAAGGCGTTTGAACATTCGGCACCTTGCTCGGCACTGATTCCGGTTGCTGACGTAGGCCATCCGCACACAGGTGGTATCTGGTTCAAGGTCAATGGCGAGGTAAGGCAAAAGGGCGACCTGGATCAAATGATCTGGAAAGTTGCGGAACAGATTTCCATACTGTCGACGTTCTTTGAACTTAAGCCGGGCGATCTCATCATGACTGGAACGCCAGCGGGCGTCGGTGCGATCAACAAGGGTGATCAGCTGGAAGGCATGATTGAAGGTGTGTGCGGTCTGAAGCTGACCGTTATTTGAGCGCAAGAGTGATGAATAGGCGCAATTTGTGCAGCAGATGATTTCTCTTTTAGAGCAACGACATAGCGAGATTTCATGCAGCTTATCTACAGAGCTGTGCACAGTGGATAACTATTGCAGAGTTACTTTTGCATTTTGCTGTTTTGCGATATTTTATCTATCGCTGAACAGATCGTGCGCATCCAGAATTGCGTAGACAATTTCCGGATTCTTATCCAGGCATTTTCGTATTGCAGCCGGAATTGATTGCCGTATTTTCTTGCATAGTCCGGGGCGTTCCAGCAGTTCTATAGTCAAGCCGCGCACCGTACGGACTTCGCGTGTGCCTGGTGCAATCTGCAACACGATTCCCAACTGCGTCTGTATGCGTTCCGCCATATGCAGCAAGTCGGCATAGGTGGAAATACTTTCTATCCGTGCGATCAGTTTTCTTTCTTCCATCCGGGTCAGCAGCAGGACGCGCATATCGCCGGTCGGGTCGTTCAGCAAACTTTCGCGCTCGCATATGCAAGTGCCGGGCGGGCACTCGGTGCGTATCGGGAGGGGCGATGTCGGCAGCATGGAATCACGCGGCAGGAAAATCGGCGTGTTGCGGTGCAAACCTGATTCGCCCGTGCACGGTCATGCCTTTTTGACGAATTCCGATTTCAGGCTCATGGCACCGAAGCCGTCAATCTTGCAGTCGATGTCGTGGTCGCTATCGACCAGGCGGATATTCTTGACCTTGGTGCCGACCTTGATGGTGCCGCCAGACCCTTTCAATTTCAAATCCTTGATCACGGTGACGGTATCGCCATCCTGCAATACGTTGCCGGCGGAATCACGGTAGACCTTGCTGCCTTCTTCGACAGATTCTGCCGTTACCCCGTTAACTGGCCATTCGTGTGCGCATTCGGGGCAGATGTACAGGCCGCTATCTTCATAGGTAAATTCGGAATTGCATTGTGGACATGCAGGCAAGGTGTTCATGGAAATCCTTCGATTAAGGCGATTGCGGTCAAAAGACAAAGTATACTGCGTGCCCGCTGGATTTCGGTGTCTTTATAGCCAGTATGTTGAATGAAAACAGGAATGTCGCGTTAAGAAAGATATGGCCGGCCAGTTTGAATGGTTTTTTGTCGGGCCTGATGCGGTGCTGTCTGATCGCAGCGGCGCTCATGTCATTTCATGCAAGGCGTGTGAGAGCGGAGCTTGAGCGATTAATCCAATCGCATAAATTTTCAGTCTTCGGCAGGTCGTTGGTAGGGCACGTATCGTAATGAGGGGATTGCGCAAGCAAGCTGTCAGCCATGGAACTTGCGCAGATTGTGCAGGGAATTAATTCTCTTTCAGATCAATGACATACCCCGCTTGCGCTCAGCTTATCCACAGGGCTGTGCACAAAAAGCGTGGATAACTTTTTTGCACATCGATGTTGTCAGCCATGCACATGCATTGGTCATCCGCTATTGCCGTAACTGTTATGCAAATACCGCCGCCCATAAGGCGACTACGGCTGCAATTTCTGGCGCGACTCGTTCCATTTCAACCCTTGCCCGTTCCGCTCCCTGTAGCCGAATCTGATGCTGCAGCTTACGGAATGTTCTATACGCATCGGCCACGGTACCCGACAAGACGGTATCGATCAGTCCCAGTTCGCCGCATAACTTCAGCAATGCAATATTGCCGATGTCGCCGGTCAGATGAGGATGCTGTGCCGAGTCGCGCAATACGAGGAATTGCACCATGAATTCGATATCGATCATGCCGCCGTTGTCGTGCTTCAGATCGAACAGGTCAGTACGATTGGGATGCGCGTCGTGCAGTTTCTTGCGCATTTCCAGTACTTCCTTTTTCAGTGCGACGGGATCGCGTGTCTGGCGCAATACGCTTTCACGGATCGCTTCGAAGCGTGCACCGATTTCGGCATCACCGGTGCAGAAGCGTGCTCTGGTTAATGCCTGGTGCTCCCAAAGCCATGCTGAAGTAGTTTGATATTTTTCAAAAGAAGAAACGGTAGAAACCAGCAAGCCGCTGGCGCCATCAGGCCGCAGTGCGATATCGACATCGAACAATATGCCGGCTGGTGTGTGCGCAGTCATCCATGTAATGAAGCGCTGCGCCAGCTTGGCGTACAGCGCAGGTGCATCCTGATCGTCGTCGTCATACAGAAAAATGACATCCAGGTCGGAGGCATAACCGAGTTCCTTGCCACCCAGCTTGCCGTAGGCAATGACGGCGAATTTCGGTTCTTCGCGATGGCGATTCGGCAAACCTTTCCAGATGGTTTGTATGGTTGCTTCGACCAGCTTGTCTGCCAGTTCGGATAAATGATCTGCCAGGCGTTCGACGCTCATGTCACCGACCAGATCCTGTGCCAGCAGGCGTATCAATTGCGCGTGGTGCATTTCGCGCAGCACGTCCATCTGGCGTTCGGTATCGCCTGGTGTTTCGTCCAGTCGTTCACGGCAATCGCGTGCAAATGCATTCCAGTCGGGTGCTGCTTTCAGCGTGCGATTGTCCAGCAGTTCGTCCAGCAGCAGCGGATGGCGAGTCAGATATTTGGCGGCCCAATCGCTGGCGGCGATCATGCGGATTACGCGTTCCAGCGCATGTGGATATTCAGTCAGCAAGGCAAGATAGGCGGCACGGCGCGCGATGGTTTCCAGAAAATCCAGCAGACGCCCTAGCGTGCTCGAGCGTGCTTCGCTTACTTTGACAATCAAGGGCAGTGAGGCATTCACCAGCGCGACCAGCTTGTTGCGGCTGGCTTCCGGCAAGGATTGCAGACGCGGCGAATGCCAGGTCGCAAGCAGACGTTTGGCTGCATCGCCAGCATGGTCGAATGACAGACTGGTCAAATAGGTTTCGATTACCTGTTCATTATCAGATTCTGTCAACACGGCATGCAAGTCTGCGGCGACATGAGTGTCGGATTCCTTGTCATTCGTTTTGTCGCTGAAAATCTCGTCAAAATGCCTGGCAACCAGCGCGCGTTGTTCTTCCAGCGCGGCCAGCAGGGCAGGTACATCGTTATATCCCATCATCCTTGCAATGGTCAGCTGATCTGCTTCATTTGCAGGGAAGTTGTGGGTTTGTGCGTCGTCCAGATATTGCAGTCTGTGTTCGAGATTGCGCAGGAAGGTGTAGGCGTGCAGCAATTGGGCTACGACTTTCGGCTTGAACAATTCTTTTTCGGCCAGCGTGCGCAAGGTGCCGCGTGTTGAACGATCACGCAAGGCGGCGTCGCGTCCACCGCGTATTAATTGGTGTACCTGTGCGAGGAATTCGATTTCGCGTATGCCGCCGCGTCCCAGCTTGACGTTGTTGCTGCGATCGGGATGGCGTGCTTCCTGTCGCGTGACTTCGGCGCGTATCTGTGCGTGCATATTGCGGATCGCATCGATAGAACCGTAATCCAGATAACGTCTATAGATAAAAGGGCGGATGATTTTTTCCAGTGCGGCGATGTCGGACGGTTTGCCGGTCAGTGCGCGCGCCTTGACCCAAGCGTAGCGTTCCCACTCGCGCCCCTGCACGATCAGATATTCCTCCACCATGTTGAAGCTGGCGGCCAGCGGGCCGGATGCGCCGTTTGGGCGCAAGGCCATGTCGACGCGGAAGGTAAAACCGTCTCCGGTAATTTCCGATAAGGCGCTAATCAGTTTCTTGCCGACCCGCGTAAAAAATTCGTGGTTCGACAGCGGCCGTTGTTCCGGCGTGGTGGCGACGGTATCACCATCTTCTGCATAGACGAAGATGAGGTCGATATCGGACGACACATTCAACTCGCCGCCGCCCAGCTTGCCCATGCCCAGCACGATCATTTCCTGCAGCTCGCCTGATTCGTCGCCTATCGGTGTGCCGTGTATCGCCATCAATTCGGCGCTCACTGCCGCCAGATGGGTCTGCACTGCAAAATCACCAAAAGCCGTCATCGTATCGACCACCTCCGCCAGATCGGCCTGGCCGCCGAGGTCGCGCTGGATCAGCGTGGCAATCACCAGATTGCGCACGCGGCGCATGGCGGCTGGCAAATTGGCGCCAGCATCTGTTTCGTTTTGTAAGAGTTCACCGAAAATGGTCGAGTTCAGGGATAATTTGCCGACTTCGGCTACCTTTTGCGCACGGCCTGCATCGGCATTGAGCCATCGGGTATAAAAGCGGGAGGCGGTAATTGGGGTAGAAGACAGGTTGGTCACGGTATGAGAGAGTATCCTAGAGTTCTTGAGATGTAAGCTTGGTTTTATAGTGTGCGAGCCGATTTGCCTGTCAGCTTGTTTTATTCTACGCGAAGTCGATTCACCGACCTTTTTGATTGATGCCGACAGATCCACGCCTTCCCAACCAGACCTTGACTGCCGATCGGCTGCGGCTATGCTGGCGTACGCTTCAACAATCGTTTCGCGCCGCCAATAAAGCCAGTCACCATGCGCTGGGCTGGCTGCTGAAATTTCTGGTGCTGGCGTATTTCATTTTTTGTGCGCTGTTCCTCACCTTGCGTTACGCAGTTCTGCCGCAGATATCCGCCTACCGCGTCGATGTGGAAAAAGTCGCGACCAAAGCGATAGGGCGTCCGGTATCGATAGCAACCATTACCGCATCCTGGGATGGCCTGCGCCCGCATCTGGCGCTGGGCAATGTCGTGGTCTACGACAAGGATGGCGACAAGGCGCTGCAATTACCGGCAGTGTCGGCCACCGTGTCATGGTTGTCGGTGCTGACCGCCGACTTGCGTCTGTACAGCCTGGAAATCGACAAGCCTGATATGGATATCCAGCGCGATGCGCATGGCAATTTCTATGTTGCCGGTCTGCTGCTCGATTTGCAGAAAAGCGGCGACAGCAAGGCTGCCGACTGGATACTGTCACAACGCGAAATCACGATCAGGAATGGGCGCTTGCGCTGGCAGGACCGACTGCGCCAGGCGCCCGAACTATTGCTCGGCAATGTCAATATGGTCTTGCATAACAGTGGGCGGCATCACAAATTTGCGTTGAAGGCGACACCGCCGACTGCCATTGCTGCACCACTGGATGTGCGTGCAGCTTTTGATCATCCGCTTTTTGCACAAAAAATTTCCGATGCGACGCGCTGGACGGGCGAACTGTATACCGACTTGCGCGACACCAATCTCGCCGCCTGGAAAACCTATCTCGACTTTCCGTTTGATTTGCAGCAGGCCAGCGGCTCGATGCGCGCCTGGCTGGCATTCGATCATGCACGGGTAGTCGATTTCACTGCCGATCTGAGCCTGTCGAATGTGTCGTCCCAATTGCGCAAGGATATGCCGCCCTTGTCGCTGGCGTATGCGAACGGGCGTATTTCAGTGCGCGAGCCGCTGGAAGGCAGCACGCGTGATGGCGTGCCGACTTTCGGCATGCGTGGACATACGATTTCGGTACGCGATTTTTCGCTGAAAACCGATGACGGACTGGTGCTACCCAAGACCACGATGAGTGAACATTACATCGCCGCTCAAAACGGAAAATCGGAGAGCATAGAGGTACAAGCTGTTTCACTCGATCTGCAGGCGTGGGCCGATTTTGTAGCCCGTTTGCCTTTGCCGGCGACGCAGTTGCGCCTGCTGGAAGATTTTGCGCCGCGCGGGAAGCTGAAGAATTTCTCGGCGCAGTTGCAGGGCAGCTATCCGAATATAGAGTCGTACAAGGTCAAGGGCGATTTCACAGGACTGGCGATGAAGGCGCAGCCAGCGCGTCCTGCTCGTGCCGCCAGCGCCAGGTTGCCGGCGCACGCTGCGGTTCCTGCGATTCCCGGTTTTGAAAATTTATCCGGGCATGTGGATGCGAATAATCAGGGTGGCACCTTCGCGCTGGCATCGGAACAAATCAGGCTAGCTTTGCCGGCTTATTTTTCCGAACCCGATGTCGCGCTCGATAAATTGAAAATGGATGCCAAATGGGTCTTCCAGAAAAACAATCAATTGTTGCTGGATGTGCGCAATATAAGTCTTGTGAAACAGGGGCTGACCGCTTCATTCTCCGGTACGCATCTGATGCCGCTGGACAAAAAGACGGGACATGCGCTGGGCACTATCGATGTGACGGGCAGCCTGTCCGGTCTTGAATTGAACCAGGTGGGCAACTATCTTCCGCTGGGAATGAATGAGGAATTCCGTAGCTGGCTCGGCGATGCACTTATCGCAGGTACGCTGCATGACGGTCATGTCAAGTTAAAAGGCGATTTGAATCAGTTTCCCTTTCATACGCAAAAAGCCGGTGAAAAGCCGAAAGGCGAATTTGTTTTTAGCGGCAAGATCGACAACGGCGGTTTGAATTATGCGCCAGACATGTTTGGCGACGATGGCAAGACACCGTTGTGGCCGCTGCTGGAAAAAATCAAAGGCACGATACTGTTTGATCGTACGCGGATGGAAATCAAGGGGGAAAGCGGCAGTACGCATGGTACCCAGGTATCAAATGTGAAGGCGGTAATTGCCGACCTGCTGGCGGATGAGCCGGTACTGGAAGTCGATGGCCATGCAGCGGGTACTCTGCAAGACATGGTGCAATACACGGTGGATAGTCCGGTCGCCACCTGGATAGGCCACTTCACCGATGAAACGAAAGCCAGCGGCAATGCCACGCTTGCGCTTGATTTAAAGTTGCCTTTGAATCAGATCATGGAAGCCAAGGTGCGTGGTGTGCTGAAGTTTGCCGATAACAATGTGATTTTGCAGAATGCGATTCCATCGATTACGCAGACCAGCGGCGAACTCGAATTCGATGAAAAAGGTTTGACGCTGAAAAACATCAAGGCGAATTTCCTCGGTGGTCCGTTAACGGTAACCGGCGGCACGCAAAAAGACGGCAATGTCCTGATCAAGGCGGATGGCACCGTGTCGGCTGCCGGTTTGCGCAAAAACTATCCTGCGCCGGCGATGCAAAGGTTGGTAGACCGGGTGAGCGGCAGCACACGTTTCGGCACCACGATCAGCGTCAGGAACAAACGCGTCGAGATTGTGGTTGACTCCAGTTTGCGCGGCCTGGGTCTGGCTTTCCCTGCCCCTCTGCACAAGGTCGCCAAGGATGCCTTGCCACTCAGGATAGAACAGGCCAGCCTGTCGTCCGAGAATGCTGCAGTCATGCGCGATGGCATCAAGCTGGCACTGGGTCCGTCCATAGTCGGCAGCTACCTGCGCGAGAAAAGTGCGAAGGATACTGCGGCCGCGTGGCGTGTGGTACGTGGCGGCATCGGTGTTAATACACCGGCACCGGAGCCGGATGGCGGTTTGATGGTCAACGTCAACTTGCACTCGCTGAATATCGATGACTGGATTAGCGTCGCATCGTCGATTACTGCCGCCGGAAAGAGTGCGCAGAAAAAAGGCGCAGATGCATCGGAGGCGCCCGATATTGCGCAATACGTCGAACCGAACATACTGGCTGCACGCGCCAACGAGCTGTTCTTGATGGGGAAAAAATTCGATGAAGTGGTGGTTGGCGTATCGCATGACACCAACGTGTGGCAGGCCAATATCGATTCGGTGCAGGCCTCGGGTTACCTGACCTGGATTGAGTCTTCGTCGGGGCGCGGATTGGGAAAGGTCACCGCACGCCTGGCTTCGATGGTGGTGCCGAAAACAGTGGGTTCAGAGGTCAAGAATTTACTTGATGGTGTAGACAGTGCAACAGAAATGCCGGCGCTGGATGTGGTTGCCGAGAATTTTGAATTATTCGACAAGAAGCTCGGGCGGCTTGAACTACTGGCGCATTATGTACGCGCAACAGAAGGGCGCGAGTGGCGCATCAGGAATCTGTCGCTCGCCAATCCGGACGCAAGCCTGACAGCCAAGGGAAACTGGCTGGCTAAAAATGGCGGCAACATTTCCAGCCTCGATTACAACTTGGATATTACCAACGCAGGCAACCTGCTCAACCGCTTCGGTTTTGTGGATGTTCTGCGCGGCGGCAAAGGGAAGATGGAGGGAGACATCAGCTGGAAAGGTTTGCCTTTTTCGTTTGACGTTCCCAGCCTGACCGGAAAAATCAATCTGGATATCACCTCCGGCCAGTTTCTGAAAGTCGAACCGGGTGCCGCCAAATTGCTCGGCGTATTGAGTCTGCAATCGATACCGCGTCGCCTGACGCTGGATTTTCGCGATGTGTTTTCCGAAGGATTTGCATTTGATGGCATCAACGGTAGTGCGCGTATTTTAAATGGCGTGGTGACTACCGATAATCTCAAGATGCGCGGCGTCAGTGCAACCGTGCTGATAGACGGCTCGGCCGATATCGCCAGAGAGTCGCAGGATCTGCGCGCAGTCGTGATCCCGGAAATCAATGCCGGCGCTGCATCCGTCGCTTATGCGCTGGCCATCAATCCGGTCATAGGCGCCGGCACTTTCCTGGCGCAACTGTTTCTGCGCGAACCGTTGGCGCGTGCGTTTACGTATGAGTATACGATTACCGGACCATGGGGCGATCCGAACGTGAACAAGGTCGATCGCAAGGCGGAACCGGCAGCGCCGGAACCAGACATTACAGAACCCGGCACAGAAGGCTGAATCATGAAAATTTCCGTGGCGCGCGTAGCTGCCATACAAATGGTATCCACGCCTTCGGTGGAAGAAAATATCGCCACTGCGCGTCGCCTGATCGCGGATGCCGCGCACCAGGGCGCCACGCTTGTTCTGCTGCCTGAATATTGGGCTGCCATGGGCATGCACGAAAACGACAAACTGGGTTTGGCCGAACAGATCGATGTCGGGCCCATCCAGACTTTCATGGCGGAAACCGCACGCGAACATCAAGTGTGGCTGATAGGTGGCACCTTGCCGATGGCCGCATTAATAGCCGACAAAGTCTTGAATACGATGATGGTCTACAACCCGGCTGGTGAGCGGGTAAAGCGTTACGACAAGATCCATCTGTTCAGTTTTACCAAGGGTATGGAATCGTATGACGAAGCGCGCACGATCGTGCAGGGCACTGAAGTTACAACTTTCGATGCGCCGTTCGGCAAGGTGGGTTTATCGGTTTGTTACGACCTGCGTTTTCCCGAACTGTATCGCGCGATGGGCGATTGCACTTTGATCGTTGTGCCGGCTGCATTTACTTATACAACCGGCAAGGCGCATTGGGAAATCCTGTTGCGCGCACGTGCAATCGAGAATCAGTGCTACGTGCTGGCAGCCGCGCAGGGTGGCCGTCACCAAAATGGTCGCACCACATGGGGACACAGCATGCTGATCGATCCCTGGGGTGAAATCAAGGACGTATTGGCAGACGGCGAAGGGCTTGTAATCGGCGATATCGAACCCCATCATTTAACTGGTATCCGTGAAAATCTTCCCGCCTTGAAGCACCGCAAGTTGTAGCCGCAGTTGCAAGTACGTAGCAGTGTTATCAGGGGCTTTGGGCCAGATGCTCTACAATTCGTTATCCGAATCAATTTTGTTTGCGCATCAACGCGCAAATGGCAAATAAACAATGACCCCATTTGAACCAAATCTCAAGACCCTGGCTGTCGCCCGCGATGTATTGCTGACGCCTTTCGGCCTGGACGAATCCATCCTGATCCAGACCCTGGGTACGATGTTTACGCATCGCGTCGATTATGCAGATTTGTATTTTCAATTTACCAAAAGCGAAGGCTGGAGCCTGGAAGAAGGCATAGTCAAAACCGGCAGCTTTTCCATCGACCAGGGCGTCGGTGTGCGTGCTGTCTCGGGCGATAAAACGGCTTTTTCCTATTCGGATGAAATTTCCGAACGTGCATTGATGGAAGCAGCGTTGGCGACGCGCACGATTGCACGACAGGGCGCAGGCAAGATCAAGGTCGCTTCAGCGATTCAGCAAGTGGGCGGTCGCGATTTGTATCTGCCTAACGATCCACTGACCTCGCTGGATGCCACTGAAAAAGTAAAGTTGCTGGAAAAGATAGAACGCATCGCGCGTGCAAAAGATCCGCGTGTGGTGCAAGTGATGGCTGGCCTCGCTGGTGAATACGATGTGGTGTTGGTGGTGCGCAGCGATGGTGTGCTGGCTGCCGACATTCGTCCGCTGGTACGGGTCTCGATCACAGTAATCGCAGAACAAAATGGGCGTCGCGAAATGGGTTCCAGCGGTGGTGGCGGTCGTTACAGCTATGGCTATTTCAGCGATGAACTGCTGGAAAAATACGCCAGCGAAGCGGTCGCTTCCGCACTCGTCAATCTTGAAGCGCGTCCGGCTCCTGCCGGTCCGATGACAGTCGTCCTCGGACCTGGCTGGCCTGGCGTATTGCTGCATGAAGCGATCGGCCATGGACTGGAAGGCGATTTCAATCGCAAGGGTTCGAGCGCATTCTCCGGTCGTATCGGTGAACGTGTGGCAGCCAAGGGCGTGACGGTAGTCGATGACGGTACCATTGCCGATAGACGCGGTTCCTTGAATATCGATGACGAAGGCAATCCTACCCAATGCACGACGCTGATCGAGGACGGTATCCTGAAGGGTTATATTCAGGACACGATGAATGCGCGCCTGATGAACATGCCGGTGACCGGCAATGCGAGGCGCGAATCGTTTGCGCATCTGCCGATGCCGCGGATGACGAATACCTATATGCTGGGCGGCGATAAAGATCCGGCGGAAATTCTGGCATCGGTCAAGAACGGTTTGTACGCAGTGAATTTCGGCGGCGGTCAGGTTGATATCACGAACGGCAAGTTCGTGTTTTCGGCCAGCGAAGCCTATATGATCGAAAATGGCAAAGTGACCTATCCGGTCAAGGGTGCAACCCTGATCGGTAACGGCCCCGACGTCTTGAATCGCGTCTCCATGATAGGCAACGATATGAGTCTCGATAGTGGCGTTGGCGTCTGCGGCAAGGAAGGTCAGAGCGTACCGGTAGGTGTCGGCCAGCCTACCTTGCGTATCGACGGTGTGACGGTGGGCGGAACGGCCTGATCGATGTTTGTTGGCATTCGGCCATGATTTGGCTGAATGCCAACGCATTTTCCAAGCTTTTCTTGCCAAATCACCTGATTTATTGCAATATTACCGACAGATAAAACAGAATTCAGTACAGACATGACTGCTTCGCGCTTCCAATTTTATTTTTACTTTAGCTATTCCAGCCCAACGGCGGTGGAGAAGCGGTAAGCGCGCAGGTAAAAAGGCTTAAACCGAAATTCTTTAAAAAACCGCCCGCGATGGCGGTTTTTTATTTTTAGTGTACAGATTTTGACTGGAGAAAAACATGCCGCGCACAGATGACTTACGGATTAAAGAAATGAAAGAACTGACGCCACCATCGCATTTGATACGCGAACTGGGCGTTTCCGAAAAAGCGGAGACGACGGCTGCCGATGCGCGCATCGCATTGCATCGCATCTTGCACGGTCAGGATGATCGCCTGATGGTTGTGATCGGACCATGCTCGATACACGACACCACAGCTGCGATGGAATATGCAAATCGTCTGGTGAAAGAGCGTGCGCGTTTTGCCGGTGAGCTGGAAATCGTGATGCGCGTCTATTTCGAAAAACCACGCACCACGGTAGGCTGGAAAGGCTTGATCAACGATCCGTACATGGACAACAGCTTTCGCATCAACGACGGCCTGCGTATTGCGCGTGAACTGCTGCTGAATATCAATGAACTTGGTCTGCCGGCCGGTACCGAATTTCTCGACGTGATCAGCCCGCAGTACATTGCCGACCTGATCAGCTGGGGTGCCATTGGTGCACGCACGACTGAGTCGCAAGTCCATCGCGAACTGGCTTCCGGTTTGTCCTGCCCGGTCGGTTTCAAGAACGGTACTGACGGTAACGTGAAAATCGCGGTCGATGCGATCAAGGCCGCATCGCAGCCGCATCATTTCCTGTCGGTGACAAAAGGCGGTCATTCGGCCATCGTTTCGACCAGCGGCAATGAAGATTGCCACATTATTCTACGCGGCGGTAAAACGCCTAACTATGATGCTGCCAGCGTCGAACAGGCTTGCAAGGATATCGCCGCGAACGGCCTGGCATCGCGTCTGATGATCGATACCTCGCATGCCAACAGCTCGAAAAAACCGGAAAATCAAATCCCGGTTTGTGCAGATATCGCCACACAGGTTGCCGGTGGCGATACGCGTATCGTCGGTGTGATGATCGAGTCGCATCTGGTTGCTGGTCGCCAGGATCTGATTCCGGGCAAGGAGCTGGTCTATGGCCAATCGGTAACTGATGGTTGTATCAGCTGGGAAGACAGCCTGGGTGTATTGGAAGGTTTGGCAGAAGCGGTCAAACAACGCCGCCTCAAGGATCCGGACGCATAAACGAGACTGCAGTAGAAACAGCAGCACACGATAAAAGACGGGCATTGAATTCAGTGCCCGTCTTTTTATTGCATTCGACTTTAATAACGCTTGGTCAGAACCATCTGTTCGCCTTCGCGTCGCATCTCGGTGCGATTCAGAAAAGACATGCCGAGCAGGGCAAAGGTCAGTCCATTTTCCTGCACCAGCGCATCGACCTGATTCAAGGTAATGTCGCCTATCTTGACTGAATTCAGCACCACCTGGTACGCCGTCACGACGCCGTTTGCGGTATTGACGTGGGCAGTCTGTCCCTTCTTGTAATCGATGCCCAGACGGCGCGCATCTGCTGCGGGTAATGCAATCAGCGAGGCGCCGGTATCGACCAGCATGCGCATCGTGCCGCCGTTGATTTGCCCTTGCACCATGAAGTGACCGCGACCGTCAGCCTGCAAGGTCACGCTGCTGGCGCCTGATGGCGCTATGCGATTCACATGCCCGCCAATATCGATGCGCTGTTTTTTGCCATCGGTATCGAAGGTGGCGGTGGTCTGATTGACGTCTACCAGCTTGATGCCGGGCCTGACCATATTACCGACGGTGTAGGTTTTGGGTGAACCGCTGTCGATGACCAGTACCGCCTTGCCGGGGAAAAGGCCGATCACGCTGATATCCGCTGCCTGCACTTGTAACGTGACGCAGCAAAGGAGGGAGGCGAGCAGCGGTAGTTTCATGGCAGATCTCAGCTTTTATGAAAGCAATGATTCTGTCACGAAATTCCTGCGGTTTGGGAGGAAGGTGGAAAATTGTCGCTAAAGCGTCAACATGAATCCGCTCCGGCCCAAATGGTCGCGTCAAAATGCCGGAGCGGCATGAGAATGGGACGCGACGGCTGGAGCGGGATATAGATGCGGAATCAGTCGCGGAAGTTATTGAATTCCAGCGGCAGATCGGCAACTTCCTTGCGCAGCAAAGCCATGGCATCCTGCAAATCGTCGCGTTTTGCACCGGTGACGCGTACCGCATCACCCTGGATGCTGGCTTGTACTTTCAACTTGCTGTCCTTGAGGATGCGCACGATTTTCTTGGCCGCTTCGGTTTCGATGCCGTTCTTGATCTTGACGACTTGCTTGACCTTGTCGCCGCCGATTTTTTCAATCTTGCCGCGATCGAGGAAACGTACGTCGACATTGCGTTTGACCAGTTTTCCGGTCAGTACGTCCAGAACCTGATTCAGTTGAAATTCCGAATCTGCATACGCAGTCAGGTCACGTTCTTTTTGCTCGACGCGGGCATCGCTGCCCTTGAAGTCAAAACGGGTCGTGATTTCTTTTCCTGCCTGATCGACAGCATTCTTTACTTCAACCATATTGGCTTCAGAGACGGTATCAAAAGATGGCATGATGATTTCCTTTTTTATTGCCTGGCTCGCGGCAGATGCCGGCGAAACGCCAGATGGTTCGTTCAGATCGCGTATCTGATTTGTCCGTCATTCTAGCGGACAAAAAACCGAGGGGCTAGGGCTGAGCCCGTCGAGCAGAGATATAATCGCCCACTATGACTCATTCCTTACCGCTTCAGTACGATGTTTCTCTGTGCAACCATAATACCTTCGGGGTGGAGGCCAGCGCGCATGCCTATCTGCCGGTGACCTCGGCCGGCGTACTGGAAGCAGTACAACGCGATGCCGTGCTGGCAGACATGCCGCGTCTGATTCTCGGCGGCGGCAGCAATATTCTGCTGACGCGGGATTTTCCAGGCCTGGTGCTGCATATGGAAAACAAGGGAATCGAGATTGTCGAAGAAGATGAAGATGCCAGCTATGTGCGTGCCGCAGCCGGCGAGAATTGGCATCAGTTCGTGTTATGGACGCTGGCGCAGGGTTTGGGCGGCCTGGAAAATCTGTCGCTGATTCCCGGCAGCGTCGGTGCAGCGCCTATCCAGAATATCGGCGCTTACGGCATGGAAATCAAAGACCGTTTTCATTCACTGACCTTGTTTGATTTTGAAACCGGCGAGCAAAGTACACTGGATAAAGCAGCCTGCATGTTCGGCTATCGCGACAGCGTGTTCAAACACCGTTTGCGCGACCGTGCAGTGGTGCTGGATGTGACCTTTTCCTTGCCGAAAAAATGGCAAGCCGTGATTCGTTACGCCGATGTGACAAAAGAACTGGCGGCGCGCAAGATTACAGAGCCGACTGCGCAAGATATCAGCGCGGCAGTGATTGCGATTCGTGCGCGCAAGTTGCCCGATCCTGCAGTGATCGGCAATGCCGGCAGTTTCTTCAAAAATCCGCTTGTAACAGTGGAGCAACGTGATGCCTTGCTGGAAAGGTATCCGCAACTGGTGAATTATGCGCAGCCCGATGGCGGCGTCAAGCTGGCTGCCGGCTGGTTGATCGATCAGTGTGGCTGGAAAGGCCGCAACAATGGCGCAGCCGGCGTGTACGAGAAGCAGGCACTGGTACTGGTGAATCGCGGCGGTGCGAGCGGCGCAGACATTGCGCAACTGGCGGCATCGATACAGACCGATGTTGCGCAACGCTTCGATGTGCAACTGGAACCTGAACCGATTTTCCTTTGATTATCGGATTGTGATAATGGAGTCAAAAATTCTATTGCCGGTACTGGGCAGTTATCTAGCGCTCAGCTTGCTGAGCTTTGCCGCTTATGCGATTGACAAATCGGCAGCACGCAAGGGTCAATGGCGGATTAGCGAAAGCAATCTGCATTTACTGGATTTCCTTGGCGGCTGGCCTGGTGGATGGCTGGCGCAAAAAATCCTGCGACATAAAACCAGCAAGGCTAGCTTCCAGCGTATTTACTGGGTGACGGTGTTACTGCATTGTGCTTGTGTGGGCTGGCTACTGTCGCCTTATGGCAGCGATACGCTGCGTGCACTGGGGAATCCCTGACGGAACGCACTTCCAGCTAAACAGTGCCGACTCAGCCAGAGCCGGCACTGTTTTCGCATTACCTGGGACTTCTTATCTGGATAGATAGCGGTCGTTATCCTTGTCCTGCAGGAAAACTTGCGTATAACGTTCAGCTGCGCGCCCAATCTCTGTTTTGTTAAATAGTTCTTCGCCATAACTGCGGCAGGGAGCGCAGGCATAGCGCGGAATCTGCACGGCGAGAATATGATTGTGCGTATCGTCGCAGCGCGAATCGATCACCACGGTGCCGCCGCAATCCTGACAGGAGCGTACCGTTTCATTGATGGTTTCGCGTATGCCATCGGTGTCGTAGTACACCTCCATGCTGCGCTTGTGGAACTCCTGTTCAGGGTAGACCTGTTCGCGCAGCGTGTGGCGATTGTTCCAGTGATGGAAAGTCGCATCCTTCAATTTTTCCAGATAGGCGCCAATTGCAGCAGGCTGCTTCTGGCTTTCCGCGTCGTAATCCGGTTCCTGGATGTGGCTGAAATCCATGCCTGCCATCGCCAGGATGATGCCGGTGTTGATGTAGGGCAGTGCGGTTTCGATCGAGTAACCGCCTTCCAGTACGGCCAGATCCGGTGCGAGCCGCTGATTGAGTACTGCGTAACCGTGCGCAGTAAACTTCATGTTCGTGATCGGATCGGAATAGTGATTATCCTGTCCGGCTGAATTGATGATCAGGTCCGGCTTGAATTCATTCACGATGGGCATCACGATTTCATCCAGCACATACAGAAAGCCTTCTTCGCAAGTGTCTGGCGGCATAGGCAGGTTGATCGTGGCGCCGAAGGCATTCGGTCCACCCAGCTCGTCCGGGAAGCCGGAGCCGGGGTAAAGCGTGCGGCCATCCTGATGCATGGAGATGAACAGCGTGTTCGGATCGTGCCAGAAAATATCCTGCGAACCATCGCCATGATGGCAGTCGGTATCGACGATCGCAATCTTCTTCACGCCATATTTATGGCGGATGTATTCGACCATGATCGCTTCCATGTTCAGCGTGCAAAAGCCACGACTGCCATGCACGACACGGTATGAGTGGTGACCGCAGGGACGCACCAGCGCAAAGGCGTTATCCACTTCCTTGGTCATCACCTTGTCGGCTGCGGTAATGCAGCCGCCGACAGCGATCAGATGCGAGGCATGCACGATCTCGTCGATGCCCGGCACGCAGAAATGCACGCGCTGTATGTCTTCAGCCGTGGCGACGCCGGGTTTGAATTCCTTGATGTTGTCGAAATCCAGCAGGCCTTCTTCGAACACCTGATCCTGCGTGTACAACAGCCGTTCTTCACGTTCCGGATGCGTAGGTGAAATCGCATAATCAAATGCCGGGAAAAATACCAGTCCTGTTTTTTTCTTCACGCTGTTTTCCTCAAACTTGTTCTTCATGCTCATTGTTCATGTTTGATCAAACCGGGTTTGATCTGCAAGCGGACGCGGATGTTCTTGCCTGTGGTTGCATAACCGTGGATGACGTTGAATGACTGGCAGTCTGCGACTTCGACTTCCAGATCTTCATCGCGTGCACCGGCGGCTCTGGCGATTTCAAGCAAACGTTCCTGACCGATCGCGACGACATCATCGACCGTGGTGCGCGAAGATATTTTCATCTTGCGGCCGTCTTCGGCGAAACTCAGTTGCTGCGATTCGGTATCGGCAAGCAGATTCAACTCGACGGTGGTACGTGCCATTGCCGCGCCACTGGCATTGATCACTTCCGAGTCCTGCGGCACGAGCGCAGGCAGTGCCAGCAGTTCGCCAACCTGTTTTGCAATATATGGCGCCGGTCCGCCGACTGCGATCAATTGCTGCGGATTCAGTACTTTCCCCTCGAGCAGCTCATGAATGGTATAGACCGGCTTGCTGTTAACCTCGGCGATCATTTGACTGACCTTGGTGGCGATGCTGGCGCACATGCTGTCGACGATGGCCTGGGCAAGCTGTTGCGGCGTTTGCTGCAAGGCAGCCGCCAGGCTTTCCATGGCGTGCAGGGCCTTGTTCCTGTCGCCGATTGCAGCCAGACCGAGCACGATCAGTGCATCGGTAGGCGTCGGTACCGGACCGTCGAATGCCATTGCCGAACCCTTGCGCTCAGGGCCGATTTGCAGCGTGCCATTCACGACCTGTACATGGCTGTCACCACCAAGCGCCATCGAATGCGTGAGCAGGCCGCGAATCAGGGTCTTGTGTCCCTCGATCTCGACTCCCTGCGGTTCCAGCAAGGGTGCGCCATCAGCGAACAGCGCGATGTCGGTGGTGGTGCCGCCGACGTCTATCGATACGGAATCAAGTGTCGATGAAACAAACGGCAGCACGCCCATGATGGTGGCGGCTGGTCCCGACAGTATGGTCTGCACCGGATAGTTGCGCGATTGCTGTACGCCTATGGTGCCGCCATCGGCTTTCAGAATGAATAGCGGCACATCGACGCCGAGTTCCTGCAGATAGCCGGCCAGCTGATCGACCATGCGGCTGTGCAGGCTCCAGATGGCGGCGTTCAGGTAGGTGGTCGCTATCCGGCGCGGAAAATTCAGTACACCTGATTGGTGATGGCCGAGTGATGCGTGCGTGATTTGATCTGTGAAGAAGGCGCCGACTTCCTGTTCGTGTACAGGATTACGTGTCGAGAACTTGCCGATGACCGCGAGGTGATTGATCTTGTCCGCGCTGAACTGTTGTTTCAACGCCTGCAGTTCATCGTCATCGATTGCTTCTGCTTCAATGCCGCGGTGGTTCATATAACCGGCGATCAAGTGCGTCCTGTCGGCCAGTGGCAAATCCCTGGGCGAAACACCAGGGCCGTTCATGACGATCAGGCCGACCGGGTCGAGCTGGTTTTGAGCAACGGCATTGGTGGAAATTGTGGTGCTGAGCACGATACGCTTCAGCTGCTTGATATCGTCTGCCGTTACGACAGCCTGTGTCGCGTGCATCACGCAAGCCAGAATGTCGTTCTTGTCAGTCAGTACTTTTGACTTGCGGATAATTTTGCGGTTCTGCATTAATACCGAATCGGTATGTGTGCCGCCCACATCAATGCCAAGGATCATATGTTTCTTTCTTGGGGGAAGTTACAGCGAGGTCGTCGCGAGCGAACAAACAGGGCCGCACTGAGTGAATCAATTCAAACCGGCGGTCAGCAATTCCAACAGCGTTCATTATAGGTCGAAGGCATGCAAGGCAGCCCATACTCCGGTGGCAAAATTGCGCTGAATGACACTCTGTCAGAGCAAGATGCCTAGTCCTTAGTAAAAAAGCCCGGCTGCATGACGCAGCCGGGCTTTTTATTGTGCGATCAGGTCAGAGGTAATGGCAAACGTAATCCAGTGTTTCTGCCGTTTCAATATCGAAACTCGAATTTGCAGGCACTTCGAATTGCTGGCCGCCTTCATAGGTATTCCATTCAGTTGCACCAGCCAGACGAATGCGGCATTTGCCTGCATTCAGTTCCATGATTTCTGCAGCGCCGGTGTTGAATTTCAAGGTCGACGGGAAAATGATGCCTATGGTTTTCTTGGTGCCGTCAGCGAACAGTACTGTGTATGACACGCATTTTCCATCGAAGTAGATATTGGCTTTTTTGACGACGGAAACGTTATCGAATTGAGTAGTCATGATTTGTATGTTTGATGTTGAAGGAATTATTTCTTGTCTTTTTCAAAGCTCGGCAATGCAACGGATGAGTTGCCGGCCAGCAGGCCGACGCTGCTGTAGATGCCGAGTTTTTGACGTGTGTCTGTGATGTCCAGATTGCGCATCGTCAATTGGCCGATACGGTCGGCCGGCGAGAATGGCGCGTCTTCCACTTTTTCCATAGACAGACGTTCCGGCGCATAGGTCAGGTTGTCCGACACTGTATTCAGAATCGAGTAATCGTTGCCGCGACGCAGTTCGATGGTGACTTCGCCTGTGATCGCACGTGCGACCCAGCGTTGTGCCGCTTCACGCAACATGATGGCTTGCGGATCGAACCAGCGACCCTGGTACAGCAGGCGACCGAGGCGGCGACCGCTTTCGCGGTATTGTTCGATGGTGTCTTCGTTGTGGATGCCCGTGACCAGACGTTCGTAAGCGATGAACAGCAGCGCCAGGCCTGGTGCTTCATAGATGCCACGGCTCTTCGCTTCGATGATGCGGTTTTCGATTTGATCGCTCATGCCGAGACCGTGACGACCGCCGATGCGATTGGCTTCCAGCATCAGTTCGACCAGGTCGGAATAGACGACGCCGTTCAATGCGACCGGACGGCCTTCTTCAAAACGTACAGTAACTTCTTCGCGTTTGACTTCGACATCATCGCGCCAGAAGGCAACGCCCATGATAGGTTCGACGATCTTCATGCCGGTGTTCAGGAATTCGAGGTCTTTCGCTTCATGCGTTGCGCCGAGGATGTTGGAATCGGTCGAATACGCTTTCTCGGTGGACATCTTGTAGTCGAAGCCGGACTTGACCAGGAATTCCGACATTTCCTTGCGGCCGCCGAGTTCGTTGATGAAGGCATCGTCCAGCCATGGTTTGTAAATGCGCAATGCCGGATTCATCAGCAAGCCGTAGCGATAGAAACGCTCGATGTCATTGCCCTTGAACGTGCTGCCGTCACCCCAGATATCGACCTTGTCTTCCTTCATCGCGGCAACCAGCATGGTGCCGGTGACTGCGCGACCCAGTGGCGTGGTGTTGAAGTAGGTGACGCCAGCGGTAGAGATGTGGAAGGCGCCGCTTTGCAATGCTGCAATGCCTTCGGCAACCAGTTGTTCGCGGCAATCGATCAAGCGTGCCAGTTCAGCACCGTAGGCCTTGGCTTTTTCCGGAATCGCGTTGTAATCCGTTTCATCAGGCTGGCCGAGATTGGCTGTGTATGCGTATGGGATCGCGCCCTTTTGACGCATCCAGTGCAAGGCTGCGCTGGTGTCGAGACCGCCGGAAAAGGCGATGCCTACTTTTTGATTGACGGGAACGGATTGGAGAATATTCGACATGGTGTTTGCTTCGCGTACTTGAAATGGATGTGGATTAAGTGTGTATGAGCTGAGAAAAACTGAAGCTATGATGAATTCGATAACTAAGTGAGCTTGCCGAGAACCAGATATTCGAGCAGAGCTTTTTGCACGTGCAAGCGATTTTCCGCTTCTTCCCAGACCACCGATTGCGGACCGTCTATGACTTCAGTCGAGACTTCTTCGCCGCGATGTGCCGGCAGGCAGTGCATGAACAATGCATCGGGTTGCGCGCGCTGCATCTTGGCTGCGTCGACGATCCAGCCATCGAATGCTTTCAGACGGGCCGCGTTTTCTTCTTCAAAACCCATGCTGGTCCAGACGTCCGTCGTGACCAGATGTGCGCCGGTGCAGGCATCTGTCGGCGTCGCATGTACGGTGTAATGCGTATTGCCCGGTGCTACCAGAGACGGGTCGATATCGTAGCCACGTGGTGTGGAAACCTGGACGTGGAAATCGAAAACCTCCGCCGCCTGCAACCACGAATACAGCATATTGTTGGCATCGCCTACCCATGCAACGGTTTTGCCCTTGATTGAACCACGCTGTTCGATGAAGGTGAAAACGTCGGCCAGAACCTGGCAGGGATGATGTTCGTTGGTCAGACCATTGATCACAGGCACGCGCGAATTGGCAGCGAAACGCTCGATGATGTCCTGGCCGAAGGTACGGATCATGATGATGTCGCACATGCGGGACATTACTTGCGCCGCATCTTCCACCGGCTCGCCGCGACCAAGCTGGCTGTCGCGCGTGTTCAGGTAGATCGCTGCGCCGCCGAGCTGATGCATGCCAGCCTCAAACGACAGGCGTGTGCGTGTGGAATTTTTTTCGAACACCATCACCAGCGTGCGATCGGCGAGTGGATGGTAGGGTTCGTAATTCTTGAATTTCTGTTTGATGATGCGAGTACGTTCGATCACATAGTCGAATTCGTCCAGCGTCAAATCGGAAAATTGCAGAAAGTGTTTGATTGCCATAATTGAAAACGGCGACTAGCTTGCCGCCTGCCGCCGAATGTTGTAACTGCTTCAATTATAAGGGATTTTGACCCGAAAAAGCCACCCGCAGCGGTGCTTGCATGGTTTCAATAAAGCTTCTGTGATGATTCGTGCAATAACTGCAGGTATAAAGCGTGCCTCATAGTCGCTATATGACCGGCTGCCACGGCTGTGCGAATGGCGCATTCCGGTTCATTGGAATGATGGCAATTATAAAATTTGCATTTTCCCAAGTGTGGTTCGAACTCGGGAAACGCGCGTTCCAGCATGCCTTCGGTCAAATGATAGAGGCCGAATTCCTGGAAACCAGGCGAATCAATGATCATTGTTTTGTCATCGATTGCGTACAGACGTGTGAACGTGGTTGTGTGTTTTCCGGTATCGAGCGCGGCAGAAATCTCGCGTACCGCAATATCCGCGTCCGGCACGATCAGATTGATGATGGACGACTTGCCCATACCCGATTGCCCGATCAGGATAGTCGATTGCCCGGTCAGCAAGGGCAGCAGCACAGCGACGGTTTGTTCCGGCTGCGTGGTTGCTGATACTTCATGCACCGGATAGCCGAGCGCGTCGTAGAAGGCCACACGCTTGCGGGTTTTCTCCAGCGCCGCGACGACGTCGATCTTGTTCAGAATGATATGCACGGCTACGCCTGCCGCTTCGGCCGCGACCAGCGAACGTGAGACGAGATCGTCGGAGAAGCCCGGTTCGGTAGCGACCACGATAAACAGTTGCGTGACGTTGGCAGCCAGTAGTTTGGATTTGTACTGGTCAGAGCGATACAGCAGTGTCTTGCGTTCGGTGATTTCTTCAATCACGCCTTGATTGGCAGACGTTAGTTTGAGATTGACGATATCGCCGACGGCCACATCGCTTTTCTTGCCCCGTGTGACGCATTGCAGTTTTGCGGTATCGGTTTGAACCAGATAATGCCGGCCATGTGCGGCAATGACGGTGCCTGTGAGAGTGTCGATAGATGTGGCCATTAATCAGCTAGGAGCGGGCGGGTAAGCAAGCAGGGTGAGCAAATCAAGCGAACGATCGTTCAAAAGTGGCATCCAGTTTGGCGGCGCAGATAAAGTCGTTGTCCGACAAGCCGCCTTTGCCGTCATTGACGGAATGCGTATTGAATTTGACGATGCAGTGCTTATAGGTAATCACCAGCTCGGGATGGTGATCTTCCGCATGGATGATGTAGGCGATCGCGTTGACGAAGGCCAGCGTGTTGTAATAATCGGGGAAAGTAAATTCCCTGACGATTTTTCCATTCTGCAGTTTCCAGGCGGAGACTGCCTGCAAATGCTGCGCGACTTCTTCCGCATTCAATGCCGTCATCTGATGACGGCATTTTTGTTTGCGCAAGTCGGCAGCGTTGCTCATCGCGGGTTGGCTCAAGTGGCCAGTAGCTTGTTGATACGCACGCTTGCTGGTGGATGCGAATCGTAGAATGCCGAATGCAATGGGTCGGGCGTCAGTGTCGATGCATTGTCTTCATACAGTTTGACGAGTGCGGAAACCAGATCCTGCGAGTTTGTATGTTGCGCGGCAAAGGCATCGGCTTCGAATTCATGCTTGCGCGAACTGAGTGATGTCAGTGGCGACAGCAGGAAGCCAAAAACCGGCAACACCAGTGCAAACAGAATCAGCGCCATTGCATCATTACTCGCGCCCATCATCGGTTCCACGCCGAGGCCGGTATAGAACCATGCTTGTGTTTTCATGTAACCAAGCAGCGCGAGGAAAGCCAGCGATGCGGCAAACATCACGACGATGCGTTTGACCACATGCTTGAGTTTGAAATGTCCGAGTTCATGCGCGAGCACCGCTTCAATTTCATTCGGTGCCAGACGTTCCAGCAAGGTATCGAAAAACACGATGCGCTTGGCTGCGCCAAAGCCGGAGAAGTAGGCATTGCCGTGTGCACTGCGGCGTGAACCATCCATCACGAACAAGCCGCTGGATGCAAAGCCGATGCGTTGCATCAGGTTTTCAATACGGGTGCGCAGGTTCTCATCTTCCAGTGGTTTGAACTTGTTGAACATCGGTGCGATGAACAGTGGCACCAGTACCAGCATCAACATCTGGAAGACGCACCACAGCACCCACGCATACAACCACCACAGGTCGCCGGATTTTTCCATCAGGATCAATGTGATCCACACCAGGCTGAGGCCGAGTGCCAGCGACAACACGGTGCTTTTAAACAGGTCGATGAAAAACAGCGCCGGCGACATGCGGTTGAAACCGAAGCGCGCTTCCAGCACGAACTGGCGGAAATAGTCGAAGGGCAATTCGACCAGACCCGAGATCAATGCGAATGCCAGCACCAGCGCCAATTGGTAACGCCAGCCATCGCCGAAGATATCCAGCGAAGCGTTCGCCAGCCATTGCAGACCGCCCATCAGAGTAAAGCCGATCAGTACGGCGGCATTCAGCAGCACGATAAAGAGTGCAAACTTGGTTTTCGCAATCGAGTAATCCGCTGCTTTTTGATGTGCCTGCAACGAAATCTGGCCGGCAAATTGCACAGGCACCGTAGCGCGATTGGCAAGGATGTGGCGAATGTGGCGAGACGCAAGCCAGAAGCGCACCAGCAGGCTGATAAGCAGAAAGCTGACAAACAAAACGGTAAACGCGAGTGATGACATTCTTTTCCTGTGAGAAAATGGCGGATTATGCTGGTCCAAGGGAAACAATTATGTCACAAGCTGCTGAAGTAACACCATCCACCGCACCGGTGCGTCCGAATGAGTTCAATCTGGTATGGCTGGATATGGAAATGACCGGGCTCGATTGCGACAATGACCGCATCATCGAGGTTGCCGTGGTGATAACGGATGCGGAATTGAATATCATCGGCGAAGGCCCGGTATTTGCGATTCATCAATCCGATGAAACGCTGGACAAGATGGATGCATGGAACAAGGGCACGCATGGTCGCTCCGGCTTGATTGACCGCGTCAAGACGTCGACGGTGACAGAGGCGCAGGCGGAAGAGGAGTTGATCGAATTTTTGAAAAAATACGTACCCAAAGGCAAATCGCCCATGTGCGGCAATTCGATTTGTCAGGATAGACGTTTCATGGCGCGCGGCATGCCGAAACTGGAAGCCTTCTTCCATTACCGCAATCTGGATGTCTCGACTTTAAAAGAATTGTGCAAGCGCTGGAAGCCGGAACTGGCCAGCGGTTTCAAGAAACATCAAAAGCATACTGCCTTGGCCGATATCATTGAATCGATAGAAGAGTTGCGTTATTACCGCGAGCATTTCATCAAGGAATAATGCGACTGGTTTTGCTGCTGTGATGGCGGCAGGCTGAAAACAAAAAAGGCATGTGATCATCACATGCCTTTTTTGCATCTGCGCTTTACGACGCGTGTTATTCTGCGCTCGGCTCCGCGCCGCAGCACTTCTTGAACTTCTTGCCGCTGCCGCATGAACAATCGTCGTTGCGGCCAACCTTTGGCGTTTCACGCTGTACCGTTTTGACGGCCGACTTGCGATGCGGCAGCCAGAATTTGTGGATTTCCGGAATCGCAGCTTCGATCTCTATCGTCAGCTTGTGGCATTTGACCGGGTTGTCGACCAGTACCAATTCTTCTTCTTCAATTTCTTCTGCACCCAGCAGATAAATCGGGCGCATCAGCGGCGCAATGTTCGAAGTTTGAATAGGTTCCCATGCTTCGGCACGCAGGCTTATGCCTAAATTAAAACCCCAGGCCCAGGCTTCGCCGTCGAGTACCGGTTTGCCTTCCCATTCGTGCTCACAGAACAGTGGTTCGTATTCTTTAGGCGCGACCTCCAGCGTGATCGCGATTTCGTTCATGAAGCGTGCGATCAGGGCGACGATGCGTTCGTATTCCTTGTCGTTCTTGAACTTCGGTATGGCTTCTGCATCTTCGCCCCAGACATGCGGCAACCATTCTGCCAGCGGTACTTCTTCCGGGCCGACTACCAGTGCCGTCAGATAACCGTGCAGCGAGTCCATTGCCATGCAGTCGTCGGCAGTGCGATCGGAAAGCAGGAACTTGTCGAGTTCGTCGAATTCTTTATCGGAAAGAGGCTGGTCGAGATGCATGATGAGTTTCTTTGTTGATGTGCAGAGGCGACAGTGTATCAGTACGGTTTTGAACAATGGGAACAGATTGCTGAAACGATGCGATTTGCCAAATGGAACGCCGTGCACCATTTGCCGGAAAAATGGTGCTGCGGCACCGTACAATGTGCAGATGAATGAATCCACTCTCTTGTCGTTTTCCACACTCACGCCCGATTGCGTGCTCGATGCGCTGGAAAGCGTCGGCCTGTATAGCGATGGCCGCCTGCTGGCGCTCAATAGTTACGAAAATCGCGTCTATCAGATCGGTATTGAAGACGGCCCGCCACTGGTTGCAAAATTCTATCGCCCGGCACGCTGGAGCGACGAAGCGATACTTGAAGAACATGCATTTGTCGCCAAGCTGGTCGAGCGGGAAATTCCCGTGGTGCCGGCGATGACGCTGATCAACGGGCGTACGCTGCATGAATTTTCCGGATTTAAATTTTCCGTTTTTGCACGGCACGGCGGCCGCGCTCCTGAACTGGACGATCCGGCGACGCTGGAGTGGCTGGGGCGTTTCATCGGGCGCATACACGCCGTCGGCGCGTTGCAAACATTTGAACATCGACCAGCCTTGAATATTGCGACCTTCGGCGAAGAGCCACGCGATTATCTGCTGGCGAATAATTTCATTCCGCCTGATCTGCTCGAGGCATATCGCAGTGTGATTGCGCAGGCGATTGATGGCGTGCGCCGTTGTTTCGATAGGGCCGGTGGCGTGAATAGTCTGCGATTGCACGGCGACTGCCATATAGGAAATGTTTTGTGGACCGATGCCGGCCCGCATTTTGTCGATTTTGATGACAGTCGCACCGGGCCGGCGATACAGGATTTGTGGATGTTGCTTTCGGGCGAGCGACGCGATCAGGTGCGGCAGTTATCCGATCTGCTGGCCGGCTACGAAGACTTCGCCGATTTCGATACGCGTGAATTGCATCTGATCGAGGCCTTGCGTACCTTGCGCCTGATTCACTATGCAGCATGGCTGGCGCGTCGCTGGGACGACCCCGCATTTCCGGTGGCATTCCCGTGGTTTAACACGCAGCGTTACTGGCAGGACAGGATTCTGGAATTGCGCGAACAGGTGGCCTTGATGGATGAAGCGCCCCTGTGGACGAATTGATGGTGATGCTGAATCAAACGGATGGCAACCTGCAGTTATGAAAACGATGACAGATTGACTGCTTGTGGTTTGCAGCACCTTGCCATGAAGTGAAATCGAAATAACGCACCCTGGCCTCTGCAGATATTTACAGTTCTTGCCATGCTTCTTCGCTTACTTTCTTCGGTAAATGATGATCGGCGTTACGTGCGCGGCGGTGCTAACGGGGGCGTGACTCTTGATGACTTTCTGGCAAGTGGTATGTCGACCATGACGACAAATTTACTGGTACATGCCTCCTTCCTGCACGTCGATCGTGCAATCCTTTCTGGTATCCTTGCATGCGCCGTGATGCGAAATGACGAAAAAATCAGAGCGTATTTTGAGCGCTTCGAAATGCGTCACATATCCTGATGGCGCGCACCTGCAGGGGCAGCCACCTGCCAGTAAATATCGGTCGCGATTAATTATATTGAGGCTCGCATGCGTCGCGGCGCAGTATCCGTCGGGCAGCGGACTCGTACGATTTGTATATAGATAAAGGAATCGATAAAAATGAAATGTGCATTGGTCGGATCGCGCTATTTTGGCGCTCAGGTATTCGAGACACTACGCAAGGAAGAGGGAATTGAATTCACCAGCGTCGTCGCTCCGACTGAAGATGATCGTCTGGCGCAAGCCGCACGGGCGGCCGGCATCCCGCTGCACGTACTCGAAAACCCGCGCTTCGTACCGGGCGAGGCAATTGCCGAGGGCACCGATATCATCCTCGCGGCGCATACGCATGCGCGTGTGAGCGACGAGGCGCTTGCGCGCTCGCGTCTGGGTGGCATCGGTTATCACCCTTCACTGTTGCCGAGACATCGCGGTATTGCTGCGGTCGAATGGACGATACTGGAAGGCGACCCGATCGCTGGCGGCTCGATATATCACCTGGCCGATGGCTGGGATGCGGGTGCCGTCGCAGCGCAGGATTGGTGTTTTGTTGAAAAGGGCGAAACTGCACGTGAGTTGTGGGAGCGTGCATTGGCGCCTATGGGCTTGCAACTGTTGAGCAAAGTTATTCACCACGCCGCTGAACACGGTGAGCTTCCGGCCTTCCAGCAGGACGCACGCTTCGCCACCAAGGCGCCAATGATCCGCCGCTCTGTGGTGCTGGCCGAGGAAGTATCTTCGACGACCATTTCGCTGGTCGTGTCTATTGTGGGAACTGACCGTCACGGTATCGTTCGTTCGCTGGCCGAGCGAGCGCAGCGTTATGGCGCAAACTGGGCAGCCAGCCGCATGAGCAGACTGGCCGGAGAATTCGCCGGCATGGTGCACTTCGAGGTACCGCGCGAGAATGCGGATGCGCTGGCAAATGCCTTGCGCGGACTGGAGTCCAGCGGTTTGCAGGTGGTCGTTGCCAAGAGCGACGGCGCCGCAGTATCCAACTCGATCAAGAGTGTTGAGCTCGAATTGATTGGCGATGATCGGGTGGGGATCGTCAGCAGCCTGACCAAGATTCTGGCGGAGCGCAATATCAGCGTCGAGAGTATACATACCGAGATCGTTCGCAGCGGTGTGTCCGGCAAGCAAACGTTCAAGATCGGCGCGCACTTGCTGGTTCCTGCCAAGTTGTCCGTCGATGACTTGCGACAGGAGTTGGGTGCCCTGGCGCATGAGATGACAGTCGATATCGCCCTGGGCGAGAAGCCAAAGGCTGAGACGTCGAATTGAATGCCGGCTTGACTGCTGACACCGGACAAGTCCGGCCTGGAAAAACGGGCTTTCCGGACGACATCCGGGCTTGAGTGGTCGATTTTGGTAAAATCCATCCTTTGCGGCAATTCTTTTGCCTTTTGTGGCCTGACCAGGTAAAGCCTGGCCAGGCCGAATTTATTCATTCTTGCCGGAGCAAACGTGCCAGGTCTATTACCCAACGTCGATCCCGACGGTCTTCTCGAATATTCCGTCGTTTATACAGATCGTGCGATCAACCATATGTCGCAACGCTTTCAAGGCGTAATGCGTGACATTTCCAAGAACCTGAAAGAAGTCTACAAAGCACAATCTGCCGTCGTCATGCCCGGTAGCGGCACCTTCGGTATGGAAGCTGTAGCGCGTCAGTTCGCGACCAGGCAGCAATGCCTGATTCTGCGCAATGGTTGGTTCAGCTATCGCTGGACCCAGATTCTGGACATGGGCGACATCCCTGCCGGCACCACAGTACTAAAGGCGCGTCAGCTGGAAGATGCGCCACAGGCAGCTTTTGCACCGGCTCCTATAGCCGAAGTGATCGCTACCATCAAGGCAATCAAACCGGCTGTAGTGTTTGCTCCGCATGTGGAAACCGCTTCCGGAATCAT
The DNA here is from genome assembly GCA_002384815.1 of Oxalobacteraceae bacterium UBA4003. GTDB lineage: Bacteria > Pseudomonadota > Gammaproteobacteria > Burkholderiales > Burkholderiaceae_D > Oxalicibacterium. The sequence goes on along the minus strand of DGBN01000029.1, from coordinate 41,593 downwards.
GTTGACAGATGACTACATGCGTCAGGTTTCTGATGCAGTACATGCAGTGGGTGGCTTGTTCGTGCTGGACTGTATCGCTTCCGGTTGCATGTGGGTCGATATGCAAGCGACGGGTGTCGATATTCTGATCAGCGCACCGCAAAAAGGCTGGAGTGCTTCGGCCGGCTGTGCCTTCGTCATGCTGAGTGCACTTGCACGCGAAAAAATCGACGCGACGCAAAGTACCAGCTTCGCTTGCGACTTGCGCAAGTGGCTGCAAATCATGGAGTCGTACGAGCAAGGTAATGTCGCCTATCACACCACCATGCCTACTGACGCGCTCACTATTTTGCGCGATGTGATGGAAGAGACTGCTGCATATGGTTTCGATAAAGTGCGTGCCGAGCAGCAGGAGCTGGGTGACAAAGTACGCGCACTGCTGGAGTCAAAAGGTTTCAAGAGCGTTGCGGCGGAAGGATTTCAGGCGCCGGGTGTGGTGGTGAGCTACACCAATGATGACGGCATACAGTCGGCCAGGAAATTTGTGGCAGCTGGATTGCAAACGGCAGCGGGCGTGCCCCTGCAATGCGATGAACGTGCTGACTTCAAGACCTTCCGCGTTGGTTTGTTTGGTCTCGACAAGCTGCATAACATTGAGCGCACCGTAGCAAACCTGTCCAAGGCTCTGGACGCGATCATCTGAAAGACTCGCGACTCAATCATTGAGCGATGCGTGATGATCTGACGGATCATCACGCATGCGAAGAGATGGGGGGGGAAGGCCGCAAGCAGCCTTCCGATTAACGTCCGTCTTCGTCAAACTTTCTGTGCGTTCTTTGCCAGCACATCCAGTGCTGCAATCACTGCATCTACTGCAGTATGGCTATTGGCAATCAGTACTGCGTGCTCGATCGCGTCGTCGCGCCTGATTTTTGCAAAATAAGCCAGCAGGTAATCGCCGTTTTCAGTGCCGGCAGTATTCCTGTCATCGTCTTTTGCCAGCCGGCGCGCGTACCAGACTGCGTAGCCATTCGACTCTTCACAGCAATACACTTCCACTGAATGATGCGGGCCGAGCGGAAATTCTTCCGGGTTGGTATGCCAGATCGTTTTGCGCCACAGGTGATTTTTCTTTGATTCGGGGATGTGATTCATTTTTCTATGTTTTCCAGCCTGATACGGAATGATGGATAAATGCGTTTGCACTTTCCTGATGATGGCAATTGTTCGTTTAGTGCTTGTTGGGTGATGCGACATGGCGGGCGACGTTCAGCATGCCGTGTAATTTTGCATCTATGCGTGCATATTCGCATGCAATCGCATGGAAGCGCGAGGACGTATCGTCCAGCGCATTGTTTTTTGCCCGGATTTCCAGTTCCCTGCACAAGGCAGCCAGAGTGCTGGCGCCTATCGATGCCGAACTACCGCACAGTACATGCGAAAATTTTGCGATGGCAATGGCATCCTTGCCGGTGCTGACTTCTTGCAGGTGTGCCAGACGTTTCGGACTGTCTTCCAGGAATAGCTGCGCCAGTTCGATGAAGTCTGGACCAAACATTTGTTGCGTCGCCTCCAGTTCATCACCCTGCTGCAACGCGACGGTACTGCAGACAGGCTGCGATCGCAACCAGCGCATCAACAAGTCGTTCAGGGCACGCATGCGCATCGGTTTGCTGATGAAATCGTCCATGCCGATGGCGAGACAGGTATCGCGTTCATTGCGATTGATGCCGGCCGACCAGCCGATGATGATGGTGTGCGTATCAGCGTTTTCTGCCGCACGCAGCAAGGCAGTGGTTTGATAGCCGTCCATTTGCGGCATCTGGCAATCCAGCAGGATCAGGTCGTAATGCTGTTCGCCGGACAGTAGCAGGGCTTGTGCGCCGCTCTTTGCAGTATCGACCTTGCAGCGGAAACGTTCCAGCATCTGCTGCGCGACTTGCAGGTTCACTGGATTGTCGTCCACCACCAGGATGCGGCAATGCGCGAAAAGCGGGAAGTGTTTCAGTGGCGCATTCTCGGCGCCCAGACGCAGGCCTGCGCAGACGAAGCGCGGTGCATCTTTTTTGACGATGCAGCCACATAACATGTCCAGTGTATTGATCAGCATCGCTTGTGGCGCAGCGGGTGGCAGCCAGGCGGAAAAGCCGGCATGCGTCAAACGTTCCGCATCGTGTCTGTTGTGTTCGTCGCTGATCAATACGAGCAGGGTATCGTGATGCAGCGCCGCATTGCCGATGGCGGTGCCCAGCGTTTCGCCATCAATACCGGGTATATGCTGTTCCAGCAGCGCAATGCGATAGGGGTCGCCACTGCGTGCTGCTTTTTCCAGTGCCGCCAGCGCGGCATTGGGTAATCCGAAACCGTCTACGCGTACCTCGTGTCCTTGCAGCTCTTCCTCAATCCGGGCGCGGGCAAGCTCATCGGCGCCGACCACCATCATTCGCATGTCTGTCAGCGATTTGCGTACTGCGTCATTGACGACGGGATGGACGAAAGGCGCATCCAGGTCGAGCAATTGTCCGATATCCGCCAGCAGTGTGTCGGCGCTGCTCTGCGCCAGATTGATCATTTCGCATTGGTCGGAGGGCAGATCGTCCTTGCGTATCATTTCCAGCGCACCGATGATGCCGTTCATTTGTGTGTTGATCGTGTGCTGTACATGGTCGAGCAGCTGTGTACGAATTTGCGTGTCGCTCACCTTGCCGTTGTGACGTTCACGTCGCCGTGCAATGCGGTGTCGTTGTGCGGACGTAAGCATCTTGAATGTGAATGGCAAGCGTGAGGACATGACTTTCCTGATAGGTTTTTCCGCAACACATGGAAATGGCACGCCATCGCTACGGTCGCTGTCTGCTGGAAGGCGGTGCCAGTGAAGAATATAGCAAATGCTTGTGTAACTGGAATGATGTCCAGGTTTTTATTTTGTTATAAAAAATACATTATTTGCTGTAGTCTTGCGCAAATCCGGCTGCCATAGAAAATCGAATCAGAAATGCAGGCGGTAATGCAAGGCCGTGCCTGGAAAAATAACAGGCGTCATTCGGAGCGCTTGCTCATACAGGTTTGATCGTGCCTGCGATCAATCATCAGGGTAGGGAAACTGGCGCATCGGTTCGTCGTCCGGTGCCTGCCATCAGAAGCTGCATGCAAGGGGAGAAGGCATGTCGAATATTGCTGGAAAAGCGTATGCCATGAATGTGATCACGCCGATACGCTGGTATATGGCATGGATCAACAAGCTCATTTTCTGGGTCGCGCTGAAGAAACCGGCCACGCTCAGGGGTTTGATCACGCTGTCGCTGATTCACTATGCGCGCTGGGTAATTATCGGCAAGAACCAGTTTCCGCATCTCGATGAGCGGCAGCCAAAGGAAAACCTGCATTACGCCTATATGCTGTTTTTCAGTAATTTCAACGGTAGCTGGGCGCAGTATGTGGATTCATTTACCTTCGCGATTCCGAGCGGGCTGGATCTGTTCTGGAAATGGAATATCCGCTATCCGAAATCGGTGCCGCTGACGCCTTTCCACTCATATATCCAGTTCAACCAGATTCAGACCGATCACTATTACAACGCCTATCCGATGGCGACGGCCAACGATGTAAAGGCAGCGCAAAAGCTGAAAGCAGCCTTGCTCGATTTCGACCGGCAGTTTTACGATGTCGCACCCGATCAATTCCTGAAGCAGTACAAGGCATTGCTGCGTACCCTGCAGCATGATCTGGGTACCATGCTGCCGACACCTATTGTCAGTCTGGCTGAACAGGCAAGGGGAGATTAAGCATGGCAAATGTCAGCAATAAAGCCTGTGCGCTTACCTGCCTGTCGCCGATACAGAAAGGCCACCTTGCCGGCATAGCATACAGCGATGAAGTCCGCCGCCGTTTGCAAAACTGGGGCCTGAATGAGCAGAGCCCGATGGCGAAAGTGCCGCAGACATATTTGTGTCGCTATTTCGTGCTGGACGATGTGTATAGCGAGTCGCTGTCAGGCACTGATTTCGGTGGCACCTGGTACAACATACTGTCTATTTTTTCCGATCGTTTCCGCCGCGCTGCCTTGCCGAAAGAAGACCATTTGCAATCCAAATATCTGGTCTGGTGCTGCAACATCCACGGCGATCCGGACGCCTACCTGCGCGGTATGTGGGCCGCCATCGGCGAAGACATCCGGCAGCTATGGGGTTTTTGCTACGGTTTTGATCGGGTGCGCGATGCAGAGAGCTTTATTGCCTATATCAGGAAATGCCAGTTGAGCGCTGCGCTGTTTTTCGTCGGTTCGAACGATGAGCCTTTGCCGAAGCAGTTGAAGGGGCTATATCTGAAGCAGGAGTTTTCCCGTTTCGTGAGTGAGCACCAGGGGTTGCCAGCGGAGCAATTGCAACAGGCATATCAGGCATTCATGCAGCGCGTCGAGCCGGCGAACCTGGCAACGCCGACCTGGCGGCCGGGGCAATCCACGCTGCAAAAACAATAATAAAGGATACGCTTGTGAAGAAAACTCTTGATTTGATGGATATCCAGGGCAATGTGATTCGCGCCTACGGCCGTTACAACTTCCCGTTTGCGCGTTACGTCTTTTTGAATATTCGCGATGGTGCGCGCGGCCGTAAATTTTTACGCGCAGTGACCGAGCAGGTGACGACGGCGGTGAATTGGGGCGAAGAGCCGAATCCGATCGAAAAGCCGCTGGCGACCACCAACATTGCCTTTACCTATCCTGGCCTCAAAGCGCTGGAATTGCCGCGTGCATCACTGATCGGTTTTCCGATGGAATTTGTGATGGGGATGAAAAGGCGCGTGGATATCCTCGGCGATGACAACCGCAGCGCACCTGAATACTGGGACCCGATCTGGAAGGAAAGCCGGGAGCGCGATTTCCACAAGGATGTGCATGCATGGATTTCGTTCAATGGGCAATCGCTGGCCGGTGTGCACAGGCAATACGAATGGTTGCAGGGCTTGGTGATTCATAGTGCGGGCGGGGTGGCGATTCTGTCTGGTCATCGCGGCGACGATGGTAATGAACATTTGCCCTTTCAGGATGTGCACGCAGTGTTTGAAAACGGCAGGGCAAGCAGCAAGGAGCATTTCGGTTATACCGACGGCATAGGCGATCCGGTATTCGAGGGCTTGCCAGGCAGGCCGGAGCGCGTGCTTGGGCGCGGCAAGCAGATCAGGGACGGGCAGTGGGTGCCGCTGGCAACCGGTGAATTCATACTTGGTCATCGCGACGAAGCGGAAGAATATCCGATTGCACCGTCGCCCCAGCTGTTGTCGCGCAACGGTACTTTCATGGTGTATCGCAAGCTGCATGAAAATGTGGGCAGCTTCAATCGTTATCTGGAACAGGAAGGCAGCAAGTACCCGGGCGGCAAGGAACTGCTGGCAGCGAAATTCGTCGGTCGCTGGCGTGACAACGGTGCGCCACTGGTGTCGGCGCCGGATGCAGGCAGCAAGGCGGAGTGGGATGCCAGATTCAGCCAGGCGACGCCGCAGGAGCGTGACAGGATGTTGAGCGGATTTACCTTCGATAACGATATGCACGGTGCCAAATGCCCGTTCAGCGCGCATCTGCGCCGCATCAATCCGCGTGCTTCGCTGGAACTGACCCCCAAGGCTTTCGATACCCCAGGTGCATTGTCCAATCGTCGCCGTGTGATACGACGCGGTTTGCCATATGGCGAGGTCAAGGATGCCACGCGCGACGACGGCAATCACGGCATCGTGATCATGATGCTCAATGCCAGCATCAACCGGCAGTTTGAATTTGTGCAACAGCAGTGGATCAATTACGGCAACGATTTCAAGGCCGCCAACGACAAAGAAATCATCCTTGGCAATCATGGCGATGAATATCCGAGCAAGGCAGTGCTGCAGGTCGAACCGGACAGCGACGAAGCCCCATTTTTCCTGAACAGGATTCCGCGGCTGGTGGAAACACGCGGCGGCGATTACTTTTTCATTCCGAGCATGACGGCATTACGCATGATTGCAAAGGGCATAGTCGATCCGAGCTGAGTACGCGCATGCTGCATTCATCCCGCTCAAGGCATCAGCGTTTTCAGAAGCAGCCCGATAACCGCGCTGGCCGCGATGACGTGAATAACATTGCATTTGTAGCGAAGCAGTGCTACTGCTGCGATGACAACCATCAATGCGGCGACCCAATCGAAGCTGCCGGAAAATCCTTGCGGCCATAGGACATGATAGGCAAAGAACACGGCCAGATTGAGAATCACGCCAACCACGGCAGCAGTAATGCCGGTCAAGGGTGCAGTGAATTTCAGATTGCCGTGGGTGGATTCGACGAATGGTCCGCCCGCCAGAATGAAAATGAACGATGGCAGGAAAGTGAACCATGTCACAAGTACCGCTGCGGTGGCTCCAGCAAGAAACTGCAAATCCGGGCCGAATACCGCCTGTACATACGCGCCGACAAAGCCGACAAACGCCACCACCATGATGAGCGGGCCGGGGTTGGCTTCACCCAAGGCCAAACCATCGATCATCTGTGTAGGCGTGAGCCAGTTGTAGTGCCCGATTGCTCCCTGATAGATATATGGCAAGACGGCGTATGCACCACCGAAAGTCAGTAAAGCGGCCTTGGTAAAGAACCACCCCATTTGCGTCAAGGTGTGATCCCAGCCGAAGCGCAGCGTCAAGGCCGCCATGGGCACACACCACAACACAGCGCCTACAGCAAGAATTTTCGTCAATACAGGCCAGCGAAACTGAGCGTGTTCAGGTGCAGGCGTATCGTCATCGATCAAAGCGGGACCATATGATTGATTGGTTTGCCCGTGACTTCCACCACTAGTAAATTTATGCGGAATATAACGGCCGCCGAGATAACCGACCAACCCCGCCGTTGCGACGATGACAGGGAAAGGCACATTCATCGCAAAGATTGCGACAAAGGATGCGGCGGCAATCGTCCACATCAGATTGTTCTTCAATGTGCGCGAACCAATACGATGGACCGCATGTACGACCACGGCTGTAATCGCGGGCTTGATACCGTAAAACAGGCCGGCGATCAGAGACACATGACCGTAGGCGATATATAACCAGGACAAGGCAATCAGGAAAAACAATGACGGCAGTACGAACAACACGCCGGCTGCGATACCACCTTTGGTACGGTGCATCAGCCACCCCATATAGGTAGCGAGTTGCTGGGCTTCCGGCCCCGGCAGCAACATGCAGTAGTTCAAGGCATGCAAAAAACGCTTCTCGCTAATCCAGTGTCTTTGTTCAACGAGTTCTCTGTGCATCAGAGATATTTGGGCAGCAGGACCACCGAAACCGATGAAACCTAGCTTGAACCACAACTTAAGAGCCAGCAAGAAAGGTACTGGATCAGGTCGCGGGTGCTCGTCAGTATTCCTAACTGTAGAGGAAGGAAGGTTACTCATGCTGAAATGTCCTGTTCAAAGGTAATGAGCAGGCCATCGAAGATACCTGATGCTATAGCTAAAAGTTGATCATCATCGGTAACGGTTTCACGGATACCTGCCAGGGCACGCTCAATGCCGCTGGCTTCCGGTGGCGGTATGCCTCCAGCGTCAATAAAGTGAACAATGCCGCCCAGTCGGGCGAGTGCCGGAGAATCAAGCCCAAAGCTGGCCAGCAAGGTTTCAAACGTCACTTTGGCGCCGACATGAGAAAACGTCGCGCCATCAAAGTCGAATCCCAATGCATCGGCCGGGCAGTCTGTCGGTGATGTCAACCAGAGAATTTTCGCTTCAGGATCGATAAAGCGACGAATCAGCCATGCACTTGCCAGCCTATCCATCCAAGGGCGAGCACGGGTCGCCCAGGTGCGGCCGCGATAATCGGCAAGCGACAAACATTGGATTCCTCCCGTTATGGAATGCGGCTCATCCGGTGACAAGATTCGAATTGCCGCCGTTTCCAATTCCAGTAATGCAGCACTTGTTTGTTTTTGCGATTCGCTGGAAAAGAAATCGATAGCCGCCAGCTGCTCAAAGGTTTTGCGTAGTTTGCGTACCTGCTTGAGTGTTTCCGTTGCAGTATCGTCGCTAAGCATGGCCCGATATTGAGCAATGTCATCTGACAAGTCGGCGAACTCTGTTGAACGATCGAACAAGGTAAGGAATGCGTCGTTATCTGTACTCGTGTGCAATAAGTACGTCGTGCCGCCATTCTTGTCTATATCGTCGGCAATTTCGGATAGCGTTGCCTTACGGTCATTCTGTTCCGGCAATAGGTAAACACCATCGCGCAAGACTGCCGCACCTGAGGCTTTGAGTGCCCGCCATGCCCTCATCCGCGCTGTGGCATTTTCTGTCGGCAAGGTCAGAATAAGTAGAATCCATTTCATAATTGGTAGCTTTATCTACATTTTTGTAATTAACTCTACCATATATTTTGTTGTTGCAAGAGGAGATCTTGGTTGTTCTATTAAGGCGACACGCAATACTTCATGCGACGATGAGCAAATTTATGGGAATAAAATGGCCAGGATCATTACGAAATACCTGATCGCTACTGATGTTGCGTTCTTGCTTCTGGGATCACCAAACGCAACGAAAAGCTGGATATCCTGATTGTCGCGTTGCCGATGGTTACGGTGCTTACCTGATCTGGCGTATGTGGAAAAACGGCACGAAGCTCTGGTTTGCTGTGTCTGCTCTGGCATGAAGTGTTTTTACACTTCCCAGTGATCCGGTTCCTGGCGCGGCACCCGGTTGCGCTCGTGCCGGAAGCTTGAAATCACGTTATAGATGATTTTTCGTGCACGATTGATACCGCCCAGCGGCCTGTGTGCAGGCAGGCTGTGCCACGGTGTAAACGACAGGTTTTCACCAAACACGTGCTGCGCTTCGCTATCAAACTCCTGCTGCAGGATACGTATGGTGGCGACCTTGCGGAACGGCGATTGCGCCTCCCGCCATTCCTTGCCCGGATCTTCTATCGGCATGCTGTCTGCATCGGTTTGCAGTTGCACACAAAAATCGAATACTGCTTTGCCTTGTGCCAGTTGCCGCACCATGGCCAGGCGCAGATAATCAGGATCGGACGCGAACGGAATGACATCGGGATGCGTGACATGCGGAATGACGGAATACTTAACGGCTGTTTCGCCAAACAGGTAGGGTGTCGTGCTCCAGTAGCGGATTTGCAGCGGATTGGCGAATTTTTTCAGCGATTTGAGTAAATTCCAGATGACGCGCCAGTGAGTGGAAAAGTAGCTGATTTTCCCCCAGATGCTGCCGCTCATTGCCTTGATCAGCGCATCGAATTCAGCCACGTCCCTGGTGACGAATACATTGGTGCTGATGAGGATGAAATCCTGCGTTTGCGCATGCAGTTCGGCATCCAGTATTTTGTCGCCGGCAACGCCCATCAGCTTGATCGCCATGCCGCGGATGTCACGAGCGCTATCGGCCTGTATGTTGCCGTCCTGATTTGAGAAGCGTATCCATGCCTTGTAAGTGTGTGCTGTGCTGAAAATGCCGACCCGCAGCACAGCGGAAGATCGGCTTCGACGATGAATTCCGCTTTAACCAGGCCGTGCATTTTCGGATGGGCGTCGCGGCGCATGATGCCATTCGGATTGTCTCGTACGATTTTGGCTTGCAGGCGGGAGGCAAGGTTGCGCGTGTCGTCGATTTCACTGACGGGAATGATTTCCTGGGCGAGTGGCTTATCAGACATGATTTATTATTTATTTGATACCATATCGTTGCCGCACGGCAGGCATTTCAAGCTATATTAGACGCGGCGGTGGGTCGGCTAATGCTTGCTTATCATCAACTGCAATTAATTTTTTGCAAGAAAATCCGGCGTGCTTGTTGCCGGTTTGAATCGACGTGGGGCATCAAATCAAACTCCGACCATCACCGATCTGGGCGCCATTGAGGACACGATCCGAGCCGGTGAAAACCAGCTTGCATCGTGCCATGTTTTTTCGCCGGATTCTTGACACCGACGGACAAGTGCAGACCGACGCTGATGCGTACGACCTGACCGCAGCACTGACCCTGATTGCTTCCTTGATACGTGCCTTGCGCGAAGTACATCAACGTACCGAGTTACATCAGGCACTGTGTCTGGCGAATGTGCGCCTGCTGCCGGACGGTTCGCTCGAATTACGCAGCGATGCCACAGTGCCGCTGGCTTACAGTTCGCCGGAACAAACCGGTCGCATGAACCGCCAGGTCGATTATCGCAGTGACTATTATTCGCTTGGAATTGTGCTGTATGAATTACTGAGCGGCTATCTGCCTTTTGAATCCGACAGCGTGATGGAGCTGGTGCATAGCCATATTGCGAAAAAACCGCTGCCACCCAGCCACTTCAATCCGGTGATTCCCGAAACGCTGGGCAATATCGTACTCAAGCTGCTGGCGAAAAATGCCGAGGATCGCTACCAGAGTCTGGAGGGTTTGCTCGGCGATATCGAACACTGCCGCTCTGCATTGGCTGCAACCGGCATTATCGAGCCGTTCGCGCTGGCGCAACATGACGCATGCGATCGTCTGCAGATTTCGCAGAAACTGTATGGACGCCATCATGAATACAGTCGCTTGCTCAATGCATTCAAGCGGGTTGCCACCGGCGGTGCCGAATTACTGCTGGTAAACGGCTATGCTGGCATCGGGAAATCCTCGCTGGTGAATGAAATTCACAAGCCGGTAGTGGCGCAGGGTGGTTACTTCATTTCGGGAAAATTCGACCAGTTCAAACGCACGATTCCGTATTCGGCATTGAATCAGGCCTTCCGCGAATTGATGCGGCAAATCCTGACCGAAAGCGAAAGCCGGATTGCCGAATGGCGCGCAAAACTGCTGAAGGCGCTGGGGCCCAACGGGCAGCTGATCATTGATGCGATTCCCGAGCTGGAATTTATCATCGGCAGGCAGCCGCAGGTTCCGTTACTGGGTGCCACACGCAACAGTTTCAACTATGTGATGCAGAATTTCGTCAGCGTGTTTACGCAGAGCGACCATCCTGTCGTGCTCTTTCTCGACGATTTGCAATGGGCAGATGCCGCCTCGCTGAAACTCATCACGCTATTGATGAAGGATCTGGACAATCCCTGCCTGCTCTTGATTGGTGCCTATCGCGACAATGAAGTCGATAACACGCACCCGCTGAATCTGACGCTCGATTTGATACGCAAGCATGCCGTTGTTACGACGGTAGAAGTGAGCTCTTTGCCGGAAGACAGCATAGAAGAATTGGTGGCCGATACGCTCAAGCGCGATGTGTCTGAAACTCGCCCGCTGGCGCAACTGATCTATCGTAAAACGCTAGGCAATCCCTTCTTCATTGGGCAGTTCATCAGGAGTTTGCGCAGCGACGGCCTGTTGCGGTTTGAAAACGGATCGTGGCATTGGGATATCGCGCAAATCCAGGCCTTGGATATCACTGACAACGTGGTGGATTTACTGACCAGGGAATTGCGCCGTCTGCCGCAAGCAACGCAAAGTCTGCTGACGATCGCCGCCTGCATCGGCAACCGCTTCGATCTGCAAACGCTGGGAACGGTGAGCGAGAAATCGCAACATGAAATCAGCGAGTTGTTGCACGATGCGCTGCAAACCGGCTTGATTTTTCCTGCAGAACATATTGCTGCAGCAGTCACTCTGGTGCCTTGTTCCTACCAGTTTCAGCACGATAGGGTGCAGCAGGCCGCGTATGAGGGTATTGCCAGAGATGAAGCCGATGCCGTGCATTTGAAAATCGGTCGCCTGCTGTTGCATAGTTTGATGGAGACGGAAAAGGAAGAGCGTATTTTCGACATCGTTGATCATCTGAATCAGGGGCGTGCATTGTTGACGCAACAGCAGGAAAAGGATGAACTGGCCAGACTTAATCTGCTGGCAGCCAGAAAGGCCCGCAAATCGGCCGCCTTCGATGTGCACTGCGACTGTATCGAGATCGCCGACGAATTCGGCAGCGTCGAGGAGTGGAGCGAAAAGCCGGAATTCATGCATGAGTTGTACATGGAGCTGATCAACGTTGCCTTTGCCCGTGCCGATTATCGCGAAATGGAAAGACTGTGCCAGGTCGTCTGTGACAAAAGCGCAACACCGCACAAAATCATCGCTGCCAAGGATTATCTGATTCGCTGCTACGGTGCAATTTACAAGCCGCAGGAGTTGATGAAAACAGGAATCGAGATGCTGGAAATTTCCGGCATCAACCTGCCTGCCAGGCTGAGCGAAAAACATATTCGGCTGGCGCGTCTCAAACTCAGGCTGGCCTTGCGCGGCAGAGATCCGCTGGAGCTGGCGGATTTGCCGCCGGCAACCGACCCGCAATATCTGTTGCAACTGCATGCAACGATGGCTTTTCTTGGTTACGGTTTTACCTATCTGGCGGGATCGAAGGTCGTGTTGTGGGTTGCGCTGGAAATCGTGCGACGTTCGATTCATTACGGCTCTTCGCCGCATGCCGCCTATGCGTATGCAGTATGGGGCCGTACGCTGGTGGGGAAACTGGGGAAGGCCGATGCAGGCTATAAATTCGGCAAGGCGGCGGCGCAGCTTGGAGGGCATAAATGCCTGCTGGGCGCAGTCGGTATTTTTCACGGCATCATCCGCCACCATCGTGAACATTTGCGCTTGTCGCTGGAACCTTTGCTGGATACCTATACCCGGGCGATGGAAATCGGCGACCGGCCAGGGGCCATGGTCGCACTGTCGTTCTCGGATGCGATCCGCTTTCAGTCCGGCGGCAATGTGCAGGATGCGCTGGCGACCATACGCAAGGATCTGGATATCTATCGCAAGATGGATTATGCCGCGTTGCTCGGCGTGATGATTCCGTGGGCGCTGCTTTTTTCACGGCTGACCGGTGAGTCCATCGTCGATATCACACAGGGGCGCGAGCAGGAAAACTATGTGCAGGCACGTAAAACTGCGGCCGATCCGTGGGGTGTTTTTTACGTACGGACGATACAGGCGATAGGCGAGTATTATTTCGGCGAATTCGCCAGTGCGCAGCAGCATGCTCAGGAAGCGATCGCCTTGCCGGGTTTCGATTTCGGCACGCCATCGTCAGGATTCCTGTTGTGGATACATGCACTGGCCGAGTTGGCACAGTGCCATCCGCACGATGCCGGTGTTGCGCGTGTGCTGGCCAGTGTACAGCGCATGCAGCGTCGCTTCAAACCGTGGGCCGAGCATGCCCCGATGAATTACCGGCATAAATGGCAATTGGTCGAAGCAGAGCGTTATCGCGTTGCCGGTAAAAACAGGCGTGCCGAGCAGTGTTACGAACTGGCGATCAAGGGTGCACGCGAGCATGGTTTTGCCGGCGATGAAGCCTTGTCACACGAACTGGCCGGGAAGTTTTATCTGGAGCAGTCAAAAGAGACCCATGCGCGCATGCATCTGGAACAGGCGCATGCAGGTTATGAAGAGTGGGGCGGATTTGCCAAGGCGTTGCAACTGGAGGCGACTTATCCTGCCTTGCTGATGCGCATGATGGCTCGCAAACGCGTCGACAGTCGTGCTCTGGCCGAAACACACGAACGGCATATGGATATACAAACCGTCATTCGTGCGTCGCAAGCACTATCGGGTGAAATTCAAATCGACAAGCTGCTGGCCAAGCTGATGAATTTGCTGATTGAAAATGCCGGTGCGCAAAAAGGTGCTTTACTGCTAATCGAGCACGGCCGCTTGTTCGTACAGGCGGAAATCAATGCCGATACCATCATCCTGCAGCATGGAATGGCAGTAGAAAAAAGCATGCATCTGGCACTGGCGGTGATCAATTATGTCAAACGCACTGGTGAAAAAGTCGTGCTGGGTGATGCGCTGCACGATAGCCGGTTCAACGGTGACCCTTATATTGCACGCGAGCATCCGAAATCGATACTTTGCCTGCCGCTGAATAAACAGGGCCAGCTGGTCGGCATCCTGTATATGGAAAACAATCTGGCAGTCGATGCATTTACAGCAAAGCATACGGAACTGTTGCAGATGTTGTCGACGCAGATTGCGATCTCGCTGGAAAACGCCGGCTTGTACAACGATCTGGAACAAAAAATCGAGGCGCGTACGCAGGCACTCAGTCAGAAAAATTCCGAACTGAATATTACGCTGAACTCATTGCGGCAAACGCAAAAGCAATTGGTGGAATCGGCCAAGCTGGCCTCTCTCGGACAACTGGTGGCGGGCGTCGCGCATGAAATCAATACGCCGGTCGGCGTCAGCGTGACCGGCGCTTCGACGCTGGCGGAAGAAACCACGCGCCTGAAAGCCTTGTTCCAGAGTGGCGAGATGAAGCGCTCCGATCTGGATGCCTATGTCGGCACCGCCACCACGATCAGCAAACTCCTGCTGTCAAACATGGAGCGCGCTGCCACGCTGATTCAAAGTTTCAAGGATGTGGCGGTGGATCAGACCAGCGAAGAGAGGCGCATTTTTCGCCTGAAGACGTATATCGATGAAGTGCTGTCTAATTTGAGCCCGATACTGCGCCGTTCCGGACACCGGATAGCGGTTAATTGCGCCGAGACGCTGGAGATCGACAGCTATCCCGGAGCACTGGCGCAAATCATCACCAATTTTGTGATGAATGCATTGCTGCACGCGTTTCCTGACAATGCGCAGGGCGAGATGCTGATCGTGGTGCGCAACGTCTATGCGAAAGGTCTGGAAACGAATTTGATTGAATTGCGCTTCTCCGACAACGGCAGTGGCATTCCGCAAAAAAACCTGACGAAAATATTCGATCCGTTTTTTACCACCATGCGCGGCAGCGGCGGTAGCGGCCTTGGTTTGAACATCATTCACAATCTGGTGACCGGCAGCTTGCAGGGGCAGATTAGTGTAGAGAGTCAGGTCGGCGTGGGTACCACCTTCATCATGCGTTTTCCACGTAATTCAACTGTTGCAGTGCCTGCAGCGCAAGCTGTATCACGCAATGTCTAGGGCGCATCATGTTTGACGATTTTTCCTTCGCGTCGGAAAATGAAAACAGTCACGACAGCAGTGCGCCGCCATGGAAAATCCTGATTGCCGATGATGAGGAAGAAGTGCATCAGGTAACAGAGGTGGCGCTGCTCGATGTGGTTTTCAAGGGACGGCCACTGGAATTTTTGCATGCGTATTCTGCGCTGCAGGCGCGCGATGTGCTGACGGCCAACCCGGACATTGCCATCGTGTTGCTTGATGTAGTGATGGAGGAGGATGACGCCGGTTTGAAACTGGTGCGTCATATTCGCGAACAGCTGCACAACCGGAGTGTGCGGATTGTGTTGCGCACCGGGCAGCCGGGACAGGCGCCGGAACGTGACGTCGTGGTGAATTACGACATCAACGATTACAAATCGAAAACCGAATTGACGCGGCAAAAACTGCTGACCTGCGTCATCTCGGCCTTGCGTTCATACGACGATATCGTCGCACTGAAAAATTTGAGCTGTGATCTGGAAAATCAGGTCATGGCACGCACGCGCGATTTATCGCTGGCGAAAGACGAAGCGGAAGCAGCGAATCGTGCAAAATCGGAATTCCTTGCCGTGATGAGTCATGAAATCCGCACGCCCATGAACGGCATGCTGGGCATGATGCAACTTGCCCTGACGCGTGCTTCGGATGTTGAGCAGCGAGAGTATCTGGAAACCGCGCAATATTCAGCCGAAGCCTTGCTGACCATCCTGAATGGCATACTGGATTTTTCCAAACTGGAATCGGATCATCTGCAATTCGAGGCGACCACTTTCGACCCGATCAAGGTGGTTGACAGCGTGATTGAACTGATGGGTTCCAGGACGCAGGGCGCGAACTTGTCGCTCAGCGTAGAGTACGACGCCAATCTGCCACGCGCACTGACGGGCGACGCCGGACGTTTGCGCCAGGTCTTGTTGAACCTGATCAGCAATGCGCTGAAATTTACCGAGCAAGGCGGCGTGACGCTGAAAATCGAACGGATCCCCGTCAGCGATATGCAGATACCGCTGCGCTTTACCGTGATCGACAGCGGTATCGGTATTGCAGCGGAAGCGCAGGCACGGTTGTTCCAGTCTTTTTCTCAAGCCGATAATTCGATTTCCCGGCGTTTTGGTGGTACCGGCCTTGGCCTCTCCATCTGCAAGAAAATCGTCGAGATGCAGGGTGGCAGTATCGGCGTTGAAAGTACTCTGGGCGAGGGCAGTTGTTTCTGGTTTGAATTGACGTTTTCTCCTGCACTTGATCTCGGGAAACAGCCCGACATGATCATTGTCCCGACCTTGCCGGCAAGTTGCAAATTACATATCTTGTTGGCAGAAGATAATGAAATCAATCAAAAGGTCGCGGTCGCATTATTAAAAAAATCCGGCCATACGGTGCAGATTGCGCAGAATGGGCACGAGGCCGTGCTCGCCGTGCAGCAAGGCGTATTCGATGTCATCTTGATGGATATGCACATGCCGGAAATGGACGGGTTGGCGGCCACACGTGCGATACGCTGCATGCCGGCACCTGTCTGCAGCCTGCCTATTGTCGCCCTGACGGCAGCCGGCACCTTGTCGGATATACAAACCTGCATGGATGCAGGGATGAATTATTTCCTGGTCAAGCCGTTCAGAATGGAGCGCCTCGACGGAATTTTGCAGGAATTGTCCGGTTCCAAGACGTAAAAACGTCCTAGGTCGGCACTTTAGCCTGCCTGTAGCGATGCGCCATATCGCGGAAATGGCCGTATTTCCCCCCTCTTTTTCAAGCCTGATTGTCACCCCATCCCCCGATAATGCCTATTAAGAAACTCCGACTGGCGCAAGCGAGCGGAATTGACCTTCAAAAGGATCCACGATGGACACGAATCAGACATTGCGTAATCCCCTTACTCTGCAAGCAGCCGATGCGGGAAACGACGACTGCATAGATGCCGTTATCGATGCGCCAAAGACTGGCGCACGCGTAGCAGGTATGGATCTGAAGGCGATTCGTGAGGCCATCGCTCGCGTGGAAGCCGAAGCAAAAGCGACTGTCACTGCCGAAAATCGTGCTTACGCCGAAGCGCACGCGCGCTCACTCGCAGAAGACCGCACACAAGCCGATGCTGCTGCCATTGCTGAAGCAAACAGAAACGCCAAAGCCGCTGAAGAAGCCATCGCTGCCAGCCGGGCCCGTCTGGAAGTGGAACGCCAGGCACGTGCTGCCAGCGAAGCACGTACCGTCGCCGTCAACAAGGAAATTGCCGAACTGCGCGCACGTACAGAAGCCGATACTCAGCTTGGCGTCATTGCCATTGGTCGCGCCAAGGCAGAACAACTGGCACGTAAACGCACGATAGATCAAATCGCTGAAGAAACCGAATTAAGTGCGCAGGCAGCAGAAGCAGCTGAAAAACTGGTGCACGAAACAGAATGCAAACGCCAGAAAATGGCAGAGCGCATCAGTGCCATTCATATCGCGACGGAAGCTGCAAAAGCGGAAGCAGAAGAAAGTGCACGTCTTGAATCTCAGGTGGCTGACCTGGCGCGCGAACACGAACGTCGCGAAAAAAGAGCAAGTGAAACGAATCAAACGCTGATCAATACGCGTCGTGATGCGATGCTGCTGACACAGCAACGCGAAGAAGCCGACACCAGGGCGCTCGCATCGATGCTGAGTCGGGTTCCGGCCGAAGTGCGCGCCCGTGAAGATGCGCTGGCACGGGAAGCTACAGAGCAAGAGCAACACGCAACGGCGCAAGCCCGCATCGAATCAGAACAAAGTGCGCTGGCAGCAATTCAGACACGTCTGCACGCAGAAACTGAAATGCGCGCTGCTGCAGAGCGTCGCGAACATATTGAAAGCATTGCCGCGATAGCTGCCCAATCACGTCGTGAGGCGGAAGAACGCATTCGCATCGCAACCGAGGCGCGCATTCAAGTTGAAAAACAATTACAGACTTCCGCAATTGCACGTGTAGAAGCAGAGCATCAGGCTGACGAGCAGGCACGGGCCCGTATCGCGGTTGAAGCACGCGGCGAAGAAGAAGCACGCCAACGCGCCATCGCAGAACAACAGGCAGAAGCTGCTGCACGCGTACGCGCTGAAGAAGAACAACGCGCCAGGGAGTTGGCGGAGCAACGTATCGTGATGGAACGCGCAGCGGCTGAAATGGCAAGTGCGCGTTCAGTGTCTGAAAGATTTGCAGTCGACAAGGCAGCAGAGTGCGCAACCTTGCAGGAGAAGATGGCTGAAATCGCTGCACAAAAAGCGCAAGAAGCACTTGATCTGGCGAACGCAGAACACGCACGCCTGGAAGCAGAACAACGCACATTGCTTGTCTTGCAGGAAAAGAAACAGCTGGAAGCCACTGTTACGGCCACGGCTAACGCTCGCGCTGAAGTAAACAAAGAACAAGTCGCGCTCTTGCAATTGCAGCAGGAAGCAGAGCAAAAAGCTTTGTCTGCTGAAGTAACTGAAAATGCAGCGCTCAAGCTCAAGCTGGAACAAACCAGGGAGCAAGCCGACCTGAAGCGCGCTGCTGCAGAAGCAGCATTGGCTCAAGCGCGTGAAGCAGTGGCACTGGCCAAGGTGCAGGCGCAACGTTTGCAGGATGAACAAAACGCATTGGCCGTTACGCAGAAAAAACTGGCGGCAGAGCGTGAGCATGCCGAAGCTGTACAAAAGGAAATGCAAACCACGCAGGCAAGAATTGTGAAAGAAAATGCTGCGCGTGCAGCAGCTGAAGCGCGTGCTCGTGCGGACGAAGAGAATTTTGCATTGTTGGCAGCGCAAGAGCAGGCCGATAAAGAATTGCATGCAGCGCGCGAAGCAGAATGTGTCGCCAACCAGCACATTCTGACGCAGGCAAAAGCCAAGACCTTATTGCAAAGAAAATCCGCCCATCTGGCATTGGGGAAGGTGCGCCAAATGGTTGAACTGACACGGGTTCAGCGCGAACATGCCGAGGCGGAAGAGATTGCCCTGCAGGCGCTGGAAGAAAAATGCCGGATTGAAACGGCCGCGAAAGCGGAAGCGGACGCGCGGATACAGGCCGACCTGCAACAAATGGAGTTACTGCGCGAAAGCGAAATGGCGGAGCGAAAAATTCGTGAAGCAGCTGAAGTTGAATGCATTGCCACCCGTCAGATGCTGGAGCAAACCAGAGTCAAGGCAGAGCTGCAACAGGCCAATGCGCTGGCTTCTGAACAGCGAGCCGCTGAAGCACTCGAACTGGCGCAGGCGGAACGTGTGCGCTGCATTGCAGAACAAAAAGCACTGGAAACGATTCAGCAAAAATTACTGGCGGAGAAAAATGCACGTGCCGAAGCCGAAGCACGTATTCGTCAAGAGCAGGAACAGGCCGGTATATGGCAGGCACGTGCCGAGCTTGATCAGGCCTCGCGCGTTTCAAACGAGGTGATGCTGCAGGCGGAAAAGCAAATGCTGGAAGCTGCGACACAACACGCCGAACTGCAAGCTCAGGCTGCGCAAACTGCACAGATCAAGGCCGGACAAGCGGTCGAATTGGCCAGGGTAGAGCGTGCGCGCGCCGATATCGAGCGAAAGGCGATGAATGCGATCGAGGAAAAACTGCAGGCCGAACAGCAGCGTCTTGCTGCGGCTGCCCTCATGTTGCAGGCGACACAGGAAAAAATGGCAGCTGAAAAAGCAGCATTGCAGGCATCCGAACAAAGGGCGCACGCCGAGCAGGAGCAGGCCGACATTCTGCGTAACAGAACGAAGACTCAGGAAGCATTGCGACACGCAACAGAAGCCGCTTCCAGTGCGGAAAAGGAATTGCTGGAAACAGAAATGCAGCAAGCTGAAGCACAAAGAATCGTGATGGAAGCTGTGGAACGCAAGGTGCTGGAAGCACGTGAGCTGGCGCAGGTCGCAGAGCAATGCGCGTTTGCCGAGCAGCGCGCATTGCAACTGCTGGAAGAGCAGCAAGTGCTGGAACAGCAGCGTCTGGAGGCGAATGAAATTGCTTTGAACGCGATTGAGGAAAAACTGCAGGCCGAGCAAAAAGCTTGCAGCGAAGCGGAGCAATGTGCCATCACCGAACTGGAGTTGGCGGAAGTTTCCAGACAGCGCCTGGCTGCTGCTGCGGAAGCAAGAGCGATGCAGGAAGCGCAACTGGCGGCAGAACGTGCAGCCTTGAGCGCTGCCGGTGAACAGGCAAAAGCTGCCTCAGCAGCGCTGGAATTATCGAAGGTCGAACAGGTCGAAGCGGAACAAATCGCCAGTGATTTGCTGGCCCGTATCAGCGATCGTGCTGAACAGCATGAAGAGTGGCGTCTGCGCGCTGCTGCCGTGCTGGCCGAATCGGGTGTTTCGGTATCGGGTAAAAACAGATCCGGAGTCCGCATGTGGACATCGATTGCAGCAGGCCTGGCATTGTTTGTCGGTGTGGCAGGCTGGAATATGCAGTCGGACGTAATGCATATGTTCACACCGCATACAGCCAAGCCGGCTACAGCTATTGCCACAGTTTCATCAGGTTCGTTAATCGTGACTGCACCGGCGACGCTGCAAATATCGTATGCGCTAGCCAGCACCCCGACAGGCGGTGCCAATGATGTGCATGTGCCTGAAGCAAGGTGATTCAGTAATCAGTCACTTTTCCTTGCAGGGCACAGCCTTGTGCTTTTCGGGGGCGTCCTCATGTCGAAATGTCATTTCAATATGAGCGATCTGCTTGCCGTAGCCGGCATAATCCCGGAAAATCCCGCCTTGGGTGGACACTGACCATATCGTGTGCAATCTCCTTAAAAACGTAGTCGTACCGCCACATCGCCATGCAGCAATCGGTTGGGGAAGCCGTGCTGTTTGTCGTACTATATCGGCTGTGCGCAGTTATCTCATCACCATAACAAGGAAAACCATGTTCTTTGCGTCACGTCGCACCTTCAATTCAGGCTTACGTTGCGTGTGGAGCCGGGCCTTGATTCTGTCTCTGGCAGGCTTGTGCGCTTTTCCTGTCATGGCCGATGAGCTTTCCGATGTTTCGCAATTGCTGCGTGCCGGGCAGCATGGTGCAGCGCTGGCGAAAGCCGATGTATTCCTGAACAGGAATCCGCGTGATGCACAAATGCGTTTCCTGAAAGGCGTGATTCTGACGGAACAGAATAAATCCGCTGAAGCGATCGCGATTTTCAGCAAATTGACGGACGATTATCCAACTCTGCCGGAACCCTACAATAATCTGGCAGTGCTGTATGCATCCAGTGGCCAGTATGAAAAAGCGCGCGCTGCGCTGGATATGGCGATACGTACCAATCCAACTTACGCTACTGCTTACGAAAACCTGGGCGATGTGCATGCAAAGTTGGCCAGTCAGGCCTATGACAAGGCACTGCAGCTGGACAATAACAATACAGGTGCCAAATCCAAATTGACGATGGTGCGCACCTTGGTTGGTAATACAAACGGTGGCACAAATCCGAAAGTGGCAGTGGTTGCTGCTGCGCCATCGGCACCGGTCAAAGTCGAGACAAAGCCGGAGCCTAGAGTCGAACAAAAACCGGTAGTCAAGGAAGTGCCGAAGGTTGAAGTGAAACCGGCAGTCAAGCCTGAGATAAAAGCAGAAGCGAAACCTGACCCGAAGGCCGCACAAAAACAGGCGCAAAAACTGGAGGCCGAAGCCAAGCGTGAAGCGCAGGCCAAAGCCAATGCCGCCCAGGCTGCCGAACGCGATCAAGTAATGAATGCGGTAAATACTTGGGCCAGAGCCTGGAGTGCGCGTGACGTGAAGGGCTATCTGAATGCCTACGCCAGTAATTTCGATTTGCCGGCGGGACAATCGCGCAAGACGTGGGCGGATGAGCGTCGCGCCCGTATCGAAGACAAGGCGCGTATCAGTGTAAAAATAGAAACACCACAAGTCAGTTTGAACGGTAATACTGCGACGGTGAAATTTCGCCAGATTTATGATTCCGATCGCCTCAGGGCGAATAGCCGCAAAATATTGGTGATGATCAGGCAATCCGGGAAATGGCACATCAAGCAGGAGCGTGTGGGTAGCTGATGGCCGGTTTGCAAATAAAGTTGCACTTAATCGCACGTCGCATCGGACGTTGGGCAAGTGCAGCATCCTTCGGCTTGCTGATTGCCGGCACGGGCTTGCTGCCGCTGTCATCTTTTGCCAGCGGCAGCAAGCCCGGCATACCAGCACGGCTGGACCCGGAAGTCATGCTGATCGATGTCTACAAGGCATTGGCAGCGAATCGTCTGCGTGATGCGCAGGCAAAAGCCGATGCGCTGGTAGCTACCTACCCGACCTTCCGGCTTGGCCATTTGGTGCGTGGCGATTTGCTGTTGTTGCACACTCAGGCAATCAAGACCTTCGGCGCAGCACCCAATGCGCCGGCTGAAAAACTCAATAATCTGCGCGCTGAAGCGATCGTGCGTTTGAAGTCCCTGCGTGAACGCCCTGATCCGAACATGATTCCGCGCGTGTTCCTGCAAATGCGTGCCGACCAGAAAAAATTGCTGCTGGTCGATGCCAAGCGTTCGCGTCTGTATGTGTATGAACGCAGTCAAGACCAGGTGAAACTGGTCAGCGATTACTACGTCAGCCAGGGCAAGCTGGGCGTGGACAAATTCAAGGAAGGTGATCAAAAGACACCGCTGGGCGTGTATTACATTACCGCCAGGCTGGATGGTGCGCGTCTGCCGGAATTCTACGGGCCAGGCGCTTTGCCGATCAATTATCCGAATGAATGGGACAAGGCCAACGGTCGGGGGGGCTCCGGTATCTGGCTGCATGGCACGCCGTCGGACAGCTACAGTCGCCCACCCCTGTCTTCGGACGGTTGCGTTGTATTGACGAATCCCGATTTGAAGGAACTGTCTGCATTGGTGGAAATAGGCAATACGCCTGTCATCATCAGCGACGATCTCAAATTCGTCAGCAAGGAAAAATGGGAGACCGATCGCCTCAATGCCAACAAAATGCTGGAAGCCTGGCGCCTCGATATAGAAAGTACAGATCCGGATCGCTTGCGCCGACACTACTCGCGCAGTTTCAAGGCGGCACGCGGGCAGAATCTGGCCGGCTGGCTGACTAAAATACAGCAATCGACTTTGGGTGCGCGCAAGATCAAGGTGGCACTGCGCGACGTGACCTTGTTCCGCTATCCCGACCAGAAGGATCAGAAGGAATTGATCGTTGCCGCGTTTACTCAGGAAGCCTTGATCGGCAAGGGAAGGCACATCACACGCAAACGTCAGTACTGGGCCAGGGAAGGCCAGCAATGGAAGATCGTTTCCGAGGTTAATCTGCAGTAATTTTCTGTAAAATTGCGCTTCATACGGCCCGCGATCGCCATTGTTTTCCTGGCAAGAAACAGGAAAATTCAGCGTAAATTATTACGCACTCATTCTGTATTAAATGTTTTTCATCCGCCTTCCTGCAGGTGAACTCTTCATACTTCTTTACAATTGTAAAAGACTATTTCTCTCGTGGATTTTGCGTACACGATCTATATAGTGATTCCATACCGTAGTGATTCATGAAACCAAATCTGGTTTTCGCAACGGTGAAAAAGGAGTCAATCATGCTGCACAAAAAATGGATAGGCATTGCCTTGCTGGCGACAGCTGCAGTTTCAACAACTGCAATATCGACCACTGCATTTGCGGATAATCGTGGTGTCAACACGGCATTGGGTGCAGTAGTCGGCGCTGTTATCGGCAATAGTGTCGGCGGCCAGGACGCGGCGATCATAGGCGGCGTACTGGGTGCAGTGGTTGGCGCCAGTGCTTCCGGACGTAACGACGACCGTTATTACGGACGTCGCCAGTCGCAAGTCTATTATCAACCGCAGCCTGTTTATTATCAGTCGGCCCCGGTGCGTGCAAGACCGTATTACCGCGATGGCTATGCCGGTCGTAATAGTAATAACTACCGAGATCGTTATCAACAGGATGTGCGTCGTGCAGATTACGAACGCTATGATCGTTATCCATATCGTCGCTAAAGAATGGCGCAGCGTGTTGGCGCCAACAGAAATATTCTGCATGGAGCGATAGCGTCACTACGCAATTGTGCAGTACTGAAGGATGAAGAGAGAGTGGCTAATGAAATACTTGTTTGAACGCAGCGGGATGCGTTTTCTCTCTTCAGCAGTGATCCCGGGAAAGGCTGTTGCAATGAAAAAATCAGCATCAGGCACGATGAAACGCCTTGTTCTTGTGTTGGCAGGATTGGCTGCCCTTGGTGGTTGCGCAGTGGTCCCGTATAACGCCGGCTACTATGATCAACCTGCTTATGGCGGTTCGGTAGTGTATGCGGCACCTCCTGCTGTCTACGTCGCGCCGACAGTCAATTTCGGCTTCCAGTACAGGTCGCATCGTGGGTATTACGGTCCGCGTCACTATGGACCACGTCACCATGGCCGTCGTGGCTGGAGATAGTACTGAGCTGACGTAAATGAAAATGGCTAGTCGATTCGACTAGCCATTTTTGTATGCGATTGCAGATGAAAGTCAGCGGGAATAATCGCGATATTCACGGTGTCCGCGATGATAGCCATGGCGATGATTGTGCGGCCGTTGCCTATCCCTGTAGACAAATACCGGTGCCGGCGAATAATACACGGGAGGTGGTTCATATACCGGTACGGTATTGCCGTAAATGATAGGCGGCGCGTAGTAATTGGAATAGTTGTTGTAGAGCGGTGCCGGTGCGTAATACATGGGCGGTGGCGGATAAAAACCACCTACGCCGATGTTGACCGACCAGTTCACACCGCCAGCGATGGCGCTCGTTCCAGTCAGCGTCAGGACTGTTGCCAAACCACAAAGCGTTATTAATTTTTTCATGGCCAACTCACACTGGTAATGTTCGTATTACACGCCAAATAGTCCTGTGCTGCCACTGCTATTTCGTAACATTGTGTATCGCTTGATGCATGGACAATAGCAGGAGATGGCGGTGTGGCCTTCTTCTCAACAGTGTGTAAAGCGGACAAGTTTATTTGGGATCGGTAGCCACCAGCAGGCTGCAGCGAATTTTCTCCACCAGCAAGGCATCGGTTGCGCCGCGCCACCAGCGCATGGCCAGCGATTGATGGCGCGAATGCCCAACAATGACCAGTTCGATGCCCAACTGATCGACCAGTTCGGCAATCGTTGGCACCGGCTCGCCGACTTCGAGATGGGTTTGCACGTTGAGGCCGGCTGCGCGCAAATAGGCATGGCCATGGGCTAATTCGTGTTCCATTTTTTGCTTCTCGGCCTGGATTTCTTCTTCTATGGCGAGCAGGGAGACCATCGCATATTCGCCTATGGCCACCGATGGCGGCGTGTTGACGACGGCGAGCAGATGGATTGCAGTGGAAGGGGCAGGTTCCAGACGTATACATTCCTGCAAGGCGGAGCGGCTTTCAGACGTGCCGTTGTAAGCGACCAGAATTTTGCGGTACATAGACCCTCCTGATATGCGATGACACGTTCTTAGTATAACGCTAACGGCGGAACGGGCAAGCCCGGCGATAGCCTGGTTCAGGTTGCCGATTTCAGGCGGCTGAAAGTCAGTGCGGTCAGCAGGACACCGATTGCGCCGACGGCAATGACCGGTCCGGTACCGAAATGCCCGACGGCTAGTCCGGCAGCTCCCACGCCTGCCGATTGGCCGAGGAAAAAACAGGCAGCAAATGAGGAAACGGCAGCACCGCGTCGTTCCGGCGCCATTTGCGTGGCATTCATCTGCAGTGTGTTGTGCAGCATGTAAAACCCCATTCCTGCGGCGAAACAGGCCGGGATGGCCCATTGCCAGCTTGGCGCCAGTCCTATCGTGAGAAAGGACGCCGTGACGATGATGCCGCCCCAGCGCGTCAAGCCTTTTTCGCCGAGATTGCGTACCAGCCGGCGCGAGGTGCTGGCATACAGCAGGCCGCCCAGACTGAATAGCATCACCAGCGACGCTGCATTGGTCAGCGACAGATGGTGCACACGGTGCAGATGCGAGGCGATAAATGCAAATGCGCCATACAGGAATCCGCCTTCCAAGAACACGGTAACCAGCACCACGCGCGCCCACGGCCGTGATAACACCTGACCGAATTCATTGATCATCCGTCGCAGTGTCGACCCTTCCGCCTTGTGCGTGCTCAACGCATAGGCAGGCAGACGCCGGTTGAAGGAAAAGAGCGTCAGCGCGATTAATACAAAGCAGAGTGAAATACCGAAAAACGGTATGCGCCAACTGAAATAATCGCCGGCCAGGCCGCCGAACAGGACACCGGCAGAGATACCCACGATCTGGCCGATCAGGAATTGGGCGAGCACTGGCTGACGCTGATCATAAGGCACTACATCGCCTATCCATGCCATCGATAGCGGCACGATGGCTGCTGCTGTTGCACCGGCCAGCAGGCGTGCGACGATCAGCAGCGGGTAATTGGGTGCCAGTGCGCACAAGAGCGCAGTGAAGGTGCATGCCACGCAGGCCCAGGCAATTACCAGGTACTTTCCGAAGCGGTCGCCCAGGGGCCCGAAAAACAGTTGCGAGCAGCCGTATGCAATCGAGAAGGCGGTAATGACGTAGGAAACGCTCCCCAGCGAAAGACTGAACTCCTGCGCCAGTCTGGGCAGTAATGGATCGGTTACGCGTAGCGAAACTGCACTGGCGAAAGCCGCAAGCGACAGGGCAGGAATGGCAAGCGATGGAATGGGAGAGGTGGATTGCGCGGCTGCTTGGTCGGCGGACATGGCGGTGATTAAATGAATGCAGGTAGCGAAGCGTACAACAAATCGGTAAAACGTATTTTTCACCCTCGCGACGTGGCTGGCCGTACCCTGCTGGCATTCCCCGGCATGAATGCGCCATTCATGGCCATGGCTTCACCTTTTCCTACAAGAAATTGGGACACTGTCCTATATTATTCAATTCATAACGCGGATAGGATTCTATTCAAGCCGCCACGGGTACATATTGATGTACTTGACTGACATGAGACGGTAGCAGCCCGGAGTTGGAGTGTTCTGAATACCATCGAACCGAAGTGTAAAAAACAGAGGTGAATTATGTCTATTCTCCAAACGACTTTGCAAGATGCTTCCACTCTTTTCAAGAGCCATGTGGCAGTCGAGTGGCCTGCCTATATCAAGGCTTGCCATGAGATTGCCGAAAAAAAACCTGATCCCGTTGAGGCAGTTTTACGACGAAAACGTAGCCAGGCATTGAAATACCTGTGCAATAAAACGCTTGCGACCGGTGCTCCCTACAGCCTGAACGAACCGCGCATTTTTACGCCCCAATTTATCGCGGAACTGGGTATGGCGAATTCCAGATGGCGTGCCAAGCACAATCCATGGGCGGAATCGATGCTGAAGGAAATGCGCGACAGGAGTGTCTGGCCATTGGCGGCAGACAGAAAAAATGTTCGATTATTCGAATCGCCTATTGCCATTGGCCGGTCACTGTAAGCGAGTCTGCCCGATCATCCGCACGAGGTGAAACCTCAATTGAAAGCGATGCCATGAAACGCCTTTACACTTTATTTGTATGTACGATTGCCGCGATGGGCGCCTTGCTTGTGATATTGAATCCGATCGCTGTATCGGCAGAAGTCAGCCGAGCTGACATGGCCGGACAAGCGCAACTTAATACTCTGGTGACGATGGCGATTCCGCCATACAAGTGGTAGCAGTCTTTGGGTGGGATGCTGTCAGGGCTTATAGTCTTGCACAGCATATATAAACAATAGCGGCAAGGTTCGATGCACTTGCCTTGCATGACACCGCTGATGCGGAAAAAATCAGACGCCTATTACTGCGCGTCTGATTTTTTAATGCCAGTCTTTAAAGACTGAAAGTGCTACCTGTTTACTGGAGGCGTATTTCCCCATCAAACGTGATATGCAGTTTGATACCGTCAATATCCAGCGTGACTTTTGCCGGGAATGATTCGTTACCCTGGATGTGTCCCTCTGCAATGGCTTTTTCCACTGCTTTTTCGATGGCACTCTGGGAACTGACGCCGACCATTTTCAGGAATTTTCGCATACTGAGATTGAAATTTTCTTCGTCCATCTTGGGCTCCTGTCTGATGTGAAATGTTTGCGAGATGAAAGGATGTTTTTCGCATGCAGCCGTCGTTCACCCTGATTGGATCATAACGAATTTCAGCCCTCTGTGACAGTTGAAAAAAATGGCATATCGCACCAGTCGATCAGACTGCCCACTTTTCCAGGCGATAAGCCGAGTCCCAGAACATCCATTCCAGTTTTGCTGCATGTGTGTATGCGGCGCGCATATCGCGGCGCGTCTCTGCGCTGGCCGCGCTGGCCACGCGATCGACCGTTGCGATGACGCCGCGTACGGCAGCATGGAATTCTTCACCGGCATAGGTGGCGATCCATGCGTCGTAAGGATTGTTTTTCGCGGCGCGCGCCAGAATGTCGCGACCGATTTCCGCATAGATCCAGAAGCAGGGTAGCAGGGCAGCCAGCGCGACGGGATAGGAAGCGCTCCATGCCGTCGCAATCAGATAGTTGCTGTAGTGATGCGTGGTTGGCGAAAGCGGCGTGGCAGAAAAGGTTGCAGGGCTGACCTTGAACTGTTCCATGAAATCCGCATGCAGGCTGCGTTCGACAATGATGGCGGTGTGCGCAGCTTGTGAAAATTGTGCGACTTCATCGCTGTTGTCGGCCTTGGCGGCAGCGACGGCGAGGGAGCGACCGAAGGCGATCAGGTAATGCGCATCCTGGATCATGTAATGACGGAAGCGTTCCTGACTCAAGGTGCCTGCAGCAAGTTCCTGATTGAAAGGCATGGTACGTATGGTGTCAAACAGGGCAGAATTTTCTTTCCAGATTTCAGCAGTAAAAGACATTGTGTTCCTTTAATGAGGGTGACGGGTCGCCGCATGCAGGCGGACCCGAGTTCATGAATAGTCGAGTGGTGTATATACGTGATCGAAAAAGGCACGTTCCAGTTTCACTGTACGGCCGAACATGGCGGCGCAACGTGCCTGATCCTGTTCATCCAGTAGTGGGCCGGTACGATCGAGCTCGGCGCGCAGCCAGCCGATGAATTCGGCGAAGGCCGGATTGTTATGCAGCGTAATCCACTCAGCATGGATGAAGCGCTCCGGCAAGACGGCGCCTGGGCGATCGGCCCAGCTCAGGTACAGCCATTCGGCGACGACCAGTACTGACAGGCACAACGGATATATCCGGCTTTCCGCCGATTCTGTCATCAAATCTTGAAAAGCCTTGGTCGGTGCAGTCAGTGGCGGCGCTGTGCGGTATTTTTCAGGCAGGCCCAATTCGTCGAAAGCGCGCAGGAAGTAGGTATTTTCATCGCTGGTAATCATCGCGGCAAAGCGGGAAAAGCGCACGCGCGAGGTGAAAAGATCGGCACTGGCGATGGCTGCTCCGAGCAGTGCGACGAAGCGATCGATGAATTGATAATCCTGCACCAGATAATGTTGCAGGACATCGTCGGCAACCGTACCGGAAAATAACTCATCGATGAAGCGGTGATGGATGGCGGCATCCCAGTTGGCCTGATTTTGTTCGCGCAGCCATTCGGTAAATGTGCTGGCAGTATTTTTTCGTGTGCTGAAGGTATTGGTCATGGAAAATTTCAAAAAGCGATGGATGATGGCGAATCATCGTCAGGGTTCATGCGGAAGGCATTCTACAATGGTGGATATTTTTCTGCGTTGATGAGCAGTTTGTCTTGAATCGCTGCATTCAGGTCGACTTTCAGGACAGAGGCCAAACGTATCAGATACAGGGCAACATCGGCCAGCTCCTGCCGTACGTGTTGCGCCGTTTCCGGTGTCTGTGCGACCAGCCATGATTCTTCTTCGGTGCGCCACTGAAAAATTTCCACCAATTCGCCAACTTCGCCGGTCAAGGCCATCGCCAGGTTTTTTGGGGAATGGAATTGCTGCCAGTCGCGTGCGTTGGCAAATTTTTCCAGCACGTCTTCCAGTGCCTTGGTATCGAGCAGGGTGTGAGTCATGTGTGTAGACGAGTAAGTGAAGACTTTGCCTATGATAGCCGCAATGTCTGTGACGGTGACTTGTGCCTCTCGCGCTCCTGGCTAGATGAAGTCAAAAAAGAAAAAATCCGCAAACAAAATGAAGCTGCTGAAGCTGCCTTGTCCGGACATCGATATCGTGCAGTGTTGCAAGCTAATAAAATCGACGCTTGCGACGGCTTTATTGCTGAGTACAGCATGCAAGCAGAGGAATGCAGGCGATCAACCTTGCGGACTGCTTGTCATCTGTTGGCAGTAAGTCGCCAGTTGGTCCGGCAGATCGGCAGGGCAGACGCCGCATTGCTGATTCCCCGGCACGGCATAATCGATGAAGGTGGGGTAGGGCAGCTTGAGATTTGCCATGATCTCCCTGAATTCTTCCAGTGTTTTACCGCCGCCCAGACGTGGATTACGTTCCTTCTCCTGTGCAATGGAAGAGACCCGGCGACCCTTGTAATCATGTGCCGGATACACCAGTACGTCGTCCGGCAAGGTAAACAGTTTTTCTTGCACACTCTTGTACAAGGCATCGGCATCGCCGTTCTGAAAATCGGTGCGGCCGCAAGCTTCAATCAGCAAGGCGTCGCCAGTAAAAATCCTGTCGCCGAACAGGTAGGAAAAATGCCCGTCCGTGTGTCCTGGAGTATGTAATGGTTGCAGGGCGATGCTGCCGATTTGCAGCAGCGCTCCTTCTTCAATGCCGATATCGGTGCAGGGAAGCCGATCATATGCCGGCATGGCGATTTTGCTGCCGACCGCTTTTTTGAGTTCACGCGCCGCCGTGATGTGGTCTGCATGGATATGGGTATCGACAGTGCAGGCCAGAGTCAGTCCAAGTTGCTCTATCGCCATCAAATCACGCTCCATGGTCGAGATCACAGGATCAATCAGAATGGCCAGCCCGGTTTCTTCGCATCCAAGCAGGTAGGTGTAGGTACTGGAGAGAGGTTCATATAACTGTCTGAAGATCATGACGGTTCCTTGCTATTCCGGAAGATACGGGAACGGACGGTTTGAGCCATTGTAAATAGATATTATCGTCCCATGCAGACCAGGCTAATAGCACGGGAAAATGACAGACGCGAAAAATCGACAATCTCGTTATGAAATCATGGAAATTCTGGTGAGTTTTTAAATGGGCTGCTTCAGCGAGGAATTACGGTGCTGATTTGAGGGAATACAGTGGGGTGGCTGATGGGGCTCGAACCCACGACAACAGGAATCACAATCCTGGACTCTACCAACTGAGCTACAGCCACCACTGATTTACAACGAGCATGTTGCGATGTTTTACAACACAGCTGCGCATTATACAAAATTCGCAGGCTGCTGGCAAATCAAATAAAGGGGGTGGATGAAAATGACTTTACGTGCGGGGGCAGGCTGCGGCTTCAGCCTTCAGCACGGTGACTTTGGGATGTAAATCCAGCAATTTTGCGAAGGCATTTTCCAGTGCGCTTTGGCTGCCGGTCGTAAATGCCTGCAGCGAACCCGGCATATTTTCAACGCGTTGCAGGTCGCGTTGCTGCAACATGCGTTCAAGCTGGCGCGAGACGGCTTCGCCGGTATCGATGATCGTTACCGGGACATCGCTTTCGCGCAGTGCAATCGCTTCTATCAGGGGCTGGACGAAAGGATAGTGCGTGCAACCCAGTGCCAGCGTATCGGCACCGCCGCGCAGTAATGGTGTCACGTAACGTTCCAGCATCGCTGCAGTTTCCTGTGATGACAGCTCGCCTTTTTCAATCTGATCGACCAGACCGGCGCATGCCTGTGTCAGGAAGGTTACGCCGCTTGTCTCGGCAATCTGGTCGCGCAAGGCGATGAAGCGATGGCTGGCCAGTGTGCTTGCGGTTGCCAGCACACCAGCCTTGCCGCTCTTGCTGAAGACTGCGGCCGGTTTCAGGCCAGGTTCTACGCCGACCACGATCAAATCCGGATATTGCCGACGCAAGGCATCGATGGCTGCAGCCGTGGCCGTATTGCAGGCGACGACGATGGCCTTGACCTTCTGCGTTACCAGGAAGGAGGCGATTGCCAGCGTACGTTCGATGATTTCTGCGTCCGGTTTGCCGCCGTACGGTGCGTAGCCGGAGTCGGCAAAGCACAATAAATGTTCGGATGGCAGGCGCGCCTGAATGTGACGCAGCACCGACAGCGCACCGACGCCGGAGTCAAAAATACCTATCGGCGCTTCGGCAGCAACAGAATAGTGAGTGGCAGAGAAGCTCAAGGTCGTGGCGCCGGTCTATGCTTTATCGATAGAGAGCTCGAATCAGCTTGCCGAAACCGGAATTTCGTTCAGGCGTATCTTCTCGATCTTTTCTTTCCATTCCTTCGGTCCGGTATTGTGTACCGAGGTTCCGGTGGAATCGACGGCCACGGTGACAGGCATGTCTTTGACGTCGAATTCGTAGATCGCTTCCATCCCCAGATCGGCGAAACCCAATACCTTGGCAGTCTTGATTGCCTTCGATACCAGGTACGCTGCGCCGCCTACCGCCATCAGGTAAGCCGATTGATGTTTCTTGATCGCTTCGATTGCAGTCGGACCGCGTTCGGCTTTGCCGACCATGGAGATCAAGCCGGTTTCTGCCAGCATCATCTCGGTAAACTTATCCATGCGGGTCGCCGTGGTCGGGCCGGCCGGGCCAACGACTTCATCGCGTACCGGATCAACCGGGCCTACGTAATAAATAATGCGATTGGTGAAATCGACAGGCAGTTTTTCACCTTTGGCCAGCATGTCTTGTATGCGCTTGTGCGCAGCATCGCGGCCAGTCAGCATCTTGCCGTTCAACAGCAGGGTTTGACCCGGCTTCCACGAGGCGACTTCTTCCTTGGTCAGCGTATTCAAGTCAACGCGTTTCGACAGTTCGGTGTTTGGCGTCCAGTTCACATCCGGCCAATCGGACAAGGATGGCGGATCAAGATAAACCGGGCCGGAACCGTCGAGCACGAAATGCGCGTGACGTGTCGCTGCGCAGTTCGGAATCATCGCCACCGGCTTCGATGCCGCATGCGTAGGGTGCATCATGATCTTGACGTCGAGCACAGTCGTCAAACCGCCCAGACCTTGTGCGCCTATGCCCAGCGCATTGATCTTGTCGCACAACTCGATACGCAATTCTTCAGTCTTGTTTTGCGGACCGCGTTTTTTCAGATCGTACATGTCGATGTCTTCCATCAACACTTGCTTTGCCATCAGCATCGCACGTTCTGCGGTACCGCCTATGCCGATGCCGAGCATGCCGGGCGGACACCAGCCAGCACCCATTTGCGGCACGGTTTGCATGACCCAATCGACCAGCGAATCGGATGGATTGAGCATGACGAATTTGGTTTTGTTTTCCGAGCCGCCGCCTTTGGCTGCAACTTGTACGTCTATCGTGTTGCCCGGTACCAGCTCCATGTGGACGACGGCGGGTGTGTTGTCTTTTGTATTCTTGCGTTCGAAATGCGGATCGGCCACGATCGATGCACGCAGTTTGTTATCAGGATTATTGTAGGCTAGCCGTACGCCTTGATTAACCGCATCGGCGATAGAACCCGTGAAACCTTCCAGCTTGACGTTCATGCCGATTTTCAAAAAGACGTTGACGATGCCGGTGTCCTGGCAGATCGGCCGTTTTCCTTCCGCGCACATGCGCGAATTGGTCAGGATCTGCGCAATCGCATCTCTGGCCGCCGGACTTTGTTCTGCTTCATATGCGCGCGCCAGATGCTGGATGTAATCCTGCGGATGGTAATAGCTGATGTATTGCAAGGCTGCGGCAACGGATTCGATCAAATCGTCTTGTTTAATGATAGTCATGGCAGTGTCGGCTGTGAACGTTAGTGGGAAGAGTTATTCAGTGCGCTGGTGTCCGCCATGATGCGATCGGCGTAGGCAATTGCCATTGCGGACAACAGGAAGACGATGTGAATACCGGTCTGTGCGTACAGTGTTTTTGCATCGTAGGCAGAGGCGTTGATAAATGTTTTCAGCAAATGGATGGACGAGATGCCGATGATCGCTGTTGCCAGTTTGACTTTCAGCACTGAAGCATTGACGTGCGACAGCCATTCCGGTTGATCCGGATGGGTTTCCAGATTCATGCGAGAGACAAAGGTTTCGTAACCGCCAATGATCACCATGATCAGAAGATTGGAAATCATGACGACGTCGATCAAACCGAGCACGACCAGCATGATGGTGGTTTCGGTCAACTTCTCTGCGCGCTGCGCGCCCGGAATGGTGACGACGTCGAGAATATGTTTCAGCGAATCAGCATTGCCGAAAATCGCTCCAATCAAATCCGACAACTCTACCCAGAAATGAAAAACGTAGACGCATTGCGCCAGAATCAGACCCAGATACAATGGCAACTGCAGCCATCGCGTCATGAAGATAAAATTAGCCAATGGATGAATACGCTTCTTTGCTGTTGATTCGTCAGTTTTGGAAGATGAGTTCATGAGATGCGTTGGTGTAATAAGGGGCGAATGGAAGCCTGCATTTTACACGCGCTTGCGGTTTTTGCCGCGATGAGCAGCAGTGCAATGGCAACTTCTGGGTCGGATTGCGCACTCAAATTACGCAGTCGGATTAATGTAAGGCTTCAGTAAGCGTAAAAGCATATTGTGGGTAACAAATAAAATCCGTAACGGAGGGGACAATGTCCAGTATTGAGAGCTTCAAACAGGAGGGGCGGGTATTCAATCCGCCCGCAGATTTCGTCAACAACGCTGCAATCAGCGGCATGGAAGCGTATCGTGCCTTGTGCGCGGAAGCGACCGACGATTACGAAGGCTTCTGGGCGCGCCTTGCGCAACAGAACATTCACTGGACCAAGCCGTTTACCAAAAAACTGGATGAGTCCAATGCGCCTTTTTATAAGTGGTTTGAAGACGGTGAACTGAACGTTTCCTGGAATTGCCTGGATAGGCACCTGACCAACGGTAACGCTGACAAAGTCGCGATCATTTTTGAATCTGACGACGGAAAAGCCACACGTGCCACCTATAAAGAGTTGTACGAACGTGTCTGCAAATTCGCCAACGGCCTTAAATCGCTGGATATCAAGAAGGGCGATCGCGTCATCATTTACATGCCGATGTCCATCGATGGCATCGCTGCAATGCAGGCCTGTGCACGCATAGGCGCGACACACTCGGTCGTGTTCGGCGGTTTTTCTGCCAAGTCGCTGCAGGAACGTATCATCGATGCAGGTGCTGTTGCAGTGCTGACTGCCGACTATCAGGTGCGGGGCGGCAAAAATCTTCCTCTGAAGGCCATTGTCGATGAAGCACTGGCGATGGGCGGTTGCGACACTATCCGCAACGTCGTTGTGTATCAACGCACCGGCGGCGACATCAACTTTGTTCAAGGTCGTGACATCTGGTTGCACGAGCTGGTCGAAAAGCAAGCGGCTGAGTGCGAGCCGGTCGCGGTCGGCGCCGAGCATCCATTGTTCATCCTTTACACATCCGGCTCGACCGGCAAACCGAAAGGCGTGCAGCATTCGTCCGCCGGTTACCTGCTGTGGGCGATGCTGACGATGAAGTGGACCTTCGACATCAAACCTGACGATGTCTACTGGTGTACTGCTGACATCGGCTGGATCACCGGCCACACTTACGTTACTTACGGTCCGCTTGCATGTGGCGCTACGCAGATCGTGTTCGAAGGCGTGCCGATGTTCCCGAACGCCGGTCGCTTCTGGGACATGGTGCAAAAGCACAAGGTTTCCATCTTCTACACCGCACCGACTGCGATCCGTTCGCTGATCAAGGCCGCGGAAGCCGATCCGAAAGTTCATCCAGATAAATACGATCTCAGCAGCCTGCGTTTGCTCGGCTCGGTTGGCGAACCGATCAATCCGGAAGCCTGGATGTGGTATTACAAAAATATCGGTGGCGAGCGTTGCCCGATTGCCGATACCTTCTGGCAAACGGAAACCGGCGGTCACGTGATTTCGCCATTGCCTGGCGCAACGCCTATGGTGCCGGGTTCCTGTACCTTGCCTTTGCCGGGCATTACCGCCGCGGTCGTCGATGACGGCGGCCATGATCTGCCGGATGGCAAAGGCGGTCTGCTCGTCATCAAGCGTCCATGGCCATCGATGATTCGCAATATCTGGAACGATCCGGAACGCTTCACCAAGAGCTACTTCCCGCCAGAACTTGGCGGCACTACCTACCTCGCAGGCGACGGTGCAATCCGCAATGAAGAGACCGGTTACTTCACCATCACCGGCCGTATCGATGATGTGCTGAACATCTCCGGTCATCGTATGGGTACAGCCGAGATCGAGTCGGCATTGGTGGCCAATCCTATCGTGGCTGAAGCAGCAGTCGTCGGCAAACCGGATGAAACCACAGGCGAATCGATCTGCGCCTTCGTTGTTCTCAAGCGCAACCGTCCAGAAGGTGATGAAGCCAAACAGATCGCCAAGGAACTGCGCGACTGGGTTGCAAAAGAAATCGGACCGATCGCCAAGCCGAAGGAAATTCGCTTTGGCGACAACTTGCCGAAGACACGCTCAGGAAAAATCATGCGTCGTTTGCTGCGTGTGCTCGCCAAGGATGAAACGATTACGCAAGATATCTCGACACTGGAAAATCCGGCAATCCTGGAGCAGCTCAAACAAGCGCAATAAACTCTTGTACGCCTGACAAAAGCCGTCGTGGCCATTCGCTCCGACGGCTTTTTTATGCCTGGAATGAAAGGGCGAGGTGGGAAAACCGGCCTTTCCGGAGAAAATTTTGCTATAATCGGCGGCTTCGCTAAAAAGCAGCTTTGCGAAGATCAAATTCAGGAGAGATGGATGAGTGGTTTAAGTCGCACGCCTGGAAAGCGTGTGTAGGTTCATAGCCTACCCGGGGTTCGAATCCCCGTCTCTCCGCCAGTGTTTATAAGGCCTCCCGCGTGGAGGCCCTTTCATTTGTACTATAAAACTCACTTGTACTATTGAAACGCGTATGTCATCGTAGCAACGCTACTTTTTCATCCTTGAGGAAACATATGCGCTACTGGTGGGCGAACCAAAATAAGACGTATAAAAACGAAGTCCATGGCGGTTTTCTTTGGTCACCGAAAACTAAATCTAACGGCGCTCGGAACCGGTTTTACGACAATATGTGCGAGATCGCGGTTGGCGACGTAGTTTTTTCTTTTAGTGATACTAGGATAAAAGCTATAGGAGTTGTGACAGAGCTAGCACAATCTTCACCAAAGCCGGACTTTGGCACCGCTGGGATAGAATGGTCGAACGATGGCTGGTTGGTACAGGTTGAGTTCAATGAACTGTCGTCTGCTATACGTCCCAAAGATCATATTGCCCTGTTGCGGCCACATCTTCCACCAAAGTATTCACCCCTTCAAGATACCGGAGATGGTCTCCAATCCGTCTATCTGGCTGCGGTTCCAGATTCAATGGCAATTGTTTTACAGGAGCTGATTGGCTCGGAGTATTCATCTGCATTTGGCCATCTCATAAATGAAGTTGATAGCTCGGATGTTGCAGGCAATGAACATGACACGGCATTACAAGGACGTACGGATATTGGTGCAACTGAAAAAATTCAACTTGTAAAAGCTCGGCGGGGGCAGGGAGTATTTAAAGCAAACGTACGGTTGAATGAAACAGGCTGCCGAATTACCGGTATTACTGATCCCCTTCATCTGCGCGCTAGCCATATTAAGCCCTGGAGAAACAGTACTGATACAGAGAAATTGAATGGTTGTAACGGGTTACTGCTCGCCCCGCATGTAGATCATCTGTTTGATAAAGGCCTGATAAGTTTTGAAGACGATGGGACGATGTTAGTTTCTCCATCTTTAGAGGGAGATGTTTTGGAGAAATGGGGTATTCCTTCTCAATTGAACGTCGGAATATTTAGGTCAGAACAGAATGTTTTTCTTGCTTACCATCGATCCGAAGTTTTCAAAAATTAAAAGAATTATCTAAGTGGATTTACATACTCTGGTCGTCGCCGGTATACACGATCTGTTAGCCTAGAATCTGCGTGTGCTAGAAGCGATCTGGCATGTTCAAGGCTTGATGCATCGCTTGCGCATTTTGCACGTAAATCGTGCTCTGTAAATTTTTCCTTTACTTTGGTTTCTTCTAATAAGCGCGTAGCGAACCCACGCCACATAGAATCCCAACCACCTGCACGACCCGTGACTTCATCAAAATAGCATTTGCCTAGTCGATTACAGAAAATGTAAGGCGACAGTTTTACAGGTCGTGCAGCTTTTGCCATTGCAATTGCTTCTCTTACTTCATCCGACCATCCAATGATCAGGCGCTTGCCAGTGCTGTTTAAAGTCTTGTGGGGTGTTACGTGAATCCCATCTTCTTTAAGATCGGAAAGAGTTAAGCGGAGCAGGTCGCCTCTGCGCATGCCCGTTAATAATTTCAATCGAATATATGCCTGAACCGCTAGAACGCTACCGGCTTTGCGCTTGGACGTAAGTGCCAGACATTCGACAATTTCCCAATCTTCTACATAACGGGTACGTGCTTTTTCTCCCTCTAGCCTTACTTCGCCTTTAAACGGATGGCGATCAA
The DNA here is from genome assembly GCA_002384815.1 of Oxalobacteraceae bacterium UBA4003. Lineage (GTDB taxonomy): Bacteria > Pseudomonadota > Gammaproteobacteria > Burkholderiales > Burkholderiaceae_D > Oxalicibacterium. The sequence continues at coordinate 3,147 of DGBN01000029.1, read as the reverse complement.
TATATCCCCATTCAACTGCCTTGGTGAATGCATGCGACAGGACTTCAATTTCTCGACGTGCAGAAATCTTAGCGGTTCGCTTTTCTATGTACTGGTAAACGTGACGAGGTTTTAAATCAAGCAAACGTACATCTGCAAAAACTGATCGTATGGGCTTAATGGCGATCTTGTTGTGTGCTTGAGTGGTAATGCTTTTGTTTGGCACGACTTCGATTATGTAGCGGTCGAGGAGTGCGCCGATAGTGCTAGCGTTCTCTATTGTTCCGATACGTTCCGCCCAAAGCTTGTAGGCCTCTGGTAGCTTCTTGCCTAGCCTAAAAGTATGTTTTCCATCCCATGTACTTTCTTGTCCGGGTGGCACTTGGTAGTAGTAAGCCCCATGCGTAAAGCGCCAACGTGCGGGGAGTCCTCTATTTTCCGGTTTACGAGCGCGTGGCATGGAGAGCTCCCCAATTAGGTTCTTTCATTGACTCGCTTCTTTGTTTTGATTCGCCGCCTAATAACTGCTCTACATGCAAGCGAAGGACTGCGACACTGCCATCGGGACGTACACGATGTTCTATTCCCATTGCTCTCAGAATTTTGACTTGTGCGGAGTATTGAATGCGTGTCGTTAGCCCGCGTATTTCTTCACGAGTTAAAAACATAAGGCTGGCAGTAGATTTATTCATCTTGCTGAGCGGATAAATCATCCGCCTTAAAGATGAAATGGCTTGGCTTGCTAATGATTGGATGCTGAAGTCGCTTAGGCGAGCCGGTGCGTCTTAGTCTCTGCATAACTGCGTCAGCATTGCCCTCGACCTCCAGCATTACATTTAGCAGTGGCCCATAAGCGGTGGACGCATACGAGATAAGATTTTCATAGCTAATCTGGGTCTTCTTTTGGATTGTACGAATAGGCGTCATTTCGTCTTGAACCCAATTCAGTACTTGCGGATAGCTACCAACAAAATAGCGTGCAGGATCGAGTAAAACCTCCCAAGGAATCACTCGATCTTTGTTATGTAACTCAACCTCCCACCGAACCCACGGATGCCAAAGCGCGCCTAGTTGTTGACCTTTTTCATAAATGCGGATCATCTTTCCGTTTTTACGTTTACCAACATAGAACGTGCGTCCTTTGCCGTCTGGCTCAATCCAGTTGCCGACATTGTTGCAAGACGGCTTGTTACCTCCAGCGTTGAATTCGCCCGCTAGATATTGTTGTGTTGCTAGATCGACCGAGTGCAGGCCACTGTAATCGTCTACAGCACCATCCCAGCGGGTAATGTGAGCAGCGCGTTTATCCCTTAGGTAGCCGACGACCTGAGGCCAAATTGAATGGAGGAGAGAGCATGCTTCTCCTGGCATTGTTAGTAATACAGTTCCGCCTTGACCACCCAGTGCGAGTTGAGCAGAACTATCGCCGAGCTGGAATGAACGTGTATATCCGTGGAGTCCGCGCAGGCGGTCGATAGCCGGTGAGAACTTTGTGCCGAGTAGATCGAATATTTCTTGAAATAAATCGGAAAGGGATTCTTCTGCCGGATCGAACTTGAAGGTGCAATTTAGGTAGTCGGTGATTGCAGCATAAGGATGAAGGCCATCCGTTGATATGGCTACTAGCTTGCAGACGCCGTAAGGTAGACCAGTAGGGCAAACAAGATGAACTTCACCTGTTTCCAGATCAGTGTATCTGTATGTTTGATTGTTTAACTTTCCCCCCGTATTACCAGACGGGGGGATGGCAAACGCAGCGACTCCGGTCGCGCGCACGGCGCGCAATCCGGCTGCCGGTGCGCTTGCATCCTTCTGTTCAGGTAATGATGGGAGAGGGGTATCCATGACCCTGATACTAGGGGTCTTGAATATCCTTTGTCAAGGGTATTTATTACCCTTTATTATTTATTGTGGTTGCTGTCCAACTCGCGACGGTTTTCAACAGGGATGTCTCCACTGACAGCCTTCCAGAAGTTGCCAACTTTTTTGGTGAGGTCATAACCAATCGAGCGCATTGCAATGGGGCCTTCTTCAGGAAAGAACTCTCGAACGTTGATGTCGAGAATTTCCTCATACTTGCGGATAGTGCGCTTATTGTGAATTAGAACAAGCACCTTCCACCCGAAGTAGTCCCCGATGTAGAGCATGCCAATCGCTTTTTCTAATTCGTCGATAGTTCCTGAAAATCGTTCGATAGCATCATTTACCAGACAGACAAGCTGTTCTGAGCGCGCAGATGGGTGAACATCGTCGACAGACGGGGTGGGGTACTTTTGTTTGCGTGACATGGACTCGCTCCTTGGTGTGCAAAGGATAGAGTATTAAGGGGTATTGGGCAACCTGTGCTCCGTGGCCCACACATACCCACCGCCCCCGGCGCTCTATGGCGATAGAAGCGCCGGCACCGGGGGCCGTGGATATGTGTTTTCTTGTTTTGCTTTGTCGTCTACTAATTTGATGTATTGAATATTAATGGTTATGGCCTCGCTATATCGCAGCACGAAGTAATCCCCATCTATAGGGTAAAAGCGAGTTGTATTTTCAGTTTCTGCAGGGGCGGTGCTTTTGTCTGACGATAAGGGTCTGCGCGTCACCATTTCGAGAATTAAACGATCTAATTCTCCATCTGCATTGACATAAAAATCGTCGAGAACACCGTTATAGAGATATGGTTGACCTGCGATATTTACAATGGCTGAAATAGATATCAGATCCGGCTCAGACCCTTTGATAAAATCAGCGCCCGTTAGTAGGTAATACCAAGGCGCATTGAAACGGAAAAAAGCACTTAACGGTCCGTTGATGCGATCAAGTTTGAAGTGGGTAACGATGAAACGAATAAAGGTCGGAATTAAGTAGGATGCAGATAGCATTGTCCCAAAATAAGTGATTATTGACGTCGAGTGTTCCGATATTGAAATAGCGACATCATTTCTGCTCGACGGATCAGGACCTAGCACTTTTAAGAGGATGGCGACATCAACGTACTTGCCGCAGTAGTAATACGAAACGGCTATCCAAATGGCGTGAAGCCCAGCAGCCCATAGAACGGCTTCCGCGACTACCTTTCCAAAGGGAGAGTAATCAAGCGATGTTCGTTCCGCACGCTTAAATTGAAAGCGGGAGATAAAGCCAGGTAGTAATGCTAGGAATACAACTATAGTGGGG